>NZ_JADMKU010000001.1 GCF_018219815.1 Thalassovita aquimarina
CCTCGGCAGCGGCATGGATGCGCGCGACCATCGGCCGGTCGGTGAACAGGAATCCCAGATTGGCGGAAAACATTGGCACTGTCATGCGCTTGGCATAGCAAGGGATCGTGGGGTCGCGCCAGTCCCGTGTCGAAGCGGCGGCGGGATCATTCGGGCCGTCGAAGCGTGTCGATCGCGATTTGCTGCAGCCAGGTGCAGGCGGGGTCGCTTTCCGCCCGTTGGTGCCAGATCAGCTTGATACTCGCATTCTGGGCCGCGATGTCCACCGGAAGAAGCCGTGCCTGACCCGATGCCTGCAACTGTTCGCCATATTGGCTGGGCACGATCGCCACCAGCGGCTGCGCTTCCAGCAGGTGCGGCAAGGCGCCGAAATTGCCCAGTTGCAGCGCCACGTTTTCCGTCAGCCCGGTACGGGACAGGACATCGCCCAGATCGGTAGCATAGGTCGCCGCTGGCGCGGTCACCACCAAGCGTTCGGTGCGCAGGTCTTCCAGCGATTGCGGTTGCCCCGAAAAGGCCCGCCCGGCGATGGCGACATAGCGGTCCTGGAACAGCGGCAGCGCGCGCATTCGTGGATCGGTCGCGTCGATCATCCCGATGGCCAGTTCCACCCGGCCACGTTCCAGCGCCTCGGGCAGGTCCACCGCGGGTACGGGGACGTTGTGCAACCGGACATCTGGGGCCTCGGAAAACACCCGTTTTACAAGTTTCGGCAGGAACACGACTTCGCCCAGACCGGACAGGGACAGCCGGAAAATCCGCTTGCTATGGGCCGGATCGAACCGGGTCTGGTGACCCAAGGTGCCGAAAATCCCGTCCAGATGCCGGGTGATGTCGGGCAGAACGGTTTCGGCGAACGGAGTCGGAACCATGCCGTTTCCGGTGCGGATGAACAGCGGATCGCCGATGGCGTCGCGCAGCCGCGCCAGCGCGTTGGAGGCCGCGGGCTGGCTCAGCCCCAGCTGCGCGCCGGCCTGCGATACCGATCCGGTCTGCGCCAGCGCCACCAGCATTTTCAGCAGGTTAAGGTCGAGATGGGCTACGTTTATTTGATTCATGAATGACCACTATTTACATAATCAGTTTGACTTTAATTTACCCGGCAAGCAATTTGCCCGCAACGAATTTAGGGGGTTTCGGGACCGGGGATGGAAGTTTCATTTGCCAAGGAAATCGAGAAGCTGAAGCTGGGTGAGGGGGAGACCTTCCACGGCGAGGGCATTCTCGCGGTCACCAAGGCGTTGCTGCAATCGGGCGTGTCCTATGTCGGCGGCTATCAGGGGGCGCCGGTATCGCATCTGATCGACGTGATGGTGCAAGCCGCGCCGGAACTGGGCGATCTGGGCGTGCATGTCGAACCCTGCACCAACGAAGCCTCCGCCGCGGCCATGCTGGGCGCCTCGATCATGTACCCGGTGCGCGGCGCGGTGACGTGGAAATCCATCGTCGGGACCAACGTGGCGGCCGATGCCTTGTCGAACCTCGCGTCCCCCGGGGTGATGGGCGGCGCCCTGATCGTGATCGGCGAAGATTACGGCGAAGGCGCCTCAGTGATCCAGGAACGCAGCCACGCCTTTGCGATGAAATCCACGATGTGGCTGATGGACCCGCGCCCGAACCTGCCCAGCATCGTCAACTGTGTCGAACGGTCCTTCGAATTGTCCGAGGCGTCGAATACCCCGGTGATGATGGAACTACGCATCCGGGCCTGTCACGTGCAGGGCAGCTTCGAGACCAAGGACAACGTGAAACCCGCCATCTCGATGAACAGCCTGGCCGAAGCCGCGCCGCACGACTACGAACAGCTGGCGCATCCTCCGGTCACCTTCGGCCATGAACGCAAGAAGACCGGCGAGCGGATGGACGCCGCCCGCGCCTTCATCGCCGAGCACGGGCTGAACGAAGTTTTCGACGGCCCCCAGGGCGATGTCGGCCTGATCGTGCAGGGCGGGCTCTACAACGCGCTGATCCGGGCGCTGAGCGAACTGGGGCTGGCCGACGGGGCGGGCAATTGCGACCTGCCGATCATGGCGCTGAACGTGGTTTACCCGCTGGTGCCGGACGAAATCCTGTCCTTCGCCAAGGACAAGAAAGCGGTTCTGGTGCTGGAAGAGGGCCAGCCCGAATATATCGAGAATGAAATCGGCACCATCTTCCGCCGCGCTGGCTGTGATGTGACGCTGGCGGGCAAGGACATGCTGCCGATGGCGGGCGAATACACCTCCGAGGTGATCGGCACCGGCGTCGGCAAGTTCCTGCGCGAACACCTGCCCAAGATCGGCAACCGGCTGAGCGATGAAAGCTATGCGCAGGAAGTCGAGGCATTGCGCGAAGAGGCCAAGGCGCTGCTGGTGGAGCCTGTGCCGCCGCGTCCGCCGGGGTTCTGCACCGGCTGCCCGGAACGGCCGTTCTTCGCCGCGCTGAAGCTGACGCAGCAGGAAATTGGCCCGGTGCATTATTCCGCCGATATCGGCTGTCATGCCTTCGCCACCTTCGCGCCCTTCAATTTCGGCAACTCGATCCTCGGCTATGGGATGAGCCTTGCCTCCAACGCTTCGGTCGCGAGTTTCCAGCAGAAGCGGCCCATAGCGGTGATGGGCGATGGCGGATTCTGGCACAACGGGTTGCTGTCCGGGGTGACGTCAAGGCTGCTCAACGGCGGCGACGGCATCCTTGTCATCATGAAGAACGGCTACACCTCGGCCACCGGCACGCAGGAGGTGATTTCCTCGCCCGACAAGGCGCTGAAGCTGGAAGCGGCGGACAAAAGCGCCACCGATGGCGAAACCACGATCGAGGATGCGCTGAAGGGTGTCGGCGTCAAGTGGCTGCGCACGGTGCATACCTACAAGGTGGCGCAGATGCGCGATACGCTGCGCGAGGCATTCAAGACCCCGTTCAACGGGTTGAAGGTGATCGTCGCCGAGGGCGAATGCCAGCTGGAACGACAGCGCCGGGTCAAACCGATCCGTGCCAAGGCGCTGAAAGCGGGCGAAAGGGTGCAGCGGACCCGTTTCGGGGTCGATGAAGACACCTGTACCGGGGATCATTCCTGCATCCGGCTGTCGGGCTGTCCGACGCTGACGATCAAGACGTCCACCGATCCGCTGAAGACCGATCCGGTGGCACATGTGAACAACGGTTGCGTCGGCTGCGGGCTGTGTGGCGAGGTCGCCCATGCCGCCACGCTCTGCCCGTCCTTCTGGCGCGCGGATATCGTGACCAATCCCGGCTGGAGGGACCGCGCCCGCGCGGGCCTGCGCCGGATGCTGACGGGGGTACGGGTATGACGGACAAGGCACCATTCAGGATCCTGCTGGCCGCGCTTGGCGGCGAAGGCGGGGGCGTGCTGATGAACTGGATCGTCGAGGCCGCGCGCGCATCCGGTCACCGGGTGCAGGCGACCTCGGTCCCCGGTGTGGCGCAGCGCACCGGATCGACCAGCTATTACATCGAGATTGCCCGCAAGGAGGCACTCGACGCGGTGCTGAGCCTCGTTCCGATGCCCGGCCGCGTTGACGCGGTTGTGTGTTCCGAACTGGTCGAAGCGGCGCGGGTGATGGCGGCGGGCTTCGTGTCGCCGCGACTGACGACGCTGATTTCATCGACCGCGCGGTTCTATTCCACCGCCGAAAAGATCGCCATGGGCGACGGCCGCTATGACGAAGCCAACGTGCGCAAGGCGGCCGAAAAGATGGCGCGTGACAGCTATCTTCTCGACCTCGGGCAGCTGGCGACGGAAAACGGCACCTTCGTCAGCGCCACCATGTATGGAGCGCTGTGCGGGAGCGGCGTTCTGCCCTTCGACCTGGAACAGGCGCGTACGGTGCTGGGCGATGCCCGGTCACAGGCCGGTTTCGATGCGGCGGTCGCGGCAGTGCAGCGGATGAAGGACGGGGCAGCGCCGGAAGCCCCCGAAGCGGCAGAGTCCGACCCGGCACCGCGCCCCGATCTGTCCGATCTGCCCGACGGGTTGCGCACGGTCATCGGTCACGGTCTCGACCGACTGCGTGACTATCAGGACGACGCCTATGCCGAAACCTATCGCGCCCGGGCGAACCTGCTGATCGCGTCGGCGGACCTGTCCGATCACCGGGCGGTGCATGCCCTGACCGAGGCCTGCCGCCGGCTGGCGCTGTGGATGGCCTATGAGGACGTGGCGCGGGTGGCTGACCTCAAGACCCGGCCCGAACGGTTCGAACGCATCCGCGACGAGGTGCAGTTGCAGCCGGGCCAAACCCTGACCGTCACCGAATACCTGAAACCCCGCGCCGAGGAGATCGCCGATATCCTGCCCGTCCCGATCGGCAGGCGGATCATGGCCCGTGTCGCACGTGGCGGCGGAATTCCGTTTACCGGTCGTGGCATCCATGTGCGCTCGAACGGCGTGATCGGCTATCGGATGCTGCGGACAATGGCGGCGATGAAACACCTGCGCCGCCGGTCCTATCGCTTTGCCGAAGAACAGCGCGCGATCGAGGACTGGCTCATGTCGATGCAGGCCGCGCTGGCGCATTCGCCGGATTTCGCGATGGGGCTGGCTGAACTGCCCCGTGTGTTGAAGGGGTATTCCGACACGCTGCAACGGGGTAAGACCGCTTATGCGCGGATCATGCAGGATATCGTGCGCCCGGCCGTCGCGGCCGGAACCGAGGCGGATACCGCCCGCTGGCTGCGCGACGCCATCGGCGCGGCGCTTGCCGATGACAGCCATGCCAAACTGGAGGCGGTGTTGGCCGGTCAGCCCCCCGCGCCAGAAATTCCCAATCTGAAACGGGTCGAAAATGTCTGAAATGTTCACCAGCCGCCGTACCGTCACGATCGAATGGGGCGATTGCGATCCCGCCGATATCGTTTTCTACCCCAACTATTTCCGCTGGTTCGATGCTTCGACCGCGCATCATTTCAAGGCCGCGGGCCTGCCGAAACCAGAACTGATCCGGCAATACGGCGTGGTAGGCTTTCCCATGGTCGATACCCAGGCGAAATTCCACAAACCGTCGCGCCACGGTGACGAGGTGGTGATCGAAACCACGATCACCCGGTTCGGGGCGTCCAGTTTCGACGTCGAACATCGTCTGCTTCGCGATGATATCCTGTGCGTCGAGGGATTCGAAAAACGGGTTCTCGTGAAAAAGAGCGAAGATGGGCAGGGCATCACCTCCTGCCCGGTCCCCGAAAAGGTGAAAGCGCGGTTTTTCGTGTCTGATGCAAAATGACCGATGAAACGCGAGCAACTGCAAAGCAAGCGGGCGCACAGCGTCCGGCTTTCAAGATCGGATTTTCAAAAGGGAGGAAACCTATGACAATTACAAAGAAGACCAAGGCCTTCGCCTTTGGGCTAGCTGTCGCCGCGGCCAGCGCCACCAGCGCCTTCGCGGCCGAGTTCGAATTCAAGCTGCACCACTTCCTGAGCCCCAAGGCCCCGGCTCATACCAAGATGCTGGAACCCTGGGCGCAGCGGATCATGGAGGCCTCGGACGGGCGCATCGAGATCGAGATTTTCCCGTCGATGACGCTGGGCGGCAAGCCGCCGCAATTGCCGCGCCAGGTCCGCGATGGCGTGGTCGATATGGCCTGGATCGTCAACGCCTATGCCGCCGGTGCCTTCCCACGCACCGAGGTGTTCGAACTTCCCGGCGTCTTCCAGGGCGATATCGCCGCGGTGAACAAGGCGATGCTGGAAATGTACGACGATGAAATCAGTAAGGATTTCAAGGGACTGGTTGCGCTGTTCCAGCACATTCATGGCGGCCAGGGCATGCATATGGCCACCGACGAGGTGCGCTCACCCGCTGATCTGGAAGGCAAGAAGATCCGCATCCCGTCGCGCACCGGTGCCTGGGTGATCGAAGCGCTTGGCGCCAGCCCGGTACAGACCTCGGTCGGCGAGATTCCGGTTGCCCTGTCGAAGAGGGTGATCGACGGTGCGCTGATCCCGTGGGAAATCATCCCGCCGCTGAAAATCCACGAACAGACCAAGTACCAGATCGAAGGTCCGGGCGGCAAACGGCTGGGCACCACGTCGTTTTCGGTGATCATGAACGAAGACCGCTGGAACAGCCTGCCGGCCGATATCCAGCAGATTTTCGTCGATAATTCCGGGCCGGAGTGGCACGAGGAAATCGGCAAGGTCTGGGCAGATGCCGACGCCTTCGGGATCGGTATCGCCACCAAGTCGGGCAACGCGCATATCCAGCTTTCTGACGAGGAATGGGCCGAGTTCGAAGCGGCCGTCGCCCCGGTGGTGGATCGCTGGGTCGCGGAAATGGCCGAAAAGGGTATCGACGGGCAGGCGCTGTATGACCGGGCGTTTAAGCTGGTCAACGAAAACATGGCCGCCAACTGACCGATGTCGGCTGAAACCAAAACAGGGGCGGGGCCGCAGGGCCTCGCCACGCGCGTCATCACCGGCTGGGCGCTTGTCGGCGGGCTGGTTCTGGTCGGCGTGGTGCTGATCAACGCCTGGTCGATCCTTTCCGGGGCCTTGTTCAACAAACCTTTCGCCGGCGATTTCGAACTGACGGAAATGGGCGCGGCGATTGCCGTTTTCTGTTTCCTGCCCTATTGCCAGCTGACCGGGGCGAACGTGTCGGCGGATATCTTCACCATGCGCGCGAGCCCGCGTTCGGTGGCGCTGATGTCGCTGTTCGCCGGGCTGATCGCGTTGTTGTTCACGGCGATCCTGCTCTGGCGGATGAGCGCGGGGCTGGTCGACTACAGGGTATACGAAGAATTTACCGGCATCCTGCAAATCCCGATCTGGTGGGCCTTCCTGCCGATCCTAGTGTCGCTCGCGCTGCTGTTCTGTGCGGCGGTGATCGGATTCCTGCAGGCGCTGAAGCGCGTGGCGCGGTAATGGGAGAACACGACATATGGACAGTTTGACTACCGGGTTTGCCGGACTTGGCGTTCTGATCTTCCTGATCGCGATACGCCTGCCCATCGCCTATGCGATGATCGTCGTGGGCGGGGTCGGCATCACGCTTCTGAACGGGCCGGCGATCATGCTGTCGCAGCTCAAGGACCTCGCCTATGCGCAGTTCTCGGTCTACGACCTTTCGGTGGTGCCGCTGTTCGTGCTGATGGGGGCGATCGCGTCGCGTTCGGGGCTGAGCGCAGACCTGTTCCGCGCCGCCAATGCTTGGCTTGGCTGGATGCGCGGCGGCGTCGCGATGTCGGCGATCGCCGCCTGCGCCGGGTTCGGCGCGGTCTGCGGATCGTCGCTGGCCACCGCATCGACGATGGGCCGCGTGGCGCTGCCGGAACTGAAACGCTACAACTATTCCAACCGGCTTGGTACCGGTACCATCGCGGCGGGCGGCGTTCTGGGCATCCTGATCCCGCCCTCGGTGGTGCTGATCATCTATTCGATCATCGTCGAGGCCAATGTCGTCACCATGTTCATGGCAGCATTGATCCCGGGGCTGATCGCGGTTGCCTTCTTCATCCTGACCATCTTCCTCTACGTTCTGGTCGCGCCCGGCGCGGGGCCGAAAGGGCAGGCCGCCACGCGCGATGAATTCATCGCGTCGACGCTGAACATTCTGCCGGTGGGGGCGGTCTTTGTCGTGGTGATCGGCGGGCTGTACCTGGGGTTCTTCAACCCGACCCCGGCGGCGGCGGTCGGGGTCGTCATGGTCACCCTGATCGGGCTGCTGCGTCGCAAGCTCAGCTGGCTGGACGGGCGCGAGGCGCTGTTGGAAACGGCCAGGACCGCCGGGATGATCTATCTGATCCTGCTGGGCGCGGAGATGCTGAAGATCTTCATGGCGCGTGGCGGCGTTCCGCAGGCGATGGCCGAATGGATGGCCAATTCCGGGTTGGCCCCGATGACGACGCTGATGATCCTTCTGTTCGCGCTGATCCTTCTGGGGTGCCTGATGGACAGCCTGTCGATGATCCTGCTGGCGATCCCGTTCTTCTGGCCGGTACTGGTGGAAATCAACGGCGGCGACTGGGCCGGGGCCGATACCTCGCCCTTCGGGATGGGCACCGAGGACCTGAAGATCTGGTTTGGCATACTGGCTTTGATCGTGGTCGAACTAGGGCTGATCACGCCGCCGGTCGGGATGAATGTCTTCATCATCTCTGCGCAGGCCAAGGGCGTCGCGATGAGCGAAACCTTTCTCGGTGTGATGCCGTTTTTCATTGCCGAACTGGTGCGGGTCGCGGTGCTGATCGCTTTCCCGGCGCTGACGCTGTGGCTGCCCTCGATCCTCGCCGGCTAGGGCAAAAACGGCGGGATGACGATAACGGGCGCCGGGGGAAACTCCGGCGCCCTTGTTCGCCGGTTGGTTCAGGCGGACATGACGGGCAGGTGAATGGTGAAGGTGGCGCCCTCGCCGGGGCTGCTTTCCACCTCTATGTCACCACCGGCGCGATGGATCAGGTCGCGGGTGATCGACAGGCCCAGCCCGGTGCCGTCGCTGCGCTTGGTTGTGTAGAAAGGATCGAAGGCGCGCGCGCGTACTTCCTCGGTCATCCCTTGGCCGGTATCCTCGACGACCATCCGCAGCCTGTCGCGCCCGTCGCGTTCGACCCGGGCGGTTCGGATCGACAACCGGCCCCCGTCGGGCATTGCCTGAATCGCGTTGACAATCAGGTTGACCAGCACCTGCTGCAGCTCGGTTTCGTTCATCTGGACTTCGCAGTCGGCCTGCTGGTCGAGATCGATCTCGATGTTCGAACTGGTCAGGATATGCTGGACCAGCGGCAGGGAGGCACGCACCACCGCATCGGGGTCCAGTCCTTCGTCGCCCTGTTCGAATTCCTCGGGCCGGGTAAAGCGCAGCACCTTGGTCACCAGCACGCTGATCTTGTGAATCTGTTCCTGGATCAGCGACAGCTCCGTCTGCATCGGCGCCGCGTTCGGACCAAGGTCCTGGATCACGATATCCAGGTTGCCCTGGATGACGGCCAGCGGGTTGTTGATTTCATGCGCGACCCCGGCGGTGATTTCGCCCACCGCGGCCAGCTTTTCCGACAGGATCAGCTGCTTCGAGGTGACCTCCAGCCGCTTGTTCGCTTCCTGCAGGTCGCGTGTGCGTTCCGCGACCCGCGTTTCCAGTTCCTCGGCCCAGTCGCGTAAGCGTTGGTCGCGTTCCTGCACCTGGTCCAGAAGATCGTCCAGATGGGCGGCGAGACGGGAAATTTCATCGCTTTGCCGGGTGACGCCGGTCCGCGCGGCCAGATCGCCGCGTTCGACCTTGCTGATCACCCGGTTCATGTTTTCCAAGGGGCGGAAAATACCACGCGCAAAAGCCAGAAGGACCGGAACGCTGACCGCCATAATGACGAGGAACCCACCCCAGATCCACATCAGCGTGCGTCGCTCGGCGCGCTGGAACGGCTGTTCTAGGAAGCCGACGTACAGCATCCCGATGCGCTTGCCGAAACTGTCGATCACCGGCTCATAGGCCGAGATATACCAGTCGTTCACCACGAAGGCCCGGGCGGTCCATTTCAACCCCTCGCCCAGAACCCTGTCGCGTACTTCCTGCGAAACCCGTGTGCCAAGCGCGCGGGTGTCTTCGAACAGCCGCACATTGGTGCTGATCCGCACATCGTCCAGGAAAAGGGTCGCGGTGCCGAGGTTGCCGCCGGTCAGGCTTCCCTCGGGATAGACCAGCGCGTTCATTTCGTCGATGAAGCCGAGGTTGCGGTTCAGCAGCAAGCCACCGACCAGAGCCCCACCGGGCGCGGGGGCGGCGGTATGGACCATCATGCCGCGCGGTTCCTCGATGCGGTCGGATGGGGCCGCAGCCTTGGTCGGCACCAGCCGTAGACGGGCGCGTTGCACCAGGGTGGGGGACAGCGCCTGCAACTGGGTGGCGCTGAACACGTCGATTTCGGTGCCCGCACGCCCGTTCAGCGCGTCGCGCACCACGGGCCAGTCGCGTTGATCGGGAAGGGTGCGGTCGGCCTCGGCGAAGATCACGGTGCCGTCGGCGTCGATCGCGTACAGGAAATCCAGCCCCATGCGGATGCGTTCGCGTTCCAGGAGGGCGCGCAGTTCGTTCTTGTCGTTCGCCAGGTCGCGATAAGCGGCCGATTGCGCCAGCGCCGAAATCGCCGCCCCGCGCCGTTCCATCAACCCGGCCAGGTGCTGATGCGCCACGGTCAGTTCGCCCGACACCTTGGCGATCAGGACCTCATCGAACCGATTGGTCCAGTTGCGCGCCGCAGTCAGCAGCACCAACGGCAACAGGATCATGATCGGCAGCAGCGCAATCAGCAGCAGGCGCACCCGCACGGTGTTGCGCAGGGCGATCTGCCGGGGCTGCGGATCAGACATTCCACATCGCGCATTTACGGTCGATGGTCTTGCGCGACACGCCCAGCCGGCGCGCCGCCTCGGCCCGGTTGCCGCCGCAGGCTTCCAGCACCGACAGGATGTGGCGTCGTTCCATCGCGTGCAGGGATTCCACCGCTTCGACCTCGTCATCGCCGGGCAGGCCGGCGAATTCGCTGGGGAATTCGCCCAGGATCAGCGACCGTTCGATCAGGTTGCGCAATTCGCGCACATTACCCTGCCAGTCGTAGCGGGCCATGTTGTAGAGCACCTGTTCGGTCAAAGGCAGCGGCTCGACGCCCAGCTGGCGGGAGAACTTGCCCATGAACAGTTCGGCCAGTTCCTTGATATCGCCGACCCGGTCGCGCAGGGGGGGCATCTGCACCGTGATGATGTTGATCCGGTGATAAAGATCCTTGCGAAACCGGCCGTCTTCCATCGCCGCGTCCAGATCGGCGTTGGTGGCAAAGACGAACCGCAGGTTCAGCGGCACTTCGCGTTCCGCCCCGCCGGGACGGATGCGGCCATCCTCGATCACCCGCAGCAACGCGGCCTGTATCGGCAGCGGCAATTCCACCACCTCGTCCAGGAACAGCGTCCCGCCCGAGGCATGGACCAGCAACCCCTCTTCGCCCGGAACGCCGGGTTCGCCGAACAGGTCCGCCGACAGCTGTTCCGGCGAAATCGCGGCGCAGTTGATCGGTACGAAGGGTTTGTCGGCGCGTTCCGACATCGCATGCAGCGTGCGCGCGGCGATTTCCTTGCCGGTGCCGCTTTCGCCGGTGAACAGGACCGGGGTGGGCATCGGCGCGGCCTTTTCCAGCGTCTTGCGCACCGCCTCGATCCCTGGCGAATTGCCGATCAGCCGGCCCCGAGCGGCCAGGTTGTCGGCCCTGAGTTCGTATTTCAGCAGGAAATTTTCGCGCCGCAGGTAGCGTTCGACCATGCAGCGGTTGATCGCGTTCAGGATCTGGTTCGACCGGAACGGTTTCAGCACGAAATCCGACGCGCCGACCCGCATCGCCTGGATCGCGGTTTCCAGGTCGGCATAGGCGGTCATCAGGATCACCTCGGCGAAGAACCCGACGCGGCGCTGTTCCTCCAGCCAGTCGAGCCCGGACTGCCCCGGCATCACGTTGTCCAGCAACACGAGGTCGAAATGCTGCATGTCGAGCCGTTCCGAGGCCTCGACAGCACTGGCCGCGGTTTCGACCCGCTTGCAACGGGGTTCGAGCAACCGCACAAGATAATTGCGCATCCCCGGTTCGTCGTCGATCACAAGGATCGATACATGCCGAATGGCGCGGTCAATCTGCGACTGTTCCGCGGCGTCAGGCTTGGCGGTTGGTGTCTGGGCACCAATATTCATATTCTTATTCTGATCCCTTTTGCCTGCTCAGGTCAATCCAGTCGGACCGAAGGCCCCGATGTCACGTCCTGGATCGAAAACCCTGCCTGGCCGAGGGAATAATCCGCCGCCACGGCAATCGCGATGATCGCCAGAAAAGCGAGATACATGCTTTTCATCTTTCTTCCCCAAATTTCAAGGGAGGCATTGCGCCGCCCCCACACAGGTTATTCCGCCGGGTGCTCTGGACTGTGGGCCGTTTTACCGGTCACTTCTTCGTACCACAGCCCGTGATGTTCCTTCGCCCACTGTTCGTCGACCTGGCCGCTGCCCATCGCGTCGAAGGCGCCCTCCATCCCGACCGATCCGATGTAGATATGGCCCAGGATGACGGCGATGAACACGAACGCCACGATGGCGTGCCAGATCTGCGCCAGTTGCATTTCCTGATGCGGCATCAATTCGGTCGGAAGCGGTGCCATGCCCACAAGGCCGGGCAGGCCAAGCGCGTTGACCTTGTCGAAGGTGGCAGCGAACATCGGCAATTCGAACGGGAACAGCAGCGACAGGCCCGAGGCCGAGATCGACACCCCCAGCACCACAACGGCCCAGAAGATCAGCTTCTGACCGGCGTTGAACTTGCGCGCGGGCGGGTGGACGCCCTTGGAAAACAATCCGCCGGCCACCGCGATCCATTTCAGGTCGTGCCGGTTGGGAATGTTGTGGGCAACCCAGAACAGGATGACCATCACCAGCCCCAGCATGAAGGCCCAGGATACGTTGTTGTGCACCCATTTGCCGGCGATCGCGATGGGCGAATATGCCTCACGCCCGAGCAGTGGAATCAGCGCGAAACGCCCGAACAGCAGCGACAAGCCGGTGATCGCCAGCAGGATGAAGGACCCGGCCAGCAGCCAATGGGCAAAGCGTTCGATCGTGGAAAAGCGCAGGATGGTGGTTCCGGCCGGTGTCCCGTCGATGCGGATGCGGCCGCGGATCAGGAAGAACAGGACCAGCAGTCCGAACATCCCCAGCAGAAGGTACCCGCCATAGGTCATCAGCGGTCCTTCGCGGAAGGACAGCCAGGCCATGCCGCTGTCCTGTATCACGATATCGGCGGCAGGGACGCGCGACGACGACGTGATATCGGCGGATCCGTAGCGGTAGCTGCGCCAGAATTCGGAATCCGACACCCCGCCAAGGGTGCCCAGCTTGTCGGTCATCGGCGCGGCCGCCTCGGGATTGCCGGTGGCGTCGCGGCGGAAGCTGTCATCGATTTTCAGCCCCTCCTGCCGTTTCAGGATGTCCTCCAGCGTTTGCGCGCCGCCGGTGGCCGCGCGCGGATCGGTCGCGGTGTCTGCCAGCGCCATCGCTGCGGTCCCGATCGCTAGGATCACCACTGCCAGGAGGGCGAGGAATATATTTATGTGTCGTGCCATAACCGAACTGCCCCGTGGTTACAGAGGATTGGCCCGCGGGGAAATTCTCCGCGGGCCTGTTTGATCGCCGGGCAGGGCGCCGGGCTCCGGCGCCGCACCGCTGCGTGAGGTCGTATCAATTGGCCTTCTTCTCATAGGCCGTGCCCCAGCCCCAGGCGCCTGACCCGAAGCCGCGCGCCACCACGCGTTCGCGGTAGATCGCCGACACCACGTCGCCGTCACCGGCCAGAAGGGCCTTGGTCGAACACATCTCGGCGCAGATCGGCAGCTTGCCCTCGGCCAGGCGGTTGCGGCCGTACTTGGCGAATTCCGCGGTCGAATGGTCCTCTTCCGGGCCACCGGCGCAGAATGTGCACTTGTCCATCTTGCCGCGCGATCCGAAATTGCCCGCCTGCGGATACTGCGGCGCGCCGAACGGGCAGGCGTAGAAGCAGTAGCCGCAGCCGATGCACAGATCCTTGGAATGCAGCACCACACCATCTTCGGTCTGGTAGAAGCAATCGGTCGGACAGACGGCCATGCAGGGCGCGTCCGAGCAGTGCATGCAGGCGACCGAGATCGACCTTTCACCGGGTTTGCCATCGCCGATGGTCACCACCCGGCGGCGGTTGATGCCCCATGGGACTTCGTGTTCGTTCTTACAGGCGGTGACGCAGGCGTTGCACTCGATGCAGCGCTCGGCGTCGCAGAGAAATTTAGCTCGTGCCATATCCGTATCTCCTTAGGCTGCGCTGATCTTGCAAAGGGTGGCTTTGGTTTCCTGCATCTGGGTCACCGAGTCATACCCGTAGGTCTGCGCGGTGTTGGTCGATTCTCCGAGAACGTAAGGATCGGCCCCTTCGGGGTACTTGTCCCGCTGGTCCTGGCCCTGGAAATGCCCGCCGAAGTGGAACGGCATGAAGGCAACCCCGGCACCGACCCGCTCGGTGACCATGGCCATGACCTTGACCTTGCCGCCCTCGGGGCCTTCGACCCAGACCTGCGACCCGTCACGGACGCCCAGGTTGTTGGCGTCGCGCGGGTTGATTTCGACGAACATGTCCTGCTGCAGCTCGGCCAGCCACGGGTTGGACCGGGATTCGTCGCCGCCGCCTTCGTATTCTACCAGACGCCCCGAGGTCAGGATGATCGGGTAGTCCTGGCTGAAGTCCTGCTTCTGGATCGATGCGTAAAGCGTCGGCAGACGGTAGAACTTGCGGTCCTCATAGGTCGGGTAGTCCGCCACCAGATCGCGCCGCGGGGTATAGAGCGGTTCGCGATGCAGCGGCACCGGATCAGGGAAAGTCCACACCACCGCGCGGGCCTTGGCATTGCCGAAGGGCGCGCATTCGTGCTTGATCGCGACCCGCTGGATACCGCCAGACAGGTCGGTTTTCCAGTTGGTCTTGGGGCCGGCCACGGCCTCGATCGCGGCGCGTTCCTCGTCGGTCAGGTCGCCGTCCCAGCCCAGATCCATCAGCATCTGCATGGTGAATTCGGGATAGCCGTCCTTGATGTCGGACCCTTGCGAATAAACCCCTTCGGCCAGCAGGTTTTCGCCGTTCCTTTCCACCCCGAAACGGGCGCGGAAGGTCAGGCCGCCCTTGGAAACCGGCTTCGACATGTCATAGAGGTTCGGGGTGCCCGGATGCTTCATCTCGGCGGTGCCCCAGCACGGCCACGGCATGCCGTAGTAATCCCCGTCGGCGGGGCCGCCCACGGCCTGCAGCGTCGTCTTGTCGAAGGTGTGCTGATTGGCCATGTGCAGCTTCAGTCGCTCCGGCGACTGGCCGGTATAGCCGATCGTCCACATGCCCGAGTTGAATTCCCGGGTGACGCTTTCGATGTTCGGGGTTTCGGCGTCTTCCATTTCGATATTGCGGAAGAACCGGTCGGCCCAGCCGAACTTGTTGGCGAACTTGGCCATGATGACGTGATCGGGCAGGGCTTCGAACAGCGGATCGAAGATCTTGTCGCGCCACTGGATCGACCGGTTCGACGCGGTGACGGAACCGCGGGTTTCGAACTGGGTCGCGGCCGGCAGCAGGTACACGCCGTCGGTGCGGTCATGCAGCACCGCCGACACGGTCGGGTAGGGGTCCACCACCACCAGCATGTCCAGCTTTTCCATCGCCGTCTTCATTTCCGTCATCCGGGTCTGCGAATTGGGCGCATGCCCCCACAGAACCATGGCGCGGACATTGTCGGGCTGGTCAATGTTTTCCTTGTCTTCAAGGACCCCGTCGATCCAGCGCGACACCGGGATGCCGGTGCGGTTCATCAGGTTGACGTCCTTGCCGTCGGCGTCCTTCTCGGTGTGGAACTGGCCCTTCAGCCAATCCATGTCCTCGCCCCAGACGCGGCCCCAATGGGCCCAGGCACCGCCCGACAGGCCGTAGTAACCAGGCAGGGTGTGCGACAGAACGCCAAGGTCGGTCGCGCCCTGCACGTTGTCATGGCCGCGGAAGATGTTGGTGCCGCCGCCGGTGGTGCCCATGTTGCCAAGGGCCAGCTGCAGGATGCAGTAGGCGCGGGTGTTGTTGTTGCCGTTGGTGTGCTGGGTGCCGCCCATGCACCAGATCACGGTGCCGGGACGGTTGTTGGCCAGGGTGCGCGCGACGCGCTCAAGCTGGCTGCCGGGAACACCGGTGACGCGCTCGACCTCTTCGGGCGTCCACTTGTTCACCTCGTCCTTGATTTCATCCATGCCCCAGACCCGGGTGCGGATGAATTCCTTGTCTTCCCAGCTGTTTTCGAAGATGTGCCACAGGATGCCCCAGACCAGAGCGACGTCGGTGCCGGGACGGAAGCGCACGTATTCGTCGGCATGCGCCGCGGTGCGGGTGAAACGCGGGTCGCAGACGATGACCGGCGCGTTGTTTTCTTCCTTGGCCTTCAGGATGTGCATCAGCGACACCGGGTGCGCTTCTGCCGGGTTGCCGCCGATCACGAAAATGGCGCGGCTGTTATGGATGTCGTTGTAGCTGTTGGTCATGGCGCCGTAGCCCCATGTGTTCGCCACGCCCGCCACCGTGGTCGAGTGGCAGATCCGCGCCTGGTGGTCGACGTTGTTGGTGCCCCAGTAGGCGGCAAACTTGCGGAACAGGTAGGCCTGTTCGTTATTGTGCTTGGCCGAACCCAGCCAGTAAACGCTGTCCGGGCCGCTTTCGTCGCGGATCGACAGCATCTTGTCGCCGATTTCGTTGATCGCCTGGTCCCAGCTGATCCGCTTCCATTCGCCACCCTCTTTCTTCATCGGGTATTTCAGGCGGCGTTCGCCATGGGCGTGTTCACGGACCGCGGCGCCCTTGGCGCAATGGCTGCCCAGGTTGAACGGGCTGTCGTAGCCGGGTTCCTGGCCGACCCAGACGCCGTTATCCACCTCGGCGATGACCGTGCAGCCAACCGAACAGTGGGTGCAGACCGATTTGATGGTCTCCATCGACTTGGCCATGGTTTCCTGCGCAGAAGCGCGGGTCACGGTCCCGCCGGTCAGGCCAATTGCGGTTAATCCGCCGACGGCCAGACCCGAACCCCGAAGAAACGAACGACGGTCAACCGTCTTTTCGGCCACTGCTGACAACAGTGGCGCCCGGTTCGCATCGCGTGTGACGCTGCTGGTCTTTTTCCTGAGCATCCTCATCTCCCTAGCTGTTCCGGTTATCCCCGGAAAACGTGCGTGGTAAGCGGCCCGGCCACCCGGCCGGTGCCTGATCCGTTCAGAACCGAGCGGACTGGTAATAAGCGCGGGTGTTCGCGGTGTCCTGCAAACCCGACGTCTTGGGGTCTGCCACCGCCGCCTCGGCGGTGCCGCCGGTGGCCACAAGGGCCGCGGCGGCCGGGGCAGTGGTGGTCGCGATCTTCAGAAAGTCGCGCCGGCTCGGGGCCTTTTTCTTGTCGCTCTCTTTCATTTCATTTCTCCTCGAAACTTGTATCCCGTCATGGTTCTGCCGCTGGCCCAAGTTTTTGTTCTCCGGGGCCAGCGCGCGCTGTCTCAGCTTCCGCTCAGGCGGAAGGCTTCCTTTTCGATGCCGATGAAGACCCGGCCGATGGTGCCGACCGGGGCGTAAAGGACGGATCCTTTCGCGCCTTCCAGATCGGCGAAGAAATGCGCCGCCCAGGGCGCGATATGGGTGTTGAAGAACGCCTTCTGGTCTTCCAGCGAGGCCGGATCGCCGAACCGGCCCAGGATCAGGCCCGCCATCATTTCGCACAGGCTGGCGATGTTGTCCTCGGGCTCATAGACATTGGGCGCGCGGCTGATCGACCGCCGCGCCATGTCCTTGCGCAAGACGGCGAGGGGCTTTTCGTTCAGGAACCCGGTCATGTAGAAACTGGCATAGGGCAGCAATTCGCCGCGCCCGACGCCAATGAACAGGTTGGCGAATTCGCGTTCCGCCGCGGCTTCCGACGTCGCGCTGGCCAGCTTGGCCAGCACCTGAAAGGCCTTGCCAAGTTCGGTGTCGTCACCTTGCAGCTTGCCGTAATGGGACAGCATCGGCCGCGTCGGCGGCGCCGCAAGAAGCGCGGCAAGGAAATCGTAAAGCTCGGCCCGCAGCTTGTCCTCTTCGTGGATCGCGGGGTTGGCCTGAACGGCTTGGGTCATGTTAGGTCGTCCTCGCTTGCAAAGGTGAAACGCATGTGGCGGCGCGGGGCCGGTCTGTCTTCGGCGGGCGCGGTGTCGTCGGCGTCGGACATGTCCTCCACCGGAACGTCCATTTCCGGCGCGGCCCGCAGGCCGGGGGTGGCGTCTGCCTCTACCTGTTCCGCCTGTTCCGCTGCCGCCGTTTCGATCGCTTCGGTGGGCGCATCGGCCTCTTCGGCGGCCTCGCTTGCCAATTGACGCACATGTTCGAACATGCCGCGCCCGACCTGGTAGGCGGTGCGCAGATCCGGCACCACCGTCGCGGCATCGGTGAAATCGTCGCTGTAATCGGTCAGCCCGTCGAGATTGGCCAGAACCGGGTTCGAGGACCAGAGCCGGCGCAGCGCCCGGCGGCGCAACCGTTCCGGCACCGCCTTGGCCATGAAGGCGGAAAAATCGTCGCCCGGCTGCATCTGATCGGGATCGGTCAGCCCGAGGCTTTCCAGAATCTCGGCATCGCTTTTCTGTTCCAGTTCCGCCGCGCGGGCGGCTTCGGCCTCGGCTTCAAGCCGGAGAGCTTTTTCCTGCGCGGCGCGCTGTTCCGCCTCCGCCTCGGCCTTGATGCCGGACAGGCGGCGCGACCAGAAACCTTCTTCGTTCACCTGGGTCAATGCACATCCCCCCGGATCGGGCGCGGCGCGCGGTAGACATCGGACAGCTGGCGGATGCGGGCATCGCCCTTGCCATCCTCGACAAGATCGACCCGCTTGCGGTCGCGCTTGCGCTTGGCGAATTCTTCCTCGACATGGTGGGCCTGCACGAAATCGCGGACGAACGAAATCAGCGGCAACGGCATCGGCACCCGTTCGACCAAGCCTTCGCCGCTTTCGGCATAGCCTTGGCCTTCGAAGGCAGAGGCGGTCAGCAATTCGGGCTTCCACGGCAGTTTGGCATCGGCCGAGTCATCCTCGGACAGCACCACGTAGAGGCAGGGCGTTTTCGAGGCCAGCGAAACGACATAGCCCTGCGTGTCGCTGGAAAACAGTTCCAGGGTCATCGTCGCGGCATGGAATTCCACCGCGTCGCCCTCGCGGCGCAATTCGCGCCAATCGGCGGGGCCGGCGCCGGGCAGAAGGGCCGACACCCGCCACGACCATGCCGCCCAGCGGGTGACGCCGGGGGTTCTGCGGACGATGATGCCGACCGGTATCGTGTCGCGGATGACCGCCATGTCAGATTTCAAGCTCCCTCATGGTGTACGATTGCACACCCTCCGATAACTAGCTTGCAGGCCGAATCCGGGCCGTCCACGTCAATTTTCGGGAAAGTCGAAGAAACCCCGGATTGCTGCGACGCGGCAGACAATTTGTCCACAATGGGTCACGGGTCGGCAGGGGGCTTGGGACGAATTGTCCAGATCGCAATAAACCCCCTTTTTTAGTCGGAATTAATCTTAACGGTTTTTGCGCGAATCACCTGATTTGGCCTTTACCCCTCCGGCCTTTTCATGCCTAGCATCACGCCGCGAGGGCGGGCATCCGCCGCCCCTCGCAATCTGGGCTCTGGGAGGGAAACGTGGCTAAGCGATTGATATTATGCAACTGTTCGGGGTCTCAGTCGATAGAGCCGAAGGTCTTCGAAGGGCGTGAAAACCTGCGCTGTTCGCGCGTCCATTCGGAACTCTGCGGCCGTGAATTGGACATCGCCGCGAAAGAGATTTCCAGCGGTGAGGCGATCATTGCCTGCCAGCAGGAGGCCCAGAAGTTCCGCGAACTGGCCGAGGAACTGTCGGTCGCGCCGCCCGAATTCGTCGATATCCGCGACCGGGCAGGATGGACGGAAAGTCCCGAACCCGGCCCCAAGATGGCGGCCTTGGTGGCCGAGGCGCAGGTCGCCCAGCCTCCGGTGAAAACGTTCGACATCTCCTCGGAAGGCCAGTGCCTGATCTTAGGCAGATCAGATGTCGCCATCGCCGCCGCCGAGCGGCTGAGCGAGGCGCTGGCGGTCACTCTGCTGCTCGATCCGGGCGAGGAACTGCCGCTGGACCGCCGTTTCGAAACGCTTCGCGGACGGCTTAAGACCGTCACCGGCGCGTTCGGGCAATTCGACGTGGCGCTGGACGCGGTGGAATTGCTCAACCCGGCGGGGCGCGGCGGATTTGCCACCACGGCGCCGCGGGACGCTGCGAAAACCCGCTGCGACATCATCTTGGACCTGTCCGGCAACGCGCCGCTGTTCCCGGCGCCGGAAAAACGCGACGGGTATTTGCGCGCCGATCCCGGCAGCCAGAAGGCGGTGGCCGATGCCGTGTTCGAGGCCGCGCAGCTGATCGGCACGTTCGAGAAGACCCTGTTCTTGACGCTGGAACAGCACTTGTGCGCCCATTCCCGCGCCGGCCAGACGGGGTGCAGCAATTGCCTCGATATCTGCCCGACCGGGGCGATCCTGCCCGCCGGCGATCACGTCGATATCGACCCGCTGGTCTGCGCCGGCTGCGGCGCCTGTTCCTCGCTCTGTCCCTCCGGCGCGATCAAGTACGATGCGCCGCCGGTTGCCACGGTGAACACGCGGGTTCGGACATTGGCTGAAACCTTCCTGAAAGCGGGCGGCGAAAACCCGGTACTTCTGGTCCATGACGACAGCCACGGTGCCGAGATGATCGCGCTGTCGGCCCGCTTCGGACGCGGATTGCCCGGCAACGTCTTGCCGCTGTCTGTGGGCGCGCTGACCGGGTTCGGCCATGCCGAAATGCTGGCGGCGCTGGCCTCTGGCTTCTGCGCGGTACATATTCTTGCCGCGCCCCGGACCGAACGCGACCCGATCCGCCGCGAAATCGCGCTGGCGCAGGCGATGGGCGGCGCGACCCGTCTGTTCCTGCTGGACGTTGATACGCCCGACGCGATGTCGGACGCGCTTTACGATGCCGAAACCACGCCGCAGCAGGTCGAACCGGTGCTTCTGATGGGCGACCGGCGACAGGTCGCGCGGATGGCGGCGAAATCTCTGCTGGGGCCGCAGGACGCGCCGGTGCCGTTGCCCGAAAACGCGCCTTACGGTGCGGTTCTGGTCTACACGGATGCCTGTACGCTGTGCCTGTCCTGCGTGTCGCTGTGCCCCTCTGGCGCATTGGTGGACAATCCCGACAAGCCCGAGCTGCGGTTCCAGGAAGACGCCTGTTTGCAATGCGGGTTGTGCGCCAATATCTGCCCGGAAAAGGCGATTTCGCTGCAACCGCGCTTCGATCCGTCCGACGATGTGATGAAGTTGCAAACGCTGAACGAGGAAGAACCGTTCTGCTGCATCGAATGCGGCGCGCCCTTCGGGGTGAAGTCGACGGTCGAAAAGATCGTCGAGAAACTGGCCGGCAAACACAGCATGTTCGCCGACAGCGATACCGGGCGGCTGATCCAGATGTGCGACGATTGCCGGGTGAAGGCGCAGTATCACAGTACCGACAACCCCTTCGCCTCGGCCGACCGGCCGAAGGTGCGCACCACCGACGACTACTTCAGCAAGCGCCGCGATCACTGATGCCGGATCTCTTCGCCCAGATCGGCAGGCGTGACTGTCGACACATAGGCCAGAAGCGCGTCCACTTCTTCGGGCGTCACCACGACCGGGGTGATCGTGGGCGGGCGGCCCGGATCGAATTCGGGGCTGACGCCTTCTACCCGCAGGAAAGACGGGTGCGGATTCAGCGCGAAGAAGGCCGTGAAGCGTTCGTGCCAGTCGGGCAGGGCGCGCAGGGCCATGAAGGACGGGGTCGATCCGATCGTGCTGCGGTCCTCGGGCGACACCCGGTGGCAGCGGGTGCAATGGCGGCCCGCCACCGCGGCGCCAAGCGCGACGTCGCCTTCGAAAACCACCTCTTCGACCGCGCCCTTGACCGTGACCGGTGCGAAACGCGGCCCGGTTTCCGGCGTGAAATCAAGGAGCGTCGCCTGACCGACATCCGACAGCAACCAGTCGTAAAACCGCTTTGCGGCGGAGTTGTCGCTATCCAGCCGGGCCGAAAACACGCGTGGTCCGCGCGCCACGACGGGGGTGCCGTCCGGCAGCACCGCGAATACCATGTCGGCCTGATCCGTCACCAGTTCCACCCGCCGCCCGGTCTTCAGCGTGAACCGCGGCAGGACGAAGCGCATGAGACCGCTGCGTTCCAGTTCGGGATCGGCGCGCAGACGGAATTGCCTTTCCTCTTCGGTCGCGCCGGCGCTGCCCAGGCAAAGAAAAACCAGGACCGCGAAAAGGTGTTTTGCAAGTTTCACAGGCATGGCGCTACGCTAGGAAGTGTCATGCCGACAGGTCAACGCGAAAAGAAAGAAGCAGGAGTATCCGATGAACGATGAACTGAACATGTCCGTTCGCAAATTCCTCAAGCAGGTCGGCGTCACCTCGCAGCAGGCGATCGAGGCCGCTTTGCGTGACGCCGGCGCGGGCGCACAAACCGGCCCGCACAAGGCCAGGATGGTGCTGACCATCAAGGAACTGGGTCTGGAACACGTGGTAGAGGGCGAAATCAAAGGCGCAGCCGAATGACCGCGACCCGCGAAGAGGTTCTGAGCACTCTGAAAGATCTGACCGACCCGATCAGCGGCTCCGACATCGTGTCGGCGGGCATGGTCCGCGCCCTGACGGTCGATGGTGGCACGGTGCGGTTCGTGCTGGAAATCGATCCCTCCCGCGCTGGTGCGCTGGAACCGGTCCGGGCCGAAGCCGAGGCGCGGGTCAAGGCGCTTGCCGGTGTCGACACCGTTTCGGTCGTTATGACCGCGCACAGCGCACCGACCCCGCCGCCCGATCTGAAAGCGGGCGCGCGACCCAAACCCGCCGGTCCCGAAAAGGTGCCGGGGGTGGACCGGATCATCGCCATCGCCTCGGGCAAGGGCGGGGTGGGCAAATCCACCGTGTCGGCCAACCTTGCCACCGCCCTAGCCGCCGAAGGCCGCCGGGTGGGGCTGCTGGATGCCGATGTCTACGGGCCCTCGCAGCCGCGCATGCTGGGCGTGTCAGGGCGGCCCGCGTCGCCCGACGGCAAGACCATCCTGCCGCTGCGCAACCACGGCGTCACCCTGATGTCGCTGGGGCTCTTGACGCAGGAGGACGAGGCGGTGGTCTGGCGCGGCCCGATGCTGATGGGCGCGCTGCAGCAGATGCTGTTCCAGGTGCAATGGGGCGCCCTGGACGTGCTGATCGTCGATCTGCCACCGGGCACCGGCGACGTGCAGATGACGCTGGCGCAGAAAACCCATCTGGACGGCGCCATCATCGTGTCGACGCCGCAGGACGTGGCGCTCTTGGATGCCCGCAAGGGGATCGACATGTTCAACAAGCTCGACGTGCCGATCTATGGCCTGATCGAGAACATGAGCACCCATATCTGTTCCAATTGCGGCCACGAGGAACACATCTTCGGCCATGGCGGCGTCGCGGCCGAGGCGGAAAAGCTCGGCGTGCCGCTGCTGGCCGAGGTGCCGCTGCATCTCGATATCCGCATGGCCGCCGATGGCGGCGCGCCGATCGTGGTGTCGGCACCCAACTCGCCGCAGGCGCAGGTGTTCCGCGACATCGCCCGCAAACTGGTGGCCGAGGGCGTCGCATGACGATCCTGACACCGCAATTCCCGCCTCTGCTGAAGGGGCTGGCGGCGGGGCCGGCCAACCCGGTCACCATCGCCTGCAAGGAGGCCCGTCGCGGCATTGATGCCGGTTTGCTGCCCTGGTCGGTCACCGACAGCCGGTTGCGCGCGGCGCTTGTGCTGGCGCCCGAGGAGCCGCTGGAAACCGCAATGGCCGCCTTCGTGGCCTGCGGGGTGGCGCTGCAGAACGCGCTCGGCGTTTCGGCGCCGCCGGAAACCGGGGTGCATTTCGAATGGACCGGCGGCATCCGCGTCAATGGCGGGCACGCCGGGGGGCTGCATGTTTATGGCAGCACCGACGATCCGGCGGCGGTGCCCGATTGGTTGGTGGTGGCGTTCGAGTTGTTCCTGCGCCACGAGGCCGGGGAGGGGCTGGAACCGGGGCAAACGCCGGACTGGACCTCTTTGCTGGAAGAAGGCTGCGGCGAACTGGACGCGCTGGAACTGCTGGAAGGGTGGGCGCGCCATTCGCTTTACTGGCTCAACGGGCTGGAAACCGAAGAAGGGCGCAAGGCGCTTTACCGCGAATGGGAGGGCCTTGTCTGGCACATGGGTGAGAACGTTTCTGTGCCGCTGAAACGCGACCGGCTGGAGGGCAGGTTCCTTGGCGTCGACGAAAACTTCGGCATGATCCTGAAGCGGCCCGACGGCGACAGCCGGCTGATCCCGCTGACCGAAATCCTTGAGGAGGGCTGTTGATGCTGCTTGCCCGCGCGATCCATTTCGATGAAAGCGACCTGAACGTGTTCCATTCCCCCGCGCGCACCGGCGAATGGTGCGTCAGTGGCGGGTTCGAGTTTTCCAACTGGTCCGAGGCCGACCTGGTGGGCAAGGCGCGGCAGGCCTTCGCCAATGGCTGGCTCGGGGTGGAAACCTTCGGGCGGGTGACCTTCGTCGCCGTGACCCGGATCGAACCTGCGGAACTGGACATGCTGACCCGGCGACTGGCCGAGCATTTCGTCGCCGTTTACGGCGCCCCCTCGGTCGAGGCGGCGCTGCCGGTGGCGGAAGAGGAACTGCGCCAGATGGCCGAACTTTGCGCCGATCACGCGCCCAACACGGTGCTGACCGTGGCGCGCGAATTGACCGGGGCAGGGGTGCGCGAACAATACCGTTTCATCGAAGCTTCCGACGCCGGGCTGGACCAGTTCGCCATCCACGGATCGCTGGACGACTAAATGTACCCAAGCCGAAACGATGGCGCCGGGCGGTTATCCTCAGTACATGCTTTCCCGCATGAAAAAGCCCGCCGGACCCGGCGGGCTTTCATCGTTCATCTCGGGTAGGATCACTCGGTCTTGGCGTTGAAGGTGAACAGCGTTTCGCCGTTCAGCGTGTAACCATTGATCAGCGCCTTCGCCTTGTCGCTGACCAGCCAGGCTTCCAGCTTCTCAGCCAGGTCGTGCTTCACATGCGGGTGCTTTTCGGGATTCACCGGCATGTAGGCGTATTGGTTGAACAGGATCGGATCGCCTTCGAAGACCAGCTTCAGATCGCCCTTGTTGGCGAATTTCAACCAGCTGGCGCGGTCCGACATGATATAGGCGTTCATTCCCGACGCGGTGTTCAGCGCCGCGCCCATGCCCTGACCCACGGCGCGGTACCAGTCGCCCTCGGGCGCTATGCCCGCCGCCGTCCACAGCCGCTTTTCCATCTTGTGGGTGCCGCTGTCATCGCCGCGGCTGACGAAGGGCGCCTTGGCCGCCTCGATCGCCTGCAGCGCGCCGGTGGCTTTCTCGGCCGCGCCCGCCTTTGCCGGGTCGTCCGAGGGGCCGACGAAGATGAAATCGTTATACATGATCTCGCGGCGATGGGTGCCGTTGCCTGCGGTCAGCCACTTTTCTTCGGCCGGGCGCGAATGGACCAGGACCGCGTCGACATCGCCCGCCGCGCCCAGTTTCAGCGCCTGTCCGGTGCCGACGATCAGCAGCTGCACGTTGATGCCTGTATCAGCCTTGATCTCGGGCAGCAGCACGTCGGCCAGCCCGGAATTGGCGAAGGACGTCGTCACCGACATCTTCATGTCCTCGGCATGGGCCGCGACGGCGAAAAGTGCGGTCGCAGCCCCCATTACGATGGATTTCAATAGGTTCATAGTAGGATATCCCCCCTCAAATAGGCCGTTGCGGCTTTGGATTTCGGCGCGTCGAAAAATGTGTCGCCGATGCCCTGTTCCTCCAGCTTGCCCTGGTGCAGGAACAGCACTTCTCCGGCCAGGCGGCGCGCCTGGCCGATGTCATGTGTCGACATCATGATCCTTGTGCCGCTGTCGCGGATCTGGGTCAGGATGTCTTCGATTTCGCAGGTCGAACGCCCGTCCAGATTGGCGCAGGGTTCGTCCAGGAACATGATGCCGGGATCGCGGATCAGCGCCCGCGCCATCGCCATTTTCTGTTTCTCGCCGCCGGAAATGTCTTCGACCGCGCCGCCCAGATCGACGCGCAGCCCGACCCGGGTGGCCTGTACCTCGGCCCGCGCCCGCGCCTCGGCCCGCGCCACCCCGTCAAGGCGAAGCGGAAAGGCGATACAGTCGAGCACCGTCCGGCGCATCAAGACCGGGGACTGGAACACGAAGGCCTGGTTGCGCCCCGCGGCCAGCCCAGCATCGCCCCAGCGGACATCGCCGCGGCGCCGCTCCAGCCCATGCAGCGCCCGCAGGAGTGTCGTCTTGCCAGCGCCGTTCGGCCCCATCACCACCGCGATCCCGTCGCCGGTCAGGTCGAAACTGACCGGTCCCATCAGGGTGCGGCCGCCGCGCCGCACGCTCAGCCCTTCCGCCGAAAGCCAGCTTACCATCGCGACCCCCTTTCGGTACGGTTCAGCGTGTGCAGCACCAGGTTCACCGAAATTGCCAGCGTGATTAGGATCAGCCCAAGCGCCAGCGCCATCTCGAAATCGCCCTTGCCGGTTTCCAGCGAAATCGCCGTGGTCAGGACCCGGGTGGCATGGTCGATGTTGCCGCCCACGATCATGATCGCGCCGACCTCGCCGATGCCGCGCCCGAAGCCCGCCAACGACGCGGTCAGCATCGGCCGTTGCCCGTCGACGATCAGCGTGATCAGCCGCTGCCGCCGAGTCGCGCCAAGCGAAATCAGCAGGTCGTGGTAATCGGCCCAGAGTTCGCGGATCGCCTGATGCGCGATTGAGGCGATGATCGGGGTGATGATGATGACCTGCGCGATGACCATCGCGGTGGGGGTGAAGAGCAGCCCCAGCACCCCGAGCGGCCCCGAACGCGACAGCAGCACGTAGACGAACAGCCCCACCACCACCGGCGGCAGCCCCATCAGCCCGTTCAACAAGGCAATCACCGTTCGCCGCGCCGGAAAGCGGTTGATCGCCAGCCACGCCCCCAAGGGCAACCCGATCAGCGAAGCGATCAGTGTCGCCATCAGGCTGACCCGCAGCGACAGCAGGGTGATTTCGGCCAGATCCGGGTCCAGCGTCAGGATCAGCCGGGCCGCCTGCGCGATACCGCCGAAAAAGTCGCTCATTCCCAGTCTATCCCTGCCCAGATATTGAGTGTTCCCGCATGGGGTAGCATCGTAAAATTTGGCTCGAAATGGACAAATTGACGGTCGGGGCGGTTTTCCGCGGACAAATTGTCCAAAGCGCGTTCAGGCCCGCAGCGCGGCACGTTGTGCCAGCACCCAATCGGTCAGCACCTGCTTGTCGGCGGGCAACTGTTCCCCCATGTCGCCGGCGAATTCCATGAACTGTTCGACATTGCCGCGATTGACAGCGGTCAGGACCGGGATGCCGGCCAGCAAAGCTTCGCCCACGACGGGGCGGAAGCCGCGCCCGTCCAGTTCCTGCTTGCCGAACTTGTTGAGGATCAGGACCTCGGGATCTTGCAGCAGGCTGGCAGCGACCAGCCCGACTGCGTGTTCCAGCCCCTCGGGGTCCAGCCGGCACCCTTTCGACAGCGCGCCCAGATCCTGGCTGATGCGGATCACCACTTCGCCGGTCAGGATATGCAGATCCATCTGGCATTTGTAGGCGGGATCGGTTTCGACATTGCTTTGCACCGCGCCGGCCACCTTCACCCCGGCCGCGCGCAGCGTTGCGGCGACCTCGCGCAGGCAGCGATCCGCCTCGCCCCGTCCTTCAGCAACTACAAAGCCCAGCATGCTCCGACCCTCTTGCTATTTTCGCGCCGGACATAAATGGTGCATCTCAAACCCAAAAAGCAAGCCATCATCTACGGGGACTTCGCGATGCTTCCAGATCTGCCCATCCTGCCGACCCCACATGACCCGCGCCTGACGCGGCGCATATCGGGCATCGATCACACCGGGGCGGAAACCGAAATTTCGGTGGTCGAGGAACGTCCCCTGACCATCTACCTGAACTCTCAGGAAGTGGTCACCGCGATGACAATCGGCGATCATCCGGAATACCTCGCTCTTGGATTTTTGCGTAATCAGGGGATGTTACGCGACGATGATGAAGTAACCGGAGTCGATTACGAGGATGATATCGAAACCGTCGTGGTGCGTACCCGGGCGCAGACCACCTTCGAGGAAAAGGTCAAGAAGAAGACCCGCACCAGCGGCTGCGCCGTGGGTACGGTTTTCGGCGACATGATGGAGGGGCTGGAGGGACTGACCCTGCCGCAGGCGGAGGTGCGGACAAGCTGGCTCTATGCGCTGGCGAAGGAGATCAATACCGTTCCCTCGCTCTATCTCGAAGCGGGCGCGATCCACGGCACGGTGCTGTGTCAGGGTGACAAGCCGCTAGTTTATATGGAGGATGTCGGGCGCCACAACGCGGTCGACAAGATCGCCGGTTTCATGTTCCGCCACGACGTTCCGGCGGATGACAAGATCCTCTACACGACCGGGCGGCTGACCTCGGAAATGGTGATCAAGACCGCCTTGATGGGGATCCCGGTTCTGGCCTCGCGCTCGGGCTTCACCGCCTGGGGCGTGGAAATCGCGCGGCAGGTCGGGCTGACCCTGATCGGCCGGATGCGCGGGCAAAGATTTGTCTGTCTCGCGGGCGAGGAACGGCTGATCCGCGACGCAGACCCGGCCACGATGGTGGAGGAAGAGAAGAAACATCGTAGGAAGAGCGCGGGATGAGAGAGGACCGTGGCGGGCGGACGGTCGGCAGGGGGGCTTCAGTAAGCCATGATGGATGATTTCGGCGCATGGGTGGTTGCGGGTTTTCTAATTTGGATCGTCGTTGGTTTCGGCGGTCTCTTCCTTCTGTGGAAGACCTGGAACAGCCTTGGCCAGTATTTTACCGAGATGGAGCGTACGTCATGGGAGACGCGATCTGCGCTTGGGTGGCCGACGGAAAACCCGACACCGCCGATGGCGGGCGTTTGCCGCGACCTTGCGCGTACGAGGCTACTGTACCGCTTGGCGATCTGGGGGGAACCTCCGCACCTTGATCACACCGAAACTGCGCGACGGGCGTTACGCAAATGTCGGGTTCTGTTTTGGGGCAGTCTGTTGTTTCCGTGTTTGCTGCTAGCCGCCGCTTTGATGTTCATTTCGTTTGCCTTTCTGTGGCCCGTTGTCATTGGGATAACCGTGCTATTACTTTTCGTGAGGCCAACCAAATGGCCGGAGGTACTATTATGACCAAACCTCTCGGCATCATCCTCGCCGGTGGCCGCGCCATACGCATGGGCGGCGGCGACAAGGGGCTGAAGCGGGTCGGCGGCGTGCCGCTGTTGGACCGCGTGATCGAACGGCTGACGCCGCAGGTTTCGCAACTGGCGCTTAACGCCAATGGCGATCCGTCACGCTTCGACGCCTATGGCCTGCCGGTGCTGCCCGACAGTATGCCCGATCATCCGGGGCCGCTGGCCGGGGTGCTGGCGGGGATGGACTGGGCAGCCGAACAGGGGTTCGACGCCATCGTTACCGCCGCCGCTGACACGCCGTTTTTCCCTGCCGATCTGGTCGTGCAGCTGCAAGCGGCGGCAGGGCCGTCCGGGCTGGCGCTGGCGGCCTCGCGGCAGCCCGACGGCAGGGTCATGCGGCAACCGACCTTCGGGCTTTGGCCCGTGGCCCTGCGCGACGACCTGCGCGCGGCCTTGCAGGGCGGCCTGCGCAAGATCGTGATCTGGACCGATGGGCATCAGGCGGGACAGGCGGCGTTCGATGTGGAGGGCTTCGATCCTTTCTTCAACGTGAATACCCCTGAAGATATTGATGAGGCTGAAAAGCTGTTGAGGATTTGATGAAACTATACGGTGTAACTGGCTGGAAAAACGCAGGAAAAACAGGTTTAATGGAAAGGCTTGTGGCGGAGTTCTGCACCCGTGGACTCAGCGTTTCCACCATCAAGCACGCCCATCACAGCACCGACGTCGACCAACCGGGCCGCGACAGTTTCCGCCATCGCGAAGCGGGCGCGTCCGAGGTGATGCTGGCCTCGCCCAACCGCTGGGCGTTGATGCACGAACTGCGCGGACAACCGGAACCGCCGCTTGCCGATCTGCTGGCGAAGATGTCGCCGGTCGACCTGATCCTGATCGAGGGCTACAAGCGCGAGGCCCATCCGAAGATCGAAGCCTACCGCCATGAAAACGGCAAACCGCCCTTGGCGGCGGAAAACGCCACCGTCCGGGCACTGGCCAGCAACACCGCGCATGCCGATCTGGACCTGCCGGTGATCGATCTCGACGATACCGCTGCCATTGCCGATTTCATCGCGAAGGATCTGGGATTGTGACGGTCGGGCAAGTCATCGTCCTGGGCCGCTCCGAGTCCCTGCCGGAAGGCGGGGCGAAGATTTGCTGCGCCATCGCCACTGTGGACGGGGTGCGGAATTTTCAGGTCGCCAACCTGACCGACGCTATGGAGAAACTGGCCGACAAGATCGCGCCGGACCCGGTGTTGATCGGGGTCGAGGCGGGCGCGCACGAAGAGCTGCCCGAAGGGGCCTTGGCCGGGCTGCGCGACGCCATGATCGCTGAGGTCTCAGCAGATGCGTTGACCCCCGACGCCGCGGCCCTTTGCGCCGCCGATCCGGCGATGACCGTACAGCAAGCAAAGGTTCGGTTGCTGGCAGAGGCGCTTTTCAACCTGCAGCGGGCCGAAGGCCCGGAAGCGGCGCTGCAAGCGGCCCGGCCCGGCGCGGGGCAGCCGATGGCGCTGCGCGCCGCGCTGTCCGCCCGCACCGTGCCGCCGCGCCTGAAGGACGACTGTTTCGCCATGCCGCAGGGCGTCGACTGGGTGCCGGTGGACGAGGCGCTGGACCGGTTGCGTGCCGCGCTGCATCCTGTCAAACCGGCGCGCCTTGTGCCGCTTGACCAAGCCTCAGGCCTGATCCTGTCGTCTGACGCCATCGCCCGGCGTTCCAACCCACCGCGTCAGAATTCCGCCGTTGATGGTTATGGCTTTGCCCATGCCGCGACCGGGGCAGGGCCGCAGCGCCTGCCGCTCATCGAGGGCCGCGCGGCGGCGGGGCAGCCCTTTGACGGCGCCGTGCCCGCTGGTGCCGCGATCCGCATCCTGACCGGGGCGATCCTGCCCCAGGGTGTCGATACCGTGGTGCTGGAGGAAGACACCGCGCTCGATGGCGCGGCGGTCGTCTTCGACGGCCCCGTCAAACCCTTCGCAAACACCCGCAAGGCGGGGGAGGACGTGGCCGAGGGTGAAACGGCGCTATCCGCCGGTCACAGGCTGCGCGCACCCGATCTGGCGTTGCTGTCGGCGCTCGGGGTGGCCGAAGTTCGGGCGTTCGACCGGCTGAGGGTGGGCGTGTTGTCCACCGGCGACGAAATCGTGGCCTCGCCCGCAGATCCTGCCCAGCTGCACCAGATCTGGGATGCCAATCGACCGATGTTGTTGGACCTGGCGCGCAGCTGGGGCTACGCGCCGGTGGACCTGGGCCATGTCCGCGACGATCCGGCCGAGATCGAGGCACGGCTGACCGGGGCCGCCGCCAAGGTCGACGTAATCCTGACCTCCGGTGGTGCTTCGGCGGGGGACGAAGATCACGTCTCAGCGCTGCTCCGCCGCAAGGGCACCTTGTCGAGCTGGCGCATCGCGCTGAAACCGGGGCGGCCGCTGGCGCTGGCCTTGTGGGACGGCGTGCCGGTCTTCGGCCTGCCCGGCAACCCGGTGGCAGCGCTGGTCTGTGCGCTGGTTTTTGCACGCCCCGCCTTTTCGCTGCTGGCCGGGGGGGGCTGGCTAGAAAGGCCCGGCTTCGACGTTGCCGCCGCCTTCAGCAAATCCAAGAAACCGGGGCGGCGTGAATTTCTGCGCGCCCGCCTGACCCCCGAGGGGCACGCAGAGGTGTTCCGGTCGGAAGGGTCGGGGCGGATCAGCGGGTTGTCCTGGGCCGAAGGTTTGGTCGAATTGCCCGACGAAGCGGTCGAAATCCGCCCCGGCGATCCAGTGCGGTTCCTGCCTTATCCGATGCTTGGCCTGACTTGATCAGCTGCGCCGGATCAGGTATTCGGTCGCGTCGCCCACATCCTGCATGCCAATGAATTCGTGGCCGGATTCATTACAGAAATGCGGCACATCGATCACTGCCGCCGGGTCTGTGGACAGCAGTCGCAGAACCTCGCCCGGTCCCATCTGGCGCAGCCTCTTGCGCGCCTTGAGAACGGGCAGCGGGCACAAAAGCCCGGAGGCGTCGATTTCGTCATCCCAAGTCATGCCGATAGAGATAGGACCGCTTGAAACCGCTGTCCATCGCAATTCCGCGAACATGAGACGGCTCATTGTGATAGGATTTGCCTATCGAACGACGGAAATCTGGAATTGACCGACGCGATATGGCGCGGCACGTCAGGGCAGTTGCCACAGCAAGGAAAGACCCCGTCATGGCATTGGATCGCGAAACCGGCATCTGGAAATCAGGCCGCAGCGGCAAGCGCGGCCGCGCCACCCCGAAGGGGCGGCAACTGGACGACACGGCGCTGGCCGAGGTTCGGGCGCTTCTTGGCGACCGGCCGCGCCGGCGCGATCTTCTGATCGAATTCCTGCACCTGATCCAGGATGCCCACGGCTATCTGTCCGCCCCGCACCTGCGTGCCCTGGCCGAGGAAATGCGCCTGTCGATGGCCGAGGTCTGGGAAGTGGCGACGTTCTATGCCCATTTCGACCCTGTGCGCGAAGGCGACGCGCCGCCGCCCGACCTGACCATCCGGGTCTGCGAGTCGCTGTCGTGCGAACTGGCGGGCAGCGAAGCGCTGTTCGACGCGTTGAAAGGGGGCCACGATCCGTCGCGCATCCGGGTGCTGCGCGCGCCCTGCATGGGCCGCTGCGACAGCGCGCCGGTGCTGGAGATCGGTCATCACCATGTCGACGGCGCGACGCCGGAAAAGGTGGATGAGGTGATTGCCTCGGGCGATTTCGCGCCTCGTATTCCCGATTGCGAGGGCTTCGAGACCTACCGTGGCACTGGCGGCTACGATACGCTTTTGCGGCTGCGTGAAGGCTGCGACTGGGAACAGGTGCAGGAAACGGTGCTGGCGTCGGGCCTGCGCGGGCTTGGCGGCGCCGGATTCCCCTCGGGGCGCAAATGGGGTTTCGTGCGGGCCAATCCCGGCCCGCGCTACCTGGCGGTGAACGGCGACGAGGGCGAACCCGGCACCTTCAAGGACCGTCATTACCTGGAACGCACGCCGCATCTGATGCTCGAAGGCATGCTGATCGCCGCCTGGGCGGTTGAGGCCGAAACCTGCTTCATCTACCTGCGTGACGAATACCCGGCGGTGCGCGCAATTCTGAAACGCGAAATCGCGGCGCTGGAAGACGCTGGCATCGTGGACCCCGGTTACATCGACCTGCGCCGCGGGGCCGGGGCCTATATCTGCGGCGAGGAATCGGCGATGATCGAATCGATCGAAGGCAAGCGCGGCATCCCGCGCCACCGTCCGCCCTACGTCGCGCAGGAGGGCATTTTCGGTCGCCCGACCCTGGTGCACAACATCGAAACCCTGCACTGGGTCGCCCGTGTCTGCCGCGAAGGCCCCGAAATCCTGTCCTCTGTCGAACGCAACGGCCGCAAGGGTCTGCGCAGCTATTCGGTGTCCGGCCGGGTGGCGCGACCTGCCGTTTACCTGTTGCCCGCCGGGTCGACCATCCGCGACGTGATCGACGCGGCCGGTGGCATGGCCGAGGGGCACGTGCTCAAGGCCTATCAGCCGGGCGGGCCCTCATCGGGCCTGCTGCCCGCCGCGCTCGACGATGTGCCGCTCGACTTCGACACGCTGCAGCCGCATGGCAGCTTCATCGGCTCCGCCGCCGTGGTGGTTCTGTCCGATCAGGACAGCGCCAAGGCGGCGGCGCTGAACATGCTGAAGTTCTTCGAAACCGAAAGCTGCGGCCAATGCACCCCCTGCCGGGCCGGTTGCGAAAAGGCGGTGAAACTGATGCAGGCGGAAAGCTGGGACCGCGAATTGCTCGAAGACCTCTGCACGGTGATGGGTGATGCCTCGATCTGCGGGCTGGGGCAGGCGGTGCCGAACCCGATCCGGCTGGTGATGAAACATTTCAAGGACGAGGTGTAAGCGATGACCAACACCGTCACCTTCAACCTGAACGGAACCGACGTCACCGTGCCAGAGGGCACCACGATCTGGGACGCCGCCAATGGCCGGGGCTTCAAGATCCCGCATCTGTGCCACAAACCCGCACCGGGCTATCGCCCCGACGGCAACTGCCGCGCCTGCATGGTCGAGGTGGAGGGCGAACGTACGCTGGTCGCCTCCTGCATCCGCCCCGCCGCCGATGGCATGGTGGTCAGGACCGACAGCGCGCGGGCTGAAACCGCGCGCAAGTTGGTGGTCGAACTGCTGAGCGCCGATCAGCCCGCACGCGATACCGCGCATGACGCATCAAGCCATTTCTGGGACACGGCGGAAGCGCAGGGCGTATCCGACAGCCGTTTCCCCAAGCTGGAACAGGACCGCATTCCGCTCTTGGACGACAGCCATGTCGCGATGCGGGTCAACCTCGACGCCTGCATTCAGTGCGGGCTTTGCGTGCGGGCCTGCCGAGAAGTGCAGGTCAATGACGTGATCGGCATGGCGGGCCGGGGGCACGACGCCTATCCCACCTTCGATTTCGCCGACCCGATGGGCGCGTCGACCTGCGTGGCCTGCGGCGAATGCGTGCAAGCCTGTCCGACCGGGGCCTTGATGCCCGCCACCGTTCTGGACGATGCGCAGCATGGCGACAGCCGCGATTTCGACGAGGAAGTCAAATCCGTCTGCCCGTTCTGCGGCGTCGGTTGCCAGGTGTCGCTGAAGGTGAAGGACGGCAAGGTCAAGTATGTCGAAGGCATCGACGGCCCGGCCAACGAAGGCAGGCTTTGCGTCAAGGGCCGGTTCGGTTTCGACTACATCCACCACCCGCACCGGCTGACCAAGCCGCTGATCCGGCTGCCCGACGCGCCCAAGGGGCTCAACGTCGACCCGGCCAACCCGTTCACCCATTTCCGCGAAGCAAGCTGGGACGAGGCGCTTGATTTCGCCGCCACCGGCCTTGCGAAGCTGAGGGATGAACGGGGCGGCAAGGCGGTGGCGGGCTTCGGCAGCGCAAAGTGCAGCAACGAGGAAGCCTACCTGTTCCAGCGCTTCATCCGCGAAGGCTTTGGCCACAACAACGTCGATCACTGCACCCGGCTGTGCCACGCCTCATCCGTCGCGGCCTTGATGGAAAACGTCGGATCGGGCGCGGTGACGGCGACGTTCAACGAAATCGAAAACGCCGACGTGGCCATCGTGATCGGGTCGAACCCGACCGAAAACCACCCCGTCGCGGCCACCTATTTCAAGCAGTTCGCCAAGCGCGGCGGCAAGCTGATCGTGATGGATCCGCGCGGCACCGCATTGCAGCGCCACGCCGCCCACATGCTGCAATTCCGACCCGGCGCGGACGTGTCCATGCTCAACGCGATCATGTCGGTGATCGTCGAGGAGGGGCTGTACGACGAAGCCTATGTCGAGAAGTTCACAGAGAACTGGGAGGACGAGAAGGCGCATCTGGCGGGCTACACCCCCGAGAAGATGGAAGGCATCTGCGGCATCCCCGCCGACACGTTGCGGGCCGTTGCCCGCGCGTTCGCCAATGCCAAGGCGGGGATGATTTTTTGGGGCATGGGCGTGAGCCAGCACATTCACGGCACCGACAATGCGCGTTGCCTGATTTCGCTGGCGCTGATGACCGGCAATGTCGGCAAGCCCGGTGCGGGGCTGCACCCCTTGCGGGGTCAGAACAACGTGCAGGGCGCGTCCGACGCGGGCCTGATCCCGATGTTCCTGCCCGATTACCAGAGCGTGACCGAGGACAGCATTCGCGGGCACTTCAACGCGGTCTGGGGAAGTGACAAGTATACCGACGGTGAAAAGGGCCTGACGGTGACCGAAATCCTCGACGCCGTGCATGCGGGCCAGATCCGGGGCATGTATATCCTCGGCGAAAACCCGGCCATGTCCGACCCGGACGTGACCCATGCGCGGCAGGCGCTGGCATCGCTCGACCATCTGGTGGTGCAGGATATCTTCCTGACCGAAACCGCCAATTACGCCGACGTGGTCCTGCCCGCCGCCGCCTTCTACGAAAAATCGGGCACCGTCACCAACACCAACCGGCAGGTGCAGATGGGCCGCCCCGCCGTGCCGCCGCCGGGCGAGGCGCGCGAAGACTGGGCGATCACCGTCGATCTGGCGCGGCGCGTGGGGCTGGACTGGACCTTCACCGACCCGTCGCAGGTCTTTGCCGAGATGAAACAAGGTATGAAGTCGCTCGACAACATCACCTGGGATCGGCTGCAATCCGAAGGCGCGGTCACCTATCCGAGCCTGTCGCCCGAGGACCCGGGCCAGCCGATCGTCTTCGCAGACGGTTTCCCGCGTAAGGACGGGCGCGCCCGTTTCGCCCCGGCCGAGGTGATCCAGCCCGCCGAACAGCCCGACGCCGATTACCCGATGATCATGACGACGGGGCGGCAGCTGGAGCATTGGCATACCGGGTCGATGACGCGGCGGTCGAAAGTGCTCGACGCGGTGGAACCGCAGGCCAACTGTTCGTTGCACCCTTCGACCCTGCGCCGCCTTGGCGTGGATCCGGGCGGCAAGGTGAAGCTGCAGACACGGCGGGGCGAGATCACCCTGCTGGCGCGGGCCGACCGGGCGGTGGCGCCCGACATGGTGTTCGTGCCCTTCGCCTATGTCGAGGCGGCGGCGAATATCCTGACCAACCCGGCGCTCGATCCTTACGGCAAGATCCCCGAATTCAAGTTCGCGGCGGTGCGCGTGGTGGCGGCCTGATCAAGCCACCGGACCTTGTCACCGGTCAGACCGGCAGCAACGGCGGGGCCGCATCGCACGACGCCCGCCGTTTTCCTGCCCCCGCGGCGCGGCGGGACCAGACAAATCCCTGTCAAACCGGCGCTGTCTGCTCTATAGCACGCGGGCAATACGCGAACCGGAAAGGATGACAGCGCGCGATGACATGGCCGCAAGGATACGGACGCCGGGTGCTCGACAGCGTCGACAGCACCAATGCCGAAGCGGCGCGGATCGCGCCCGGTCTTGCCGGCCCGGAATGGATCCTTGGCCTGCGCCAGACCGCCGGGCGCGGCCGCCGCGGCCGGGCCTGGACCGATCCGCCGGGCAATTTCGCCGCCACCCTGGTGATGCGCCCCGACGAGGCGCCCGACAAGGTAGCGCTGCGCTCCTTCGTGGCCTCGCTGGCCTTGTACGACGCTTTCGTCGCCGCCACCGGCCGCACGCAGGGCCTGTCGCTGAAATGGCCCAACGACGTGCTGATGAACGGCGGCAAGATCGCCGGTATCCTGCTGGAAAGCGCTGGACATGCGGGCGGGCTCAGCCATTTCGCCATCGGCATTGGGGTGAACCTGAAAACCGCGCCGGGAACCGGCGAGGTAGAGCAGGGCGCTTTTCCCCCGGTATCGCTGCTGAGCGAAACCGGCGTCGCGGTGACGCCCGAGGATTTCCTAGACCTGCTGGCTGCCGCCTATGCCCGTTACGAGACGCAGTTCCGCACCTACGGTTTCGCACCGATCCGTGAATTGTGGCTGTCGCGCGCCGCAAGGCTGGGCGAGGTGATCACCGCGCGCACGATGCGCGACGAAACTACCGGCACGTTCGAGACGGTGGACGAGGCGGGCAATCTTGTCCTATCCACGGCGCAAACCCGCGTGGCGATCCCCGCGGCAGAGATTTTTTTCTGAAAGGGCGAAGATGCTTCTGGCAATCGATTGCGGCAATACCAATACGGTTTTTTCGATCTGGGACGGGGAAAAGTTCCTGTGTACCCTGCGGACGTCGACCCATCACGCCCGCACGGCTGATGCCTATTTCACCTGGTATTCGACGCTGATCAATCACTACGGCATCAAGGCCGATATCACCGACGTGATCATCAGTTCCACCGTGCCGCGGGTGGTGTTCAACCTGCGCGTCTTCACCGACCGGTTCTTCGGATGCCGCCCGCTGGTCGTGGGCAAGCCCGAATGTCTGCTGCCGGTGGCACCGCGCGTCGACGAAGGCACCCAGCCGGGTCCGGACCGGCTGGCCAATGCCGCGGGCGCCTATGACCGGCATGGCGGCAACGTAGTGGTGGTCGATTTCGGCACCGCGACGAATTTCGACGTGGTGGCCTCTGACGGGGCCTATGTCGGCGGTGTCATCGCGCCCGGCGTCAACCTGAGCCTGGAGGCGCTGCATTCAGGCGCCGCCGCGCTGCCGCATGTGGATATCAGCCAGCCCGACAAGGTGATCGGCACCAACACGGTGGGCTGTATTCAATCCGGGGTGTTCTGGGGCTATACCGGCCTGATCGAGGGAATCATTACCCGTATCAAGGCTGAATACGGCGAACCGATGAAAGTCGTGGGGACCGGTGGTCTGGCGCCCTTGTTCGACAAGGCCGACCACCTGTTCGACACCATCGAAGACGACCTGACAATGCACGGCCTGACCGTGATCCATAAATACAACAAGGACCAAGGCAACATATGAGCAGCGATCGCCTGATCTACCTTCCTCTCGGCGGTGCCGGCGAGATCGGAATGAATTGTTACGTGTACGGCTATGGGCCAAAAGATCAGGAACGCCTGATCCTGGTCGATCTCGGTGTGACCTTCCCCGACATGGACGGCTCGCCGGGCGTGAACCTGATCCTGCCCGACATCGCCTGGTTGGAAGAACGCAAGGACCGGCTGGAAGCGATTTTCATCACCCACGCGCATGAAGACCACGTGGGGGCTGTGGGCCATCTGTATGAACGCTTGGGCGCGCCGGTCTATGCCCGCGCCTTCACCGCCAACATCGCGCGCGGCAAGCTGGAAGAATACGGGCTTTCGGAAAAGGTCGTGCGCACGGTTTCGGCCTGGCCCGAAACCGTGCAGGCGGGGCCGTTCAGCGTCGGCTTCCTGCCGATTTCGCACTCGATCCCGGAAAGCGCGGGGCTCGTCATCGACAGCCCGGCGGGCCGGGTGGTGCATACCGGCGATTTCAAACTCGACAAGACGCCCCTGGTGGGCGAACCGTGGGATCCCGATCTCTGGGCCTCGGTGGCCAAGGACGGGGTGAAGGCGCTGATCTGCGATTCCACCAACGTGTTCAGCCCCGAGGCGGGCCGCTCCGAGGCCTCCATCGGTGACGAAATCGAAAGCCTGGTGGACGAGGCGCCGGGCATGGTGGTGGCGACCACCTTCGCGTCGAACGTGGCGCGGGTGAAGACGCTGGCCGAAGCCGGTGAACGCGCCGGCCGTTCGATTTGTCTGATGGGCCGGGCGATGCGGCGGATGATCGAGGCGGCGATCGAAACCGGCGTGCTTTCGGATTTCCCCAAGGTGGTCCCGGTCGAGGACGCCCGCAACATCCCGCGCGAGAACCTGATGCTGCTGGTCACCGGCAGCCAGGGCGAACGCCGCGCGGCATCGGCGCAGCTGGCCAACGGTAAATACAACGGTATCAGCCTGAAGGCGGGCGATCTGTTCCTGTTCTCGTCGAAAACCATTCCCGGCAACGAACGTGGCGTGATCCGGATCATGAACCAGTTTTCCGAGATGGGCGTCGACGTGGTCGACGACCGGGGCGGGCGCTATCACGTGTCGGGCCATGCCAACCGGCCCGACCTGGTCGAGATGCACAAGGTGATGCACCCCGAAATGGTGATCCCGATGCATGGCGAACACCGCCACCTGCGCGAACATGCCAAGCTGGCGGAAAGCAACGGCTATGCTTCGGCGATCGCGGTCAACGGCACCATGCTGGATCTGGGCGGTCATGCGCCCAAGGTCTGTGGCTTCGTCGAAACCGGCCGTACCTATCTCGACGGCACGGTGCTGATCGGTGCGCTGGACGGGATCGTGCGCGACCGTATCCGGATGGCGCTGAACGGTCACGTGCTGGTCACGGTCATCGTGGACGAAGACGATGAGGTGCTGGGCGATCCGTGGTGCGAATTGAGCGGGCTGGCAGAAACCGGCCGCTCCAACGCGCCGCTGATCGATTGCCTGGAGGAAGACCTGAGCCAGTTCATCGGCCGCGCCGGCGCCAAGACGCTGAAGGATGACGACAAGCTGGAAGGTGAGCTGCGCAAGATCGTGCGCCAGACCGCGCAGAACGAGATCGGCAAGAAGCCCGAAGTCACTGTGGTGATCAGCCGCCTGGTCGGCTAGGTCGCCCGAACGAGTTGCAAAAACAAAGCCCCCTTCCTTACGGGAGGGGGCTTTTACGTTCCTTGGGAACGAAGCGCTGACGGAGACGTTGCGCCGGGCCTCAGATCAGATCCGTACGCCCTTGCGCCCGGCCAGATCGGTGAAATACTGCCACGCCACCCGGCCGGACCGCGCCCCGCGCGTGGCCTGCCATTCGATCGCCTCGGCGCGCAAGGTATCTTCATCCACCGACACCCCGTAGGCGTCGCAATAGCCGCGGATCATTTCCAGGTATTCGTCCTGGCTGCAGGGGTGGAAGCCCAGCCACAGCCCGAACCGGTCCGACAGTGACACCTTTTCCTCGACCGCTTCGGACGGGTTGATCGCGCTGGAGCGTTCGTTTTCGATCATGTCGCGCGGCATCAGGTGGCGCCGGTTCGACGTGGCATAGAACACCACGTTATCGGGCCGTCCCTCGATGCCGCCATCCAGAACCGCCTTCAGCGATTTGTAATGCTCGTCATCGTGCGAAAAGCTCAGGTCGTCGCAGAACAGCAGGAACCGGTGTTCGGACCCGCGCAGCAGGTTCATAAGCCGTGACACCGACGGCAGGTCTTCGCGCTGCAGTTCGACGATCTTCAGCCCATGGCCCTGTTTCACCACTTCCGCATGGATCGCCTTGACGATGGACGATTTGCCCATCCCGCGCGATCCCCACAGCAACGCATTGTTGGCCGGCAGGCCCTTGGCGAATTGCAGCGTGTTGGCCAGCAGGGTGTCGCGGGTACGTTCCACCCCCACCAGCAGCGACAGGTCGATTCGGTTGACCTGCGCGACCGGCGCTAGCCGGTCCGGATCGACATGCCAGACAAAGGCGTCGGCGGCATCGAAATCGGGGGCAGCCAAAGGCGCCGGAGCCATCCGCTCCAGCGCCTCGGCGATCCGCTTCATCTTCTTCTTCACTTATCGTCCTCGTCGAATTCGGCCATCAGAGGATCGTCGAAGTCTTGTTCGGCTTCGTCTTCCTCGTCGTCGTAATAACCTTCTTCGCGAAGCCGTTCCTCGCGCTTCTTTTCCACGCGTGCGACCAGGAAGATCGAGATTTCATAAAGCCCGTAGACCACGATGAACAGGATCAGCTGCGTGGTCACATCCGGGGGCGTGACCAAGGCGGCAACCGTCAGAATGCCCACCACCGCGTATTTACGGGTGCGGCGCAGACCATCGGCCGAAGCAAGACCGGCCTTGCCCATCAACGTCAGCAGAACCGGCAGCTGGAAACACAACCCGAAGGCGACGATCATCTTCAGCGTGATGTCGAGCGTTTCGTTGACCTTGCCGTTGAAAACGATGTCGATGCCCTTGTCGGTCGCCTGCGGCACCTCTTCGCCGGTCAGGATCGCCGAAACGAAGGACGGGAAATCGGCAAAGCCCAGGAAGAACGCCATCGCCAGGGGGATGACCACGAAATGGGCAAAGGCCGCGCCCAGCAGGAACAGCGCGGGCGATGCGATCAGGAAGGGCAGGAAGGCGTTCTTTTCGTTCTTGTAGAGCCCCGGCGCCACGAAGCGCCAAAGCTGGTGCGCGATCACCGGGAAGGCCAGGGCCAGGCCGCCGACCATAGAGATGCGGATCAGGGTAAAGAAGTATTCCTGCGGCGCGGTGTATTGCATCACCGGGTTCGGGTTGCCCAGATCGCGCATGGTGTTTTCGATCGGGATCAGCAGGAAATCGAGGATCGCACCGCCGAAGGAAAAACAGATCACCATGCCGATGATGAAGGCGATCAGGGCCCTGATCAGCCGCGTGCGCAGTTCGGCCAGATGTTCGATAAGGGGCGCGCTGCTGTCTTCCAGCTCGTCGGTATTGCTCATGCCTTGTCCTCGGGGGCCTTGTCCTCGGCGGGGGAGGCTTGCGGTTCCGGCGCGGTGTTCGAGGACTCCGCCGCCTTGGCTTCGGCTTCGGCGTCTTTCCGGGCCTGTGCCTTCTTCGCCGTGGCGTCCTGGATCTTCTTGGCCGCGTCGGCGCGGTCTTCGTCCAGACCGTTATCCGCGTCCGGGTCCCACTTGGTGAATTCGCTGGTGGCGTCCTTGACCTTGTCGATTCCGAACTGCGCGGGGTTCGTCGCGGCGCGCAGCCCCTCGGTCACGTCCTTGACACCGGCTTCATCCGCCGCCTGATTCATGGCGCGGCTGAATTCGCGGGACATTGCCTTGGCCTTGCCCACGAAATTGCCGATCGAACGGAACAGGCCGGGCAGATCCTTCGGACCCACCACGATCAATGCCACGATGCCGATGACAAGCATCTCGGTCCAGCCAAGATCGAACATGCGCTCAGACCTTGTCTTTTTCGCTTTCCGGGGTCACGTCCTTGGCTTCTTCCGCGGTTTTGTCCTCGATTTCCTTGGAGCCGTCAGAGACGCCCTTCTTGAAGGCGGTGATGCCCTTGCCCACTTCGCCCATCAGCGAACTGATCTTGCCGCGACCGAAAAGGACCAGCACAACGACGGCGATCAGCAGAAGGCCGGGAAGGCCGATATTGTTCAGCATTTAGGTTCTCCCTTGATCGGGCCCTCATCCCCGGGCCCGGGTATAATCATCCCTGTATCTAATGACGAAAGGGGCGGGTTGGAAGAACCAAAGCGCCGCACAGGGCTGTTTTTTGCCGAACCGGGGTCGGTTCCGGCGCGCGCGATACCCACAAATACGGATCATGTCGGCGGAATCTGTTCGGTTGCGCGGATCAGGTGACCGGAAAGACGAAGCAGCGGTCGCGCCGGAACATCAGCCACAGGACCCGGCCCGGACTGGGCAGGAACACGTTCGGCACCGTCGCCTTGAGGACCGAACCGTCGTAATCCATCCGTATCTCGACCAGGCTTTCCGATCCCATGAAGCGGGCACGCACCACTTCGCCTCGCGCCGCGCTGCCGTGTTGCGGCGTCGGCAGCGGGCCCTTGCCGCCGCGGTCGAACTCGATCTTCAGGTGCTGCGGGCGGATGACGATTTCCACGTCATTGCCGTCCGGCACGCCGGGGGCGAGGAACTGACCGAAGGGCGTTTCGGTCAGCGCTCCGCGCACCGTGCCCCGGATCACGTTGGTGTCGCTGAAAAACGCCACCGCCTGCTTGTCCCGGGGCGCGTAGTAGATGTTGTAGGGCGCCCCCTGCTGCACGATCCGCCCGTCGCGCATCAGCGCGATTTCGTCGGCCATGCGCATGGCTTCCTCGGGTTCGTGGGTGACCAGAAGAACGGCGGCGTCTTCCTGTTTCAGCACTTCCAGAGTCTGGTCGCGGATGTCGTCGCGCAACCGGTTGTCGAGCCCGGAAAACGGTTCGTCCATCAGCATGATCTTCGGCCGCGGAGCAAGCGCGCGGGCTAGTGCCACGCGCTGCTGTTCGCCGCCCGACAGCAGGTAGGGATAGCTGTCGATGAACCGTTTCAGCCCGACCTTGTCGAGCAGTTCCTTGACCCGTGCGCGTTTCTGGTCCTTCGACCCGGACAGACCGAACGCCACGTTGTCGCCTACGGTCAGATGCGGAAACAGCGCGAAATCCTGGAACATCAGACCGATATGGCGACGTTCGGGCGGTACCCGGAACACCGTGTCGCAGATCAGTTTGCCGTCGACATAGATTTCGCCTTCGTCCTGCATCTCGACCCCGGCAATCATCCTGAGCGTGGTCGACTTGCCGCAGCCCGACGGACCCAGCAGGCAGGTGACTTGCCCGGGCATCACCTTCAGCGAAACGTCGTCGACCACCGGCCGGCCGTCAAAGCGGCGGACCAGGTTGCGGATCTCAAGGCGGGGGGGCGTGACGGACAAAGGCGTTTCCTGGGTTTCCGATCAAAACCATCGGGCTTTCCGGACCCTTAGCAATCCTCGGCGCGGCATACAAGGATTCTCGTGGGGCAATGGCTCTGAGGCAACGCCCAAATGTTGTATCACATGGATAAACTGCCCGGCCTGCAGCCGGGCAGGCGTTTCGATCAACTCGAAATGCGCATTCAGGAGTTTTTCAAACCTGCGACCCGGAAAATGGGCAGGGCCCTGTGGTGCGCACGCTTTCTCAGCAGCCGCAATCCTCGGCGGTACCGGCATCGTCCTTGAACGGATGATCGCCGCCGCAGCCCGCGAAGATCCCGTAGTGGGTGGAAAAATCGCCGATGAAGGTGAAGTGATCGGCAAAGCGGGTGTCGGCCAGCATCTTCCATGTATTGCCGCAGACCGGGAACACCTTGCCGGTCTCAATGTAATGATGCGCGTCGAGGTCAAAACCGTGCGGTGCATGGGGCAGGGTGCCCTTGTAGATCACCGCCTGACCGTAATCCTCGCATTCCGACTCCAGCCCGTCGAGCTTGAACAGCCGGTAGGTGGCCGAGGTGAAGGTCAGCGGTGCCACCCGCGCTTCCAGCTTCGGGTTCTCGATGGTCAGCGGGCGGTGGGTTACCAGCCGGGGATCGTCGAACCCGGCGCGTTTCGCGAAGGTCAGGAAATCGTTCCAGTACAACGCCCCGGACAGGCATTCGCCGTACAGCACCTCGTCCTCGGCCATCGCCTTGGGCACCCGGCGGTCGGCATAGACGTCGGAAAAATACATCTCGCCGCCCGGTTTCAGCAGGTCGTAGGCGCCACGTAGCACCGCCTGCTTGTCGGTCGCAAGGTTCACCACGCAATTCGACACGATCACGTCGAAGCTGCCGGGATCGAGCGGTAGGTCGGCCAGTTTTTCGATATAGCCCTGGTAAAATTCCACATTGGCGAAACCGAATTTTTCGGCGTGCCAATCCTTATGCGCTTCGGCCACGGCCAGCTGTTCGGGGGTCATGTCGACCCCGACAACCGATCCCTCGGGGCCCACAAGCTGTGCCAGCGCATAGACATCGCGCCCCGCGCCGCATCCCAGATCCAGCACGCGTGCGCCCTGCAATCCCTGAGGCATCACCAATCCGCAGCCGTAATAGCGGGTCAGGACCTCGTCATGGACATTGCGCAGCACGTCCTTGACGTAATCCGGCATGTCCGCCGGCGAACAGCAGGCATTGGTCTGCAGATCGTCGCTGCCCTGCAAGACCTTGCCGTAATAATCCTGAACCGCTTCATGCTTCATCGCCATCCCCTTTGTCGTTGGTTCAAAGCGGGATAAGGCGCAATTGCGCTTCGGGCAATGCGGTGCGGCAGTGCGTCACGCAAGCGTTACCAAGCGCGACCGGGTGTTGATTGGAACAGAAAACAGGGCGAAATCCACGTCGGATTTCGCCCCGCACAGTGGTTTACAAGGTTGAGTTCACCCCGCCACCATCCAGAAGGACGTTCTGGCCGACGATGAAACCCGCGTGCTGCGAGCACAGGAAAGCACACATCGCGCCGAATTCCTCCGGCGTGCCGTAGCGCCCGGCGGGGATCGTCTTGCAGCGGTTGGCCTTAGCCTCTTCGATGCTGATCCCCTGCTGTTGCGATACCGCCGTGTCCAGCGATATCGCCCGGTCGGTGGCGTGGATGCCGGGCAGCAGGTTGTTGATGGTCACGCCGGACCCGGCGACCTGGCGCGAGGTGCCGGCGACGTAACCGGTCAGACCGGCGCGGGCCGAGTTGGACAGGCCCAGAACCGGGATCGGCGCCTTCACCGATTGCGAGGTGATGTTGACCACGCGGCCCCAGCCGCGTTCCATCATTCCCGGCACCAGCGCCTTGATCAGCGCGATCGGCGTCAGCATGTTGGCATCGAGCGCCTTGATGAAATCCTCGCGGTCCCAGTCGGTCCACATGCCCGGGGGCGGGCCGCCGGCATTGTTGACCAGGATATCGATCTGGCCCGCCACTTCCAGCAATTGCGCGCGGCCTTCCTCGGTGGTCACGTCGGCAGCGACGGTTTCGACGGTGACACCGTATTCCTGCCTGATCTCCTCGGCTGCGGCTTCGAGCGCCTCGGCGCCGCGCGCGTTCATCACCAGATTGACACCGGCCTCGGCCAAGGCCTCGGCGCAGCCGCGGCCCAGACCCTTGCTCGAAGCACATACCAAGGCCTTTTTACCTGCGATTCCCAGATCCATTCCGATCGATTCCCCTGTATTGTTTCTAAAACGCCACTTCGGCTAACCGTTAAGTATAGTGTTCCCTCCAAAAGGGAAATGCCAGCAAAAGGCCGCTGGATTGATCGTTTTGCGACATAATCGTAAACTATCGACTGTGTTTGGAAAGTAAGCCGTTGTTACCGGCGGGAAGGTGTGTGCCGATGAATGATTTCAGCCCCAGTTCTATCTTCAGGCTACCGGTCTACCGTTGCAGCGCAATGGTGGTGTCGCATGGTGCCAACCTGGGCGATAACTTGTCATTCGCGGATGAACTGGTGCTGGACGATACCTATTTCGTACGCCCTGCGGCGCGCGCCACCCGGCTGGCGCTGGCACCGGGCGAATGCGGCGCCTTCACCATCACCGGCAATACCGAAATCGGCCAGCCCGGCGCGGTGATCCACCTCGATAGTTGCCTGACCTTCATGTCGATTCAGGGTGTCACCACCGAGGTGCTGGTGCTGGTCGAAGTGGATGAAGACGGCGACGTGGTCGAAATCTACGCGCTGCCGCTGGCGCCGCTGCAGCCCAAGCAGGAACTGGTGCTGGTCGGGGTCGATACCGAAAACGCCCGCGCCAAGCTGGGCGAATTCGCCTGTGTCAGCTTCACCCGCGGCACCCATATCACGATGGCGACCGGAGAACAGCGCCGGGTCGAAGACCTGAAGGTCGGCGACCGTGTGCTGACCCGCGACGACGGGGCGCAGGAATTGCGCTGGATCGGGCAGACCACCGCGCGCGCCATGGGCGAATTCGCCCCGGTCCACATCGCGGCAGGCGCTCTGCACAACAGCGGCGACCTCGTGGTCAGCCCGGAACACCGGTTGTTCGTCTACCAGCGGTCGGATGAACTGGGCGCAGGGCGGGCCGAATTGCTGATCAAGGCGCGCGACCTGGTCAACGGCACCACGGTGACGCGTACCGACGGCGGTTTCGTGGAATATTACCAGCTGCTGTTCGACGATCATCAGATCATCTATGCCGAAGGCATCGCCGCCGAAACCCTGCTCGCCGACCTGCGCAGTTCGGCGATCCTGCCCGAGGACGTGGTGGCGAGGATGCGGGCAGGCAGCCTGCGCCATTCCGACCGGTCCTATCTCGACTTCGACCTGCCTCAGGCGGAAGGGGCGGATGTCACCGCCACCCTGCGCCGCGCCTCGACGGGCTGAGCGCGGACGGTTCGGGCCCGCGCACGCGCGGGGCAACGGGCCATTCGGCACAGGGGCATGTCCTAAGGGCCGGTTTTTCGCCTCTTGCATTGCGATTGCCGCCTGATCGTTTCACGATTTGCGCCCTTTGCATCTTCGCGGTGCTTGAAAGACGCGTGAAAGATAACCAACTGGATTGGCATTGCGAACTCAGGGGGGACTTTCATGATCAGCACCATCATTGCGGCGACGGATCTTTCGGATCGCGGAGACCGGGCACTGCGTCGCGGCTTTGCCATCGCGCGGGCGCACAAGGCCCGTTTGATCGTCCTCAGCATCATCGACGACGCCCTGCCGGAGCAAATCGTCCAGGACATCACCGACGAAGCGCAGAAATCGCTCGGCCACTTCGTCAAGACGCTGGGCGACGACGTAAGCTGCGATGTCCGGATTCAATCCGGCGACCCGACCGGCGATATCATCGCATGTGCCGAACGGGAAAACGCCGATCTCCTGATCCTGGGAACGCATCGTGACCGGAATTTCCTCGATCTGTTGCGCGAAACCACGGCGCAGCGGATCACGCGCCTTGCCCATATGCCGGTCCTGCTGGCGGCGGACAGGGATGAACGCCCCTATGAAACCGCCGTTCTCGGTGCGGATTTCTCACCCAACGCGACCGCCGGCGCAGAATTGGTGGCGGAACTCGCGCCGGGGGCGCGCATCTTGCCGGTCCACGCTTTTCATGTTCCATATCGCGGTATGCTGGCGCAGTCCGGCGGAGCGGACGATCTGCTGGAAAGTTTCAGCCGCGAACCGATCCAGAACGATGCGCTCTGGCGCGCCAAGGCCGACCTGCCAGACAAAGTGGCCGAAACCGAAATCGTCGAAGGGTCCACCGCGACGGTTCTGCGGGATGTCGCGCGGCGTGAAGACGCGCACCTCATCGTCGTGGGGGCCCATGGCCGGATCGGGCATCACCGCGCCTTTCTGGGAAGCGTGGCCTGCGACCTGATGCGAAACCCGCCCTGCGATGTGCTTATCGTTCGTGATCGCACTGCTTAGGCGGGGTGCATAGAAAGGGCGCTTTGGCACGGGACGTATTGCACCCGTGCCCGTCGCTCTCTATATCGCGCTCATGTTAGACACCGCCTCGAACCGCCCCGCTTTGCCGCCCGAAATTGCCCGCCGTCGGACCTTCGCGATCATTTCGCACCCCGATGCCGGTAAAACCACGCTAACCGAAAAGTTCCTACTTTACGGTGGCGCCATTCAGATGGCCGGTCAGGTGCGCGCCAAGGGCGAGGCGCGGCGCACGCGGTCGGACTTCATGCAGATGGAAAAGGACCGGGGTATTTCGGTGTCCGCGTCGGCAATGTCGTTTGATTACAGCGGCTTCCGCTTCAATCTTGTCGATACGCCCGGCCACTCCGATTTCTCCGAAGACACTTATCGCACGCTGACGGCGGTGGACGCGGCGGTGATGGTGATCGACGGCGCCAAGGGGGTGGAAAGCCAGACCCAGAAACTGTTCGAAGTCTGTCGTCTGCGCGACCTGCCGATCCTGACCTTCTGTAACAAGATGGACCGCGAAAGCCGCGACACGTTCGACATCATCGACGAGATCCAGGAAAACCTGGCCATCGACGTGACCCCGGCCTCCTGGCCGATCGGGGTGGGGCGCGATTTCATCGGCTGTTACGACATGCTGAACGACCGGTTGGAACTAATGGACCGCGCCGACCGCAACAAGGTGGCGGAAAGCATCGAAATCAACGGTCTGGACGATCCGAAACTGGCCGAACACGTGCCGGCTGAACTGATCGACCAGCTGCGCGAAGAGGTCGAGATGGCGCGCGAACTGCTGCCCGCGCTCGACCCGCAGGCGGTGCTGGAAGGGCACATGACCCCGATCTGGTTCGGATCGGCGATCAATTCCTTCGGCGTCAAGGAACTGATGGACGGGATCGGTAAATACGGCCCCGAACCGCAGGTTCAGTCGGCAGAGCCGCGGCAGATTTCGCCTGATGAAACAAAGGTTTCCGGCTTCGTCTTCAAGGTTCAGGCGAACATGGATCCCAAACACCGCGACCGGGTGGCCTTCATTCGGATGGCCTCGGGTCACTTCAAGCGCGGTATGAAGCTGACCCATGTGCGGACCAAGAAACCGATGGCGGTGACCAACCCGGTGCTGTTCCTTGCCTCGGATCGCGAACTGGCCGAGGAAGCCTGGGCCGGCGACATCATCGGCATCCCCAACCACGGCCAGCTGCGCATCGGCGACACGCTGACCGAGGGTGAGGCGCTGCGCGTCACCGGCATCCCCAGCTTCGCGCCGGAACTGCTGCAGACCTGCCGCGCGGGCGATCCGATGAAGGCCAAGCATCTGGAAAAGGCGCTGATGCAGTTCGCCGAGGAAGGTGCCGCCAAGGTGTTCAAGCCGAACATGGGGTCGGGATTTATCGTCGGTGTCGTCGGCGCGCTGCAGTTCGAGGTTCTGGCGAGCCGGATCGAGATGGAATACGGCTTGCCGGTGCGCTTCGAGCAATCGCAGTTCACCTCTGCCCGCTGGGTCCATGGCGACAAGCAGGCGGTGGACAAGTTCGTCGACGCCAACAAGCAGCACATCGCCCGAGACAATGACGGTGACATCGTTTATCTGACGCGATTGCAATGGGATATCGACCGGGTCGAACGCGATTACCCGGATGTGAAACTGTCGGCGACGAAGGAAATGATGGTGTGACGCTGCAGAACCGCGTCTTGCCGACGGGGGAGATCGTCGCCGATCCGGCGCGGGGGCTCTTCACCGGCAATCGCGGTATCCTGCACCGGCCCGATGGCACGCTTGGGGTTTCGCGCTGGAAACATCCGCATTGGGTTTGTTGCAGGCTGTCGTTCAAGGATCGCTATCACGGGCCGATGCCGGACCGGGGCTGGACGGCGCTGTTTTTCCTCGATGAGGCGGTGGCACTGGCCGCCGGGCACCGGCCTTGTCACGAATGCCGCCGCGCCGATGCGCGACGTTTTCGTGCCGCCTGGGAAGACGCACACGGCCCGGTGGCGCGGATCGGCGATATCGACAAGGCGCTGCACCGGGCGCGGGTGTCGCGCAATCGGCAACAGGTCCGGCATGAGGCCCGGGCGGACTCCCTGCCGGACGGTGTCTTCATTCTCGCACCGGAACCCGCCCTGATCCTTGGAGATTCGGTTTATCTATTCAAGACAGGTGGCTATAAGGCAAAGTGCAACCGCCCCGGCGGTGTGGTGATGGTCCTGACACCGGCCCCGACGGTGCGGGCACTGGCGGCGGGCTACCAGCCGGAACTGCATCCTTCCGCGGTTTAGGAACCGCTTTCGCCAGCATCGGATCTGCGCGTTGCCAAGATCGGCCAACTGACTTGCAGTAAAGCGCGGCCCGCGTCATTCTTCACCCATGAGCGAGCAGAAAAAGACAACCTATCCCGGCGGGTTCGACGCGATCGTCGCGCAGATGGAAACCCGGATGGCGCCGTTCACCTATGGCCCCGGCGAAGAGTTGCCGCCACTCGATGTCGATTTCCAGCCATTGAAGCAAAAGCGGATGGATTCGGCGGCGCCGGAACTAGGGAAATCGTCGTCAACTTATGCCCGCAAGTATCGGGAATTGGCCGGGGAATTCGATTCCGAACCGGCGCTATTACACCTGCACGGGCTACTTGTCGCCAATCTGCGCCGGGACGACCAGCCGCCCCACACGGCGCAGCTTTTCCTCCGGCTCTGGGCCGAGGAAGCCGATTACCTGATCGCGCATCTCGACGCGCGCTGGCTGGTCTCGGCGGTCACCACCTTCGGCGATCACGGCCAGACCGAGCTGCAGCGCAGCCTCGGCCAATCGCTATCGGTGCTGTTCGGGATGATGAAGCTCTATGAGACCGAACGGTTGTTTTCCGGATCGGCGCCGGATCAGGCCTTTGCGTGGAAACGCAAATCGGCCAAGCAACTGGCGATGCAGATGGATGCCTACGCGATCACGGGCGGGGGGCTCGACATCAATATGCTGGGCCGGCTGTGGCAGGAGGCCGACAGGGACGAAGTGATCCGGCCCCTGGTGCAGCGGCTGCTGAGCCTGTTGATCGAGGACGACAAGACGGTGTTCCGCCGGTTGCGCACCATGCGGAGCCGAAAGGAAAAACAGCGCGCTGCCGGGGCAACGCCCGAGACCAAAAAGAAGCGCAACCCGGTGCCGGTGCCCGCATCGCGCCAGATCACCGATCCGGCACGCCTCAGGTGGGGCACGGTTTCACTGGTCAAGGCGCCGCTGGACGCGATCCTGCGCTTTGCCGCCCACAACCTGGATCTGGGGGCGCACCGGGTGCACATATACCTCGACGATCCCGAACCGGCCACGGTCGCCGCACTGTCGCGGCATCCGCGGATCGAAGTCACCGCCTGCGACGTTGCCTATTGGGCGGCGCAGAAAAAGGACCGGATGGACAGCCACCGGATGCGGCAGGTCTGGGTGGCGACACAGGCTTATTACGACACCGATTGCCATTGGCTGGCCCATATTGATGTCGATGAATTCCTGCTGCCGCAGCGGTCGATGGCCGAACACCTGGCCCGGGCAGAGCCCGACAAGATCGCAATACGCCTGACATCCGCGGAGCAAATGGCCGGGCAGGCGGAAGAGGTCTTCAAGCTGACCCCGCGCGCGGTGGGGCGGCCCGCGTCGGTGCTGGAGGACATCTATCCCACCTTCGGCCTGCATCTGCGCGGCGGCTTTATCAGCCATATCGAGGGAAAGCTTTTCGTGCGTACCGGCGTCGAGGGGATGCGTTTCGGTATTCATGCGATCCACTGGCAGGGCGAGCCAGCCACCAATATCGAAGAGATGCCGGGGATTTATGTCGGCCATGCCCATGCGCCGACATGGCAGCAATTCATCGCCGATCTGGCATTCCGCATGACCGATGGATCCTATCGCAAGGTCGCGGGAAAGGACCGGTTCCGCTTTGGGGACGTGGTGGATTTCCTGATCGAAAACGAGGGCGAGGAGGGGCTACGGACCCTGTACCAGGAGGTGTGTACCCTGACACCGAATTTGGCACAGAAGCTCGGCGAAAACGGCATGCTGTTGGACTATCCGCTGCGATTGGAAGAAAAAATTTCCCGGGTTTTCGGCCCGTATCTGGAAGGGCGCTGAGATGAGCGCGCCGAAATGGGGAGTGGTGGCCACGATCAAGGCGCCGGTGGAGGATATTCTCGAATTCTGCGCCCATCATCTGGAAATCGGGGCGCATCGGCTATTCATCTATCTCGACGACGACAACCGCGACGCTTTCCGCATCCTGTCCGCGCATCCCAAAATCCGGCCCGTCCTGACCGACGATCCCTATTGGAAGCGCCTGGGGATGAAACGGAGGGTCAAGCACCAGTCGCGGCAGTTCGAAAACGCCCGTCACGCCTATGGCCGGGCAGGGGACGTGCAGTGGCTCACCCATATCGATGTCGATGAATTCCTCTGGTCGCTGGACCGGCCGTTGGCCGATCAGCTGGCCGACCTGCCGCCCGAATGCCTCTGCGCCCGTATCAGGCCGGTGGAGGCGCTGGCGGGCGGGGGCGATACGACCCACTTCAAGGGCTACAGCATCCGGCAGCCGAAACGCCGCAAGGAAACCGCCCGCATTTACCCCACCTTCGGGGAGCATCTGAACGGCGGCTTTCTCAGCCACGTGGCGGGCAAGATGATCTATCGCACCGGGGTCGGGGGGCTGAAGGTGCAGATTCACAACGTCTTCGTCGGCGACGAAATGAACCCCGGCCAGCGGGAACTGGACGGCACCCAGCTTCTGCACATGCATGCGAAAAGCTGGGAGGATTTCATCGCCGCCTTCCATTACCGGCTGCAGAAGGGATCCTATCGAAGCGAGCTGAAGCCAAACATGCCGCGCGAGGAAGGCGGGTTGTCCCTGCACGAGCTGTTTTCGATGATCCACGAGGAAGACGGCGAAGAGGGGCTGCGCGCCTTCTACGATGAAGTCTGCACGGCGAATCCCGATTTGCTCGACCGGTTGCGCGCGCATGGGCACCTTCACAGCCATGCGTTGTTCTTGCGGGATCGGCGTTCGCGTCACTTCCCCGCTTCGCTGTGATAAAATCGTATCGGGGCAGGCATAAACCTTCCTATCCCTTTGTAAAATCGGCCCTGCATTGACCCGAAGCCGGGTTTCGGGTAAACCCCGCGCTCATAGGGATTGCGCCATTGAGCGCCATATGGGCCGACCGGGCCGGTCCCAACTAGACGGTACGGGCCAGAAGTGTCCGTAAAGCACGGATACACATGACAAAATTCTCCGATCTGAAACTTGCTCCCAAGGTCCTCAAGGCGATTGAAGAGGCTGGGTACGAAACGCCAACTCCCATTCAGGCGGGGGCCATTCCACCTGCGCTTGAAGGCCGCGACGTGTTGGGAATCGCCCAGACCGGCACCGGCAAGACCGCCAGCTTCGTGCTGCCGATGATCACGCTGCTGTCTAAGGGCCGCGCCCGGGCGCGGATGCCGCGATCTCTGGTGCTGTGCCCGACCCGTGAACTGGCGGCGCAGGTGGCGGAAAACTTCGACACCTATACCAAGCATCTAAAACTGACCAAGGCGCTGCTGATCGGCGGCGTGTCGTTCAAGGAACAAGATGCGTTGATCGACCGCGGCGTCGACGTTCTGATCGCCACGCCCGGTCGCCTGCTGGACCACTTTGAGCGCGGCAAGCTGCTCTTGACCGGCGTGCAGATCATGGTGGTGGACGAAGCCGACCGGATGCTCGACATGGGGTTCATCCCCGATATCGAACGCATCTTCAGCCTGACGCCGTTCACCCGCCAGACGCTGTTCTTCTCGGCCACCATGGCGCCGGAAATCGAACGGATCACCAACACCTTCCTGTCGAATCCCGAACGGATCGAGGTTGCCCGCCAGGCGACCACCTCGGAAACCATCACCCAGGGCGTGGTGAAATTCAAAGCCTCGCGCAAGGATCGCGAAGCCAGCGAGAAGCGCAAGCTGCTGCGGCTCTTGATCGACGGCGAAGGCGACAAGCTGAAAAACGCGATCATCTTCTGCAACCGCAAGTCGGATGTGGATATCGTCGCAAAATCGCTGAAGAAATACGGCTATGACGCATCGCCGATCCATGGCGACCTGGATCAGAGCCAGCGGATGAAGACGCTGGATCAGTTCCGCGATGGAACGCTGCGGTTCCTGATCGCTTCGGACGTTGCCGCGCGCGGTCTGGATATTCCGGCCGTCAGCCACGTGTTCAATTTCGACGTTCCCGGCCATGCCGAGGATTACGTGCACCGGATCGGCCGTACCGGCCGTGCCGGGCGTGAAGGCACCGCGATTACACTCTGTTCGCCGCGCGACGAGAAAAACTTCGCTTCGGTCGAGGCACTGGTGCAGAAGGAAATCCCGCAGCTGGACAACCCGTTGAACGATTTGAAACCGGCCCCCCGCAAGGCGAAGAAAGACGTCGAGCAGGAAGAAACCGGCAAGGCAGAGACCGGCAAGGCAGCGCCCCGCAAGTCGGAGCTGGCTGGCAAGGATGAGGCCGCCCCGGCACGGGAACCGCGTCAGGACAGCCGGAAGGAACCGCGCCGGGATCAGGACAACAACCGGGGTCGCCGGTCGCGCAAGCGTGATGACAACGTGGTGGGCATGGGCGATCACATGCCGTCCTTCATCGCGCTCAGTTTCGACGAACGCCGCGCCGGCTGATCCGTCGGTAGATCCTATCGTCAGAAAATGCAAAAGGCCGCCCGGGGGCGGCCTTTTACATTGCGGGAAACAATGCACGATCCGTGGGCCGTGCAGCGCGGCGGGTCCCTTATGTCCTATCAGTTCAGATAGGGCATCGGGTCGACGCTATCGAAGCCCTTGCGGACCTCGAAATGCACGTAATTCGACTTGTCCTGTCGGATCTTCGCGATGGTCTGGCCCCGTTTTACGCTGTCGCCCTTGGCGACGCTGATCCCGTCGACATTGGCATAGACCGTCAGCAATCCGTCGGCGTGCTTTAACACCACGATCGGCACCTTGTCGGCGTCCGATGTAATCGCTGCGACGCTGCCGGCCGTTGCCGCCTTTACCGGCGTGCCCGGGGCGGCCGAAATGTCGATGCCGTCGGTCTTGCCCTTCTTGTATTCGCGGATGATGCTGCCATTGACCGGCATGTCCATGCGCGACGACGTGGTCTTCTTGGTCTGGGTCTTGCCAAGGTCCGGCGTGTCGGGCTTTACCGCCGGCTGCGCAGCCGGGGTGGTTTTTTCCGCCGGTAACGGCTTGGAGGCGCTTGGCGGAATGGGGGTGGGGCTGCCCTGACCCGGATTGGTGGTGGTCTTGGGCGTTACCGCCGCTTTCTGCGCGGTTTTGGCATCGGGCACCGGGATCAGCAGGTATTGGCCTTCGCGGATGGTAAATTGCGGGTCCAGCCCGTTCCATTCCGCCAGCGACCGGACGCTGACATCGTAGAGCCGCGAAATCGTGTAGGCGGTTTCACCGCGCACCACCTTGTGACGGATCGGTTCAATCCCGACCTGCGGTTTTGCCGTGCCGCTGGCAGCGGGCTTGTCCGCGGCGGACTCCAGCGTCGTGGTTTCCACGCGCGCCGGTTCCGCCTTGTCGATGGCACCGCCGGCAAGGGCGGCGATATCGACGTTGCTCGGTGGCTGGATCGGGCCGCTGCCGGGTTCCGGCACCCGCCCGGGCAGGGCGAGGATTTCATCCTTGTGCAGCGGATCGCTGGGAGACAGGCCGTTGTAGCGTGCCAGTTCCGCTGCGTTCATCCCGATGCGGTCGGCGACGTTGGCCACGGTGTCGCCGCGCCGCGCCACCGCGACCTGGTAACTGGGATAGGACAGCACGCCGCGTTCATCCGGCTCGGGCCGGTGTCCGCTGGCCTGCCGGGCCGCATCGGCGGTGTTCAGGCTGTCGCCGAAATGGCCACGCAAGTCAAAATCGAACGGCTGGCCACAGCCGGCCAGCATCGCCAAGGCCGGGACCGCCCAAACCAGGCGCGATTTGCGGGAATAAGACATCTCGATTTCCTCAACTTTCTGCCCGCCCCTGTTTGCCGGGGCTTGAGCGCAGCACTCTAGTAACTAGTGTAGCATAACATGTCTAACCGTCGCGTCCCAAGCCCTCGATCAGGGGGACGAAACGCACGGGGCGCAATTCGTCATATTCGAAACCGTCTTCGGTCCGGGTGACGCGGATCAGGCTTTGCACATGGTCCGACTGACCCACCGGCAACACCATGATGCCGCCGACCTTCAGTTGCGCCAGCAGCGGCGGCGGCGGGTCCTCGGCGGCGGCGGTCACGATGATGCGGTCGAAGGGCGCCTGATCGGGCAGGCCGAAACTGCCGTCCGAAGAAATCGCGGTGATATTGCTGAGATCCATCGCGGCGAAGATGTCGCGCGCTTCCATCACCAGCCGCTTGTGCCGGTCGACGGTGTAGACCCGGCGCGCCAGCAGGCTGAGGATCGCGGCCTGGTAACCGGACCCGGTGCCGACTTCCAGAACCTTGTCGCGCGGCCGCACGTTCAGCGCCTGGGTCATCAGCCCCACCACCGAAGGCTGGCTGATGGTCTGACCGCAGGCGATCGGCAAAGGCATGTCCTCGTAAGCGCGTTCGGCGAACAGCCCCTTGATGAAGGCACCGCGATCGATCTTTTCCATCGCCTCCAGCACGCGCTGATCGGTCACGCCCTTGGAGCGGAGGGCGAACAGGAATTGCATCTTGCGTGTGGCGACGTCGTCTTCGCTCATTCTATGACCTTCAGCTGCTCCAGCATGTCGTGATCGGTCAGGTCGGCGCGCATCGGCGTGACCGAGATATAGCCGTCCAGGTTGACCGCCGCGTCGGTGCCGGGCGCGGTCGGGATATGCTGGTCACCGCCCTTGATCCAAAGGAATTGCCGCCCCGAGGGCGACCGGTGCGGTTCGACCCCGAAATGGGTGTGGCGGCGGAACCCCTGCGGCGCGATGCGTGCGCCCTTGACGTCCTTCGCCGCCAGGGGCGGGAAGTTGACGTTGAAGAACAGCCGGTAATCTTTCTCCGCGTCGGGTAGCGCGGCGAGCAATTTGCGGATCAAAGCGGCGCCGTGTACCTCGGCGGCCTCGAACGGGTTGTCGGCCTGGAAATTGTAGGGGCCGAGATATTGCGACAGCGCGATCGAGCGGATGCCCTGCAACGCGCCCTCCATCGCGCCGCCCAGCGTGCCGGAATACAGCGCGTTCTCGGCCGAATTGTTGCCGCGGTTGACACCCGACAGGATCAGGTCGGGGCGCACGTCGCCCATCACGTGATGCAGGCCGGCAAGAACGCAATCGGCCGGGCTGCCCTCGGCGGCATAGCGGCGTTCGCCCATCTTGGCGACCATCATCGGGTGGGTGTAGCTGATGCAATGGGCAACGCCCGATTGTTCGAAGGCGGGCGCGACGACCCAGACCTCGCCTTCGGGGCCGGCCAGGTCCCGCGAGATCTTTTCCAGCACTTTCAGCCCCGGTGCGTTGATGCCGTCGTCATTGGTGATCAGAATACGCAACTGCCTGCCCCTCGTCTGCTTGCGAACTTAGTAGAGAAAGGGCGCGGTCGGGGCAAGCGCTGCGGAGCTTTGCCGCCTGCGCGGCGCGGCGCTCTCAGAGCGCCGCCAAGAGCCGCTGTGCCTCGTCCTTGGGATGGATCAGCGCGCTGCGGTCTTCGCCGGGGAAAAACCGGGCACGGTTGGCCGTCGCCAACGGGCGCGGTTCCAGAATCCGCACTTTCGGGCCGGTCTTTGCGGTTTCCGCCGCCCAGCTGCGCGCCAGCGCGATCTGCGCCGCCTTGGTCGCGCCGTAAGCGCCGAAAAATTTCTGCCCCGCACGCGGATCGTCGAAGAACAGCGCCGTGCCTTCTTCGCCCAGAAGCGGCGCGACATAGGTGATCAGCCGACCCGTCGCGGTCACGTTGCAATCGACCGATTTTTCCCAGTCCTTGGCGTCGATGAACTGCGCCGGCGACAACGGCGCCGCGTGGATCGCCGTATGGGCCCACAGATCAACCGATCCCCAGCGGTCGTAGACCGAGCGGCAAAGCTGCGCCATCGCGTCCGGGTTGGTGATGTCCATCGGCGCCAAGGTCGCCTGACCGCCCGCCGCCTGGATCCGGTCGTCGAGTTCTTCCAGGGCGCCGGTGGTGCGGGCCACGGCGACGATATGGTGGGTCTGGCAGAGCATTTCGGCCAGCCCCGCGCCCAGGCCGCGCGAGGCGCCGGTGATGAGTGCGATTTTCTGTGTCATGCCGGGGATGTGCGACCAATCCGGGGCTGCGTCAAGGGGAAAGCTCCCGAAAGGCCGGTAAGCCGTCTCAGTCCTGCAGCAGATGCGGCCGGATATCCTGCCCGAAGGCGGCGTAGATATCGAGAAGCTGGTCGAAGCTGATCCCGTCCCGCTGCGCCTTGGCCAGCGCACCTGAGGACGCCACCGCCACCGGCCGCGCCTCGGCGCCAAGGAACTGCAGCATCACCGGCAGCGGCGTTCCGGTTTCCGCCTCGAAGCCGGGCAGGCTGTTGGCCAGTTCCGCCGGGCATTCGTCGATCGCCGGCGCGTCGCGCCCGTCGAACGTGTCGAGATAGGCATAGAAGGCGGCCGGTTCCAGCCGCGCCCAGGGGGTCATGTGGAACAGTTCCTCGCTGCCCTGGATCGGGAAGGACAGCACCACGCGGATGAACCGGTCTTCGCCCTGGCGGCACAGGTCCGGCGAAAGCTGATCCTCGCCCACCTTGACGAAGGGCTGGTCTTCGCGCGCCTCATGCGGCCAGGTCGAGGGGTGGTCGAAGCCGAGGTCGAAGACGCCGGAAAAGCTTTGCCCGCAGCAGGGGCATTTGCGGTCCGGGTTGTTGAAACGCCGCCAGCGCGCATCGAGATCAAGCAGGGACATGAATGGTTTCCTTAACGCGGTTGCGGCGCAGACTAGGCCGGGCCGGGCAGGGCGGCAAGGGTTGGAAGTGACCTAGTGGCCGGCCATGTGCATGGCCCGGGATTCGGTCCCGCGCGTCAGTGTCAGCCGACCGTCCCCGATCGCCGTGATCCGCGCGCCGTCGACCATGTCGCCGGTCCGGACCCGGCGCAGTTCGCCGCGCGGCAGTTTCAGGTAGGCGGAGGATCCGCTTGGCGTCAGAAACGTGCCGATCAGGCTGGTCTGGGCCAGCGGCAACTGACGGGTCTGGGTCGCGGCCCGGCGGGTTTTGGCGTTGGACTGCGCCGCCCTTGGGGCGGTCGCATCGGTAATACGGGTGACAGGCATGCAATCGTTACTCCGGTCAGGATACGGTGCAGACCGGCAATTTCCGTGCCGATCCCGCCGCGGCGGGACCGGGGTGGCTGTTTGACGCGGCTTATTCGGCCGCCTTCAGCTGGAAACCCTTTGCGATCATGTCGCGCGGAGTGACGGGGTATTCGCCGCTGAAGCAGGCGTCGCAATATTGCGGGCAGGATTTTTCCCGGCCCGCGGCTTCGCCCACCGCGCGGTACAGACCGTCCAGCGAGATGAATTTCAGGCTGTCCACCGACAGGTGTTCGCACATCTCTTCCTCGGTCATCGTCGCCGCCAGCAGCTTTTCGCGCTGCGGCGTGTCGACGCCGTAGAAACATGGCCAGGCGGTCGGCGGCGATGCGATGCGGAAATGCACCTCGGCCGCGCCGGCATCGAGGATCATCTCCTTGATCTTGCGCGAGGTGGTGCCGCGTACCACCGAGTCGTCGACCAGAATCACCCGCTTGCCGCGGATCAGTGCGCGATTGACGTTCAGCTTCAGCCGCACGCCCATGTTGCGGATCTGTTCGGTCGGCTCAATAAAGGTCCGGCCCATGTACTGGTTGCGGATGATGCCCATGCCGAAGGGGATGCCGCTTTCATGCGCGAACCCGATCGCCGCCGGGGTGCCTGAATCGGGCACCGGGCAGACCAGGTCGGCCTCGACCGGCGTTTCGCGGGCCAGTTCGACGCCGATCTGGCGGCGGGTTTCATAGACCGACCGGCCGCCGATGATCGAATCGGGACGCGAGAAATAGACATGTTCGAAGATGCAGAATTTCGACGGCTGCTTGCGGAATGGGAAATGGCTTTGCACCCCGTCGTCATCGGTGATCACCACCATTTCGCCCGGTTCGATTTCGCGCACCAGTTCGGCGCCGATGATGTCGAGGGCGCAGGTTTCCGAACTCAGGCACCAACCGTCGCCGATTTTTCCCAGCACCAGCGGCCGCACGCCCATCGGGTCGCGCACGCCGATCAGCTTGGTGCGGGTCATCGCGACCACCGAAAAGGCGCCCTCGACCCGGCGCAGGGCGTCTTCCATACGCTCGGGGATGTTGCGTTGCAGCGAGCGGGCCATCAGGTGAATGATGCATTCGCTGTCGCTCGAGCTTTGGAAGATCGATCCGCGCTCGATCAGTTCGCGGCGCAGAGCGTCGGCATTGGTGATGTTGCCGTTATGGGCAATCGCCGCGCCGCCCATGGCGAATTCGCCGAAGAACGGTTGCACGTCGCGGATCGCGGCGCCTTTCGACCCGGCGGTGGAATAGCGCACATGGCCGATGGCAAGCGGCCCCGGCAGGGTCTGCATCAGCGATTGAGAGGTGAAATTGTCGCGCACGTAGCCGAACCGGCGGGCGCTGTTGAAACCATCTACGGGGTGATGGCTGACGATGCCGCCGGCTTCCTGACCGCGGTGTTGCAGCGCGTGCAGGCCTAGGGCAACGAAATTGGCGGCATCGGCGACACCGATGACACCGAATACACCGCACTCCTCCTTCAGCTTGTCATCGTCGAAGGGGTGGGCGGGGGGCATATGTTTGGACAAGGGTGAGCTCCGAATCCTCGTGGCAGCTTGAAGCCCCTCATAAGGGGTCGCGCCCAGTATGTCACGAAAGGATCATAATTCGAAGTGTCGCAGGGGGCGAAGCTTCACGCCTGCAAGATTTTATGCGTCCCTAGGCAGACAGGAACGCATCGACGGCATCCATCATGCGGGCAAAGGCCGGTTCCCCGGGCAACAGAATGTGGTTTGGCGAGTCGAGTGGCAACATCTCGCTGTCGGGCAGGTGGCGGGCCAGCAGGCGCGCCTGTGAAAACGGGTGCAGAGAATCGCGCAGCGAATGGACGATCAGCACCGGGCAGGGCACCCGTTCCAGCAGGTCCGTCACGTCGTACTTCGCAATTACCTCGCGGATGTGAACGGCACGTTCGGCGTCAGTCGAGTTCTGCTGCATCTGTATCAATTCGTGCAATTCGACGTCACTGGCGCCGGGGGCGAACATCGATGTGAGGGCATGCATGAAGCCGCTGTCAGCCTGACCCCAACCGTTGCGGATCATCTGTTCCATGGCTTCGGCCATGGCAGCATCCTTGCCACCGTCGCGCACCGATGCGCCTTGGGCGTAGCCGCCACAGCTGACGATGCGCGTTACCCTATCGGGGTGGCGAACAGCTACCGCAAGGGACACGGCGACGCTATTCGATGCCGCGAAGATCGAAAAAGTTTCAAGCCCGGCTGCATCGGCCACCGCAAGCATGTCCTCTGCGAATGCATCAAGGTTGAACGGTCCGCAATCCGGGTCTGACATGCCGGTGCCGCGCAGGTCGTAGCGAACCAGCCGCCGCCGCGCTCCAAGGCGGTGCAGCCAGGGGCCCCAGATCTGGCTCGACCGGTCGAGATCGAGATGTGTCAGCCAATGGCCCGCCCGAATTAGCGGCGGCCCGTCGCCCTCCGAGGCCCAGGCAAGCGTCGAGCCGTCCCGCGATGTCGCGTAGCGGACTTTGAACGACGGCTGCTGCACAGGGGAGGACACCGATCTGTCGCCCCCGGCGCGCAGGGCCGTCGCGCCTTGATTGTTGTCCTCTGTATGAACGGAGGACGCCATCTGAAAGCCGACGCGAGGCACGGTGCGGATCACGGATTGCGCCTTGCCGGTATCGCCCACGGCGGCGCGCGCTGCACTGATCCGGGCACTGATCGTGGCTTCGGATACGATACGGCCGCGCCACACTGCGTCGATCAGATTTTCCCGCGTAACGACCTCTCCGGACGCGCGCAACAGGCACAGAAGCAGGTCGAATACTTGTGGCTCGACGTGAATATTCTGCCCGTTCCGGGTCAATCTGTGCCTATCAGCGTCGAGGCAGCAGTCCTGAAAATGATAGCGCATGGGACAATACTACTTAAAAATTCGTTAACCCTTCTAGATTTCTTCGCGACCGGTAAAAAATCAAGAAAAAGACAGCGGTTTCTCAAGGCGGTCTTCAAGCGCTTTCACGCAAAGCGTGGTGTCCTGCTGGAAGACAATAGGGAGACCTCTCATGACCCGCCTTGACGAAGATATCCGCCTGCACCGCGATGGTTCGATCGACTATGCTTATTACCTTCAGCGTGGTCGCGTCATGCGCAGTGAACAAGCGCATCGCTTATTCAGGAAGGCAACCGTACCGGCGCCGCGCTGGTCCCTCCGGGACTTGTGGGCCGTTTTTCCACGTTTCGCGTCCTGACCCTTTGTGGCCGGGCGTGTTCTGACCGGGTGCCGAAACATCCACGGCCGGGGGTGTCTGCGGTGCCCGGTCTCTTGGTGCGGGGCTGAACCCGGTCCTTTGCCAAGGTGGGATATTAACACCGTCACCGTCAATCGCTAAGCTGCGCGGGGATAGGCGATTGGAAGACGGTGCATGCAAGCTGAATCGGTACAGGCGCTTGGCGGGCTCGGATTGTTCCTGGTGGGTATGCACATGCTGACCGAGGGGCTGCGCGGGCTGGCGGGCGAAAGGCTGCGCAGCATCCTGCAAAAATCGACCGACACGCCGCTCAAGGGGGCGACCGCCGGTGCGCTGACTACGGCGATGGTGCAGTCGTCCAGCGCCACCACGGTGGCGACAGTCGGTTTCGTGGCGGCCGGGCTGATGACGTTTCAGCAGGCTCTGGGGGTCGTTTTCGGGGCCAATATCGGCACCACCATCACCGGCTGGCTGGTCGCCATCGTCGGGTTCAAGCTCGATCTCGGGCTGGTCCTGATGCCGGTCGTCCTGGGCGGGGCGCTGCTGCAGCTGTTTGCGCCCAACCCGTGGAAACAGGCCGGATGGGCGTTGGCGGGATTCGGGGTTCTTTTCATCGGCATCGATGCGCTGAAAGACGGCATGGTCGCCTTCCGCGGCATCGTCACCCCCGACAGTTTCCCGGCCGACACGCTGGCCGGCCGGTTGAAACTGGTGGTTCTGGGCGCAGTGCTGACCGTCATCACCCAATCGTCGAGCGCCGGTGTCGCCAGTGCGCTGGCGGCGCTGGCGGTGGGCGCGATCACCTTTCCGCAGGCGGCCGCGCTGGTCATCGGGATGAATGTCGGCACCACCTTCACCGCCATGATCGCCACGCTGGGCGGCGGGACGGCGAGCCGCCGTACCGGGGTCAGCCACCTGATCTTCAACCTGCTGACCGGCTGCATGGCCTTTGCTCTGCTCTGGCCGATCGGCTGGGCCATGCAGCGCCCTTGGGGCGTCGCGATGGCCGCCGATCCGCAGATGGCGCTGGTGGCGTTCCACACGTTTTTCAACTTCCTCGGCGTGGCGGCGGTGCTGGGTGTCACGTCGCAATTTTCCCGGCTGATCATCTGGATCGTGCCGGATCGCGGTACGCCGATGACGCGCAATCTGGGCCGGCAACTGCTGACCGATCCGGCCGCCGCACTGGATGCGGCCAATGCCGCGACGCACCGGATCACGGCCGAGCTTATGACCCATCTTGGTCGCAATCTGAAACAGCCGGGCGTCGAAATCAGATCAGATGTTCTGACAGAAATCAGCGCGGCGACTCGCGAGGCACAAAGTTTCGTCCAGGCGATTTCGACCGAAAACGGAACGGCGGAGCAGGACAATCAGCAGGCGCTGATACATATTTTCGACCACCTGGACCGGTTGCGCCACCGGGCGATGCAGCGCGAAAGGATCGCGACGGCGGTGCAGGAGGCATCGCTGCAGGATCGTGGCCTCAAGCTCGGCGCGCTGATGCGCAGCTTCGCACAGGAAGAGGATATCAGCCGCTTCGCGTCGGAGGCCAATGCGCTGCGCCGCGATTTCCGTGACTTCCGCGAACGCTACAGGGCCGAACAGATCCGGTTGGTCGCCAGCCACAGCCGGGAACCGCAGAACCTAACGCTGCTGCTGGATTCAGCGCGCTGGCTGCAACGGTCGGCCTATCATGTCTGGCGCATCGCCGACCTGTTGCGCGCGATAGAAACGGAGCAGCAGCCGCGCTCGGTGGATGACCTGCTGGCGGAAGAAAATGACTGACCGTTTCTCCGTCCGGCCAAGAAAAAGCGCCAAAGGGTGCTGAAGCCCCTTGGCGCTCTGCGGTTGAAAAGGTGCCGTGCTTACTGTTCGCAGACACCGACCAATTCTTCATACTGCCGGGTGATCCAGCCAAGCGCCTGTTCGGGATCGCGATCCTCGATCTTGCCGGTCATCTTGCCGAACACCTTGGCCGACCGGCTGCCTTCGACCATGGCGACATCCTGACCGGTGATCACGGTTTCATAGACGAAGAAGGCGATGGCGACCAACAGGATCCCGCGCAACACGCCGAACAGGAAGCCAAGCCCCTGATCCAGTCCGCCCAGAACCGAGCGTTGCACCAGAGAGGCAAACAGCGGCGTGAACAACGAGGCCAGGACCAGCGCCAATGCGAAGACGGCGGCGAAGGAGGCGATGATGCTGAGTTCGCAACTGTCGGCGATCATCTCGCCCAGCACCGGGATTTCCTTCACCAGCGGTTGCACTTGCGGCGCGAAGACGAAGGCCAGAACGGCGGCGGCGATCCATCCGGTGATCGCCAGCGCCTCGCGCACCAATCCGCGCGAATATGCCAGCAGCGCCGACAGGATGATGACCAGCGCCACGACGCCGTCGATGATGGTAAAGCCTTCCATAGTGCCTTTATTCCCTATTGCCTGCGCGCTTCATCCGGCGCCGAATACGTCACCTACAAACGTGGCCAGATCCCCGTATTGCCGAAGCGTCAGGCCGTTTCCCCCTTTGGCCTTTCCACCTGCGGGGGCAATCGCTGTCGAAAAACCAAGTTTTTGCGCTTCTTTCAACCTGTTTTCGGTCTGGCCCACCGGTCTGAGCGCCCCGGAGAGCGAGATTTCACCGAAAACCACCGTATCGGCGGGCAGGGCGGCGTCTTCGCGCGCCGACAGAAGCGCGGCGGCCACCGCGAGGTCGGCAGCGGGTTCCTGCACCTTCATGCCGCCCGCGACGTTCAGGTAGACGTCGAGCCCGGCAAAGGGGATGCCGCAGCGCGCCTCGAGCACGGCCAGGATCATCGCCAATCTCGACCCGTCCCAGCCCACAACGCTGCGCCGCGCCTGCGAATGCGGCGACGGCGCGATCAGGGCCTGGAATTCCACCAGCACCGGGCGGGTGCCCTCGATGCCGGAAAATACCACCGATCCGGGGCTGGGTTCGCCACGTTCGGACAGGAACAGGGCGGACGGGTTGCCGACCTCGGCCAGCCCGCCGCCGGTCATTTCGAACACGCCGATTTCGTCAGCCGGGCCGAAGCGGTTCTTGACGGCACGCAGGATGCGGAACTGGTGGCCGCGTTCGCCCTCGAAATACAGCACCGTGTCGACCATGTGTTCGACCACGCGGGGGCCCGCGATCTGGCCTTCCTTGGTGACGTGGCCAACGAGGACGACCGAGATGCCCTTGCGTTTGGCGAAACTGGTCAGTTCGTGCGCGGCGGCGCGCACCTGTGACACGCTTCCCGGCGCGCTTTCGACATTGTCGGCCCACATGGTCTGGATCGAATCGATGATCGCCAGTTGCGGGCGTTCGGCCTCCAGCGTGGTCAGGATGTCGCGCAGGTTGGTTTCGGCGGCCAGTTTCACCGGCGCGTCCGAAAGCCCCAGCCGCTGTGCCCGCATACGGACCTGTGCGCTGGCCTCCTCGCCGCTGACATAGATGGTTTTCAGCCCCGCCTGGGCAAACCGCGCGGCGGCCTGCAGCAGCAGGGTGGATTTGCCGATGCCCGGATCGCCGCCGACAAGGATGGCGCTTGACGGCACCAATCCGCCGCCCAGCACCCGGTCCAGTTCGCCCAGTCCACTATGGGTGCGCGGCGGCGGGGCTTCCTCGGTCGACAGGTCGGTCAGCTGGATTGCCGAACCGCGCTTGCCGCCCAGCGATTTTCTGGCCGGACCGGCGGACAGCGGCGTGTCCTCGACGATGGAGTTCCATTCGCCGCAACCGTCGCAGCGGCCGGACCATTTGTTATATGTCGCGCCGCAGGCGGTGCAGGAGAATGTTTTCGTCGCTTTGGCCATGGCGTGTTGATGCAACAGCGGGGCGGGCGGGTCAAACACGAATAAGTTGGTAGAGGCGCTTCGTACAGCGCCGCTATTCGGGTTGGGGACCTGCCTTTTCCTTCGACAGGATACCGATCCCCAGCGAGACGAGGATACAAGCAGTGAACAGATAAAGCCCCCAGGCCACCTCGATTTTGCCGACCCCGATCCCCTTGGCCACGGTGATGTACAAGGCGATCAGGAAAATATCCCCCATCGCTAGCTTGCCCAGCACCGTCAGCGCCGGCAGCGCCCGCCGGTCGAGCCAACCGAACTGCACCAAGGCGAGCCCCAGCGTTTTCAGGAACGGCGCGAAGAGCGCGAAGAAGGTCACCAGCAGGGCGAGGAAGACATCGGTGTCCCACAGGCTTTGCAGCCCGGAAATCACGCTGATCTCGCTCATCCCGAACAAGGGCAGCAATCCGGCGCGCAGCAGCGGCGCGAACCAGGCCACCGGGAACAGGATCAGCAGCGCGAGATTGATATATTTGAGCATCGGTTTTCCTTGTGCGCGGACCCTTCCCAGCTAGGCGAACAGCACCGCCGGTACAAGCGCTCAGGCGAAATAGGCGGCGACGCTCAGCCCCAGCATCAGGCAAACCGTGCCGATCACCGTTAGGTCGATCCAGTGGAACCCGTCATCGCGCACCGACGTGTACCAATCATATAGGATCCACGCATAGAGGCCGAGGATCAGGAAGATACGCAACTGCTGTGCTTCGGTACCGGGCCACCATGACGGCGGCGTCAGCCAGATCAGGAACAACACCACCGCCGCCCCGGTGCACAGCCAAGCGGCCAGCGGCGGTTTCGGTTCGCGCAGCCGGATCAGTTCGGCCACCGCGATCAGCACCGGCAGGGACAGCACGGACATGTTGAGCAGGAAGGCCAGAAGCGCGGGCGCATCATCGAGGAAGGTAACAAAGCCGTCGGTTTCGGTCATCGCGGGGTCCCGGAGTTTCACGGGCAGAGTGGACCTAGCGGCAAAGTGAAACAACCCCTGTATGTGCCGGAATGGCGGGATCGTGCGCGGGTATTACCGCACCGCCTCGATCGGACCTTCGGCGCGGCCATGGATGAACTGGTCGAGGTAGGGATCGCCCGAATTGTCCATCTCGGACACCGGTCCGGACCACTTGATCACCCCGTCATGCAGCATCGCCACGTTGTCGGCAATCGCCCGCACGCTGGACATGTCATGGGTGATGGTCATCGCCGTCGCGCCCATTTCCACCACGATTTCGCGGATAAGGTCGTTGATCACGCCCGCCATGATCGGGTCGAGCCCGGTGGTCGGTTCGTCGAAGAAGATGATCTCGGGCTCGGCGGCGATGGCGCGAGCCAGCCCGACGCGCTTCTGCATCCCGCCCGACAATTCGGCCGGGAAAAGGTCGGCTGTTTCGGGTTTCAGCCCGACGCGGCGCAGCTTCTCGATGGCGATCTCGCGCGCCTCGGCCTTGGGCCGCTTCAGCGATCCGCGCAGCAGCCGGAAGGCGACATTCTGCCAGACCGGCAGGGAATCGAACAGCGCACCGCCCTGGAACAGCATGCCGAACCGGGCGAGGAAGGCGTCGCGGTCGCCTTCGCGCGTATCCTTGCCATCCAGCAGGATCCGGCCACGATCGGGAGTGATCAGCCCAAGCACGCATTTCAGCGCCACCGACTTGCCGGTGCCCGAGCCCCCGATGATCACCATCGAGGTGCCGGTCTGGATCGACAGGTTGACCCCCTGCAGAACCTTCTTGGGGCCGAACCCCTTGTGGACGTCGATAAGGTCGATCATGCCGAGAAAAACAGCTCCGTCAGGATGTAGTTGGCCGCGAAGATCAGCACCGAGGCCGCCACGACGGCCGATTTCGTCGCCCGGCCCACGCCCTGCGCGCCGCGCGCCGAATGCATGCCGTAGAAACAACCGATCAGCGCCACGATGAAACCGAACACGGCGCCCTTGATCAGGCCCGAAACGACGTCGAAGGTTTCCAGGAAATCCATCGTGTTGGTCAGGTAGGCGGCGGCGTTGAATTCCAGCCGGGTGATCCCCACCAGATAGCCGCCCATGATGCCGACTACGTCGCCGACGCCGACAAGCACCGGCACTGCCAACGTGGCGGCCAGAACCCGGGGCAGGGTGAGGTATTTCATCGGATGGGTCGACAGGGTGACCAGCGCGTCGATCTGTTCGGTCACTTTCATGGTGCCTATTTCGGCGGCAATGGAGCTTGCCACCCGCGCCGCCACCATCAACCCGCCCAGGACCGGACCCAGTTCGCGCACCATGCCGATGGCGACGATCGAGGGCACCACCGCTTCGGCATTGAAGCGCGACCCGCCGGCATAGATCTGCAGCGCCAGCGCGCCGCCGGTGAAAAGCGTCGTCATCCCCACAACCGGCAGCGACAGCCAGCCGATATGCAGCAGCGCATTCATGAATTCACGGCCATAGAAAGGCGGCCGGAACAGGTGGCTGACGGTTTCGGCGGCATAAAGCGTCACCCGCCCGATCATTGCCAGGGCGGCCAGGACATTCGCGCCGAGCGCGGCAAGGGGCGCGGTCAGGTTCATGAGCTCACATAGCGGCGGCGATAGCGCGCGCCCAGAGAGGTGAGGATTTCGTATCCGATGGTTCCGGCATTGTCGGCCAGAACATTGACGGTCTGACGCGCGTTCAGAAGGTCGAGCTGTTGCGGGTCCTCTTCCAGGTCGGTCACGTCCGCGGTGATCAGGTCCATCGAGATGCGGCCGACGATGGGGCAGGGGATGTCGCCCGCGAAAAGCTGTGTTTTCGGCGCCATGATGCGGTGGATGCCGTCGGCGTAGCCGGCCGCGACGGTGGCGATGCGGCTGGGCCTCTGGGCCGTCCAGGTATTGCCGTAGCCCACGGTTTCGCCCGGTTCGACGTCGCGGCACTGGATCACCGGCAGGCTGACAAGGGCCACCGGGCGCGCCTGTTCGAAAGGCAACCCGCCATAAAGCCCGATCCCGGGCCGGGTCACGTCGAAATGATAATCGGGGCCCAGCAGGATGCCGCCCGTCGCCGCCAGGGATCGCGGCACGTCGCAGCCTTCGGTCATCTCGCGGAACGCCTGCAGTTGCTGGGCATTCATCGGGTGATCCGGTTCGTCGGCACAGGCCAGATGCGACATGATCAGCCGGATGTTCTGTCCCAGGGCGATGTCGCGCAGCGCCGCCCACTCAGCCGCTTCCATTCCCAGCCGGTTCATGCCGCTGTCCAGCTGCACGCCGAACGGATGGCCCGGCAACGCCTCGACATGGCGCAGCATCTGGTCGATCGAATTCAGCATCGGCGTCAGCTGCAGGTCATGGATCATGTCGGTGTCGCCACCCATATGTCCGGAAAAGACGCAGATCTCGGGCCCGGGGCCGAGCGCCTGGCGCACCGCGGCGCCTTCTTCGGCCACCGCCACGAAAAACTTGCGCGCCCCGGCCCGGGCCAAGGTCTGGGCCACCCGGCCCGAATCCAGCCCATAGCCATCGGCTTTGACAACCGCGGCGGTTTGCACCCCCGGTCCCGAAGCCGCATCCAGCGCCTGCCAGTTCCCGGCCAGCGCATCGAGATCAATCGTCAGTGTCGAAGTCGTCATGGTCACGTGTTTTGACAGACCGGCAAGAATGGTCAAGCGCAAACACTCCGTTCTTTTTCTTGGTGTAAACAGCCCGGGGGGAATGCCTTGGATCTCAGCGTGGATTTCAAGGCAGAGGGGGCGGCGCCCCCGCGTTCCCGCCCCGATGCCGGGTGAAGCCCTCCGGACAGATTAGTACCCGTCGTCGGCCACCCCTTGTTGCCAGGGTTTGACCAGGTTGCCGAAGCGGGTGAACTGCGCCTCGAAGGCTAGTTCGACCGTGCCGATGGGGCCGTGACGTTGCTTGCCGACGATCACCTCGGCCTTGGCGTGCAGCCGTTCCATCGCGGCCTTCCATTCTTCCATCTTTTCCAGTTCGTGATCGCCTGGTTTTTCGCGTTCCTTGTAATATTCCTCGCGGAACACGAACATCACCACGTCGGCATCCTGTTCGATCGATCCCGATTCCCGCAGGTCCGACAGTTGCGGCCGCTTGTCGTCGCGCTGTTCCACCTGGCGGCTGAGCTGCGACAGCGCGATCACCGGGATGTTCAGTTCTTTCGCGATCGCCTTCATCCCCATCGAAATCTCGCCGATTTCGTTCACGCGGTTGTCCGACATGCCGCGGCAAAGCTGCAGGTAGTCGATGATCACCAGGTCGAGCCCGTGGGTCCGCTTCAGCCGCCGCGCCCGCGCGGCCAGCTGCGAAATCGGCAGCGCCGGGGTGTCGTCGATGAACAGGGGGCAGGATTCAAGATCCTTCGCCGCCTGCACGAAGCGGCGGAACTCCTCTTCGGTCATGTCGCCCTGGCGGATCTTGTGCGACGAGATTTCCGAAGCCTCGGCCAGGACCCGGCCGGCCAGCTGTTCGGCGCTCATTTCCAGCGAAAAGAACCCGACCACGCCACCGTCGACGGCGCCTTCGGTGCCGTCATGTCTCAATCCGCGCTTATAGGCCTTGGCGACGTTGAAGGCGATGTTGGTCGCCAGAGAGGTCTTGCCCATCGAAGGACGTCCCGCGAGGATCAGAAGGTCGGACGGGTGCAGGCCGCCCAGCTGCTTGTCGAGATCGGCCAGACCGGTCGAGATCCCTGCCATGCCTCCGCCACGTTGGTATGCTTCGTTGGTGACGTTGACGGCCTCGGTGACGGCCTTGAGGAAGGATTTGAACCCCGACTCGGTCTGACCCTGCTCGGACAGCTGGTAGAGTTTCTGCTCGGCCTCTACGATCTGTTCTTTCGGTTCACTGCTGACATCGACCTGACGGGCCTTGTCAGCAATGTCTTGGCCCAGCCGCATCAATTCGCGCCGGATCGCGAAATCGTAGATCATCTGGGCGTAATCGCGCACCGCGAAGGCGGAAATGGACGCGCCCGCCAGGCGCGCAAGATAGGCCGGCCCGCCCAGTTCCTTCAGCCCCTCGTCATCCTCGAGGAACGCCTTCAGCGTGACCGGGGTGGCGAGGTTGTTCTTTGCGATACGTGCCGCGGCCACTTCGTAGATCCGCTTGTGCACCGGTTCATAGAAATGTTCCGCCGTGATGATCGAGGCGACTTTGTCATAGACGTCGTTATTGGTCAGGATCGCGCCCAGCAACTGCTGCTCGGCCTCGATCGAATGCGGCATCGGATCGCCGTCTTCCTGTTCGCTTTCGCCGGTTTGAATCTTTGCGATTTCGTTCATGTTTTTCACTGTCCCCCGGTGGGATCGGGTTCTAACCCAAGCGCCTCTCTCCACGCAAATTGTATAAGCTGTGGAACGCCTGTGGATATTTTTGCTGCATTATGCCTCCACCGGATATTGCTCGCCGCATCCATGCGGCGTCAATATCTGGTGGATGATCATGCCGATTTCGGCATGGTCTTGCTGCCTGAATTTTAGTCTGTTGAGCGCGTTCAGCCCTGCTTGCGGGCCTCTTGCCAGGTGCGCGGATCGTTCAGGAACGACTCGACCTCGGTCAGGGTTTCCTCATCGAACGCCTGCTGTGCCTTGGCCTCTGCCAGCACATCCCACCAGGTGCACAGGTGGTGCAGCTGTACGCCGTGATCGCCCAGCGTCTTGGTGGTTTCGGGGAAGATGTCATAGTAGAAGATCACCGCGGTGTGGCCGCAGCTCGCCCCGGTGTCGCGGATCGCGTCGACGAAGCTCAGCTTGGAGCCGCCATCGGTGGTCAGGTCCTCGACCAGCAGCACCCGCTCGCCTTCGCTCATCGCGCCTTCGATCCGGGCGTTGCGGCCGTACCCTTTGGGTTTCTTGCGTACATAGGTCATCGGCAGCGCCATCCGTTCGGCCACCAGCGCGGCGAAAGGGATGCCGGCCGTTTCGCCGCCGGCGATATTGTCGAACGCTTCGAAGCCGGCGTCGCGCATCACCGTGACGGTCAGGAAATCCATCAGCGTCGAGCGGATGCGCGGGAAGGAAATCAGCTTGCGGCAGTCGATATAGCTGGGCGAGGGCAGGCCGGAGGCCAGCGTGTACGGTTCGCGGGTGTTGAAATTCACCGCGCCGATTTCCAGCAGCATGCGGGCGGTCAGGCGGGCGATTTCTTCTTTCGGCGGAAAGGCGGAGGGGATCATCTATGTTTTCCTCGGGCGGCAGTATTAGCGGAACTGTGAAAGATCAGGCGGTTTTCCAGAAGACCGGGAAGCCCGGATCGAAGACGGTCACGGGCCCGTCGGCGGTGTCGATCTTGGCGGGGAAGGCCACCGGCGCGTTCTGTTTGACCAGGGTGAGCGTGTCGCTGTTTTCGGCCAAGCGGTAGAAGGCGGGGCCGTGTTTCGAGGCGAAGCCTTCCAGCTTGTCGAGCGCGCCTTCCTCCTCGAACACATGCGCCAACAGCGGCATCGTGTTGGTGGCGGTGAAGCAGCCGGCACAGCCGCAGGCGGTTTCCTTGTTGGCGTCCGTATGCGGGGCACTGTCGGTGCCAAGGAAAAACCGTTCGTCGCCGCTGGTCGCGGCGTCGCGCAGGGCCAGGCGGTGTTCTTCGCGCTTGGCCACCGGCAGGCAGTAATAATGCGGCTTGATGCCGCCGACCAGGATATGGTTGCGGTTGATAATCAGGTGGTGCGTCGTGATGGTGGCGCCCAGATCACGGTCATTGGCGCGCACGTATTCGACGCCGTCCCTGGTGGTGATATGCTCCATCACCACACGCAGCCCCGGCGTTGCCCGGCGCACCGGGTCGAGAACCCGGTCGATGAACACCGCCTCGCGGTCGAAGATGTCGATGTCGTTATCGGTCACCTCGCCATGCACGCACAGCGTCAGGCCGATCTCGGCCATCTTTTCCAGCACGCCGCGCACCTTGTCGAAATCGCGCACGCCGCTGGCCGAATTGGTGGTGGCGCCGGCCGGGTAGAGCTTCACCGCCTTGATCAGGCCGCTGGCATGGGCGGCGGCGACGTCCGCGGGATCGGTATCCTCGGTCAGGTAGAGCGTCATCAGCGGCTCGAACGCCATGCCCTCGGGCAGCGCCGCCATGATCCGGTCGCGATAGGCCGCGGCCTGCGCCCCGGTCACCACCGGCGGCACGAGGTTGGGCATGATGATCGCGCGGGCGAAATCACGGGCGGTTTCGGGCAGCACGGCACTGAGCATCGCGCCATCGCGCAGATGCAGGTGCCAGTCATCGGGGCGGGTCAGGGTGATCGAGGTGCTCATTCCCCAGCGATTACACAATCGCGGGGGCGTATGCCAGTACCGAAAGGCAAATCAATGGCGTTTCGGCGGGATCCGGATCGCGCCCTCGGCCGCGGCCTTTTCCAGCGCGTCGAGCCGCCGCTTGATCCGCGGCGCCTTCATCCGGGCAACCACGTTGCGGCAGATCATCGTCGCCAGCCAAGGCCGGTCGGCCACGTCCATCCGTGCGATCAGCCCACGCAGGTAGGGCGGGTGTTCGCGCCGGGCGCGGTACAGTTCGGCAAAGAGGGTCTCGTCAAGGCGTTCCTCGCCGGCCGCCTGCAGGATCGGGAACAGGATTTCCATCGCGATCAGTTCCGATTGCAGCGCATCGCCCATGTTTGGCATCCGCAACTTGGTCACGTTGCTGCGGGTGAACAGGGCCGCATGCATCGCGTCCAGATCCTCGCGCGGATCGTAGATCACGAACCCCTGCTTGGCAGCATCCAGCATGTCGGGGGCATAGCCGAACCGGTCGGTGAAGGAGGTCCGGCGCATCTCGACGAAGCGGTCGTCCCATTCGGTCACCCTCGGGTCCAGCGTCGCCTGCGGCTGTACCGCCACCACGGTGGCGCCGGGAGCGGCCACCGAATAGGCCGCGGCGGCATAACCGCACGGGCCGGCGCCATAGAAAACCACGCGGTCGAAATCCTCGAAGAATCCGTCATCGATCAGGCGGTCGAAAAACCCATATATATTGCCATCGCGGAACCATGTGTCGCTGTCCGAGACCACCGCCAGGTGCGACCAACCGAGGGCGCGGGCGAAATCCCAGCCCATCGGCTGGGCGGTGTCGGACAGCGCCTGTATGCCCTGGATCGATTCGAATGTGACCAGCAGGATCGGGCCTTCATCGACGAAACCGGCGACATGGCGCTCACCCAGCGGCTGGAAAAAACCGGTTTCCTCGGTGATCTCGATGAAGTCCTTCAGCCATTCCGCCTTCTTCGTCCCGTTCAGCGGGGTATCCAGAGGATTGGGGGCATCAAGCATGTCACTCTTTCCTCAACTTTTTCCGTGCCGCGGGGGCACGTTGTCTTTTGGCTGAAGCTAAGGGCGCTTTGGGGCGAAAATGCGGAAAATCCGGGGGGAGTTCTGGACAAGCGGGCTGGCCGCGCGCGTGACCCGCTTTTTCTTGGCGTAAATACCCCCGCCGGAGGCAATCCCGAGGCGCAGGCTGTAGGCCGGAGCCGAGACAAGACTGCGCGCCGAAGGCGCACAATCGGATCACTGCTGCCGCGTCTTGCGGCCCAGATTGGCGAAATGGGTCAGGAACCGGGCGGCATCCTTGGACAGGGGGCGCGACGGCGGCGTGGTCAGAAGCCGCCCGAACAGCGCGCGGTAGGATTCCAGCAGCATCAGTTCCTCAAACCGAGCCTTGCGCCACGTCACAGCTTCGCCATGCAGCCGGGCCAATTCGGGATCGGCCATCAGCCGGTCCAGTTCGGTCCGCATCGGCCCCGACAGCGCCTGGATCGTTCGGTCTTCGTCGCCGTTGAAGTTCCGCTCCACCCAGTAATCCAGGTCCAGCATCTGGTCGGAATGCACCGCGCGGCCCCGGTCGGCCTTGAGAACGAAGCTTTCCATCGCGCCAAGCGCGTAGTGGTTCAGCTGCGCCAGCGCGTAATTCGATTGGCCGAAATTGGAAAAGATCCTCGTCCCGGCGAATTTGCGATTCAGTTCCCGACCTTCGCCATCGAACCAGCGGGACTGCCCAATTCGTACCGGATCGGGCTGGCGCGGGCGGTGCACGCCCAGTTTCCCGTAGGTGCCGTCATTGCGATAGAGCGTCTTGAACATCGCCGCGCGCCATGGCCAGTGCATCACCGCCGGCGCGGCGCGCTGGAAGGTTTCGGTGACCGGCTTGTCTTCGTACCGCACGATCCCGGCATTTCCGAACAAACGCCATGTCAGGGTGATCGCGGTCGCCTGCGGCAAGGCTTCGATCAGATCGGTGACGGTATGCGCACCGCAATGGATATTGACGAATTCATCCACGTCCAGCGTCATCGCCCAGTCGGCCTTGGCCAGCAGGGCATGTTTCTCGGCCAGCTTGTAGGCGGTGAACTGGATGCCGCCCTTGCCGTATGGCCCGTCATTGCGGACGTGGGTGATCAGCCCCATCTCGTCCAGCCGGTCCAGCATCCTGTCGGTGCCGTCCTGGCAATCGTTTGAAAACACCAGGAAATCGGTGAACCCCGCCGCCCGGTGATGGGCCAGCCATTCCAGCAGGAAGGCGCCTTCGTTACGCACGGTGAGGATGGCGAGAATGTTCAAACGTCAGCTTTCCATGTCGAGCGCCAGCGCATAGGCGACGCGTTCGGTTTCATCGAGCTTGAGGGTCAGGGCCTGCTGGTACAGGTCCTCGAATTCCGGAATCTGATGCAGTTCGGCGGCCTTGGCCCGGTGCCAGTCGAATCCCTTACGGTGCCAGTCGCGCAAGCTATCGTCCGACATCAGCCGGTCATATTCGGCCCGCATCCGGGGCAGGTTGCGTTTGATCGTGACGTCCTTGAAATCCGACCAGTCCATGCGGATCCAGTAATTCAGCCCGATCGAGCGGTCGACATGCAGGGCACGGCCGCGCTGGCGCTTGACCAGATAGCTTTCGGCGCTGCGCAGTGCGTAGTGGTTGAGCTGAATGAGGTCGTAACCGATGGTCTTCTTGGAATTGCGCCAGCCCTTTTCGGCGGCCTCGCGGGTCATGTCCTGACCCGATCCGTTGACCCATTTCACCTCTGGCTTGAACGCATCGCGCAGCTTGTTGGGGCGGTGGCAGCTGATCTTCTCATAGGCGCCAATATTGCGGAACATCGTCTTGAAGCCCCAGACCGTGTGCGGCTTGGGGCAGAATTTCGGTGCGCAGCGGTCGAACTGGTCGATCACGAAACGGTCTTCCAGCCGGGTCACGCCGTTATGGCCGAACAGCCGCCAGGTCATCGCCACGTTGGTCGCATCGTCGATCCGGTCGAAGAAATCAGGCAGGGTGCCATTGCCGCAGCGGATGTTCATGAATTCGTCCACGTCGATATGGGCGATCCAGTCGGCGTTTTGCAGAACGGATTCCTTCAGTGCCTGATTGAGCGCGTGCTGCTGCGGTGAATTGCCCTTCCACTCGTCGTTGTTGCGGTGCTGTACGACACCCATTTCCTGCAGCCGGTCGAGGATTTCGCTGGTCCCGTCGGTGCAATCGTTGGTGTAGATCAGGAAATTGTCGACCCCGATGGCGCGGTGATAGGCAACCCATTCGAGAATATAGGGCGCTTCGTTCTTCATGCAGCCGACGATCAGGGTGCCGGTGCTGCCATCGGGCAGGGCGCGCGGTTCGATCGCCGGGTAGGGGGCGGCAAGCTGTTCCTCATCCACCATTCCCAGACGGTTATGCGGTTTGAAGGACGATGCCAGCAGTTTTTCGTAATTCTTCACCGCCAGCGGCGTCATGATCCGGCGCGCGCTGTCCGACAGCCCGTCTTTCGGGGCTTGCTCTGCCGCGGCCACTTGCGGCGCGGGCGTGCCATTCAGCCGGGCGATATCGGCGGCCTTGGTCTTGCGGTCTTCCTGCGTCGCCTTGTCGATCCGCCAAAGGAAGGCCAGCAGGTACTGCGTTGCGCGGAAGCCTTTTGTCGGGTCGGCTTCCTGCCAGTCGGGCAGCGGGGCATCGGGGGTCAGGCAGGCATCGGTCAGGGCCGGGTGGGCCGCAAGCAGGGCCCGGTTCGCGGCGGCGAAACCCTGCGATATCGGTGACAGCGATCCTGGCGAGATGACCGGGCCGGGAACGGCAATCTCGCCCATGAACTTGCGCCAGAGCTGCCGGTTGATGATCCGGTCCGATTTCTTCAGCAGGTCGAGGAAAACCTCGTTCATAAGCCGCCCGCGGGTCAGCCAGGCCGCCGAAGGTTGCATCGGCGGCGTTGCCGTCGCCGCCCGCCCGATACTGCCGTCGATATCGAACATCACGCGGATTTCATCGGTGGCCGCCTCGGAATAGAACAGCGCCTCGTCATAAGGGCGGCAACTGACCGAACCCGGCCCGAACACCGCTTCCCACTCCGCTTGCAAGCGCGGGTAATCCAACCAGAAAGCCGGGCACTGGGTTTCCTGGAACTGGCCGTTCTGCGGCACGATTTCGTGGCCATCGAGCAGCGCATCGTCCCACCAATCCGCGGTCCCTGCCATGTCCATTTCCATGTCCAGCGACGTCGCCCGCCCGGCCAGAACCTGCGCCGCGTAATGGCGCGCCAGCATCCGACCCTGTTCGTCGATATGCGCGATCACCCGGATGTCGCCCGACAGCGGCGCCAGCAGCGCCTTCAGCCGCTCGATCTCGGACCGGCGGGCTAGCGACCCGCCCAGTTGCGCCGCAGACAGGATCAGGGCTTCGGGCTGTTTCTCGGCCGCGTCGCGGATCAGGCTTTGCTGAACGTCGTTGAACAGCGCGGCCTGTTTTTCCGGCGCTATGAAGCCCCGGTTGAAGCGCAGGGGATCGATATGGTCGGGATCGGTCACCGCCATGTACAGCCGGGTATGGTTCTTCGGGCCCAGCCCGCGCGGGAACAGGTATCCCTTGCCCGCCAGTTGTTCGCGCTTGTCCGACAGGATGTCCTGCAGGCGCTCTGCCCCGGTCTGTTCCAGCCCGATATGCAGGTAGATGCGCATCAGGCGGCCTCCGGTCCGTCTGTGTTACGTTTCCTCTTCGGGCTCCGGTTTGCGCGGCCCCACCATTTCAGTTCGATCCCCAGAAAGGCACCGATTTTCTGCGGCGCGGATTTGTCTGCCACATCGTATTCAAGGAAAACATCTTCGCCTTCGAACAGCTTGCGCATATGCGCGTGATGCGCCGCGATCCACTGCACCCGTTCATGCCCGGTTTCGCCATAGCCGCGCGGCAGCCCCGGAATGGCGTTCTGCGGCAACCGTTCCGCCCCAAGATTGGACCAGCGCAGCATGCTGTCGGAAATCGCCTTGGGATCGCGGTGCGACAGCAGGAATTTCGCCCCCGGATGGTGTTTTCGGATCGCCGCGATCAGCCCCCAGTCGGTCTGTGGCCACAAGCTCAGCCCCTCGCGCAGCACGTTGACTTCGGTGAAGGCGTCGAACTCGTCCATCAGCGCCAGCGGGTCGCCGGTATGGAAATAGCCGTCATACATCAACTTGCCGACGAAGGCCCCGTGCAGGTCCGCATTCTGGGTCTGGCGGCGGCGGATGCGGTAATCGGCGGTCTTCAGCCCGGCGATCTTCAACGCCCGCGCCAGCGTCGTGGTGCCCGATTTCGGCAGGCCGAGGTTGATCACGCGCAGCCGGCTCATGACGCCAGCCCCAGTGCCGCGATCATCTTCTCTTCCTCGGGGGGCAGCTTGCTTGCGGCCTTGAGTTGTTCGCGCATCGCGCGGTAGGCGGGCCGTTGCAGCAATTCGTCCCGCTTGGCCCGGTGCAGCGCGCAGGCCTCGTCATGCAGCGCTGCAATCTCGGGGTCCGATTTCAACTCGGCCAGCGCCTGTTCCAGATCGGGCAGATAACGCCGGATGCTCAAATCCTGCCAAGCGGGATCGTTGCGTTCGCGCCAATAGGTATCGTCGAAATCGCGGTTTTCGCGGTTCACGTCGCCACGGTCGTTCTTGACCAGGTAACTGTCGAGCGAGCGAAGCGCGTAATGGTTCAGCGTCGCGAAATCGCGCGCGCCTTGGGCGGGGAATTTGCGGATGCGGCGCGGATTGGCGGCCACCAGGAAGCGGTGCGGCACGTCGCGCCCCGATCCGTCGGTCCATTTCGGTTGGCGTTTCTTGGGCAGCTTGGCTTTGAAAAACGGCCGGTGTGCGCCGTAATAGTGCAGCGGGAAATCGTGCCGGATCAGTGACTTGACCTCCTGCGCCACCTCGCCGCACCAGATGTCGGGATTGTGCGAGCGGGTGAACTGTTCGATCACCGGGCGGTCCTCGAACTCCTCGATATCGTCATTGGCGAAGAACTGGAAATTCAGCGATATCGCCATTGGGTCGCCGCAGGCCGCCACCAGCGCCGGGATGGTGTGATCGCCCACATGGATGTTCAGGAATTCGTCGACATCGGCGATCCAGACCCAATCGGCATCGAGCACGATATCCTGGCGGGCGGCGTCCTTCAGTGCCTCCATCTGGTAATTGCGCCCCTCGGCCGGATTGGGCAGGTGGCGCACGATCCCGCGCGCCGCCAGCGCGTCCAGCAATCGGTCGGTCGCGTCGGTGCAGTCGTTGGAATAGAACAGGAAATCCGTCACCCCGATCAGCCGGTTGAACGCGATCCATTCCAGCAGGAAGGGGCCTTCGTTCTTCACACAGGTCACGGCGGTCACGCGCATCGGCCTGTTCCCTGGTGTGTCGGAGGTGTCACTCGGTCGCTCTCTGCTCATCGTAGGCGCGGCGGGGTTTGCTTCGGCCGCTTAATTGTTGCCGAAATCATTACAGTTCAGGGGGCTAACCGTCAATCTGCCGACACCGGGGCAGGTGTCGCGACGGGCGACACGCGACAATGGTCGTGCTTGACGCGGGCCGCCAGTCCTGACTGACTGATCCACAGGGAGGACGACGATGAGTGATGTGACTTCGATTGACGACGTGCAGGCGCGGCTGGCCGAACAGGATTACGTTTGCGGCCGGGCCTTGGCGACGGTTCTTTACCTGTCGCTGGAACTGGGACGACCGTTGTTCCTCGAGGGCGAAGCGGGGACCGGCAAGACCGAGATCGCCAAGGCGATCGCCGCCGCCCTGGGCCGCCGGCTGATCCGGCTGCAGTGCTACGAAGGGCTGGACGCGGCCAGCGCAGTTTACGAGTGGAACTTTGCCGAACAGATGATCGCCATCCGCACCGCCGAAGCCGCCGGTGGCGCCGACCGCGACGCGCTCAAGACCGAGCTGTTCACCGAGGACTACCTGATCGAACGGCCGCTGCTGCAGGCGATGCGGCCGCAGGTCGAAGGCCCGCCGGTGCTGCTCATCGACGAGATTGACCGCACCGATGAACCGTTCGAGGCTTTCCTGCTCGAAGCGCTTTCCGATTTCCAGGTCACCATCCCGGAACTCGGCACCGTCAAGGCGCCCGAACCGCCGATCGTGATCCTGACCTCGAACCGTACCCGCGAAGTCCATGACGCGCTGAAGCGCCGTTGCCTCTATCACTGGGTCGATTATCCCAGCTTCGAGCGCGAACTCGAAATCCTCCACGCCCGCGCCCCGCAAGCGGCCGAGGCGCTTTCGCGCGAAGTGGTGGCCTTCATCCAGCGCCTGCGCACCGAGGACCTGTTCAAGAAACCCGGCGTCGCCGAAACCATCGACTGGGCGAAATGCCTGCTGGCGCTCGATGTGCTGTCTCTCAGCCCGGAAGTCATCGCCGACACCATTGGCGCGGTGTTGAAATACCAAGACGATATCCAGCGCCTGCAGGGGTCCGAAGCCAAGCGCCTGCTGGACGAAGCCAAAGCCTCCCTCGAACCGGTCTGATGCTTCTTCTTTTCACAAATATCCTCGGGGGGTGTGGGGGGCAGACAGCCCCCCACCGTGACGGGTGACGCGATGGCGAACCTCCCCGATCTGGAGCTTCCGGAAAATCCGAAACTCACCCACAACATCACCCATTTCGCCCGCGCCCTGCGCAAGGCGGGGTTGCCGATCGGCCCGGGCCGGGTGATCGACGCGATCCGCGCGGTCGAGGCGGCGGGCTTCACCGACAAGTATGATTTCTACTGGACGCTGCATGCCTGCTTCGTGAACCGGCCCGAACACCGCGCCGTCTTTGCCCAGATCTTCCGGCTTTACTGGCGCGACCCGCGCTACATGGAACACATGATGGCGATGATGCTGCCCGCCATTCGCGGCGTGCAGGAGGAGCGCAAGGCGCAATCGGCCGAAAAACGCGCCGCCGAGGCGCTGCTGGAAGGGGTCGAACCGGACCTGCCGGAACAAGAGGAAAACGAAGAGGAATTCCTGATCGAGGTCGATGCCTCGCAAACCATGTCGAACGAAGAACGCCTCAGAACGCTCGATTTCGAACAGATGAGCACCGCCGAGATCGCCCAGGCCAAGAGGATGCTGGCGCGGTTGCGGCTGCCGGTGAAACCGATCCCCTCGCGCCGCACCCGTGCTGCGCGGCATGGGCATGAAATCGACTGGCGTCGCACCATGCGGAGCACGATGCGACGGGGCGGCGAACTGCACGACATCGCGCTGAAGAAGCGCCGCCACCGTTGGCCGAACCTGATCGTGCTTTGCGATATTTCCGGATCGATGAGCCAATACAGCCGGATGGTTTTGCATTTCCTCCACGCTGTCGCCAATGAAAAGGGTGCCGGATGGGCCAAGGTCCATGCCTTCACCTTCGGTACCCGGCTGACCAATATCACCCGACACATGCAGACACGCGATGTCGATCAGGCGCTGGCCGCCGCCGGGTCCGAGGCGCAGGACTGGGAAGGCGGCACGCGGATCGGCGACTGCCTGCACGCGTTCAACCGCGATTGGTCGCGCCGGGTGATGGGGCAGGGTGCGGTGGTGCTTCTGATCACCGATGGGCTGGACCGAGGCGATCCGGAGGCGCTGTCAAAGGAAATGGAACGGCTGCACCTGTCGGCGCGCCGGCTGATCTGGCTTAACCCGCTGCTGCGATGGGACGGGTTTGCGCCGAAGGCGCAGGGCATTCGGGCGATGCTGCCCCATGTCGATGCCTTCCGCGCCGGCCATTCGGTGCAGACGCTGGAAGACCTGGCCGAGGCGATTTCGCGCACCGATGACAGTGGCGACAAGGACCGGCTGATGGCGATGCTCGACTAGGGCGATCCCGCCGGCCGCTTCTGAACCAGCGCGTAGAAGAACCGCTGTTCCGTCCCGCCTGGCGTCACATGGGTATGGCGGCGGCTGTCGATGAGCCGGAATTCCGGCCCCAGCAGCGCCATCAGCTTGTCAGCATCGTATTTTTCGATGACCTGCCCGCTGCATTTGTCGGGCCCGTCGGGGGCGAAGGTGCCGATGACGGCGTAACCGCCCTCCATCAGCGCCTCAATCAGCTTGTCGCGATAGGCCGCCTGATCCGCCGGATCGGTCAGGAAGTGAAACGCCGCCCGGTCATGCCACAGCGCATAGCGCTTTTCGGGCGTCCAGCGCAGCACATCGCCGGCGATCCAGGTCACCGGCACGTCTTCGGGCAGGCGATCGCGCGTTGCGGTCAAGGCGGCCCGAGACAGATCGAGCGCGGCCAGATCGCGGAACCCCATCTCAAGCAGGCAATCGGTCAGCCGCGACGCCCCGGCGCCGATATCGATCAGCGCCGCGTCGGGGGCGATCCCGCTTTGCGCGATCAATTCGAGCGAAATCTCGGGGCGCTCCTCGAACCAACTGACCTCGCCCTCGTCCTTGCTGCGATAAACATCTTCCCATTGCGCGTCGCGATCGGTCATCCGGGGCCCTCCAGCTGTTTGCAGTCCTTTGATCTAAATGCATTCTGCATTTGGAATGTATAAATATATGGTTTTTTGAATGGGAACAAGGGAAGGACAAATTCATGCTACTAAACTGGAAAATAGGGGGCGTGCTTCTCGGGCTCGTCTTCTTCTTGGCGGTGCTGCTGGTCAAGCCGATCGGCGTGTCGACCCAATTCGTCATTCTCGACGGCATCATCGGCGACGCGGTGAATGCCGAACTGGTGACCAAGACCGACGACGGTTTCACATCGACCAACGCCTATCTGGCCAAATCGGGCGGTAAATACGCCAAATCGGTCGCCAATCCGCTGAACTACAGCTTCGTCTTCGTGCTGGCGATGATGGCAGGGGCCTTCCTGTCCACGCTGGCGCGCGGTGGATTGTCGGCACAGGAACGTACCATGCCGGCGCTGTGGCGGGCGAATTACGGCGACAGCGCGGCAAAGCGATATGCGGTGGCCTTCATCGGCGGCTTCGTCGTGCTGTACGGCGCGCGGCTGGCGGGCGGCTGCACCTCGGGCCACATGATGAGTGGCATGATGCAGACGGCGCTGTCGGGCTACATTTTCGCCGCCGGCGCCTTTGCCACGGGCGTACCCGTAGCCATGATGATGTACAGGAAGGAGGCCTGACATGACCTCGATCATTCTCGCAGTCGTGATCGGTGCCGCGTTCGGGGCGGTTCTGGACCGGATCGGCGCCACAAACCCGAGCTGGATCGGCAAGATGCTGAGCCTGAAGCACCTGCACCTGATGAAAACCATCCTTCTGGCCATCGGTACGGGATCGGTCCTGATGTTCGGCGGCCAGATGATCGGCCTGGTCGATGTCGGCCACATGTCGGTGAAGGCCGCCTATGTCGGCGTGTTCATCGGCGGTCTGCTGCTGGGTGCGGGCTGGGCCGCGTCGGGCTTCTGCCCGGGCACCGGCGTTTGCGCCGCCGCATCGGGGCGCAAGGACGGGCTGTTCTTCATCGCCGTTGGCCTGCTGGGCGCGGCAGCCTATATGGTGACCTATCCGGCGTGGAAGGCCAGCGGGATGCTGGATAATATCGCCGGCGGCAAGGTGACGCTGGGCACGGTGCCCGGGTCCAAGTTCGACGGCCTGATGGGCATGTCGGGCGATATCGTCGGGATCATCCTCGGGCTGGCCTTCGTCGTGGTAGCCTTCGTTCTGCCCGAACGCCCGATGGGCGGCGGTGCCGAACCGGTGCCTGCGGAATAAACCCGTAAAAATTCCTAAGACAGGCCCGAGCGCCCCGCAAAAGGGACGCGCGGGCCTTTTCTTTTGGGGCACACCCCGAATCCGAGTCGGCCCACCTTGCCCCGAAGGAAACTCATGTCGTGCAATGAGGTTATGGTTATCTTCTCCCGGTTGCGCCATTTTGCAGGCAAATCCGCCCTCGAGATGGAGCCCCCGCGATCATGGCCGCATGGAAAATCAGACCGCTATCGCCAAAGGATGAGCCCGGCTGGCGGGCTCTCTGGCAAGGCTACAACGCCTTCTACGAACGCGCGGTCGAGGAACGCGTGACCGCCCGCCTGTGGGACCGGATCGTTTCGGAAACGGGCGAACCCTTCGCGTTGGTGGCCGAGATTGATGGCGACCTGGTCGGGATGGCGCATTATTTTTTCCTGCCCTCCACGTCGGATTGGGGGCCGCGCTGCTACATGCAGGATCTGTTCGCGGCGCCGCAAGCGCGCGGGCAAGGGATTGGCAGGGCTCTGATCGAAACCATTCAGAGTGACGCGGACCGGGCGGGGGCGGCCCAGGTTTATTGGCTGACCGACAAGTCGAATACCACCGCCCGCAAGCTTTATGATCGCGTCGCCAAGGAAACGCCGTTCATCAAGTACCGCATGCAGTTTGCTGGCCGTCACAAGGTCTGCTGGCGGCGGGCGGGTGCAGGAATTTCCGCCCCGGCGCAACCGGCACCAATGGACAAGTCGAAATCAGACGCTACCCTGCTATCAAGTGCAAGGGAGGATCGTCATGGAGCGGTTTGATAACATTCCGGAAATCGCGCTCGACTGGCGCCGGGCGGGCAAGGGCGCCGTTCTGGCCACCGTGGTGCAGACCTGGGGCAGCGCGCCGCGCCGGGTGGGTAGCCAGTTGGCGATTTCCGGGGCGGGCGATATCGAAGGGTCGGTATCGGGCGGCTGCGTCGAAGGCGCGGTGGTGGTCGAGGCGATGGAGGCCCTGGAGGAAGGCGAGGCACGGATGCTGGAATTCGGGGTCAGCGACGGCGATGCATTCGCCGTGGGGCTGGCCTGCGGCGGTACCATCCGGGTTCTGGTCGAACCCATCGGCGCGGTGATGCCCGAGGAAATGTTGGCCGAACTGGTCGAGGCGCGGGCGAAACGCACCCCCATTGCTTATGTCGTCGATACCGAGGCCGGGAAACGCCACCTGGCCCGCGAAGGTCATACCGAACGGTTCCGCATGGACCGCTCGGGGTTCGAGGATGACGGCCAGACCTTCGTCGCGATCCACAATCCGCCCTTGCGGATGCTGGTGGTTGGGGCCGTGCACATCGCCCAGGCGCTGGTGCCGATGGCGCGGATATTGGGCTATGATCCGGTGCTGATCGATCCGCGCGAAAGTTTCGGGTCGCAGGCGCGGTTTCCCGGTGAAACCATCCTCAACGACTGGCCCGACGAAGGGGTGCAGGCGTTCGGCCTCGACAGCCGTACCGCGCTCGTGCTGCTGACACACGATCCCAAGCTCGATGATCCGGCGCTGGAACAGGCGATGGGATCCGGGGTGTTCTATATAGGCGCCCTGGGATCGACGCGCACCCATGCGAAACGGGTCGAACGGTTGCGGGCGAAAGGTTATTCCGACGATCAGATCGGCAAGATCCATGGCCCCGTGGGGCTCGATATCGGGTCGGCAAGCCCGGCCGAGATCGCCCTGTCGATCCTGGCTGAATGCACAGCGGTGTTGAGGAAGGGATGAAGTTCGGTCCGGTTCCCGTGGACGAGGCGGAAGGGGCGATCCTTGCCCATTCGGTATCCGTCGATGGCCAGCGGATGCGCAAGGGCGTCGTTTTGCAGCCCGATGATGTCGCGGCGTTGCGCGCGGCGGGCATCCAGGACGTGACCGTGGCGCGGCTTGATCCCGACGACATGCACGAAGACGCGGCGGCTGGCGCGCTAGCCGATGCTCTGGTGCCCGATCCGTCAACGGGGCTGCGGTTGTCGAAACCGTTTACGGGGCGGGTCAATATCACCGCCGACGGGCCGGGCGTGGTGGTGATGGATCAGGACCGGTTGGTGGCGGTGAACGCGATCGATCCGATGATCACCTTGGCCACGGTGCCCTCGTACCAGCAGATGACCGAAGGCGGCATGGTCGGCACGGTCAAGATCATTTCCTACGGCGTGGCGCGGGCAGATATTGACCGGGCCTGTGCATTGGGGGCCGGGGCGCTGCGGCTGGCGCGGCCGGTCTGCAGCACGGCGTCGCTGATCATCACCGACATACCGGGCGGGCCGGGCGACAAAGGCCGCAAGGCGATCGAGGCACGAATCGACATGCTGGGCATGAGCCTGAGCGAATGCCGCGTAGTGCCGCATCGCGAGGCCGAACTGGCCGAGGCGATCGGTGCGGCAAAGGGCGATCTGGTGATGGTGCTGACCGGATCGGCCACCTCGGATGTCTGTGATGTCGCGCCGCAGGCGCTCCGCCGTGCAGGCGGGCGGGTGGAACGGTTCGGCATGCCTGTCGATCCGGGCAACCTGCTGTTCCTCGGGACCTTGGGCGAAAGGCCCTTCATCGGCCTGCCGGGATGTGCCCGTTCGCCCGCCCTGAACGGGGCCGACTGGGTGCTGAGCCGCGTTGTTTGCGGGCTGCAGGTCAGTGCCGCAGACATTGCCGCGATGGGGGTTGGCGGGCTGTTGAAGGAAATCCCGACCCGCCCGATGCCGCGTGCCGGGCGCAAACGCTAGCGACGCGGGCCGATTTCGGGTCAGTCGGCAGCTGGAATTGTCCCGTCGTTCCGTTCGACCAGACCTGCGGCGAAGTCTGCGACCCTGGCCTTGAATTCGCCTGCCTCGATTTCCGCATCGGTGAGGATCAGAACTGCCTCCGGCGGATGGCCGATTTCTTCTTCCAGTTGTTTCAGGGCCTTCCTTGCGCCGCTGCCGCCCTGGGTGACCCAAGCGGCGTAGGATTGCAGCTGCGTGCCTTCTCGGTCCAGCCAGCTCAGGATCGGGGGGCAGACATGGCCTGCCCAGGTGGGGCCACCGATAATCACCCGCGCATACCGCAGGGCAGCGAATTCTGGTGCCCTGATCGGTACGGTTTTGCGGGTCAGGGCCGCCCATGCCGACGCAAGATAGGAAAGAAGCCCGCGTGCCTTATTCTCAACGACAACCTCTTCGCAATCCGCCTCGATATGACGGGCGAGTTCGGCCGCGACCGTACGGGAATGGCCGGTGCGCGAATGAAAGACGATGAGGTTGAGTTTCATGAAGAAAGGTACCGGGGATACGAGGAAAAAAACTGATCGGAAGGGAGGTGTGTTCGAAGGAGGAAAGAGGTGATTCCTAGGCTGTCAGTTTTTTGACGAATGCTGCCGTGTGTCAATGGGGGCTCGGCGAATTTCCCGCTATGCGGTATTCGCGGCGAAGAGGGCAATGGAAATAGATTCCGCAAAATTCCGCCAACAGGCTTGGCAGTCCTTTTGCCCTGCGTTAGCTTCCTGCCCAAGCGGCCGAGAGGAGAAGGCCGCGAATAGGGAGAACATGATGAAATCGATCTTTACCAAGGCCGCCGTTGCGGCCCTTGCCTTGGGGTTTGCCACCGAAGCGATGGCCGAAGAATGGAACGTTTCGGTCTGGGGTAAACGCCGCGCCTTCACCGAACACGTCGAAAAGCTGGCCGAGCTCGTTTCGGAAAAGACCAATGGCGAATTCACGATGAATATCAGCTATGGCGGCTTGTCGAAGAACAAGGAAAACCTCGACGGGATTTCCATCGGTGCGTTTGAAATGGCGCAGTTCTGCGCCGGCTACCACGCCGACAAGAACCCGACCATAACCGTGCTGGAACTGCCTTTCCTCGGCGTGAACACGCTGGAAGAGGAAGTGGCTGTTTCCAATGCTGTCTACGCGAGCGACGCCGCGCAGAAGGATCTGGCGCGCTGGAATGCCAAGCTGCTGATGCCGTCGCCGATGCCGCAATACAATATCGTCGGCACCGGTGAGCCGCGCGACAGCTTGGACAAGATGAACGGCATGCGCGTCCGCGCCACTGGCGGGATCGGCCAGGCGTTCAAGGCGATTGGCGCCGTGCCCACCTCGGTAACCGCGACCGAAGCCTATAACGCGATGGAAAGCGGCGTCGTCGACACCGTGGCCTTTGCCCAGCACGCCCATTTCGCCTATCGCACCATCGACCAGGCCACCTGGTGGACCGCGAACCTGAATCCCGGCACGGTGAACTGCCCGGTGGTGGTCAACATCGACGCCTATGAAGGGCTGAGCGACGCGCATCGCGAAGTGCTGGACAGCTCGATCGCCGCGGCGATGGATCACTACCTTACCAATTATGGCAAGACGCTTGCCAAGTGGGACGAGGTGCTTGCTGAGAAGAACGTGACCAAGGTCGAACTGTCGGAAGACGAGATCGCCAAGTTCCGGGCCACCGCCGCCGATCCGATCCGCGAAGCGTGGATCGAAAAGATGGAAGCCCAGGGCATTCCGGGGCAAGAGCTTTATGATCTTGTCATGGAAACGCTGAAGAAACAGCGCATGTAATCCTTGGCTGTCGCGGACCGTCCCGGATAGGGGCGGTCCGTTTCTTTATAAGCATAATAAAAAATGGGGGGTGATGGCATGGCAGGGTCCTCGGCTGTGCTCGAAGACGGATCAGTATTGAGCCGTCTCGACAAGGGATTGCACCGGCTCGAAATGGTGCTGGCGATGGTCAGCGGCCTGGCGGTGTTTTCATTGATGGTTCTGGCGGTGGTGTCGGTCGGTGGTCGTAACCTGTTCAACGCGCCGTTGCCGGGTTACGTGGACTGGATCGAGCAGGCGATGCCGCTGATCGCCTTCATGGGCATCGCCTATACGCAGCGCGAAGGCGGCCATATCCGGATGGACATGCTGGTTGGGCGGCTGAACGGACGGGCGCTGTGGTTGGCCGAACTGGTCACCGCGCTGGTTTCGCTGCTGCTGATGGCGCTGCTGGTCTGGGGCAGTTGGGAACACTTCCAGCGCAGTTTCGATTTCGCCGCCCCGCTGTGGAGCCGTGACAGTTCCATCGATATCGGGTTGCCGATCTGGCCGGCCAAGCTACTGGCGCCGGTGGCCTTCAGCGTGCTGTGCCTGCGGCTTGTCATTCAGATCTGGGGATATGGCCGTGCCTTCGTGCAGGGGCTGGTCGAACCGGTTGCGGTGCCGCTGGTGCTGTCGGCTGCCGCGCAGGCGGCGGAAGAGGCCCAGCATGTCAGCGGGCTGGACGCAGAGGAGACGGATTGATGGAAACCATTGAAATCGGTCTGTGGGTTTCCGGCTTCATGCTGGTCCTCGTCTTGCTGGGGATGCGGGTGGCCTTCGCCGCCGGGCTGGCCGGGCTGATCGGGCTGGTCTGGATTTTCTGGAACAAGTTCGACTATGACCCGGCGCGGTTCGGCAAGGCGATGACCATCGCGGTCAAAACCGCCGGGCAGGTGCCGCATTCGAAAGTGTCGAGCCAGGCGCTCAGCCTGATCCCGACCTTCATCCTGATCGGATACCTGGCCTATTACGCCGGTCTGACCAAGGCTCTGTTCGAGGCCGCCAAACGCTGGGTCGGCTGGTTGCCGGGCGGGCTGGCGGTGTCGACCGTTTTCGCCACCGCCGGTTTTGCTGCGGTGTCGGGCGCATCGGTGGCGACGGCGGCGGTGTTCGCCCGCATCGCGATCCCCGAGATGCTGAAAATCGGCTACGATAAACGCTTCGCCGCCGGCGTCGTGGCGGCGGGGGGCACGCTGGCGTCGCTGATCCCGCCCTCGGCGATCCTGGTGATCTATGCGATCATCGTCGAACAGGACGTCGGTAAACTGCTGCTGGCAGGCTTCATTCCCGGCGCGTTCTCGGCGGTGATCTACGGCGGGTTGATCGTCGGGCTGGCGCTGGTCATCCCGAATTTCGGGCCGCCGGTGAAGGGCTTCACCTGGGGGCAGAGATTGGCGGCGCTGCCGCCGGCTTTCCCGATCTTCTTCGTGGTGCTGATCATCATCTTCTTCATCTACAATCCGTTCGGCGGCGATGCCTGGGGCACGCCCACCGAGGGCGGTGCCCTGGGCGCCTTCGTGGTGTTCCTGATGGCGGTCTATCGCGGCATGCGCTGGTCGCAGTTGAAGGATGCTTTGCTGGAAACGGCCAAGCTGAGCGCGATGATCTTCACCATCATCTGGGGCGTGCTGATCTATGTTCGCTTCCTCGGCTTCGCGCAATTGCCGAGCGCCTTTTCGGACTGGATCACAGGGCTGGAGCAAAGCCCGATGCTGACGCTGGTGCTGATCCTGCTGGCCTATGCCGTTCTGGGCATGTTCATGGATGCGATCGGGATGCTGCTGCTGACCCTGCCGGTGGTCTACCCGGCGGTGATGGCGCTCAATGGCGGTGAACTCGTGTCCGCCGTCGACAGTACCTTCGGCATGTCCGGCCCGATGTGCGCGATCTGGTTCGGCATCCTTGTGGTGAAAATGGCCGAATTCTGCCTGATCACGCCGCCGATCGGCCTGAACTGCTTCGTGGTGGCGGGCGTGCGCGACGATCTGAGCGTGCAGGACGTGTTCAAGGGAGTGACGCCGTTCTTCATCGCCGACGCCGTCACGATCGGATTGCTGGTCGCCTTCCCGTGGATCGTGCTGTGGCTGCCGTCGCAGGCCTGACCGGGGCGGGTTTCTGAAATGCAACAAGCGCCCCTTTCGGGGCGCTTGTTTTTTGCCTTGAAGGCGCGGAAGGACGCGGCGACTGGCGCCCGGTCAGAGTGCCACCAGGTGGTTGTCCCAAGCCACCGCATGTTCGCTCACCGCGATAGCGCCCGCCGCGCCGTAGCGGATGATCCGGCCGCTGCCCGCAGTGGCCACGAACCCGTTTTCCCCGGCATTCAGCCCGCAGACATCCGGTTCATCCAGATGGGTGGCGAAATCACCGCTCGCGGCGTCGAAGACCTGGACCATGCCACCGCGCGGCGATGAAATGGCGATCTGGCGGCCATCGGTGCTGAAGGCGATGGAACCGGCGTAATTGTTCATATCGCGATGCAATGCTTCGGGCGCCTGCAACAGACGCGATGCCTCGCCCGGGCGGTACAGGCCCAGCAGCGGGGGCGCATCGGCGCCGTTGCCCTGCCATTGCATCGCAAACCCAACCATCCCGTCGGCGCGCAGCGCTAGGTGGCGGATGGAATTGAGCCGCAGCAATATGTCGAGCTCGGTGATCTCGGTCACGCCCCGGTTCAGGTCCAGAACCGCCAGGTTGGCCCGCATGGTCGGCAGGTTCAGGGGCGTTCGCCCCGATTCCGGATGGGGGTCGATCCCGCCATTGGCCACCACGAAACGGTCCGATCCGGGCAGCCGCAGGATGTCATGCGGCCCGACCCCGCCCGATGCGATTTCGCCGACGCGCCTGTAACCCTTGGCGCGGTCCCAGATACCGATGCGGCCGACACCTTGTTCGTAGTCGTTTTCCGGTGTCAGCAACAGCGATCCGTCGGCGGTGAACACCCCGTGACCCATGAAGTGGCGCCCTTCCGGGGTGTGCATTTCGGCCAGAACCTGTCCGCTGGCGCAATCGATCACCCGGGCAAAGGTGCCGGGGCGGCGGGCAAAGGCCACCGCCTCGGCCCTGTGTGGATGCGCCGCCGCCGCGTGGCCGCGCCCCTGCAGCGGCAGCGAAAACAGCGCCCGGCCGTTGGCGGCAAGCCCGAACAGCCGGTAGCTGCCATCGCGCATCTTCGCCGCCGACAGGTAGGCCGGGTTGCCGATATCGGCCCAGCTGGCCTGTGGTGCGATCCCGGTGGCCACAAGCCCGGCAAGAAATCCGCGTCTCGTTGTCATATCAGTCTCCGTCCAGCGCGTTGAAACCCGATGCCACGCCCAGGGCCGCCCCCAGATTGGCGCCGTGCTGTTCGCGGATCAGGTCGATGGATTGTTGCAAAACCTCGGCCCGCAGCCAGGCCGAGGGGTTGTTCAGATCGGCGAAAACCGGGTCCTCTATCCGGCTCAGCGCCTCGTCTGCGGCATCGAAGCCTTCGTTAAGCGCCTTGATCAGCGCGGGGTGATTGGTGGCCGGTAAAACACCGTGGCGACGCAGGGCGCCGAGGGACAGTTCGATATTGCGCAGCGACCGGCCCGAGCGCCGGGCCTCGGCGCGTTTTGGGCGTGGCCGGTCGAAGCTGCCCAAGGGGCGACCCAACCGCGTGTCCATGGTGAATTGCAGCCCGGTCGTGAAGGCCTTGAAAAGTTCCTGAACTGCTTCTTCATGCGTCCGGTACGGGCTTTTCTCGCTGCCCGGGGACCGCATCCCGGGCGCGTAGGTTTCGTGCCAGTCGCGCGCGATGGCGGCCGCCGTCAGGGCGATGTCATGCGCGGTGGCTCGGATCAGGGTACAGGCATAATCGGCCGGTTCGCGGAACCTGTCGTCATAGAGCAGGTATTCCATGCCATAGAACCCGCGCCCGGCAATCGACAGTTCGGCGAAACTTTTCGGGTCGGTGACAGCCGGGTCCTGCGACGCTAAAAGGCCCGCCAGAGTCTTGCTGGTGAACCCGCGCGTATCGGGCCAGAAGGCGAGGCTAAAGGCGCGGTTATCGGTTTCGGTCGGGCCGAAACGCAGGTGGCTGACCGTCACCCAGGCGTCGAAGGCATCGTGGTAGGTGGCGCGCAGCGCCGGGGCCTCCGGGTCGCAATCGGCCGCGGCGGCGGCATCAAGCGCGGCGCTGCGGGTTTGCAGCCGGTCGAACCCCGGCAGGATCAATTGATCAACAACCGCCGCGACAGGATCGACTGGAGCGTTGTCTGGCGGGCTGGCCAAAGCGGGAACGGGCAGGCAGAGCAGCAGGGCGGCGGCGAGAGGTCGGAACATTCAGAGGCTCTCCAGAAATGATATCAGGGCATTGCGGTCATCTGCGGTCAGGGCGCGGACATGGGATTGGGCGGCATGCGCTTCGCCGCCATGCCACAGGATCGCTTCCAGCAGGGTGCGGGCGCGGCCATCATGCAGGAAACCGGCATCCCTCGAGACCCGCTGCGCCAACCCGACGCCCCAAAGCGGCGCGGTGCGCCATTCGCGGCCCGTCGCGCGGCCCTCGGGCATCGGGTCGGCCAATCCGTCGCCCATGTCATGCAGCAGGAAATCGGAATAGGGCCAGATCAGTTGAAAACTGCGCTCCGCTTGGTCGGGTAGCCGGGACGTGACGAACTTCGGATGGTGGCAGGCCGGGCACCCGGCCTGATGGAAGATTTCCTTGCCGCGCAGCACCTGCGGGGCAGCCAGATCGCGCCGCGCCGGAACGCCTAGGTTGGCGCTGTAAAGCGTGGTCAGGTCCCGCGCAGCCGCGTCGACCTCGAAACCGCGCGCATCCCCGTCGCCATGCGGCGCAGTACGGCAATCGGCCTGAACAGCGCTGCAATCGCCCCAGCCGTCGGCAAAGATCGGGGTGGAAAGGCCCAGGTCCGTATGGAAGGCCATGGACACTTGCTGCCGGACGGTGGGCTGGCCTGCCTTGTAGCCGAACCGGCCCAGCATCGGCTGTTCGTATTCCCGTGACCAGACGATATTGGCGCGGCCCGATATCCCGTCGCCGTCGGCGTCGTCGGCATCTTCCAGGGCGATGATGTCGGCGGCGGGGATCGCTTCGATCAGCCCGAGGCCCAGAAGCGGTGGCGCGACGCGGGGCGAGAGCGTGACATCCTCGTCCAGCGGACCATAGGCCAGATCGCTCAGCGTGACCGTTGGCGCGCGCAATGTCACGGTGGTGTCGGTCAGCGCGACCTCGGCCGTTGTATAGCTGACGCTGACCCGCGCCTCTGCCGCGTGTCCGGGGGCCGCGAAGTCCTGAATCTGGCGTCCATAGGTGGGATCGGGCAGGGTGGCGAGGTAATCGGCGATCTCGACCATCCGGTCATCCGGCGCCGCTGGCGCGGCGAGTTTCACCGCGAAGGAAAGCGCGCTGTCTTCGGGGCCGTCGGGGGCATGGCCGCGCCCGTCGCGGATTGGCAACCGCTGCAGGATCGCGTGTTGTAAAGCGGCCCCAGCCCGTCCGATCCCTTGGTCGATGACGGCGAGGCCACCCAGAGCTTTTCGAACAAGGCACGGCCCAGTTCGAAATCCAATCGGTTTTCCAAGCTGGCCGCCGGACGGGAAAATGCCTTTGGGCCGCCGGTGTAGGGAACCGTTGCGGCCCCGGCGGGGCGATCCTCGAACCGTTCGGGTTCGCTGAAATCCACGGGCGGCGCCAGGGCGGCGGCAATCCGGGCGGTTTCCGCAACGGTGCGGGGCAGGGGCGACAGGTGCGGTTCGTCGCTCGCGGGATCGGCCGACAGCGGCGCGGCGCTCGCTATCAGAACGATCAGGCCCGATCCCAGAAGGGACTTGGGCGCGGTGATCGACGCAAATCGGGTCATTTGGTTCGCCTGCAGAAAACGGGACCGGCAGGCGCCGGGGCGCCAGCCAGTTTGATGTGCGTTGTCGCGTTACTCGAACACGGAGGACGGGTTGTCGAGGCTGTCGGATCCTTCCACGGCGACACCGTTCAGCCCAAAGGCACTGACCACCCTTTCGAAGGATTTGGCCTGATCGATCAATCCGTTGACCCCGGTCATGATCAGCTCCTCGCCCCTGACGCTGCCGCGTTCCAGCATCTGGTCATAGGCAAATCCGTTATCGGCGGCCTCCTTCAGCGCGCCAAGCGCGTCCATGGTGGCATCGAGCTTGGCCCTCACCTCGGAATCCAGCGCGGGATCCTTCGCCGCGACCAGATCGCTGAGCGAGGCGCCGGACACGACCGTGCCGTCAACCCGGGTATACTGACCGAGATAGGCGTTCCGGATCCCCATGCCGTCGTAGTAATGGCTGTTGTGGGTGTTGTCCGAGAAGCAGTCATGTTCTTCCTCCGGATCGTTCAGCATCAGGCCTAGGCGCATCCGTTCCCCGGCCTGTTCGCCATAGCTGAGGCTTCCCATCCCGGTCAGCATGGCGGTCAGACCGGCGGTTTCGTCGGCCAGCACGTCATTGCGTGCGTCGCCGCCCGTCGCCCATTGCGCAGCCATGTATTCAAGATCGGACACCAGCAGATCGGTCGCGGCCTTCAGATAGGCGGCGCGGCGGTCGCAATTGCCGTGGGTGCAGCCATCGCCCTGAAGGTAATCGGTCCAGGGGCGGTTGCCCGCGCCCGGGGCGTGCCCGTTCAGGTCCTGTCCCCAAAGCATGAATTCGATCGCGTGGTAACCGGTGGCGACGTTGGTATCGATCCCATCGGCTTCGTGCAGGGTGTTTTCCAGTAATTCTGGGGTGATGTCGGTGGCGTCGACCTCGGTCCCCGACAGGGTGAAGACCGGGGTCGCCACCACGTTGAGCGCGGCATAATCGTTTTCTTCCGATTCCCCGTAAGAAGAGGTGTCGACATAATCGATCAGACCCTCGTCCAGCGGCCAGGCGTTCACCTTGCCTTCCCATTCGTCGACGATCGGGTTGCCGAACCGGTACACCTCGGTCTGCTGATAGGACGGGCGGGCGGCGAGCCATGCGTCTTTCGCCGCTTGCAACGTGGCCTCGGACGGTGCCGCGATCAGCGCATCGACCGCAGCCTGCAATGCCTTTGCGGTGATCAGGCTGTCATCGAATTTCGCCGCGGCGATATCGGCGTAGGTTTCCAGCACTGCCTTGGGAGAGGGGGCTTCGGCCAGCGCGGCGCTGCCCAGTGTCAGGGCCAGCGCGGTGGAGATCAGGAATGGGGTCTTCATGGGGTCGCTCCTTGTTCGGTCGGTGGTTCGTCTGGGGGCGGGCGTTCCGGGCCACGATCCTGTCACTTGGTCAGGATCAGCTTGCCGGCCCGGGTGATCCGCAGGCTGTAGACCTGATCGTGCAGCACGATCAGGGCCTGGTTGCCGCCTTGGGTCAGATCCTCGGCCCGGTGGATCGGATGCGAGGGCAGCGCGACCTTCTCAGCGCCGTCCTTGTGCAGTCTCATCGTGGTCATGCCAGTTTCTCCCGCTGCTCAAGGCGATCGAGGATCCACTCCATGCAAAAACCGTTTCCGACCCCGGTTTCAGCCAGGATCGAGAAGAGCACGGGGCGGTCATGCCTTGGATCAAGACCGTCTTGACGGCGGTCAGCCATGCTGTTCAGCGCGTTTCTCATTGCGAACTTCCCTTGTTGCATTGGATTCGGGCTACCGCGGCTTGGCGGATGGCTGGATATGGCAGAATAACTGAGTGAATTAGTTGGAATAGTCAATATGAGTTTTTTAGTCGGGAATAAATTTCCGGATTTTTCCGGGTTTTACGTTGTGAACTGGTCATGGCGGCGGCACGCAGGATGCAGTAGGACAGGGAAACCACCGCAAGCGGCCCCCGGAACAAGCGCAGAAAAAACATGGCCAAGAAGCTGAAATTGAATTCCCTGAGCGATCTGTCGTCGCTGCCCTATGACGAAATCATCGATGTGCGGTCATCGTCGGAATACGCCGAGGACCATATACCCGGCGCGATCAGCCTGCCGGTTCTGGATGACGCCGAACGGGCCGAGGTGGGCACGATCTATGTCCAGCAGGATCCGTTCCTTGCCCGCAAGCTGGGCGCTGCCCTGGTGGCGAAGAACGCGGCAAAGCACCTGCAGGGGCCGCTGGCGGATCGTGACGGCGGCTGGCAGCCGCTGGTCTATTGCTGGCGCGGCGGGCAGCGGTCGGGGTCGTTCGCCTCGATCCTCGATCAGATTGGTTGGCGGGTCGGGCTGATCGAAGGTGGTTACAAGGCGTACCGCCGATTGGTGGTGAAGGCGCTGTACGACGACCCCGTGCCGCATCGGCTGGTGCTGATAGACGGCGGCACCGGCACCGGCAAGACCGAATTGCTGCATCATCTGGAGCGGGCCGGGGCGCAGGTGCTGGACCTCGAAGGGATGGCCGAACATCGCGGGTCGCTGCTGGGCGGGTTCGCCGGCGGCCAGCCGTCGCAGAAATGTTTCGAATCCCGGCTGGCAATGGCGCTGACCCGGCTCGACCCGGCGCGGCCGGTTTTCGTGGAGGCCGAAAGCAACAAGATCGGCAAGCTGATCATCCCGCCGACCCTCTGGCAGGCGATGCTGACGGCGGATCATCTGGTCGTCACCGCGCCACTCGAGGCGCGGGCGGTTTTCCTGACCCGGGTCTATGCCGATGTGATCGGAAATCTGGACGAGCTGTGCGAACGCTTGCGCTACCTGTCGCGGTTCCACGGGCACGAGGCGGTGGAACACTGGCAGGAACTGGCGCGGGCCGGCGACCACCTGCAATTGGCGCGCGAACTGGTCGAGATGCATTACGATCCCAGCTATCGCCGGTCGTCGCGCCGGGCGGGCGATCCGCTGGCCGAAATCGCGCTGCAAGGGCTGGAGGACGCCGACTTTGCGGCGGCGGTGCCGATGGTTTTACAGGCGGCGGGGGCGGAGTGAGCAGGCCTTGGTTCGGCTCATCTCATTGAAATCAAACGCAGCTGATCATCGGGGCGCCTTCCGTCATGCGCCCGATCCGCACGGCCGGAATGCCGTTTTCGTGCAGCTTTGCCAGAAGCGCGTCAGCTTTGTCCGGTGCCACCGCTGCCAGCAGCCCGCCAGCGGTTTGCGGATCGTGCAGCAGGATACCGCGCGGACCGGTGGCGTTGATCAGCGGCGCGTGGGAAAGATTGGCATCATACAGGCTTGAGCGGATGCCCGCCTCGGCCAGTTCCAGCGCGCCGTCGTAGAACAGAAGGCTCTCCAGCTTGATCTCGGCCCCGGTGTCCGACGCCTTGCAGAGTGCCATCAGGTGTCCGGCCAGCCCGAAACCGGTGACATCGGTCATCGCATGGGCCGGGCGCAGGATCTCGGCCGCTTTGGCCTGCGGCTGCGCCATCACCTGCAGCATCCGCATCACATCGCGGCCCTTTGCCTTGCCCTGCATTTCGGCGGCCAGGATCGTACCGCTGCCCAGCGGCCGGGTCAGGATCAGCGCGTCGCCGGGCCGTCCGCCCGATTGCTGGATCGGGTTCCCGGTCAGCCCGGTGAGGGTAAAGCCAATGGTCAGTTCACTGCCCAGCGTCGAATGGCCGCCGACGATTTCCGCGCCTGCGTCGCGGAACACCTCGCCCGCCGCGCGCATGATTTCGGCCAGCGTGCGCCGCTGCAGCGTGTCGTTCATCCGCGGCAGGATCACGTTGGCCAGAACCGCCTGCGGCGCGGCCCCCATCGACCAGACATCGCCCAGGGCGTGGATCGCGGTGATCCGCGCCATCAGCGCGGGATCTTCGGTGAAGGCGCGCAGGTGATCGGTGGTCAGCACCTGTTTCACCCCGCCGATATCGAGCGTGGCAGCATCGTCGCCGGCGCCACGCAGCACGTCGTCGCGCCCCGCTTGGGGCAGCGCTGCCAGCACGTCGGAGAGAGCCCCGGGGCCAACCTTCGATCCGCAGCCGGCGCAGACCGGTTGCCCGTCGCCCAGTTCCTCGGCCACGCCGAGCGCCGCGACTCTGGGCGGGGCAGGCGGGTCCATCGCGGGCAGGTCCTGGAACTTCAACATGAACTTCCGATCGATCCGGTCCTTCCAGCGCCACAACCATGGGCCCGACCACGGCCGGCCGTATTTTTCCGCCAGCGCCGATTTCTCGCCCAGCGATATCAGCTTCAGGTAATCCTTCTGCGGATGAAACGGGCGCAGGGCCTGTCCGGTCAGCGCCGCGCGCAGGTTGTCGTGCAGCACCGGTGCCGCGCGCACCGCGTAGACCCCGGCCTTGGGGCGCGGCGCGTGGGTCATGTGGGCGCAATCGCCCACCGCGAAAAGATCGTCATGCCCCTCGACCAGAAGCGTGGCGCCGACATTGACGAAGCCGTCGGTCAGCGGCAGGCCGGTCTGCTGAAGCCACGGCTGCGGCAGCGCGCCGGCGGCCCCGACGGTGAAGGCCGAGGGGATGATTTCACCGGTTCGCAGTCGCGGGCCGTCCTTGGTGATTTCGGCGATCTCGGCGCCGGTCCACAGCGTCACGCCGTTTTCGTTCAACGCTGCCAGTATTCGTTGCCGGGTTTCTTCGCCGGTGCCGGTCAGTTGATCATGCGCCTCGATCAGCGTCACCCGGGCCTTTTCGGTGACCCGGCGCAGCGCATGGGCCATGGCCATCGCCAGTTCGACCCCGGCAACGCCGCCGCCGATCACCGCGATCGGGTCCGCTTCGCCGCTGGCCTCGGCGGTGCGCAGGAAGTCCTGCCAGCGCGCCGCATAGGTATCAAGAGGTTTGGCCCCGAGCGCATGTTCGGCAAAGCCGCGCAATTGCGGCAGGTCGGTGGTGATACCGATATCGAGAGAAGCGACATCGTATTCGATCGCACCATGCCCTTCCACGGTGACGGTTTTGGCCTCCGGGTCCAGCGCCACCGCCCGCCCGTCGATCAGCCGCGCGCCGGCGAAACGCGCCAATCGTACCAGATCGATTTCCAGTTCTTCCTGCCGGTAATGCCCGGCGATATGGCCCGGCAGCATGCCCGAATAAGGCGCGGTCGGGCCGGGATTGATCAGGGTCAGGCGCACGCCGGGCAACGGCCGCATCGCCCATTTGCGCAGCACCAGCGCATGCGAATGGCCGCCACCGATCAACACCAGGTCTCGGGTCAGCGGAATTTGCGGCTGCATCGGTGGTCCCTTTTGCATCATTTAGGTGAAGGTTACCTAATCCGTTCTGAACGCAACCGCCAGAGGGCGCGTACCGATCAGTCGCGCGGGGCGCGTTCGGTGGCAACGCCCGGGACAATTTCCATGCCGATGCCCGCCGCGCGCGCATTTTCCGGCCCGATGCCGCTTCCGTCCGGATCGCCGGCAACCAGTTGCACCACCTTGTGGCCTTGGAGGGCGGCGTTAAGCACCGCGGCCTCGCTGTCCGCCGGGTTGTCCAGCAACACCCGTTCGGCATCGCGCCGCGCCAGTTCCAATACATCCGCCGCGACGTTCGGGGCATAGAAGATCACGTCGGCTTCCTGCAGCCGTTCCACCGCCCGCAGGGTCAGCAGGTCGCGCGCGCCGGGACCGGCGCCGACCAGACTGATCAGGCCGCCGTCGTTGCCATCGGGGGCGCCGCCGGCGCTGATGGCGGTCTTCAGCAACTCTGCCGCTTCGCGTTCGGCACCGCGTTTGAAGGCCAGCCAGGGCGCGCCGTTGAAGCTCCAGCGCCAGAAATCGCGCCGGCGGGGCCGTTCCAGCTTGAAACCCACCGCGTCGCGCAACCGCCCGGCAAGAGCGGCAAAACTGCCCAGGCGCGGATCGAGCATCTGTTCGAAATCGGTTTTCAGGCGGCGCGCCAGGACCGGCGCGGTGCCCTCGGTTCCGATTGCCACCACCACCGGGTCGCGATCGACAATCGAAGGTGTGGTGACATCGCACAGCGCCAGCTGATCGACCACGTTCACCGTGGCGCCCGCCGCCTTGGCCAGCGTGTGCAGCGCCGCGTCGGCGCCGGGGCAACCGGTGGCAACGAAGACCAGCGCGGTATCGGCGAAACTGTCGGGCGTGACCGCTCCGGCATCGTGTTGGGCGCGGCCCTCGGCGGTGATAGCGCGCAGTTCGTCATCCAGTTCCGGGGCGATCAGGATCAGTTCCGCTTCGGTCTTCAGCATCAGCCGCGCTTTCTGCGCGGCCTGTTCGCCGCCGCCCGCGATCACCACGCGGCGGTCTGCCATTTTCACGAACATCGGAAAGAATTTCATGCGCGCTCTCCTTGCTGGGGAACCACATAGCGGCTCGGAGGTGCCATGCAAACGCTATTTTTTGGGGGCCGAACGGCCCGGGGAAGATCAGAAATCCAACCCCAGATCCAGAGTTTGCGCCGAGTGGGTCAGCGCGCCGGAAGAAATGTAATCGACGCCGGTCGCGGCGACCTCGGCGATGCGGCCAAGTTTCATGTTGCCGGAAGCTTCCAGCACCAACCGGCCCCCGTTGAGCTTGACCGCCTGTTGCAGTGTCGGTGTGTCCATGTTGTCCAAGAGCACGACATCGGCGCCGCCGGTGCTCAGCACCTCTTCCAGCTGGTCGAGCCGGTCGACCTCGATTTCAACCCGGACCATGTGGCTGGCATGGGCCTTGGTCGCTTCCAGCACGGCCTTGACGCCGCCGGCCGCGGCGATGTGGTTGTCCTTGATCAGGATCGCGTCGGACAGGCTGAAGCGGTGGTTGAAGCCGCCGCCATGCAGCACCGCCTGCTTTTCCACGATGCGCAGGCCCGGCGTGGTCTTGCGGGTGCAGGTGATGCGGGTTTCGGTTCCCTTGGTCTGCTGCACGAAGCCATGGGTCAGTGTGGCAATGCCGCTCAGCCGCCCGGCGAAGTTCAGCGCGACCCGTTCCCCGGACAGGATGGAGGCGGCGGCGCCTTCGATTTCCATCAGCGTGTCGCCCTTGGCAATCGCGTTGCCATCTTGTTTCAGCGCCTTGATCTTCAGGTCCGGATCGACAAGGCGGAAGGCGATGGCGGCGATCTGCATCCCCGAAACGACACCGTCCTCGCGCGCGTTCAGCCGCGCGGTGTAGGTCGCGTCGGCCGGGATCACCGCGCGGGTGGTGATGTCGCCATAGGTGCCCAGGTCTTCCATCAGCGCGTGTCTGACCAGCGGTTCGAGGATCAGGTCGGGCAGGGTGGCATAGCTCATTGTTGGGATTCCTTCACGATCCGGTCCCGCAGGGCGGTGGCCTCGGCCAGCGTCAGCATGCTGCGATCGCCATGTTCGCCCGTGCTGTCGGGGAAATCACTGCGGTGATGGGCGCCGCGCGATTCCTCGCGCATCAGCGCGCCGGCGGCGATCAGGGTGGCGGTGGCGGTCATGTTCAGGAAACCGGGGCAATCGGCGTTGTCCGCTTCCAGTTCCGCGATGATCCTGAGCGCGCGTTGCAGCCCTTCGGCGTCGCGCACCACGCCCACGTTATCGGTCATGCAGCGGCGCAGCCGGTCGATCGCCGCTTCATCCGGCGCGACGCCGCCGGGTTGGAAATCAAGCGAGATTTCGGGCGCTTCGGCAGGCACTTCGCCCACGGCGTCTTCGATGCCGACGGCACAGATGCGGGCATAGACCAGCGCTTCCAGCAATCCGTTGGAGGCCAGGCGGTTGGCGCCGTGCAGCCCGGTCGAGGAGGCTTCGCCGCACACCCAGAGGTTTTCCAGGCTGGAATGGCCCTGCATGTCGGTGGCGATCCCGCCCATGTGGTAATGCGCGGCGGCGGCGACCGGGATCGGGTCGTGAACCGGGTCGATCCCGGCGCGGGCGCAGGCCTCGGCCACCGAAGGGAACTGGGTCAGGACCTTTTCGCCCAGCACCGCGCGGGTATCGAGCATCGGGCGCTTGCCGGCCTGTGTCTGGGCGTAGATGGCGCGGGCAACGATGTCGCGCGGCGCCAGTTCCGCATCCGGGTGGATCGGCAGCATGAACCGTTCGCCATCGGAATTGATCAGCGTCGCACCTTCGCCGCGCAGCGCCTCGGTCGCCAGCGGCGCGGGGTCTTCGCCCATGTCGATGGCGGTGGGGTGGAATTGCACGAATTCGGCATCCGCGATCACGGCGCCGGCGCGTGCCGCCATGCCGATCACCTGGCCGCGAATGCGCGCGGGGTTGGTTGTCAGCTTGTACAGCCCGCCGGAACCGCCGCCGGCCATCAGGAAGGCCGCGCCGCGCAGCAACACCGGTTTCGAACGGTCCTGCCCGGAGGTTTCGACCCAGATTCCGGTCACCCTGCCGTCGCTGGTTTCCAGCCCCGAGGCCATCACCCCTTCGAGCACCTGCACCGAAGGCGTTTCCTGCACCCGCGCGATCAGCGCCTTCATGATTTCGGCGCCGGCCTGATCGCCCTTCACCCGCACCACGCGGGCGAAACTGTGCGCCGCTTCGCGCGATAGCACGTAACCGCCCTTGTCGTCGCGATCGAACGGCGTACCCATCTCGGTCAGGTCAAGGATGTGTTCACGCGCTTCGCGGGTGACCTGCGCGGCGACTTCCGGATCGACGGTGCCAGCCCCGGCGCGCAGCGTGTCGGTGGAATGGCTTTCGGGGCTGTCGGTCGGATCCATCGCCGCGGCGACGCCGCCCTGCGCCCAAGCGGAGCTGGCACCTTCGCCAAGCGTTTCTGGCGAGATCATGACCACAGGGTAGGGCGCCAGTTTCAGCGCCGCATAGAGCGCGCCCATGCCACCACCCACGATGACGATGCGATCGGTCGTGATCTGTTGCATCGGCTGCAATCCTCAGAGGCCCGTTGTCAGATGCCCAGCTGTTTCGACAGGTCGATCATCCGTTGCACCGCCAGGCGGGCCTTGTCCGCGACCGCCGCGTCGACCTCGACCGGGGTGGTCATGGTATGCAGCGAATACAGCACCTTTTCCAGCGTGATCTTCTTCATGAAGGGGCACATGTTGCAGGGACCGATGAAATCGACCTCGGGCAGGGCATCCGAAATGTTCGACGCCATCGAGCATTCGGTCACCAGCATCGCCTTTTCCGGCTTTTCGTTTTCGACATAGGAAATGATGCCGCTGGTGGAGCCGGAATAATCGGCCTCGGCCACCACGTCGGGCGGGCATTCGGGGTGGGCGATGATGCGGGTGCCCGGATTCCATTCGCGGAATTCCTTCAGGTCCTGCGCGGTATATTGTTCGTGCACGATGCACGATCCGTCCCACCAGACGATCTTCTTGCCCGGCACCTGCTTGGCCACGTTCTGCGCCAGGTACTTGTCGGGGGTCATGATCACCGTGTCGCTGTCCTGCGCCGCCACGATCTGGGCCGCGTTGGAGGAGGTGCAGCAGATATCGGAGGCCGCCTTAACTTCGGCGGTGGTATTCACATAGGTGACGACCGGCGCGCCGGGATACTTGGCGCGCATCTGTTCCACCCCTTCGGCGGTGATCGAGGAGGCCAGCGAACACCCCGCCTCCATGTCGGGCATCAGAACGGTTTTCCGCGGATTGAGGATTTTCGACGTTTCGGCCATGAAATGCACGCCGCATTGCACGATGACGTCGTCTTCGACCTCGGTCGCCTTGATCGCCAGCTGCAGGCTATCCCCGACGAAATCGGCGACGCCGTGATAGATGTCGGGGGTCATGTAGTTATGCGCCAGGATGACCGCGCCGCGCTTCTTCTTCAACTCGTTGATCGCCACCACGTAGGGTGCATAAACCGCCCAGTCCGCAGGCGTGACGACACGATCCATACGGGCATAGATGTCTTTTGTGGCCTCGGCGAGTTCCAATGAAGGGGCGAGATCGTAGTGTTCGGCAAGATCGGTGCGAACGGTCGAGAGGTCGAGCAACCAACTATCCTCCAGCAGTGGCTTGAGGGCTTCATATATGTGGAAACTACGGTATTTGCTAGGGGAATCGGGGGCTGACGCAGATAATTCTGCATTTCAGCCACCTGATTAAAATTCCCATCAATGGGCGCGGTTGGGCGTGACGCAGCGCCTGGCGTGCTCCGGGCGAACCCCGGGGCGTGCGCCCCGGGTGCCCCTCAACCGATGGTTAGCCACGGCCGCGATAAGGCGGCACGCCCTGATCGGGAATCCAAACCCCTTCGGGCATCGCGCCGGTCTGCCAGAACACGTCGATCGGGATGCCGCCGCGCGGATACCAGTAACCGCCGATGCGCAGCCATTTCGGATCGAGGAAGTCGACCAGACGCCGGCCGATCGACACGGTGCAGTCTTCGTGAAACGCGCCGTGATTGCGGAACGATCCGAGGAAAAGCTTCAGCGACTTGCTTTCCACCAGCCACTCGCCCGGCACGTAATCGATCACCAGATGGGCAAAATCCGGCTGCCCCGTCATCGGGCAGAGCGAGGTGAATTCCGGCGCGGTGAAGCGCACGTTGTAAAGGACATCGGCTTGCGGGTTCTGCACCCGTTCCAATTCCGCCTCATCCGGGCTTTGCGGCATCACGGTGGCGCCGCCCAGCTGCTTGAGATTGCTGTAGATGGTTTCGTCGCTCATCTGTTTTCTCCAATCATGCGCTCAGACGCCGCGCTTGTTGCCCCAGACCAGCACATGCAGCTGCGGCAGAACGCGGGGGGCGAACCATTTGTCTTCGGTCACTTTTTCGATCAGCCACAACAACCGGTCGGTGGTTTCCTGCAGGTCGACGGGCTGATCCGGGTCGACCTCGGGATTGCCAGGCTGCAGGTAGAGCGGCAGCTGCGGGTAGCGCGCCGCCGCGCCCTTGGCCCATTGATAATCGGTATCGTCGAAGATGACGATTTTCATCACGGTGTCGGGGCGGTCCCCGGCGGCTTTCAGGCAGCTGTCGAAGGCGGCCCAGTCGACGGTTTCACCGCTCGAGGGCGGTTTCGGGCTCAGCACCAGCGTGTCGAGATCTCCAAACCACGGTTTCGCGACCGACCCTTGGGTTTCGCAGGCAAAGCGGTAGCCTTCGGATTTGCCCAAGGCGATCAGCGGCGCGAAATCCTGGATCGCCGGGTTGCCGCCGGAAATCGACACGGTCAGCGGCTGCCCGCCCGACAGCTTTTTCACCTCGTCCCAGACCTGCGCCGGGTCCATCGCCTGCCAGTCATGGCGAAACTGGCTGTCCACCGCGTGCATGGAATCGCACCACGCGCAGCGGTAGTCGCAGCCGCCCGCGCGCACGAAAACGGTGGGTTCGCCGATCAGGGCGCCTTCGCCCTGGATGGTTGGGCCGAAGATTTCCGCGATCCGCAGGGTCATGGCCGGTACTCGGCCCAGGTCTTGGGCGTTTCCGACACCTTCACGGCGGCGGTTTCCGGCCAGCGTGCGCGGCACCAGTCGAAGAAATATCGCGCCATGTTTTCGGCGGTCGGGTGGAAATCGAGCACATCGTTCAGGTGACGGTGGTCGAAATCGTCATCGATATGGGTCTTCAGCGGTTTCAGCTCGTGATAATCGCGTACGAAGCCGTCGGCGTTCAGTTCTTTCGCCGCCAGTTCCACCACAACGATGTAATTGTGTCCGTGCAGCCGGTGGCACTGGTGATCTTCGGGCAGATGCGACAGCCGGTGCGAGGCGGAGAAATGGAATTCCTTGGTGATCCGGAACATCAGCTGCCCTCCGCCGCTTTGACGGCAGCCCGCCAGAAATCCGGGTCCTCATAGGTGGTCGGGTCCGCGATCCCGGCCAGGTCGAACGCTTCGCGCCGTTCCACGCAGGTACCGCAGCGGCCGCAATGGTGTTCGCCGCCCTTGTAACAGGACCATGTATCGGCGAAGGGCGTGTTCACCCGGGCGCCTTCGGTCACGATATCGGCCTTGGACCGGTGCACGAAGGGCGTCGACAGCCGCACATCGGCATAGCCGTCCAGTGCCGCGCGCTGCATCGCGTCGAAGCTTTCGGTGAACGCCGGGCGGCAGTCGGGATAGATGAAGTGATCGCCGCCATGCACCGCCGTCGCCACCGCTTCGTCGCCATTGGCCGCCGCGATGCCAAAGGCGATGGTCAGCATGATCGCGTTGCGGTTGGGCACCACGGTGATCTTCATCGTGTCCTCGGCGTAATGCCCGTCGGGCACGTCGATATCGTCGATCAGCGCCGACCCGGTCAGGGCTGCGCCGATCGTGCGCATGTCGATGACGTGATGCGGCACACCCAGTCGCGTGGCGCAGCGGGCGGCGAAATCGAGTTCCTTGCGGTGGCGCTGGCCGTAATCGAAGGAAACAAGCCGGGTGAGGTTCTGCTGATCCGCGACCATATGGGCAAGCGATACGGAATCGAGCCCGCCCGAGCAGATAACGAGAGTTTTCATTTTTCAGTCCTTGTTTTGGTGACCGGGTAGGCTGCGACCGGTAGCGCGCATATAGCGAGCAGGGGCTGGGGGTTCAATAGGGAACAGGACAAGCGCCCGCAAAGCGCGCGTGTCGCGTCTCAGCCCGGCTTGCGGCTGACTAACCGTCCTGTTTGGGCTTCTGCAGCGGTGCGCGGCTCAGTTCGTTGCCGGACTCGGTCACCTTTTGCATGAGCCGCAGCATCTCGGCGCGTTCGTCATCACTCAGACCGGCAAGGATGTCCTTTTGCAGCGCCCAGACGATGGGCGTGGCCTGCTTCAGGAACGTCTCGCCTTTCGCGGTCAGCTTCAACAGTTTGGCGCGGCGATCGCGGGGGCTGGTGCGGCGTTCGATCAGTCCCTTGTTCTGCAACCGGTCCAGCACCGCCCCCATGGTCACCCGGTCATGGGCAATCAGCCCGGCGAGCGTGGCTTGGTCGATATTGGGATTGTCCGCAAGCGCCGACAGGGCGCCGAACTGAACCTGGGTCAGGTCCAGGCCCTGTGCCTTCATCCGCTCGGTGAAAACCGACACGGAAATCTGATTGAGGCGCCGGATCAGGTGCCCGGCCATGCCGTAGAGTTCCAGCAAGGTTTCGTCCCTCGTAATTTACCCGATATCTGCGCGGTTTTATCTTGGCATGCAAGCCGGGGTTGGGCCAGTGGCTTGGAGGAGGCGCGGGATGATCGGCCTTCCATGTCCCGACGGGACACGGTAGCACAGTGGGAAAATGGCGGCTGGACGGGACGGGAGTATTCCCCCGCCGGCGCCAAGATGGTTTCTGTAGGGAAGGCGCGACATGACCAGCTACCTGTTCGACACCCCCGAGGTGCATTCCATCCCGGTCAGGAGGGAAACGGCCGAATATCCGGTTCGCCGCATCTTTTGCGTCGGCCGCAACTACGCCGCCCATGCCACCGAAATGGGCGGGGAGGTCGACCGCGAGGCGCCTTGGTATTTCCTGAAATCGGCAACCGCCCACGTGGCCAGCGGCGCAACCGTGCCCTATCCGCCGGGAACCGACAATTTCCACTACGAAATGGAACTGGCGCTGGTCCTGGGCGCGCCTGCGTTCCGGGCCGATCAGGATGAAGCCAAGGCGGCGATCTATGGCTATGGCTGTGCCCTGGACATGACCCGCAGGGACCGCCAGCAGGACGGCAAGGACCATCGCCGCCCCTGGGATCTGGGCAAGGATATCGAAAACGGCGCGGTGATGGCGCCGCTGACGCGGGCTGCCGATTGGGAACCGGCGGGACAGCGGATCCACCTGGAGGTCAATGGCGAGGTCAGGCAGGACGCGACGCTGGCCGAGATGGTGTGGAACGTGGCCGAGATCGTGTCACACCTGTCGCATTACTATCACCTGCAACCGGGCGACGTGATCATGACCGGCACCCCCGCAGGCGTCGGCCCGGTGGTTGCCGGCGACCGGATCACCGGCGGGATTGACGGGCTCGACCCGATCGAACTGTCCCTTGGGGCTGCCGAGTAAGGGCTGGCAAGGCGATCTGGCTTTCAAGGAGCAAAGGGCCTTCGGGCCCTTTTTTCGTTTCCGGTCGTGGCTTCCGTTTCCCGGGGGGCGCGGCTAGGCTCTGGATCGTGGGCAGGATGGGGGCGCTGCCCCCGCCGTTGAAAATCCACGGATTTCCAACGGCTCCCCCGGGGTATTTGGGCCAAGAAAAAGCAGGAGGTTCGTTCGGTGACAGTGCGGCGTATCCGGGTGCGGGGGCAGGTGCAGGGGGTCGGATTCCGGCCCTTCGTCTGGCGGCTGGCGCGGCGGATGGGGCTGCGGGGCCGGGTGTTGAACGATGCCGAGGGGGTGCTGATATGCGTTGCCGGGCCCGGACTTGACCGGTTCGAGGCATCGATCCGGGCCGAGGCGCCGGGGTTGGCGCGGATCGATGCGGTGGAAAGCGAAGGCTTCGATTTCGATCCGCCCGCGGCGTTCGAGATCGTGGCGTCACAGGGGCAGGGCGCGGAAACCGGTGTCACGCCGGATGCGGCGACCTGTTCGGCGTGTTTGGCCGAGATTCGCGATCCGGGCGACCGGCGCTTCGGCTATGCCTTTGCCAATTGCACCTGCTGCGGGCCGCGTTTCACCATCCTGGAGGCGCTGCCCTACGATCGCGCGCAGACCTCCATGTCGGCGTTTGATCTGTGCCCCGATTGCGGCGCCGAATATGCCGATCCGGGCGACCGTCGGTTCCACGCCCAGCCGGTCGCCTGTCCGGACTGCGGGCCGCGCCCATGGCTGGAAGCGGGCGGGCGCGAACTGCCGGGCGATCCGCTGGCGCTGGCGGCGGAAAAGCTGGCGCGGGGCGAGGTGTTGGCGATCAAGGGCTTGGGCGGGTTTCACCTTTGCGTCGATGCGTGCCAGCCGCAGGCGGTGGCGTTGCTGCGGCGGCGTAAGCGGCGGCCGGGCAAGCCCCTGGCGCTGATGGGCGACGCGGAGATGATCGCGCGGCATGCGTCGGTGTCCGAGGCCGAATGGGATTTGCTTCGCGATCCGGCGGCGCCGATCGTGCTGCTTGAAAAGGCAGGGGAGGCGTTGCCGGAAGCGGTCGCGCCGGGATTGGATCGGCTGGGCTGGATGCTGCCCCATACGCCGCTGCATCATCTGCTGATCGACGCCACGGGCAGGCCGTTGGTGATGACCAGCGGCAACCTGTCGGGGGAACCGCAGGCGAGCGGCAATGACGAGGCGCGGCAAAAACTATCGGGCTATGCCGATGCCTTCCTGATGCATGATCGCGGTATCGTGCGTCGCCTAGACGACAGCGTGGAACGGATCGCCGCGCCCGGGGCGATGGTGTTGCGCCGGGGGCGGGGGCGGGTGCCGGGGACCTTGCTGTTGCCCGACGGGTTCGGCGATGCGCCGCGGGTCGTGGGGTATGGCGGCCAGATGAAAGCGGCGATCTGCCTTGTGAAGAACGGGCGGGCCCTGCTGGGCCATCACCTGGGCGATCTGGATGCCGCTCTGAGTTGGGGGGCGTTCTTGCAGGCGGACCGGGATTATGCCGGACTGTTCGATTTCCGGCCGGACCGGATCGCCTGCGACCTGCATCCCGATTTCAGCGCGTCGCGCCATGCGGCGGCGCGGGCGGCGGCCGTGGGGGTGCCGCTGACCCCCGTGCAGCATCATCACGCGCATCTGGCCGCCTGTCTGGGGGATAACCTCTGGCCGTTGGACGGCGGCAAGGTGGCCGGGATCGTGCTGGACGGGCTGGGGTTGGGCCCCGACGGCACATTGTGGGGGGGCGAGGTTCTGCTGGGCGATTACCACGGATTTGACCGGCGGTTCTGGCTGCGGCCCGCGCCGCTGATCGGGGGCGACAGGGCGCAGGCGGAACCGTGGCGCAATGCGTTGGCTCGGCTGGATCAGGCAGGGCTGGGCGAGTGGGCCGACCGGCTGTTCCCCGAAGCGCCCTTGGGATTGGGGCGGCAGGCCGCGCGGGCCGGGATCAACGCGCCGCTGTCGTCCAGCGCCGGGCGGTTGTTCGACGCAGTGGCGGCGTGCCTGGGAATTTGCCCCATGGGGCAGAGCTACGAGGGCGAGGCGGCGATGCGGCTTGAGGCGATAGCCTGCCGGGCACCGGATACGGGCGGTGGTTTCGGGTTTTCCCATGAAGGCCCGGTTATCGATCCGGCACCGATCTGGGCGGAGCTTTTCGAGCTCAGGAGCAAGGGAGCGCCGGCTCAAGCACTGGCAAGGCAGTTCCATGCCGGGCTGGCCCGGGCCTTTGCCGGGGCCGCGCGCGGATTGGTCGAAAGCGGCCAAGCGCGGGCGGTCGCCCTTTCGGGCGGATGTTTCCAGAACGCGTTGCTGCTGGAACTGGTTCTGCGGGAGCTTGGCGACCTGCCGGTTCTGATCCACCGGAAAATCCCGGCGAACGATGGCGGGCTGGCCTTTGGTCAGGCGCTGGTCGCGGCGGCGAAAGCGGCACCATGACTCCGTCCTTCGAACATGGGCTTGCCCTCGGCGGTCCCGTGACGCAATCCTTGCGCAGAGGCCCCGCATCCGGCGGTCGCGCAGTAGGAGGGCGCGCAATGCACGAAATGTCGCTCTGCCAATCCGTCCGCGAGGTGATTGAGGATCAGGCCCGCGTTCAACCGATCACGGCGGTGAAGACCGTGCGGCTTGAAATCGGCCGGTTTTTCTGCGTGGAAAAGCAGGCGCTGGAATTCGCATTCGACGTGGTGATGCGCGGATCGGTGGCCGAGGGCGCGCGGCTGGAAATCACCGACCTGCCGGGGCGGGCGATGTGCTATGACTGCATGAAAGAGGTCGAGATCGACGACCGTCTTGCGCCCTGTCCCGTTTGCGGCGGTGGCATGCTGATGCCGGTTGCCGGGGATGAAATGCGGATCAAGAACTTGGAGGTGATCTGATGTGCACGGTTTGCGGATGTGGAACGGAAGGCGGGCATGATCATTCTCATGGCGATCTTCATTTCGGCCACGGCCCCGCTGGCACGCAGGTGGCCGGGATGGATCAGGCGCGGCTGATCGAGATCGAAACCGATATCCTGTCGAAGAACGACCGGTTCGCCGGCGCCAACCGGCAGATGTTGCGGGGCAAGGGCGTGTTTGCCGTCAACCTGGTGTCGTCACCGGGATCGGGCAAGACGACGCTGTTGTGCAAGACGATCGAGGCGATGGGCGATCAGCCGTTGGCGGTCATCGAGGGCGATCAGCAGACCGCCAACGATGCCGAACGCATCCGCGCCACCGGGGCGCAGGCGGTACAGATCAATACCGGCAAGGGGTGCCATCTGGACGGGCACATGGTTGGCCATGCGATGGAAAAGCTCGATATCGCGTCCGGGTCGGTCCTGTTCATCGAAAATGTCGGCAATCTGGTCTGTCCCGCCGGGTTCGATTTGGGCGAGGATTGCAAGGTGGCGATCCTCAGCGTCACCGAGGGCGAGGACAAGCCGCTGAAATACCCCGACATGTTCACCGCGGCGAAGCTGGCGGTTCTGAACAAGATCGACCTGGCGCCGCATTGCGATGTCGACCTGGACCTTTACGAGGCGAACCTGCGCCGGGTGAACCCGGGGATCGAGGTACTGCGCCTCAGCGCCCGCACCGGCGAAGGAATGCGGCAATGGATCGAATGGTTGCAGGCCAACCGGGATCGAAAAGGGGCACAATCGGCGGAACGGAATGTGCGAGAGGAAGGGGCTTTGTGATGGTGCAGATGTGGACTGAAGCGACGTTTTCCTCGGAAGGCAGGAACTGACATGTGCCTTGGTATTCCCGGTCAGATCGTGGCCGTCACCGATCCGGAGCGGATGCTTGCGATGGCCGAAATCTCGGGCGTGAAGCGCGAGGTCAACGTTGCCCCGGTCGCCACCGGACCGTTGCAGGATCTGGTCGGCAAGTGGACCCTGATCCATGTCGGCTTCGCCATGGCGCTGATCGACGAGGACGAGGCCGAGGCGACGTTGCAGGCGTTGCACGATCTGGGAGAGGCGCAGGCCGAACTCGACGCGATGGCGGCGGCAGAGGCCGCGCAGGAGGGCCGGGAATGAGGTATGCCGAGGAATTCCGCGACCCGAAAGCGGCCAAGGCGCTGCTCGCCGGGATTGACGCCGTGGCCGGTGAAATCGGCGCGACGCGTGACAATTCGGTGCGGATCATGGAAATCTGCGGCGGCCATACCCATGCGATTTTCCGCTACGGGCTCGACAAGCTGGTGCATGAGGGGATCGAGTTCATCCACGGCCCCGGATGCCCGGTCTGCGTCCTGCCGATGGCCCGGGTCGATGACTGCATCGAGATCGCCGAGAAAGACGGCGTGATCTTTACCACCTTCGGCGACGCGATGCGGGTTCCGGGGACGCGCAGGTCGCTTTTGCAGGCCAAGGCGGACGGCGCCGATATCCGCATGGTCTATTCGCCGCTCGATGCGCTGGAACTGGCGCGGCGCAACCCGGAACGCGAGGTGGTGTTCTTCGGGCTGGGGTTCGAGACGACCACGCCTTCGACCGCGTTGTCGATCCAGGCCGCGGCGCGAGAGGGGATCGCGAATTTCAGCGTCTTTTGCACCCACATCACCGTGCCGCCCCCGATCAGGGCGTTGCTGGACGACCCGCACATGGTGCTGGACGGGTTCGTCGGGCCGGGCCATGTCAGCATGGTGATCGGCATCCATGCCTATGATTTCATCGCCGAGGAATACGGCAAGCCGATCGTGGTGGCGGGGTTCGAACCAACCGACCTGCTGCAGTCGGTGCTGATGGTATTGCGGCAGTTGCGGGACGGACGGGCGGAGGTGGAAAACCAATATGCTCGCGTGGTTCCGGAACATGGCAACCCGGTCAGCCTGGCCGCCATCGCCGATGTCTATGAACCGCGTCCGAGCTTCGAATGGCGCGGCCTGGGCGAGATCGACGAAAGCGGGCTGCGGATCAGGGATAGCTATGCGGCATTCGATGCGGAGAAGAAATTCGGGATCGGATATGGCGCCGGGCCTGCCGCGGCGGACCTGCCGGAGGGATGTTCCTGTGGCGCCGTGATGAGCGGGCGGATGAAGCCGGTGCACTGTCCGCAATTCGGACGGGGCTGCACGCCGGAATCGCCGCTTGGGGCCTTGATGGTCAGTTCCGAAGGTGCCTGCGCGGCCTATTACCAATATGGCGGGGCGCGGGCGGCGGCGGAATAGGGGGCGCTGACCCCGTCGCCCGAGGGCGACCCCCGGGATATTTTTTAAACAGAAGAAGACGCGATGGCATTGAAGGACGAGAAGGTGACGCTGGCCCATGGCGGCGGCGGCAAGGCGATGCGGGATCTGATCGAGGAGGTGTTCACTTCCGTCTTTCGTCCGGACGGGATGGAGGATCAGGCGCGGCTGCAGGCGGCGGCGCTGGCCGATCCGGGGGCGCGGCTGGCCTTCACCACCGATGGTTTCGTGGTCGATCCGCTGGAATTTCCCGGCGGCGATATCGGCACGCTGGCGGTGTGCGGCACGGTGAACGATCTGGCGGTGGGCGGGGCGCGGCCGCTGTGGCTGTCGGCGGGGTTCATCATCGAGGAAGGGCTGGACCTGGCCCTGCTGCGCCGGGTGGTCGCGTCGATGGCGGCGGAAGCGGAAAAGGCCGGGGTGCGGATCGTGACCGGCGATACCAAGGTGGTCGGCCGCGGCATGGCCGACAAGCTGTTCATCACCACGTCCGGGATAGGGGTGATCCCGCCGGGGCGCGACTTGCAGGCGGCAAACATCCGCCCCGGGGATGTGGCGATCGTCAACGGTGTTCTGGGCGATCACGGGGCGGCGATCATGGCCGCGCGGGGCGAGATGGCGCTGAGCGCGGAGATCGCTTCGGATTGTCAGGGATTGGGGCATCTGATGGAGGCGGTTCTTGCCGTGGCGCCGGGCCTGCGCGCGGCGCGGGATGCGACGCGGGGCGGGGTGGCCGCGGTGCTGAACGAAATGGCGGCGGCGGCGGGGGTCGCCATCGAGATCGACGAAGCCGCGCTGCCGCTCAGGGCTGAGGTCAGGGGGCTGTGCGAAATCCTCGGGCTTGATCCGTTGTACCTTGCCAATGAGGGAACGCTGGTCCTGTTCGTGCCGGAACACGAGGTTGCGGCGGCGTTGGCCGCGATGCGGGCGACCGAGGCGGGGCAGGGCGCGGTGGCGATCGGCAGGGTCGTTCCGGGCGAAGCCGGGCGCGTCAGCATGCGCAGCGCTTTCGGGGGGCTGCGCATTGTCGACATGCTGGTCGGCGAACAATTGCCGAGAATCTGCTGATCTCCGCGCCTTGGTATCGCCGAGGTACCGCGCAGGTAGATCACGGCTTACGGGATTTCCCGCATAGGCAGATCATGCCGCCGCTGCCATACATACTTTCGTGCAAATGCCCCGCAATTTGCGCGTTGTGATTGTCCCTAAGTGACATGGAAACAGAAAGGGTGTGGTGCAAATATGGTGCTAGGCGATCAAAAACCGCCGCAGAACAAATGCTACGCGATGAGGATACCAGAAAGGGAAGCTACGATGTCATTCCAGTTCCAGCCCTCCGATTTGGCTGACAGCACTCTCGTCCCCGTTCCCTCTTCCCCCCAGAAGAAGGAACTCTCGCTGAGCTCTGGATGGTGGATGCTTCCTTTCCTTACCAGCGGCGCATTGTTCTGGTTCTGGTTCGTCCCCACGGTGGCCCAGAACCTCTCCTGATGTACGCGGGCGGGTTTGTTTCAACGCATCCCGCCAATGTACAACTCTCTCTCGTTCTTTCTCACGTAAACAGGGTGTGCCGCTGGCACGCCCTGTTTCGCGTGTCAGGGGGGTGTTTCGTGGTCGTTGCCGGTTTCGTCGGGGTTTACGTGGCCTTCGTCAGGTCGGACGAAACCAATGGGCCATCATCGCGATCTGAAAGCGCAGGGCGCCCAACAGGCTGAGGATGGCGCAGCAGAGCAGCACGAACACCCGGAGCGGATTTCCTTCCGTCATCGCGGCTTCGGCAATTAGCCACAGACCGACCCCCAGAAAACACAGGGTGGATATCATCTGTCCGACAGATCCGTTACGCTTGTCGCTCATCGTTTCGGTCTCCTTTGCGGTACTCATGCAGCATTTATGCCATTTTCGTCGAAGCGGAAATCCTGCGGCAGATCGATATCGGGCAAATCGGCGGTGCCGCCCTGATCGAGCTGATAGATGTGGGCCAGGAGCGTTGCCACCGCCGCATAGAGAGCGGGGTGGATTTCGCTGCCCAGATCGCTGGTGAAGTAGATCGCCCGGGCCAGCGGCGGGGCCTCGAGGATGCGCACGTTGTGCTCGATGGCGCGTTCGCGGATCTGGAACGCCATCGCCCCTTCGCCGAGCGCCAGAACCACCGGGGCCCTCGTTTCGCCCGGCACGTAGCGCAGCGCGACCGAGAAATGTTTCGGGTTGGTGATCACCGCGTTGGCATCAAGCACGTTTTCGAGCGCTGCGCGCCGCGCCGCCCCCTGTTGCGAGGCTTCCATCTGCCGGCGGCGGATCGCGCCCTTGACCTCGGGCGAGCCCTCGGTCTGTTTCGACTCGTCCTTGATTTCCTGCTTGGTCATCTTCAGGTTCTTGTTCATGCTGTAGGCCTGCCAGAACAGGTCGATCGCACCGATCACCGCCAGCCCGAGAACCAAGGCACTGAGCACCCGGTAGGTGACCCGCGAAAGGGTCGACAACCCTTCGCCGACGGTCATGAAGGCGGTGGTGTCGAGCACCGGCAACCATTGCCACAGGATCACCCCGGCCAGCCCGCCGAGCAGGAAGACCTTGAGCAACGCCTTGCCCAGTTCTACCAGCGCCTTCATCGACACCATCTTTGCGACACCCTTGAGGATGTTGAACTTTTCCAGCTTCGGCTGCATGTTCTTGCCGGAAAAGATCAGCCCGCCCATCGCCGCCTGGATGGCAAGCGTCGCGATCAGCAGCGGCGTGCCGACGACCAGAGAGATGATCCCGATATATTTCATGCCCTCCAGCAGCCGGACCAGCATCAGGGAATCAAGCGTCTCGGCCGATCCAAAGCGGAAGAACGTGCTCCAGGCGGTGGCCATTGACGGCCCGTAGAGACCGGCCGCCATCAGGATCACGATCGCCCCCAGCATCGAGGCGAAAACGAACATTTCCTTCGAGGTGATGACCTTGCCGTCTTCCTTCGCGTCCTGTTTCTTTTTCGGCGTCGGTTCCTCTGTCTTTTCCTGGCCGTCGTCGCTCTCAGCCATTGGCGGCCTCCGTCATCATCTGCATCAGGGCATCGACCGACGCCTCGATCAGCCGGTCCATCGCCGTCGCCATGACCGGCGCCCCGAGATAGAGCAGCACGATGGTCACCGTCATTGTCAGCGGAAAGCCGAAGGAAAAGATGTTGAGCTGCGGGGCCGAGCGGGTGATCACGCCGATGCCCATGTTGACCAGCAGCAGCACCGTCACCACCGGCATCATCAGCCGTGCGGCAAAGGCGAACATCTCGCCCGCCGCGGCGATGCCCGACTGGATCAGGATGCCGGTGTCGAAAACGCTGCCGGGCGGAATGTAGATATAGCTGTCGAGAATGACGCGCAGCGCCACTAGGTGGCTGTCGGAGGCGACGAAGAAGACCATCAGTGCAAGGCTGAACAATTGCCCGACCACCGGGGCCTGCGCGCCCGACGCCGGGTCCACCTGCGCGGCGAAACCCAGACCGGCGGTGGCGGCGATCCGGTCGCCCGCCATCACCGCCGCCGAAAAGAAGATCATGAGCAACAGCCCGGCCGACACCCCGATCGCCAATTCCCCCAGGATCAAGCCCACCGCGGAGGTGTTCAGCAGGGCTTCCACATCGGGCAGTTCGGCATAGCTCATCACCGGGAGGGTCAGGATGACCGAGGTCACGATCCGCACCTGCAGCGGGATGAAGCGGGCGCCGAAGACCGGCGCGGCGATGATGAAACCGCCGATCCGCAGCATCGCGAAGAGATAGAGCACCGACATCTCGACCGCCTTGCCCATCTCGACGCCAGGTACGCCGGAATCATATGAAATGAACACGTCCACGGATCAGTGCAGCCCCGCGATCATGTCGAAGACATGGACGAAGTAATCGCTGAGCGTTGTCAGCATGAATCCCGAGGCCAGCGCCATCGTCAGCAGCACGATGGCCAGTTTCGGAACGAAGCTGAGCGTCGCTTCGTTGATCGAAGTGGCGGCCTGGATGATGCCGACCACGAGCCCGACGGCCAGCGCGATGGCCAGAACCGGTCCGGCGGTCATCAGGATGTGCCAGTAGGCCAGTTTCAGCTGTTCGATATTCGCGTCGAAATCCATCGCCTATCCTCCGACGCCGCTGGCGAAACTGTTGACCAGCGATCCCATGGTCAGCGCCCAGCCATCGACCAGAACGAACAGAAGCAGCTTGAACGGCAGCGACACCAGCATCGGCGACAGCATCATCATGCCCAGCGACATCAGGATCGAGGCGATCACCATGTCGATCACCAGGAAGGGCAGGAATAGCAGGAATCCGATCTGGAACGCGGTTTTCAGTTCCGAGGTGATGAAGGCGGGCAGCATGACCGACAGCGGCACGTCGACTTCGCTTTCGTAAGGCCCGTCACCGGCAAGATCGGCGAACATCATCAGATCGTTCTTGCGGGTGTTTTCGACCAGGAACCCGCTGATCAGTTCGCGCCCCCGTTCCAGCGCCTCAAGGGGGGGCAACTGACCGTCCAGATAGGGTGCGATGGCGCTGTCATAGACCTGGGTGAGCACCGGTTGCATCACGAAGAAGCTCAGGAACAGTGCAATCGCGATCAGCACCTGGTTCGGCGGCGTCTGCTGGGTGCCAAGTGCCTGGCGCAGGATCGACAGCACGATGATGATCCGGGTGAAGGCGCTCATCCCCAGCACGATCGAGGGCAGCACGGTCAGCGCCGTCATCAGCGCCAGGATCTGCAGCGACAAGGAATATTGCGTCTGGGTGCCACCGTCGGGGACGGTGATTTCCAGCGCCGGCAGCCCCTGCGACAGCGCCGGGCCGGCGCCAAGTCCAAGGATCAGGAGCAGCGGGATCAGGCGCTTCATGCCGCCACCTGCGCGACCGCGGGTTTCGCAGGGGCGGGCGCCAGTTCGGTGATCACCGGCTGCTGACGCTTGGTGGTGACCACCAGGAATTCAGTCCCGTCCACGGCGAGCAGCATCGCGCGGGTGTCAGGACCAAGCGCCGTGACCTCTGACAGTTGCATCCGGCGGCCCTTGGCGATGCGGCCGGACAGTTTCGAACGATTGGCCTGAACCAGAAAAAGTGCCGCAACCAGAACGGCCAGGAACCCGCCGACCTTAAAAATCTGGTCGAATTGCAGGACATCGGTAACCATAACACGCCTCTCCTAAACGGCTATACTGACCGTTCAGGGGCAGGTTTCATGCCAAAGTGGCGCGTTACGGAAAATATTGGAAACGGGGCGAAGCCTCAGATCTGCATCCGGTCCTTGGGATCGACGATATCGCCGAAACGGATGCCGAAGCGTTCGCCCACGACGACGACCTCGCCCTTGGCGATGGTGGTGCCGTTGATCTGGATGTCCAGCGGGTCTCCGGCCAGCCGGTCCAGTTCAACAACGGACCCTTCGTTCAGCTTCAGCAAATCCTGGATGGTGATCTCGGTCCGGCCCACCTCGACGGTCAGTCGTACCTTGACCGTTTCCAGAACGCCAAGCCCGCTCAGCAGCTGGCTGGCTTCTTCCGATGTCGGCGGCGCCGTGGTGACGGGAGCGGCGGGGTCTTGAACGGAGGTCTCATCGGTCATGACTGTGGTCCTTTCGAATTAGAGGTCCGGATTAGTCTGCAATACGGCGGGTCAGGTTCAGGGCGGATTTGCCCGAGGCTTCGCCGAGATCGGCTTCGAACATCGGTAGGCCTTCGACCAGCAAACGCGGGGCAGGGGTCATCTGAACCGGCACCACCTGGCCCGGCGTGACATTGCCGACGCGGCCGAGCGGGACTGAGGGTTCGGCCAGAACGGCGGTGATGCTCAGCGGCACGTTCAGCACCGCGCGTTCCAGTTTCTCGCGCCAGCTGAGGTCTTCTTCCAGCAGGTCGGAATGCATCCGCGACCGCAGCTGGCCGGCGATCGGTTTCAGCGTCTGCAGCGGATAGATGATGTCGAAATTCGCCGGGTCGGCATCGGGAAGCTGCACCATGAAGGAACAGTTCACCACCATGTCATCGGCGTCGGCGAAGCTCGCGAAACTGAGGTTTTCCTCGCGGTTCTGCACCTCGAACGCGATCGGCATCAGGTCGCGCCACGCCATCGCCATCGACGTGTTGAGACCGTCCGAAACCAGTTCGATCACCCGCTGTTCCGTCGGGGTGAATTCCGTCCTGTTGTTCGGGGGCGTGTTGCGGATCGAACCACCGTAATAGGCGTCGGTCAGCATCGACACGAAATCGCGCGGGATCACCATCATCTGGCTGCCGCGCAGCGCTTCGACCCGGCTGGTGGTGAGGCTGACAAAGTTCTCGACCTCGTCGCAGTAATCGGCAAAGGTCTTCACTTCCGGCGGAAAAGAGGAAATCCGTGGCTGCAGCCTCAGCATCGGCAGGAAGACCGAGCGGGCCAGGCGGCAGAACCGTTCATTGATCATCCGCAGCCCGTAATAGTCGCCCATCAGCGACAGGTTGTTATCGCCGAACTGGTACGGTTTGTAGGATATCTCTCCGTCGCGGTATTCGTCCTCGGCCGCGTCGAGATCCATCAGGCCGCCGACGAGCTTGGCAAGTTCCCCGGTGGAAAGCTTATGCGTGGTTTCGCCAGTGGAAAGCTTATGAGTGGTGGACATCCGGGCGCCTCACTGCATCACGAATACTGGGAAAAACACGCTTTCTATGCCGCCGAACCCTTCAAGTTGCTCCAGCCGGTGGTTGATGGCGTCGCGCAGCGCAACGGACAGGGCTTCGCGTCCTTCGGTGCCTTCGACATCTTCCTCGGTGAAGGTGCTCAGAACCGCCAGCATGTCCGAACGCAGAGCCATTTCATGGGTTTGCACATTGCCGAGCACGGCCTGATCGTATTGTGTCGCCAGCCCGATTCCCAGCTGCAGGAAACGGGTCGATCCTTTCAGGTTGGTGGTCAGCGGATCGGGGAATTCGTAATACTGGGTCACGAAAAGCGGCGCGTCGGGCAGTTCGCGCGGGACCCTCTGCGGTTCCTCTTCGCGCGCATAGGTGCCGTCCGGGCCGGTTTCTTCGATCAGGCGCAGAACCTCGTCTGCCGGGCTCATCGTCGTCCGGGTGACGTACTGGCCGGCAAAAAAACCGCCCGCAGCCAAACCGCATCCCAAAATGAATAGGAACAGAGCTTTCAAGAAACCGCCTCCACGTCTTGTCGATCCATCAAACGTCGCATTAGCCATTACCATTTACCTTAGGCGATTATATCAATGCCCGTGTCGGGGCCTGCTTGCATGGATTGTGCCGAAATGCCGTCTTCGGACAAATTTTGCTGCATTGCCGTTTCCGAGTGGGTTTCCCGGCCCGCCTGTCCGCCATGCGGGTTCTGCCCCTGGAAACCCTGATCGCTGCTCGCCTGGTGCTGCGTCAGGTCGAAACCTGCCTTCTGCATCATCTCGGCCAGACGCGATTGGTTGTCGTTCAGCATCCGCGCCGCAGCGTCGGATTCAGTGACGATGTTGACCGCCACGTTGCTGCTGTCGCGCATGTCGAGCCTGATCGTCATCTTGCCCAGCTTTTCGGGCTGCAACGCGATTTCGATTTCGCTCTGGCCCAGTTCCTGCGCCGCGCGGATCATCGAGGTCAGGTTCGTTGGCCAGCCCGGATCAACCATCTGAAGGGTGCGGGCAGGGGCCGCATTCGACGCGGTCGGGGCCGCAGTGGCCACGGTTTCACCCATTTCTCCGGCCTGCACGGTCACCACACCCGATTGCGGCGCGCTGGCCGAGGCCTGGGCCTCCGCCTGTTGCGCGGCGGCGGCCGCCGTGATCGCGTGCGTGGCCATGGTCTTTAACATCATCTCGGCCTCGGGGGCGGTCGTGTCGAGGGCCAGCGCCTCGTTGGTCATGCCGTCGAGGACGGGGTCGGCACTGTCCGAACCGCGGGCGGTCTGGTCCGATGCCGGGGGCGTTTGCGCCGCCGGGGTATCTAATTGTGCTGTCACCGCCGCGGTCCGGCCCCTTCCCGCATCGGCAAGCGCGGCCTGAACGGCAGTCTTGACCGACTGGTGGGAGGCAGCAGCGGTTTCATCCGTCACAGCGGTGTCATTCGCGGCGGCTTCGTCAAGGCTGCCATTGGCCAGCCGCGCCGCGGTCGCGATGGCAGCGCCGGGGGCGTCGCCCGCGTCCTCGGCGATCGAAGGCTTGACCTGCTGACCCGGGGCAAGCTGCCTTGCAAGCTCGCTCGCGCCTTTGCCAGCGGCTTGCGAGGGGGACTGCGCGGCCATGGCGGCCGCATCAATGGTCGTCGCGGACCCTTTGCCGGCGTTCTCTTCCATCCCGACCCGTTGCACGGTGGCCTTGCTGACAAGGGCCGCCTGCGCGGTATCCAGGGGCGTAGAGGTTTCAATGGACTTGGCGGCATCGCCTTGAACCGTGCCAACGGCCGTGCCGGCTTCGCCGGTCCGGGCCACAGAGGCGGGTGCCGGGGCATCGGTTTCGGGAACCGCACCAAGGACGATATCCGCGCGCGCCTTGCCTGCGACCGAAGGCGCGGCCGACAGGACGGTTTCGGACGTGCCCTGGGCTTCGCCCGCAATCGCCGCCGCGACCGCATCCGGCGCAGGCCCTGCCCCTGGATTCGACGCGGCCGGGGATGATTCAGTCAGCTTCAGCCGATCGATGGTGCTGGGCAGGCCGGCCTTGTCACCGGCTTCGCCGGACAGGACGGCCAGCGGTAGCAGTGCGGTGCCGTCTTCGGGCAGGCCGGTTTCCCCATCGACAGGGGTTTCGCCTTCGGCATCGGTTTCGACACTGGCAGAGGTTTCGCCATTGGCAGCGGCTTCGCCATCGGTTGGCTGGCCGCCGGGAGCGGCAGCGGACTTCCGCGATCCTTGCAGCAGCTCTGCAAAATCGGCGGACCCTTCGCGGTCGCGGGCCACGATACCGGACAGATTGGCCGGGAAGATGGAGGGCGCCCCGGCAGCGGAGGCAGGCGTAACGGTTTGCGGCATGGTTATTCCATGGAGCTTTCGGTTTGTTCTGTGGTTGCGATGCAGGTTTCGTGCCAGCCCGCCGGGCTCATTCGTTTTCCGTCTGCTGATCCGCGATCCGGGCCTTGTCGGTGAGGATTTCCAGCTTGTGGCCGGACTGCGCCAGCGCGGTGCGCGCACGGTTCAGACGGTGTTCGGATTGCTTCATCTGCATCGAAAGCGACCGGCGGTGGCTTTCCAACTGCTGCCCGACCCTGAGCGTGTTTGCCAGCTGCGCGGTGGTCTGCGAATTGGGGGTGGCGATGCGATGTTCATCCAGCAGCCGTTCCAGCGATCCAGCCTGCGCCGCGATCCGGTCGGTTTCGTCCTGCACCTGGCGCAGCTTGCGCGCCAGTTCGGCCTGCTTGATCGTTTCGGCCTTGGCCATCATGCGCAGAAGATCGCCCTTATGCTTGCTCATTCAAGTTCCCCAGAAGGTCGAACAATTGCTGTTGGCTTTGCTCGAAGGTCACCTTTTCGCTTTTCAGCTGGCAGATGAAGGCTTCGATCTTCGGCCACAGCGCAATGGCCTGATCCAGATCCTTGTCCTGTCCGGCGCTGTAACCGCCCATCAGCATCAGGTCGCGATTGTCCATGTAGAGTGAAATCATCCGCCGCAGCCGCTGGCTTGCCGCCACGTGTTCGGGGCTGACGATGTCGTTCATCACCCGGCTGATCGAGGCGGGCAGGTCGATGGCGGGGTAAATGCCGCGCTGCGCCTGCGAGCGTGACAGAACCATGTGCCCGTCAAGGATGGCGCGGGCGCTGTCGACGACGGGGTCGTTGGTGGTGTCGTCGCCATCGGCCAGAACGGTGTAGAGCGCGGTGATCGTGCCCTGACCGGGCAGGCCCGGCCCGCAACGTTCGATCAGCGCCGGGATCAGCGAGATGACGGAGGGCGTATAGCCCTTGGCGGTGGGCTGTTCGCCAAGCGCCAGGCCCGCTTCGCGCTTGGCATGGGCGACGCGGGTCAGTGAATCCATGATCATCAGCACGTCCTTGCCCTGATCGCGGAAATATTCGGCGATGGCGGTGGTGCGGTTGGCGGCGCGCAGCCGCAAGAGCGGCGACCGGTCGGCGGGCACCGCGACGACGCAGATCCGCTGTGCCGCCTCGCCGGTCATCACTCGGGACACGAAATCGCCCACTTCGCGGGCGCGTTCGCCGATCAGCCCGACCACGATCACATCCGCCGTGGTGTTGTGGGTCATCATCTCGATCAGCACCGATTTGCCGACGCCCGACCCAGCCATGATGCCGACGCGCTGACCGCGGCCGATGGTCATGGCGGAATTCAGGATGCGCACGCCGACGTCCAGCACGTCGCGCACCGGGGTGCGCGCCAGCGGGTTCAGCGGTTTGCCCGCCAGCGGCCAGCGGTCCGATGGACGCGGGGCAGGGCGGCCGTCCAGCGGCGCGCCGCTGGCATCGATCACCCGGCCCAGAAGTTCGTCGCCGACGTCACACATCCGCCCGGCGCGGCGCAACACGATCGGATCGCCCAGCGTGATCTGCGCTCCGGAAGTATCAAGGAACAGAAGGTTCTTGCCGTTGGAAAAGCCGATCACCTCGGCTTCTATCGGATCGCTGCCCGGTGCCGCCTGACGCGGGAAGATCTGGCATAGGTCGCCGGGGCTGGCCGGGAAGCCGGAACTTTCCACTACCAACCCGTCATAGCGCAGAACTTGTCCGCTGATCTGCGGCGCGCAGCGGTCGGTGAGGGTGGCCAGATCGTGCTCCAGCCGCTCCAGCAGCACGGTCATTCGACTCCTCCCGGCGGGGCGCCGTTACCGCTTTCGGCCAGCACCGTTTTCACCCGGTTGGGGCCGGATTTGATATCGACCGCGCCTCGGGACAGCCGGTCATCGGCCTGCAAGGTGCAGTCCGACAGCATGTCGCTGTCCGCAAGGCTGGGCGTGATCGCGGCGAGGTCGTCGGGATTGAGCGAAATCACGGTGCTTTCCACTGCCTGACCGATCTGGTTCGCCAGGTCTTCGACCTTGGCGGCAAAGGCCTGCGGCAAGGCGTCGATCCGGCTGCCGGCCAATTCGCCCGCCAGCGTGATCAGGCTGCGTTCCATCGCCAGTCTCAGCGTGGTGTGATGCGCCTCGGTATGATCGACAAGCGCCCGCGACAGTTCCATGAAGACCGCGCGCGCTTCTTCCAGTTGCTCGGCGCTGGCGGCGATGGCGGGGTCGGTTTCGGGCGCGGGGTCCGGCGCGGCTGCGGCGGCTTCCGCCTGTCCCTGCTGATAGCCCTGCGCGAAACCCTCGGTGAAGCCGGTCTTGTGTGCCTTGGCGCGCTCGGCTTCAAGGTCGGGGGCAGGCGTTGCGGGGGCTGCATCCTGCTGCGGCAATGCCGCATCGGCGATCGGGTCGGGTTTCACGGAGGCGAATTCGCGTCGCCGGAATGCACCGTCGCGGCTGTCGCGCACCAGCGAAGACAGGGCGTCCAGGTCGAGCGTCCGGATCGGGCTGTCGGAATGGAATCCCATCATGCGCGCCTTTCGTCAGACCATGATCTCGCCGCCGCGGCCGGCCAGCATGATGGTGCCTTCGTCCGACATCCGCCGCGCCACCGCGATGACTTCCTTCTGGGCCGCCTGAACCTCGGTCAGGCGCACCGGGCCAAGCGCCTCCATCTCGTCGACGATATTGGCCGCGGCGCGGTTCGACATGCAGCTGAGCAGTTTTTCCTGCAGCGCTTCGTCGGCGCCGCGCAGGGCGACGACAAGGGTGCGGTTGTCGACTTCGCGCAGCAGGGTCTGCAGCGCGCGGTCACTCGACTTGATCAGGTTGTCGAACACGAACATGTTGTCCTGCAGCGCCACCGCCAGGTCCTTGTTGTCCTTGTTGATGATCTTGAGGATGCGCTGTTCCATGTCCTGCTTGGTGAAGTTCATGATCCGCGCGGCTGCCTTCACCCCGCCCATCTGCGATGCGCGCAGGCTGGCGTTGGTCTGGAACTTGCGCTGGATCACATCTTCGAGATTGCGCAGCGCGTCGGGCTGCACGGTGTTGAGTTCGGAAATCCGGTTGATGATGTCGGGCTGTTGTTCCTCGGGCAGCAGCTTCAGAACGTCGGCCGCCACCGCGTGGTCCAGCGACGCCACGATCAGCGCGATGATCTGCGGATGTTCGTCGACGATCAGTTCGGCAACCGCCGGGGCATCCATCCATTCCAGGATCTGGATCGGGTGGTCGTTGTTGTTGGAGGGAATGCGCCCCAGCACCGATTGCGCCTTGTCCTGGCCAAGCGCCTGGGTCAGCACTTCCTTGATGTATTCATTCGCCCCGACGCCAAGCCCGGTATGTTCCCGCAATTCATGCAGGAATTCGTTCAGGACCTCGTTGACGGTCGAATGATCCACGTTGCGCACGCCATACATCGCGGTGCCAAGTTGCTGCACCTCCTGCGGGCTCAGCAATTTTAGGATGTTGGCGGCGGCTTCTTCGCCGAACAGCATCATCAGCACGGCGGCTTTCTGGGTGCCGCCGAAATCGGCAATGGAGGGGGCTTGGGCCATGGATCACATCAACTCGTTATTGTCTTCTTCGATCATCGCCTTGAACGCGGTGGCGATGCGGTCACTGTCGGTGCGGGTCAGTTCGCGGATGAGCGTCAGTTTCTCGTCATAGGAAACATGCGCCCAGGGGTTGCCGACCGGTTCATACCCGTCGAGCCGCGCCCGAACCTCGGCCAGGGTTTCGCCCGGGCCCACTTCGATCGCGTCGCCCGAGATGCCGCTGGCGCTTTGCGCCGCGATCGGCGCGCCCAGCACCTTGGAGCTTCCGGCCGCCGCGGTGGGCGAGAACAGCAGCTTGTCGATGATCGGGCGCACCAGTCCCAGCACGATGATCGCGAGCACCAAGATCTGGGCCAGGTAACGGCCTGCGGTGCCGACCCAGGCTTCCTTGTACCAAGGTGTCGAAACCTCTTCGAACGGGTTGACGAAGGGTTGCGAGGACAACGTCACGCTGTCGCCGCGTTCTTCCTGGAAGCCAATGGCGCTGCGCACCAGGGCGTTGGCATCCTGCAGGACCGAGGCGGGCAGTTCGCCGGGCACCAGCGATCCGTCCTCGCCCATCTTGCCGGCAGGGCTGCGCAGCACGACGGCGGCATGGATGCGGGTGATCTGAGCCATCGCGGGGGTCGTGGTTTCGACGCGGCGGCTGACTTCGTAATTGCGGGTCGAATTGCTTGTCGTGTTCTGTTCGGTGCCCTGCTTTTCGACCGCCGAGGCGGGGCCGTCGGCATTCAGCTGGGCTTCCTGCGGCGGCGTGTTGGACACCGCGCCGGGGATGCCCTTGGCCATCATCCCGGTGGACGACTGCACCATGCTTTGTTCCGAACGGATCACCGACGCGTTGGGCATGTATTGTTCGTTGGTGATTTCCGAGCGGGTGAAATCCATGTCCACGGTCACCTCGGCGGCGACGTTGCCGGGGCCGACGATCGGGCTCAGCAGGGTTTCGATCCGCTTGCGGTAATGGTCTTCCATGCGCTTGCGATGGGCCAGTTGCTGATCGGTCAGTTCGCTCAGCGGATCGTTGCTTTCATGCGACAACAGGCGGCCGTTCTGATCGACCACCGAGACGTTGGAGCGCGCCATGCCCGGAACCGAGGTCGACACGAGGCTGACGATCGCGGACACCTGACCTTCGTCCATCGCGCGGCCCGGCACGACCTGAACGAAGACTGAAGCGCGCGGCGGCTTGGTGTCGCGGATGAAGGCGGTCTGTTCGGGTAGCGCCAGATGCACGCGCGCGTTGGTCACGTTCTGGAATTCGGTGATCGAGCGGGCCAGGTCCAGTTCCTGCATCCGGCGCAGGCGGGCGGCTTCGACCGACCGGCTGGCGCCCATCGGCATGTCGCTCAGGGTGGTCATGCCGTCGGGGGTGCCCGCCGGGAGGCCTTCGGTGGCCAGAACCATGCGGGCGCGGTGGTAATCGGCCTCGGTCACGCTGAGCGCGCCGGAGGCCCGATCGAGCTTGGCGTCGATGCCGTTGGAGCCGAGCACTTCGACCGCGCGCGCCTTGTCGGCCTCGGGCAGGTCGGAATAGAGCGTCAGCCGCTTGGGCTGGCTCAGCAGCGCGTAGGCCGCCAGAGCGAGAACCGCCGCGGTCACCAGGATGATCGCGGGCAGGGCACGGCGTACCGCCGGTTGACGGGTGAGCGTCTGAAATTGCGCCAGATAGGCCTTGCCACGGATGGCGAGGGGATTGCCTCCGGTCGTGGCGATGGGGTTGGTCGAGCTATCCATGCAAACTCTCTATTTTCGCGCCTGAGGGTCGACGCAGGGTCAAACCGGCATATTCATGATGTCGCGATAGGCGGACAGCGCCTTGTTGCGGACGTTCAGGGTCATCTGGAACCCGAGCGAGGCAACCTGCTGTTCGACCATGACGCCGGCGAGGTTGTCGGTTTGGCCGGTTTCATAGGCCTTGGCCGCTTCGGCCGCCTTGTTCTGCGACTGTGCAACCTGTTCCAGCGCGCCGCCCAGGCGCTCGGAAAACGACGTCGACTGCTTGGCGGCGTTGGCGGAATTGCTTTCTTGAACCGGCGTCGTCCCGCGCGAGGTCAGCGCGGCGAGCGTGGATTGTCCTGAAAGGCCGTTAATCGACATGGTTCAGCTCTCCGATCAGGCCGCCCGGGCCGCCATGGCGGCCGGGTCGATCATCCCCGGGATCATCGCGGCGTGGGTGGTCAGCATGATGTCGTTTGCGCAGACCTTGTTGCCGCAGCGCAGCACCAGCGCGCGCTGCACCACGTTTTCCAGTTCGCGCACGTTGCCCGGCCAGTTGTAGTCGCGCAGCACCGTCATCGCTTCGTCGGTCAGGAGCGGCAGCGGCGCGGTTTCGCCGACATGGCGGCGGATCATCGCGACGGCCAGCGCCGGCACGTCATCGGGGCGGGTGGCCAGCGACTGGGTCGCCAGCGGGAACACGTTCAGGCGGTAATACAGGTCTTCGCGGAAATTGCCGGCCTGCACCTCGCCCAGCATGTCGCGGTTCGAGGTCGCGATGACGCGGATATCGACGCTTTCCTCTTTCTGCGATCCCAGCGGGGTGACTTTCTTTTCCTGCAGCACGCGCAGCAGCTTGGCCTGCAGGCTCAGCGGCATTTCCGAGATCTCATCGAGCAGCAGGGTGCCGCCGTCGGCGGCGCGGAAGATGCCGCGATTGGCGGTCGATGCGCCGGTGAAGGCGCCCTTTTCATGGCCGAACAGCATCGCTTCGAGCATGTTTTCCGGGATCGCGGCGCAGTTGACGGCGATGAACGGCTTGCCGGCGCGGGGCGAGCGGTCGTGGATCAGGCGCGACAGCACTTCCTTGCCGCTGCCGGTGGGGCCGTTGATGAAGACGGTGACGTCGGTCTGGGCGACGCGGGAGGCAAGATCGATCAATGCGCTGGTGGTTTCGGCCGCGGCCACCATGCCGCCATGCGGGGTGGCGATCAGGTCGGCCAGGGCCAGCAGCGAAGGCGTGTAGAGCGGCGGGCGCGCTTCGCCGCGCAGGGGCAGGGTGACGCGCTGCATCCGACCGCCGAGTTCCGCCGCGGTGGCGAACTCTTCACCGGGTTGCACGATGATCAGCTGGCTGACGCCCAGCTGACGGGCACCGGCCACCAGGCCCGACTGACCGCCGGCGGCCTTTTCCGCGCCAGCGCTACAGACCAGCGTGTTGCCCTTGCCGGGATTGCTGTCCGATGCGCCAAGACCGTCGATCACCAGGCTGTCGATACGACGACGGGTCAGTAGATCGGCGAGGGCCGCCGCGTCGTCAAAATCTTGTCCGATGATAAAAACCTTGGCCATGATACGCTCCTACGAGTTGCTGTCGGATTTGAAGAAGCAGGGACCGTACCAAGTGGTAAATTATTTGCTGAAATGATTTTAAGTGTTTGAAAATAAATAAAAGAAAAAACTAAAATATCGAAAGTATATAGCCTTCAAACACCCTTTGGATATGTCGGTTTGGCGGCATTTTGCTGACCGTCGGAGATTTGACGATTTGCCGACATAGGCGAATTTGCGCCACCCCATACTTAGGGGTGTATTTTTTTCTAATGACAGGGGTCAACTTTTTTCGGGCGCGGACGTTTTCCAATGCAGACGTAAAACCAAACTGCAGGCCGTGTCTTATGTTGTCAAAAACGTACCATCTTAAATTTCCCAGCCTCGATGCAGCGCAAATCGCAGCACCGTTCGTCACCGAGACGCTCGGCAACGCGATCCCTGAATGTCGTCTGTCCGGGCTAACAGTGCTTATCAGTAAGGAAGGCGACATCTCGGTAAACCTCTTCTTTCCCACCGTGGCGGATCTCAAGAATTTTGAGAAGAAGCACGGCGGGTTCGTCGACATGATGAAGAAAACCTTCCTGTTCAAATCGACAGGGTTCGATGGAGTTTGCATCTTCAGCTTCGACGGAAACGAAAACGCGGCTTAGGCTCGCTCCTCCCTTTGGCAAGCTTTGAACAGTGAGAAGTTGAGTAACAGGAAGGATCGGGGTCAAAATGTCGGCTGAGGTAGAAACCGTTGCAGACAAGCAAGCCACTGCTGGCGCCCTTTTGCGGGTTTCGTCGCAAAAGATCAGCCGGTTGATGGATCTTGTTGGCGAACTGTCTCTGAGCGTGTCGGAGACCGTGAATTCCCCGGACCTGGATCATACCGGGGACCGTACCCAGTTCGAGGCGGCAGCGCACCGCCTGAACATGATCGTGCGCGAAGTTCAGGATGCCGCGACCGAGCTGCGGCTGGTGCCGGTGGACGAGGTGTTCAAGCGGCTGAAGCGGATGATCCGCGAAATGGAACGCCAGACTGGCAAGCGCATCACGCTGGAAGTCAACGGCGCCGACACCGCGATCGACAAAATGGTAGCGGACCGGCTTTACGACCCGCTTCTTCACGTTCTACGCAATTCGGCCGATCACGGGTTGGAACAGACCGAGGAACGGATTGCCGTCGGCAAACCCGAAAAGGGCGTGATCACCCTTTCGGCCGCGCAGGTCGGCAGCGAGGTTCAGATCGTCGTCGGCGATGACGGCCGCGGACTGAACCGCGAAAAGATCCTCGGCATCGCGCGCAAGCGCGGCCTTTATGGTCCCGATGAGGAGCCCACGAATTCAAAGCTTTGGAAGGTAATCTTCGAACCCGGCTTTTCGACTGCGGAGAAAGTTTCGAACCTGTCGGGGCGCGGTGTTGGCATGGATGTGCTGAACACCACCATGCGCGATCTGCGCGGCAGGATCGCGGTGGACAGCACCGAAGGCGTCGGCACCCAGGTGTCGCTGCATATCCCGGTGTCGCTGGCCTTCCTCGATTGCATCCTGTTGCGTCAGGGTACCCACCTGTTCGCGGTGCCGGTTGAAGATATCTTCGAAATCGTCAAGCCGGATGCTGAATCCTGCATGTCGATTTCCGCTGGCAGCCGGTCCGAAATGCTGCGCCTGCGCGAAAGCCACGTGCCGGTATGCCGGCTGGAGCATTTCTACGGCGATACCTTACCCGATCTCGCCCCGTTGTCCGATACCGTGGTGATCGTTCTGAAGGCGGGAAGCCGCCTGATCGCGGTGCCGGTGGACGAGGTGCTGGACCGTCAACAGGTGGTGATGAAGCCGCTTTCCGGTGTGTTGGCGCAGGTGCGCGCCAGCTGGGGTTGCGCGCTGCTGGGAACGGGTGAAGTGGCCTTGGTCCTTGATGCCGAGCGCTTGGCTGCGGGAGAACGCTGATGTCTTTGATGGATCATGGGGCCTATCAGGATCGCGCCGGGTATGAACGTATCCGGTCCTGGCTGGGCGAACGTTGCGGGATTTCCTATCCCGACCACAAGGCGGACCTGCTGCGCCAGCGGCTGGCGCGGGTCACCCGCAGCTTCAGCCTGTCCGATCTGGACGAGTTGGCGGGGACCATCACCAAGGGCGACCGCCACGATGTCGAACTGGCGGTGATGCATGCGGCTTCGACCAACCACACCTATTTCTTCCGCGAACCGGAAGTGCTGGATACGTTTGCCAAGAACATCCTGCCGAAGTTGAACCAGCGCGAACAGCTGCGGATCTGGTCCGCCGCCGCCTCGACCGGGGACGAAGCCTATACCATCGCGATGCTGGTGGCTGAACACCTGGGCCTGGCTGCCCTGGACAAGCTGATGATCCTGGGCACCGACATCAGTGCGCCGGTGCTGGAACGGGCCGAACTGGGGGTGTTTTCCAACCGCCAGATTGCCCAGATGGACCCGGCCATGCGGCAGAAATACATGACCCCCACGGGCATCGAACAATACCGCGTCAAGGAAGAACTGCGTAACACCTGCACCTTCCGCCGCCTGAACCTGAAGGCCACGCCCTATCCCTTTGCCAAGCAGTTCCAGGTCGTTTTCTGCCGCAACATCCTGTATTATTTCGAACCCGAGGATCAGGCCGCGACGCTGCGCGCGCTCTATGACGCCACCGAACCCGGTGGCTGGCTGATCACCAGCGTCACCGAGGCAGTGCGCGACCTCTGCCCGGGCTGGATCCCGGTCACCACCGGGATTTACCGGAGGGCGGGGTGATGCAGGAACGGCGAAAGATCCGCACCCTGATCGTCGACGATTCCGCCATGGTGCGCAAAATCCTGTCGATCGGCCTGGGCCAGGACCCCGAAATCGAAGTGATCGGCACCGCGGCAGATGCCAACATGGCGATGCAATACCTGGCGCGAAGCAAGCCGGACGTGATCACGCTGGACCTGGAAATGCCCAACATGGACGGGCTGACCTTCCTGCGCAGTTTCATGAAGGCCGATCCGATCCCCACGGTGGTGATTTCGTCGCAAACCCAACGCAGCGCGCAGGCGACGGTCGATGCGCTGGCCGCCGGCGCGGTCGATGTGATCGCCAAGCCGCGGATGGAGCTGGGCGGCGGGCTGAACGACATGATGGCCAGCATCGTCCAGCGGGTCAAAGTGGCCGCGGGCGCCCAGGTGCGCCGCACGGCCACGCCCGCGCGGCCGCCGGTCCGGCCGCAAACGCCGCGCCCGGCGGCAGGTTCGGCGCCGGCCCGGTTGCCCGATTGGATGATCGCGATCGGCGCCTCGACCGGCGGGGTGCAGGCCTTGACCGCGGTTCTGCAGTCGCTGCCCGCCGATTGCCCGCCGGTGGTGATCGTGCAGCACATGCCGGAAGGCTTCACCGCGTCTTTCGCCAAGCGCCTGAACCAGATGGGGCCGCTGCGGGTGAAGGAAGCCGAAGACGGCGACGTTTTGGAAAACGGTCTGGTGCTGCTGGCGCCGGGCGGTCCGAAGCACATGACCGTGGTCAAGAAGATGGGCCGTCACCAGGTGCGGCTGATCGACGGCCCCGAGGTCTGTTTCTCGCGCCCCTCGGTGGATGTCCTGTTCCATTCCGTTGCCCAGGTGGCTGAGGGCAGGGTGTCCTCGGCCATCCTGACCGGAATGGGCAAGGACGGCGCCGAAGGCCAGTTGGCCATTCGTAATTCCGGCGGCCGGACCGTCGCACAGGACGAGGCGAGCTGCGTCGTGTTCGGGATGCCGAGCGCTGCGTACCAGATCGGGGCGCCAGAGGCGCTGGTTCCCCTCGACGACGTGTCTTCGTGGTTGATGAATTCCTGTTCTCGCATCCCGGTGGGGGACAGGCTCGAAAGTTACAGAGTTTGAAAGGATCCTGAGGATGACGGATATGACCAAGGACCAAGCCATGCTGGCGGAAGCTGAAAACCTTCTGCATGACGATGACAACATCGACAACATGTACCTGACCTTCGCCATCGGCGATGAAACCTATGGGGTTCCGATCGCGGTGGTGACGGAAATCGTCGGTATGCAGCGGATCATGACCGTCCCGGACGTGCCGCGCTACATCAAGGGCGTGATCAACCTGCGTGGCAAGGTGATCCCGCTGATGGATGTGCGGCTGCGCTTCAAACTGGAAGAACGCGCCTACGACGACCGGACCGTGATCATCGTGCTGGAACTGAGCGGATCGCCGGTTGGCCTGATCGTGGATCGCGTCAGCGAGGTTCTGGAAATCGCCGATGACCACATCGACAGTGCCCGCGGCATGGGCGGCGGCGAAAGCCAGGGGCTGGTCCAAGGCCTGGGCCGCGTTGGTGAAAACGTCGCCATCATCCTGAACAGCGAAATGTTGGTGTCGGACGTCGAGCTGAGCATGCCCGAGGCGGTTTCCGCTTAACTTCACCGCCCGTCACGATGACGGTCCAGAAGGCCGGCCCCCGGCCTTTGGCGGGACTTTGCGCCCGGCCCACAAGGAATTCTGGTTCGCCGAAAGGGTGAGCTTCGATTGGTAACGATTTGAAATGTCGAGGTATGTCTATGACTGAGCGTAAGCCGCAAGCCAAGAGCCGGCATCGGGTTCAGCCAAAGCCGAAAGCGCCGGAAACGGATATCGAGCCGCCAGAGATTGTAACCGAAAAACCGACAGAAGCGCAGGCCTCAGACGCTAAAGAAAATCTGAAACCTGCCGCTATTAAAAGAAATAAGAGAACAGCCCGCCCCCAGGAAAGGACGACTCCGATGACCAATGCAAATGAAGAGGCCCAGAAGAAGCAGGAAAGCGAAGTGAAGACCCTGCTTGCCCGTATCAAGGCCATGAGCATCGCGCAGGAACAAGGCGATGTCGGCCACTTCATCGAGCATGACGATCTGACCTGTGAAGATGTGAAGGAAGCCGCCGAGGCCATCAATACAATGACGCGTGGCCATATCGGGCCGATCCTCGAGGGCATCAAAGTGTTCGAAAAGTTCAGCGAAGGCGACTTCTCTGCCGATATGTCGCGGCTGCCCGGCGACAAGGCGCTGCTGAACCGCACGATCGACAGAACGCGTGAACGGTTCACCGAGGTGACCAACGAAATCAAGCGTCTGTCCAACGCGATCATGGAAGGCAACCTGGAGGTCAAGGGCGACACCGAAAAGTTCAACGGTGCCTACCGCGAAGTCGTCGAATCCTTCGACGCCGCCTTCAACAGCCTGAACGGGTCGTTCCATGCGCTGAAATCGCAGGTCGAACAGGTCGCCCAGACCGTCGGCCAGATGTCCAGCGCCAGCCAGGAACTGGCGACCAACTCGCAGATCGCGTCGTCATCGGTGGATGAGGTTTCCGCCTCGACCGAGGAAACCGACGTGCAGGTCAAGGCCAATGCCGAAGCCGCCAAGAACGCCGCGCGCCTCGTCAACGTGAATGCCGAAGTGGCTTCGGAAGGTCAGAGCAAGATCAACGAAATGGTCGAAGCGATGGAAGGCATCGACGCCTCGTCGCAGGACATCGCCAAGATCATCAAGGTGATCGACGAGATCGCCTTCCAGACCAACCTGCTGGCGCTAAACGCCGCGGTGGAAGCAGCTCGCGCCGGTCAGCATGGCCGCGGCTTCGCGGTGGTGGCGCAGGAAGTGCGCAACCTGGCCGGTCGGTCGGCCAAGGCGGCGCGCGAAACCTCGGACCTGATCGAGGGCGCCAACAGCCGCGTCACCGCCGGTGTGCGGCTGGCCGCCGAAACCAGCGAGAGCTTCGAAAAGATCGCCGTCAACATCGCCGAGGTGAAGGACCTGGTCGAAACCATCAATCGCGCCTCGGAGGAACAGTCGCGCGGCGTGGCCCAGATCAACACCGCCATCGGCGAAGTCGCCCGCACCGCGCTGTCCACCAGCCAGCAGGCCGACGAACTGGCCGCGACCTCGGCCGAAATGACCGCCGCCACCGAACACATGGCCAAGGAAATCGGCCGCTTCCGGCTCAGCGAAACCGCCGTCAATGCCGGGCAGTGGGGAGCCATCGAAGGGCTGAATGACCTGCCGCCGGAAATGATGGCCAAGCTGCAGGAAATGATGGATGCGGGCCACACCGTTGCGCCGGCCGCCGCCGTGATGAACGGCAACGGTCGTGCGAATGGTCATGCAAACGGGCATGGCGATTACGACGAACGCGGGTTCAGCAACTTCTGACGCTTTATGCCGCCTGCCGAGGGGCAGGGGCAAACCTTTCCTCAAGGAGTGAACATAATGTCTTATAAAGTGATGATCGTGGATGATGCTGCGATGATGCGGCTTTATATTTCCAGCTTTCTGAATTCCCTGCCGGAATTCAAGATGGTGGCACAGGCTGCCAACGGCCAAGAAGCTTTGGACAAGCTGTCTGACCATCCCGATCTGGACCTGATCCTGCTGGATATCGAAATGCCGGTGATGGACGGGTTGGAATTCCTCCGTCATGCCAAGCTGAAGACGCGGGCCAAGATCTGCATGCTGTCTTCGGTCACCGTACAGGGGTCGCCGCACGCCGCCAAGGCCCGCGAACTGGGTGCTGACGGTGTCGTCGCGAAACCCTCGGGAACCGTGTCGCACGACCTCGAAGAAAAGACCGGCGACGAACTTCGCGACACCATGCGCAGGCTGGTTGCGGCCTGACAGGGGCCGGATCCGCAGCAAAAAGTATTCAGTAGGGACGGGTGAGCCATGTCGGAAATGGATGAAATCTGGGAACTCTTCGCCGATGACGGTGCGCAGTCTCTGGACGCGATGGAAGCCGCGCTGGACGCGTTGTCCGACGGCAGTACCGATGATCAGGTGCCACATATTTCCGCCCTGTTCCGCGCGGTTCACACGTTCAAGGGAAATTCCCGGGTTCTGGGCCTGTCCGTTGTCGAAAGCCGGGCTCACCTGGCCGAAGACCTTATCGGGCTGGTCCGCGATTCCGGTGTGCCTCTGACCGAGGAAATCCTCGACCTGATGTTCCTCACGGGCGATACGCTGCGCAATATGCTGGAACAGGTGGCCGCAACCCGTGCCGATGTTGATCCCGAACCGTCCGAAGACCTGCTGCGCCAACTCAAGGAAATGATCGCCAAGTGCGATCCCGACGCGGCGCCCGAGGACCCCGCCCCCGAAGCGGCTGCCCCGGCAGAAGAAACCGCAGAGGAACCTGCCGCCGCACCCGCAGCCGTGGGCGGCATGGACATGTCGGCGCTGTTCGACGAAATGTCCGACGGCGAGGAAAGCGGATCCTCGAACGACGACGATTTCTGGGAATTCGACGAAGATCTGGATCCCGACGCGCTGGCCGCCAAGAAGGCCGCAGCCGACGCCGACATGGAAGCGCACGAAGCCGAAGGCCCGGTGCGCAATGGCAGTGACGCGGCGGCGAAGCTCGCCGAACAGGAAGCGGCCTCGGCCGAACCCGCGGCGACACCCGCTGCACCGGTCGATTCCTCGGTCCCGGCCGAAGACGGTGTGCCGCTGAATTCGCTGGCCGACGACCCGACATACCGCAAGATCTACGAAGACATGACCGAGGAGATGATCGAGAAGATCGGCACGATCATCCGTTCGGACGACGAATTCGAAGAACGCCGCAAGGCGGCGGAACGCCAGGTCGACGGATTGCTGCACGCGGCGCAGCAGATGGAATACGGCAACTGGGTGTCGCTGCTGGAAGATTTCGCCTTCGATTGCCCGGCGCTCGAAACGGCCGATGCGCTGGTCGCCGGACTGCAGGAATTCCTCGTCAAGGTCGAGGCGCTGAGGAATGGCGGCGAGGCGGCGCCGGCCCTCGCTGCCGCGGCAGAACCCGCCCCGGCCCCAGAACCGGTGGCCGCCGAAGCCCCGGCCGAGGCCGAAGCGCCTGCCGCCGAGGAAGGCGCGGCGAAGCTGTCCGACGATCCGACCTATCGCAAGATCTACGCCGATATGACCGATGATCTGATCGAGCGGCTGAAAACCATCCGCGACTCCGACGACGATCTCGAAGAGAGACGGGACAATGTCGTCAAGCATGTCGGCGGGCTGTTGCACGCGGCGCGGCAGATGGAATTCGACAACTGGATTTCGGTGCTTGAAGGGTTCGAAGCGAACGCCGCCAACTTCGCGATGGACGCCGAGTTGAAGGGTGGTATCGACACGTTCCTGGGGCAGATCGAAACGCTGCAGAACGGCGGCAAAGTGGCAGCCGCGCCCGCGGAACCCGCACCAGAACCCGCACCGGAACCAGCCACCGTTGCCAAGGCCGAACCGGCCCCGGCGCCCGCAGCGGTGCAGGAAGAGGACCCTGCGCCGGCCCCGGTGGCCGATGCGCCCGCCGCCGAAGATGCCGCCGCCGCACCGGAAGCGTCCGGCGGACAGAAATCGCTGGCCGACGACCCCACTTATCGCGCCATTTATGCCGATATGACCGAGGATCTGGTCAAGAAGCTGAAAACCATCCGCAATTCGTCCGACAGCGTCGAGGACCGCCGGGCAGATGTCGCCAAACATGTCGCCAATCTGTTGCACGCGGCGCGGCAGATGGGATTCGACAACTGGATCGTGCTGCTGGAAGCTTTTGAAAACAATGCCGGAAAACTGGCGAGCGACGCCGCGATCAAGGAAGGCATCGACGGGTTCCTCGCCAATGCCGAAGCGCTGCAGAAGGGCGGGGCGATCGCTCAGCCCAAATCGGGCAGCGACGAGGCCGACGACCTGTTCCGCCAGTTGGAATCCTATTACAGCAAAATCGCCGAACAGGTGCTGGAACTGGAAAACGATGTCGCGGCTGCCCAGGGCAAGCTGAACGACCTGGCCGAGGAAGTGGTCACCAAGGTCGAACCTTTCGGTCTGGTCCGCGCCGAGGACGCGGTGCGCCGCATCGCCAAGGCCGAAACCGTCAAGGCGGCCCGGATCCAGCAACTGTCCTTCTACGAGGAACTGATCAGCTACGAATACGTGATGCCGATCGAAAGCAGCGTCTCGGGCGATATGATGGTGCGGCCGTCGCACCTGGTCCAGCTTTGGGCCACCGATCAGATCTTCGACACCCTGGGCGCGCTGCGCACGATGATGGAACGGGTATCGCTGGATGGCGAGGGCGACGATTGGTTCGCGTCCTTCAACCATCACATGCGTCTGGTGTACCATGCCTGCAGCCATTACCGGATGGATACTGCCGGTCAGCTGACCATGGCTCTGGTCGACCTGTTCGGCCGGGTGAACGATACCAATTCTGTCGCCGATGCGCTGATGCTGCACATGGCGCGCGGGTTCCTGGAAACCATCGAGCTGGTGTTCGACGCGCTGGATCAGGGCGACGACCCTGACCTGTCCAAGATCGACGACCTGTTCGAGGAAGCCACCAATATTTCCTTCCAGCAGGGCGGCGTCGTATCGGCCCGCACGATCGAACGGAAACTGGGCCTGCCGGAGGAATTCCACCGCGTTCTGTCGCCCGACAGCGTCAAGGCGGCGCATCAGGCGCTGCTGGACCGCAAGCATTTCTACGTGATCCGGGCGGACCTGAACGAAGACGAAACCCTGGCCGAGAAATATCTGGAATGGATCGGCGCCGGCAACGCCCAGATGATCACCAACGTGACGGTGTTCCGGGACGACATCACGCTGTTCGATTTCCTGCTTGCCTCGGACTTGGAACAGGATGCGATCGTCGGCGCGATGACAACGATGGACCCGTCCGCGACCAAGCTCTATGTCGAGCTGGTGCTGGCGCCTGATTACAGTTCGGGCGAAGACGAGGACGATCAGGACGACAGCGAACCGCTGCACGAGGGTGGCAATACCGGCCCGTCGATCAGCCTGCCGCTGATGGAAGCGATCGGCGAAATCTCCGCCGGTCAGGCGATGGTGCACCACATTCTGGACGATCTGTCCTCGACCGACCTGATGCAGGCCGTCGATCATGTCCTGCGCCGCCACGGTTCGGAGACCGGACCCGCGCTTAACGGGGACACCTACAACGCGCTGCGCGACATGATCGAAGCCTATACCCACAAGGTCGCGCGCGCCGCCGAGGCGGAAACCCAGCTGAACACCCAGATGGGCCGCCTGCAGGAAGAAACCGCCAAACTGCGGGAACGCCCCGCCGGCATCCTGCTGCGCACCCTGGCCGCCTTTGTCGAGGCCCGGTCGCGCCAGGAGGGCAAGGAAGCGCGGATGTCCTACAATGGCGAAGACGAGGTCATCGACCAGACCATGCTGGATTCGCTGGGCAAGCTGTTGAAGCAGCTGATCCGCAGCCGGCTGGGCGGCGAAAACGGCGCGGCGCAGTTCCACCTGTCGCTGTCGCGCAATGACAACCGGATTTCGATCCTGCTGGAAGATGACGGCACCATCGAACCCGATCAGGACGTGCTGCAGGGCCTGCATCAGGTCGCGGTGCGCGAAGGGGGAGAATTCCGCCCGGTGCAGATGCCTTCGGGCGGCATGCGGTTCCACCTGTCGCTGCCGGTGCACATGGCGCTGCTCGACGGCATGGTCGTGCGGGTCGGGGATGTCTGCTATGTCATGCCGGTCAATTCGATCGAGCGTATTCAGCTGGGCGCCGACGATGCGCTGCTGCCGATCGCGGCGTCGCAGAACAACGCGATGCTGCGCACCGATACCGGTGAACTGGCGCCGATCCGGCCGCTGACCCGAACCGGGCTTCAGGGCGGCGTGGTATCCAAGCTGGATGCGGCCAATGACGGCGGTGCTTCGAACCTCTACGTCGTGCTGCGAAGCGACGATAACCGTATCGCGGTGCCGGTTGACGAAATGCTGGGGCAGCAGCTGGTCTTGCTGCGCCCGCTGCAGGGGCCGTTGGTGGGAATTCGCAACATGATGGGGCTTGCGCTGCTGTCCGGTGGTGAAGTCGGCATGGTTGTTGCTGTAGATCGTCTGGCCGACGCGGCCTGAACGTATCACACAACGACGAGGCGATGACATTTCTACCACTGCTTTTTGCCGTCCTGACGGGGGGCGCCTGTCCCCGGCCGCCTGATCCTGCATTCCGGGGCAGGGCGGTCGCGCCCGGACCCATCGATGCGACCGGTCACCAGCGCCCGCTGAGCACCCCATCCCGGCGTTGGGCCGCGACGCGCGGGCTCCGTCGTTTCGGGCCGGGTGGTCCCGCCGGGGCCGGGCTGCGCCCAAACCAAATCCTGATCCTGAAAAAAACGCTAAATAATGCGGGGCCTCGTGCCGTTTTCATAAGGGACAGACAGATGAATGTTACCAGAGGAACGCCCGATGACATTTGCTCGTGCTCGTAACAAGTACCGCCAGACCGAGACTTCGGGTATGAATATTCCTGACAACCCTTACCAGATCATTCGGGTGGTCCTGACCGAACTCGAGCAGTCTTTGAACGTCCTCAAGGCGGCAGAACAAGCAAAGAGCGACTATCCCCAGGATCACGTAAACAAATCGTTGCGCGCGATCTATCTGCTGCAGTCCAGCCTGGATTTCGAGCAGGGCGGTGATATCGCGACCAGCCTGTTCGAACTGTACGAGTTCTGCCGTCAGACGGTGTTGCGGGCCTTCCGCCGCGAAGAAGGCGCGCAGATCACCGACGCCGCCGATGCGATTTCCGGGATCCTCGATGCCTGGACCGAAATCGGGCCCCAGGTCGAAAGGCAAGCCGGATGAACGACGCGCCCACGAGCGAAGATCCCGGTGCGGATCTGCTGAAAGAATTCGAAGCGCTTCTCGTGCAGTTCGAACAGGCTGCCCGCGATGGTGATCTGGATGAATTCCGCCGTCTTGATCACGTCCTGCGCAGCAAGGCGCTGGCGGTGATCGGCGGTATGCCTGACATGAATCCGACCGACGATCGTTATATCGATGCACTGCGCGATGCGGTCGCCCGTCTTGGAACGGCGGCCGGCGAAATTCAGCAGGAGCGTAAGTTGCTCAAGGCAAGGCGCGAAGCGGACCAGCGGATCAGGCTGGCCTATTCGCGCAAATAGGGAGTTGTGAGATGAGCTCGCGAAACACATGCCAGCGGTGCCAATGGCTCCGGGCTTTCCTGGGCGCCGGTTTCGCCCTCATCGTGCTGATCGGGTTGCAGCCGGAAGCGGCCAAGGTCGTCGCTGCGATGATGCCCGAGCCCTTGTCGCTGGCAATCGGCGGCATGGTCCTTGGGGCAGTCGCCTTCGTGTTTCGTCTTTGGGTCTGGACCCGCCTGGTGAAACAGGAGGGCTGAGCGTTCAGCCCCGTCGTTGGTCGCGGGACTGCTTTTCCGCGTCCAGCGGCGACAGCAGGTAATCCATCGGCATCACGCTGCGCTTGGCCGGGCTGTCATCAGCGCCGAAATGAACGACTTCGACCCCCATCTCGCAGGTATCGTAATCGGTCCGGGGGAAAAGGGGGGTCAAGCTTTGAGTGAGCATGGCAGATCCTTTGTTTCGTTCTGCCATGGTTGCTGCAAGTTTCTTGCCAAGTGTTCCGGTCGGCCGGCTCAGGTCACGGCAATCAGTCGCAGAATCAGCACTTCGAGCACCGGTTCGGGTATGTCCTCGGTTGCCAGGGACCGATTGAGCGCATCCCGTGCGAAGCCGGGAAATTCCGTCTGGAAGGTTTCGACATCGGTGATGGTGGGGTCTTCGATCAGCAGGCGGATCGCCTCAGTCACCGAGGGGACCAGCTGTTCGGAATTGATCCGCAGCAGGTTTTTGATTTCCACCACGCTTTCTTCGCGAACGGCGAGCCCGATCTCGAGGTTCAGCGTGGCGCCCAGACGGGACGCATTGGCGGTCATCTCGATCGGGAAAGTCACATAGTGACGATTCCGGTCTGGATTCTTTTCTTCGGCCTCGGCCTGAATTTCGGCCAGCGACACGGTGATCGGGTTGGCGAAAATGAACAATCCGCCGGCAAATGTCAGCGTCACGGCCAAGAAGGCGGCTGTAGCGGTGCCACCATTTTTGGGAACAGGAAGAAATGGCATGTCGATTTCCTTTCCGGCGCTCAAAGCATGGCCAGGGCGAGGCGGGTTTCTTCCAGAAGATGTTCTGTCGCATCCAGCAGGACGGGCAGGTCGTCGAGCAGTCTTTTTTGCGCGAGTTCTTCTATCTCGAGGAAATTCTGGTTCAGCGCGACGGCGCCGACGGTGGTGACCGTGACGCTGGCCTTGCGCGACATTTCCACGATGTCGTCGCAGGCAGAGGCATCAAGCGCGTTGCGCAGGTGATCCAGCGTGGTCAGGCATTCCTTGTGCAGCTGGTGGACGAAAACGGACCAGTTCTCGCCAGCGATCTTGGCAATCTGCCGCGACACCGATTTATCCAGCAGATCGGGTATCGGCCCCGGTTCCGGCATATCGGGCGCCGGGGGCGCGCTGCCGCGGACGCGATGGATGATTTCATAGAGCTGTGGCCGGCGCAGCGGTTTCACGTAGACCTTTTCCATGCCGGCGATACCGGCGCGTTCGCGGGTTTCTGAATCGCTGAACCCGGTCAGCCCGAAAACAGGCATGTCGGCGTGACCGGGCTGCGCCAGCAGCTGCCGGGTCGCCTCCAGCCCATCGATCCCGGGAAGGCCGACATCCATCAGTACCGCGTCCACGTCGTTTGTCCGGATCGCCTCAAGCGCCGCTTCGCCGCTATCGGCGCAGTGCGGAATGCACCCTTCGCTGTGCAGCAGCTTGACCATCAGGTCGCGGTTCAACGGATTGTCGTCCACCACCAGAACCCGGAAGCCTTTCGTTTCCGGAGCAGGGATTTCGGTTTCGTCGCTCGCGGATTTCACTGCGGCATCGGGGATGGCGAAACTCAGCGACACCCGGAATTCAGTGCCGGCGCCGACGGTGGAACTGACCCGGATCGAGCCGCCCATCGCATCGACCGCGCGCTTTACGATGCTCAGGCCAAGACCGGCGCTCTGTGCCAGGCTGTTGTAATCGGAATTGCCGGTTTCGAACGGGTCGAACAGCCGGTCGATTTCATCCGCGGCGATGCCCTTGCCGGTGTCGGCGACGCTCATCTCGATGGCCAGAAACTGTTTTTTTCCGTCGTTTTTCGTGACGCGGTCGCAGCGTGCGGTCAGCGTGATGTGGCCCGTGTCGGTATATTTCACCGCGTTGCCCATCAGGTTCTGCACCACGCGCTGAAACAGGTGGTGATAGCCGGCGACCTGCTGATCGGACTGGCAGTCAAGGGCCAGCCTGAGTTCCAGCCCCTTCGCCTCGGCTGCGATCCAGCTTTGGTTGGCCAGCCGGGTCAGTACCTGGCTCGGGTTGAACGACGAAACCGGATGATCCTTGATCGGGCGCATGTCCATCCGGACATGTTCCAGCGTGTTGTTGATCTGCTCCAGCGCGGTGTCGGAGGATCCCCGGATCAATTCCATCAGCTGCCGTTGTTCCGGTTTCAGGTCATTGTTCTGCAACAACAAATCGACCGCGGTAGCGATCGCCCCGAGGGGGGTGCGCATTTCGTGGCTGACGGTGGCGAGGAACCGGGTCTTTGATTGTTCGTTGGCGCGCGCGATGTCGCGCGCGGCTTCGAGATATTGCGACCGGTCCAGCGCGTCGCGGTACTCGGTGCGGGCGGTTATATCGCGCATCACCACTACGAATTGCCGCGAACCGGGTTCGTCGGTCGGGGTGAAGGTCACTTCGACCGGGTAGCGGTCGTGTTCGACGCTTTCGACATAGACCTCGAGCGGCGTGCCGGACACCTTTTCGAGAAAGGCACCGGGGTCCGCTGGCGCTTCGAACGGGGTTTCTGCCCCGTGCAGCGCCGCGCCCATATCGACATAGCTGAACAGCGATTTCCCGATCAGATCGGTAACGCCCAGCATCTTGGACAGCGATGAATTGGCCATGGTGAAACGGCCGTTCGACGCAACGGCGCCGATGCCGTCCACCGCACTGTCAAGGAACTGCCGGAAGCGCTTGTCGCTGCGCTTGCGGGCGCGGATGGCGCGTTGCAGTTGCGAACTTTCCGACCGCAGCCTCTGGTACTGGTCCTCGACATCGCCGGGATCAAGACGGGCCAGCACCAGCGGAACCGCGCTCCGGGCGGGCAGGCGGGCCATGCGGCCGCGAATGCCGAAGCTCTCGCCATCATTTTGCTGCAGCACCATCCGGCCGATCTTGGGGTTGGTGGATTTCGCACTGCGGCGCAGGAATTCCGCGTTCTGCGGCCATGTCCGCAATCCGATTTCGAATTGATCGGCCGGGCATAGCCGTTCGGCAGCCCCATTGCTGAACACGACTTTGCCGTCGACCGTCAGCAGGTAACACGGGTAGACGTCCAGCGCTATGATATCAGCATAGCGCGCGAGGCTGTCATCGTGTTTCACGGTCTCGATCTTAGTCATCGGCGAAATACTCGAGCCCCGGCGTATCGTTGTCGTCAAGCGACACGTTCACGCGGCACATCGGATGCCCGCGCGCGATCGTCTGTTCGAGATGAACCTTGGCGTAGCCCGCGCTTTTCGACGCCAGGTGGCCCAACAGGTTCGCCGTCACCATGCAAATCGATGGCGTGCCGTTGATTTCCGGACCGAAAGGGCAGGTGCGGTTTTCCAGAAGGATCCGGTTTTTGGACCGTTCGACAATTGCGAAGTCGGCGCCGATCCCGGTTTCGACATCGACGAGCATTTCGGGCAAGGTGTCGGGGTGGAGCGGCTCTGCTCCTGGTTGAGCAAAATGCTCGTCATACAGGTCTTGGCCCAGTTCGGCGCCGACGGTGCTCAGGAACGCCTCGGCCTCCTCGATCCCGGCAACAGTTTCCAGAGTATGCGTGAGATGATGGAGGGTGTTGGCTAAAAAGCGTTTTTTGGTCATCACTTAGTGCTTTCTTCCATCATCGGGGCGGTTTTTCGCTTTTCCAGAGCAATCCACCATTGTGCAGATGGTGATCGAGCGGCGCCGCTCTTTCCCAACACCTTGAATAATACCCGCATTACGTGTCAAGCCTAGTCTGTTTAGAGCAAGTAATGTGCCAATTGAAGCGACAATTTGTCGATTTTCGGCTGATATCTTGTCATCCGCTAAGATGAATGACCGCGCCGTCGTTTTACCTAGTGAACCTTCAGGGCGAGATTCCAAAAGGACGAAGTGGATGTCATCGAAAAAGGTGCGATCGCTGACGCGCAATCTGGGCCAATACCGCATGGTGAATGCGCGCAATGACGAGGAAAGTCAGGATTTCCAGCTGGTCCGGCAGGAAACCCACTTGTCGAACGTGTCACAGGTCGAACGCTTTCTGCCGGACATCCTGGGGCGGGCTCTTGCGCGGTGCTGGATCGACAAGATGTTCCGCCAGAGTTTTTACATGGGCCCCAAGGAAACGCTGGCCGACTACCATGTCTTTCTTCCTGAAGACATTAGCGTGTCGGTTGAAACCGATCCCGGTGAGCGCTCCAAGGTCGTTGTCTATGAACATCGCCCCGGTGAATTGCCGAAGCGCGTGATGTATCTGCAACTGGTGATGATGGCCGGAAGATGAACTGGAAGGGCGCGCATATCCTGGTTCTGGGCGCAGCGCTGTCAGCCGCGGCGCAACCGGCGCAGCCAAATGCCTTCGCCGAGGCGGTCCAGGCCGCGCGCGAGGGGCAGGCGGCGCAGGCGGTCAGGATGTTCCGCACCCTTGCACAGGATCGCAATGGCGAGGCGCAGTACAACCTTGCGGTCCTCTATGCACGCGGCACCGGTGTGCCCCAAAGCGCCGAAATGGCGCTTTACTGGGCCTGGCGTGCCCGCTTTTCCGGCGTGAAAAAAGCCAAGATGTTGACCTCCTACCTGATGCGGGGCGCCACGCCGGACCTGATGAAGAAGGTACAGAAACGCCTGAGCGAGGATCTGATCCAAAGCATCAATGACGGCCACAAGGAAGCGATGCTCGCCCTGGGCCGGGTTTACCTTGAACTGACCGATCCGGCGGACCCGGAACTGGCGCTGGTCTGGTTCACCATCGCGGCCGCGCTGCAGCAGCCCCATGCCAGCACATGGCGCGACGTGGTGGCGCGCAAGCTGGACCAGGAACAGCGCCTGACCGCGCAGGAACGCGCGGCGAACCTTTATCAGCAGTGGTGTGACGGACACGGCCTCGATCACCCTGACCTGTGCAGCTACAACAGCTGAGGGCTGTGTGCGCATCCTCACGGCTCCCTCTTGGGAAACAACCGATAGAGGTCATCGAGCGTGGCCTTCTTCTTGCCTTCGGCAAATGACGCGGCGACGGGCTCGGCGGCGGTTGGTTGCGGTTCTGTCGCTTCGGGGACGTGTGCTGCGGTTTGCGGTGCCGGTACCTCGTCTACGACGTCAGGCTGCTGAACCTCCGACCGGCCGGTGACGGCGGTGGAATCTTCCGTGGGCACCGCCGCGTCGGATTCCGGTAGCGGTGCCGTCGGTTTGGAAGTCTCCTGCGCGTCATCCCCGGCGGTGGCATCCAGCGTTTCGGGCATCGCAGGCTCGGAGCTGCGGCCCATGTCGGTGTCGATCTCGGGTCGATCAGCCTGTGCGGTCACGGCTTCCGGGGCAGGTGCGATCTCTGCGTCGTGCGCGCCATCGTCTACCCCACCGATGTCTCCCGCGCCATTGTCTGCCGCTGCCATCAACGCGTTGAATTCCGAAAAATCCGGTTCTTCGCTCGCTTCGGGCTGCGCCGTGGCCGGCGCGGTCCCGGCCGCTTGCGCATCAGGGGGCGACTGGGGTTCAGAGGTTTCCTGCGCGGGGTCCTGCGCCACTTCGGGTTCTTCGGAAGGCGCGGTATTTTCTTCCGGGGCCATTTGTTGCGCGGCGGCCCCCATCAGGGCTTCGAATTCGGAATAATCCGGCGTGTCCGTGTCGCCGGTATGGTCCTCTGGCGCGACCGGTTCGGGCGGGGGCGGGGTATCTTCGTCCTTGGTTCCGGCGGCGGCGTCCGCCTCGCTGTCGTCATCCGTCGGCATGTCGATTTGTGCCGCCTCGGGGGAATCCGCCGGATCATCCAGATCAGACAGAGCCGACAGCATCGGGGACAGGTCCATGATGTTCCCGCTGTTGCTTTCCTCCTGACCAGTGAAGTCTTCGACTGTCGCGTCCTCGTCGCTGCCCGTCGGCGCAGACATCGAAGCCATCGAAGTGCCTTCGTCCGGTGCCGTTTCGGCCTGCGGAACGGGCGCCATGTCGGTGTCGTCGTCGTCGACGAGCGCCACCATCAGTTCAGATACATCGTCGCCGATTTCGTCCGGCGCGTCGTCCAGCGCGTCGGAGTCCGCAGACTCTGGTGCGTTGTCCGCATCCGGGGCCTCGTCCTCTTCATCCGTTTCGCCGGTTTCCGCCGCATCGTCCGACAATGCGTCCATCAGGGCGGCGAGGTCGTCTTGGTCCGATGTATCCTCTTCCGGTGCATCATCCAGCGCGTCGGGGTCCGCAGGTTCGGGTGCATTGTCCGCAACCGGGGCCTCGTCTTCTTCATCCGTTTCGCCGGTTTCCGCCGCATCGTCCGACAAGGCGTCCATCAGGGCGGCGAGGTCGTCTTGGTCGGAGGTATCCTCTTCCGGTGCATCATCCAGCGCGTCGGGGTCCGCAGGTTCGGGTGCGTTGCCCGCAACCGGGGCCTCCTCCTCTTCATCCGTTTCGCCGGTTTCCGCTGCATCGTCCGACAAGGCGCCCATCAGGGCGGAGAGGTCGTCTTGGCCCGACGTGTCCTCTTCCGGCGCATCATCCAGCGCATCGAATGCCGAGAGGTCCGGAAGGTCGCCTTTCTCGCTCGGGTCGTCTTCGCCGGTGGCGGGTGGGGGCGCTTTATCCGCTTTCGGCTTGCCGGATGGGCTGTTCATGCTCATCGAGGTCATCAGGGCCGAAAGTTCGTCCGATCCGTCGTCGTCGGCTTCGGCTGCATCGTCAGTCCCGCCCAGATCGTTCAGCGCAGACAGGTCCGGCATTTGGATCGCTCCGTCGGATTTGTCCGAGCTGCCGGGGGGCGGGGGATCGGTTTCATCGCTTGGCGTGGCCTCAACGGTGGCATCGCTGTCGCCGTCATCGTCGTCAATCGCCAGCAGGGCATCCATTTCGCCGAAATCGATACCGCCCGATGGCTTTGGGGCTGCCTCGGCCGGTTCCGTCGCCTTTTCCGCTTGCGCCGCGCCGCTTTCGACGGCGCCGAACAGCGCACCGAGATTGTCGAGATCGATCGCGGTGACCTTGCCTTTGGCTTCTTCCTTTTTTGGCGTCTCCTTGGCGGGTTCTTCTGCCTTCGTGCCTTTCGGTTTCGGCTTGCGCTTGCGGGGCGGACGTTTGGGTTTCTGGCTGTCCTGCAGCAGCTTGATCCGCGCCTGTAGCAGCAGAATGCGGTTTTCAACCGAGCTTTCGTCAGCCGCCGCGTCTTGCAGCGCTTCAGCGGCTTCGGCCGGCGACAGGTCGTCGACCGCTTTCAGAATTTTCGCGATGACCGGCGGTACACGTTTCTTTGTCCTGGCCATTTTCGTTCCTCGCTTCGCTCGGTTGGCATCGTCCTTGCAGGGATCGTTTCGGTTGGCGACCCGCCGGACAGAGCGAAGTTTGCAAGTATCGCACCAACCTGGCCTGTCGCCGAAAAAAAGCAGGAGAAAGAGGACTAAGATGTCTGCCATCCGCGATCACCTGAACGTCCATGCCCAGGCGTTGCAGTTGCGTGAACAGCGCAACGGCGTCCTGGCTTCGAATATCGCCAATGCGGCGACACCGGGTTTCAAGGCCCGCGACATCGATTTCACAACGGCGCTGAACGAAGCCATCGGCAACAGCGAAATGGCGGTGACGAATGCCGGGCACATCCCGGTCGCGGGTAATGGCGGCAACAACATGCTCTATCGCGATCCGACCATGACGTCGCTTGACGGCAATACCGTCGAACTGTCGGTGGAGCAGATGGAATTTGCCGAAAACACCCTTCGCTACCAGTCCAGCCTGGAATTTCTCAACAGCAAGATCCGCGGCCTGCATCAGGCGATTAGAGGTGAATGACCATGACGATGAATGTCTTTGATATCTCCGCGCGCGCGATGTCGGCGCAGATGATGCGGCTGAACACCACGGCCAGCAACCTTGCCAACGCCAATACGGTCAGCACCAATGAAGAAGACGCCTATCGCGCCATGCGCCCGGTGTTCGAAACCGAATACGCCGACCAGATGAAGCAGTCCGGCTTGGCCACCGTGAACGTGACCGACGTGGTGTCGCTGGATCGGGAAGTGTCTCGCAGTTTCCAGCCCGATCATCCGCTCGCCGACCCGGAAGGCTATGTCTACGAGGCGGCGGTCAACACAGATGAGGAAATGGTCGAGATGATGGAAGCCAGCCGCCAGTACCAGAACACGCTGGAAGCCGTTTCCACCATCCGCAACCTGATGGCGAAGACGATGAGGATGGGTCAATGAGCGTCGGGAATATCGGTGGCTATAGCGGTTTGCGCAGCACCAGCGACATGGCTGCGACGAACGCCACGTCCAGCAAGACCGCCGACATGGGCAGCGGCGATTTCTTGACGCTGCTGACGACGCAATTGCAGAACCAGGACCCGTTCCAGCCGATGGAAAACGGCGAATTCCTTGGCCAGTTGGCCCAGATGTCGACGGTGCGCGGGATCGATGACCTGAACGCGACCCTGTCGACAATGGCGACGCAGATGAGCGGCTCTCTGATCAGCCAGGCCTCGGGCATGCTGGGCCAGGGCGCGCTGGTGACCGGATCGCTGGCCCGCCCCGATGAGCAGGGCACCGTCGCCGGCCGCGCCAATCTGGAAGAATACGCCGATACGATGGTGATCGAATACACCGACGCGGAAACCGGCGATGTTCTGCACAGCCAGTCCCTGACCGACCAATATGCTGGCCCGGTTGAATTTTCCTGGGATGGCGCCCCCACGGACGGGCGCCAGATCCGGATAAAAGTGACCGCCGCGAATGCAGATGGCACGCTTGATGCATCAACCCAGGTGTACGCCAGGATCGAAGGGGTCGAAGTGGATTCAGTGTCTGGGGAAATGACGCTGCAGATCCAGGATTACGGGGCCTTCCTTGGCTCGGAAATAACCGCTCTGCGCTAAGCGCGGGTACCAGATAGTTCGCAACCGAAGAGGACGCAAATGACCAGTTCTATTGCATTGTCGGGTCTTAACGCCGCACAGGCCGACCTGAGGACGACGTCGAACAACATCGCCAACACCAACACGTATGGTTTCCACGCCAGCCGTACCGAATTTGCGGACCTGTTCACGCGCTCGGCCTATGCCGCTTCTGGGACCGAAAGCGGTTCTGGTGTCCGGGTTCACACCGTGCGCCAGAGCTTCAAGCAGGGCCCGGTGAACCAGACCGCCAACACGCTTGACTTGGCGTTGCGCGGGCAGGGGTTTTTCACCATCAGCGACGCGGTGTCGGACGGCAACCTGAGCTATACCCGGGCTGGTGCTTTCGGCGTGGATTCCGAAGGTTACCTGGTGAACGCCTCGGGCGGCTACCTGCAGGGCTACCCGACCAACAGCGATGGCAGCATCTCGAACGAATTGTCGCTGCAGCGGATGCGGATCCCGCCGACCAATGGCGAGCCGAAGGCTACAACCGCGGTCGATCTGTCGGTGAACTTGCCGTTCGGCGCCGAAGGGGCCGGCAACCAGGATGCGGTGCCGCCGAGCAACGCCTTCGACCCCGCCGACGACACCACCTTTGCCGCCGAGGCCGCGGTGAACGTCTGGAACGATCTGGGCGAAGCGGTCCCGGCGAAGGTTTTCTTCATTCAGGTTCAGGAACCCACCGCGGCCGATCCCTCCACCATCTATGAAATGCGGATGGAAGTGGATGGCGAGGTCCTGACCACCACGCCTGCGACCGCCGCGCAGATCAACTTCGACGAATACGGCACCCCCACCACAGCCATCGCGCCGATGGCGTTTTCCAGCACCAGCTGGAATCTCAACCTCGACCTGACCGATACCGAGATGAGCAACGAGAGCTTCGAGGTGTTGGCCAGTACCCATGACGGCGAGCGTCCGCGCGGCCTGTCGGGTCTGGAATTCGGCGACGATGGCGTGGTCTGGGCGTCCTATGCGGGCAACAATTCGATTTCGCTGGGACAACTGGCGATCGCCAACTTCCCCAACGCGCAGGGGCTCAAGCAGCTTGGTGAATCCAGCTATTCCCAGACCGTTGAATCAGGCGCGGCGCTGATGGGGCAGGCGGGGTCCGACGGGTTCGGCAAGATCGAATCCGGCGCTCTGGAAATGTCGAACGTGGACCTGACCTCGGAACTGGTGAACCTGATCTCCGCGCAGCGGAACTATCAGGCATCGGCCAAGGCACTGGAAACCTCGAATTCGGTAACCCAGACCATCATGAACATCCGTTCCTAATCCGGTAACGCCAGGCTGATCCCATGGACCGTATGATCTACACGGCGCTGAACGCCCTCACCAACCAGAGGGACCAGCGCGTCACGCAAGCGCAGAACTTGGCCAACCAGAACGTCCCGGGCTACCGCCGGGACCTCAACAACGATGGTAAAGCCTTTTTTGCGGATGCGCTGAATACGGAAATGGTGCGTGCCTTCCAGACAGAAACGGGGCCGGCCGGGTTTTCCGAGGAATCCGGCCCCCTGCAACAGACCGGCGAAGCGCTCGACATCGCCGTGATCGACGATGGTTACTTCTATGTCCGGCCCGACGGGATCGGCGACCCGGCGCTGTCGCGGCGCGGCGACATGCGCCGGATGGCGGATGGCACGCTGGCCAATGGGGCGGGCGACATGTTGCTTGATGTCAACATGAATCCGATCCAGGTGCCGGTTTACCGGGAAATCCAGATCACCGATATCGGTGAAATCTGGGTTGATCCGATCGATGCCGATCCCAATGAACCGCCACTTTTGGTTGGCACACTGGCGAGCGTCATTCCCACTCCGGATCAAAAGTTGCTGAAGGGCGCTGACGGCCAGATCCGCAGCCCCGACGGCACCGTTCCGCCGCCCAACCAACTGGCCAAGCTGTCGCAGGGCGTGCTGGAAGGCAGCAACGTGAACACGGTCGAGGAACTGGTCAATTCGATCGAGATGCAACGCAGTTTCGAACTGGGCATCCGCATGGTGTCCACCGCCAGCAAGATCGACGAAGCGGGCGCGCGCCTGCTGCGCAGTCCCGACGCGTGATGCGCGTCACTTAAATACGCCTGCAATCCTGCTTGGCACGGCACTTGCACCTGTAATGGCAACACAGGTCAGAAAGCCGCCCAAAGGAGGATTGGCATGTCAACCAATGCAATGCACGTGGCCAAGACAGGCCTCAACGCCCAGCAATCGCGGATTCAGGTGATTTCGAACAACCTGGCGAACGTGAACACCACCGGGTTCAAGCGCGACCGGGCGAATTTCGAAACGCTGCTGTATCAGACGTTCCGTCCGGCAGGGGCGCAAACGTCGGAAACCACCAACCTGACGGCAGGGTCCGAAGTCGGTACCGGCGTGCGCATGGTCAATACGGAAAAGATTTTCCAGCAGGGTCCGCTGATCCAGACCGACAACGCGATGGATCTCATGATCGAAGGCGACGGGTTCTTCCAGGTCCTGCTGCCGGACGGACAGATTGGATATACACGCAACGGCACCTTCGGACGCAATGCCGAGGGCTTTCTGACCACCGCCAGCGGATATTCCGTCCAACCGGAAATCCTGATCCCCGAGGACGCCACGGATATCAATATTTCCCAAGACGGCATCATCAGCGTCACCCAGCCGGGCAACCCCGAGCCACAGGAAATCGGTCAATTGACCCTGGCCCGTTTCGTCAATCCGCGCGGGCTGACCCCGATCGGCGAAAACTTTTCCGTCGAAACCCAGGCCAGCGGCCCGGCGGTCGTCACCGCCCCGATGAACGAAGGCACCGGCAAGCTGATCCAGGGAGCGCTCGAGGCGTCGAACGTGAACGTGGTGCAGGAACTGGTGGAAATGATCGAGGCGCAGCGTGCCTACGAGGTGAACTCGAAGTCGATCTCGGCCACCGACGAGATGCTGCGGTTCCTGTCCAACAAGCTGTAAGGAGAGACGGCAATGAAAATCACCAAGGTCCTGGCCCTGCTTTCCGTTCCCGCCGCGATGGCCGTGTCGGGCTGCAGTACCGAAATGGAGGCGGCGGCCTCGGCGGACTGGGAGCCGGTTTATCAGGAACCGGCGCCGCAGACGACCAGCCGGATGGCCAGCGGGGCGATCTTTTCGGGTGGCCAGATGGGGCTGTTCGCGACCGACCGCCGCGCCGCGCAGGTCGGCGATATCCTGACCGTGGTGCTGAAGGAAAAATTCGCCGCCAGCAAGGCGCAGGTTGCTTCGACCTCGAAAAAGGACCGCTTCGCGCTGAACCTGCCGACCGCGATTACCGGCAACTTCGACAGCGACGGCCTGTCGGCCGGGACCGAGCGGACGTTCAACGGCAACGGCCGTGCCTCCCAGTCGAATTCATTGACCGGGCGGATGTCCGTGACCGTCGTGCGATTGATGCCCGGCGGCAACCTGGAAGTGCTGGGGCAGAAGAAGCTGACCCTGAACAATGGTGATGAATACGTCCGCATTCGCGGTGTCGTGCGCCCGGCTGATATCAGCGCCGACAACACGGTGGATTCGGATCGTCTTGCCAATGCCGAAATCAAGTATGTCGGCGCCGGCGACGTTGCCGCCAGCGGCAAGAAGGGCTGGCTGCGGCGCGGCTTCGACGCCGTTTCGCCGTTCTGATCCAGAAGAGGTATCCGCGATGACAAGCCACCCGATGACGCGCAAGCTGATCGCCGCCCTGATGACCATGGTCTGCATCTTCGCGGGCGCGGTCATGGCACAGGCCGACCGGATCAAGGATCTGGCCTCGGTCGCGGGGGTGCGCAGCAATGCGCTGGTGGGCTACGGGCTGGTGATGGGACTTGCCGGGACCGGCGATGGCGGGTCGCGGCTGACCCAGCAGTCGATGCAATCGCTGATCTCGCGCCTGGGCCTTGATACCGATCCCGGCGATCTGGATACCAAGAACGTGGCCGCGGTGATGGTCACCGCCGACATGCCGGCTTTCATCAAGCCGGGCCAGTCGCTGGACGTCACCGTGTCGACCGCCGGCCGCGCGAAATCGCTGAAGGGCGGCACGCTGTTGATGACGCCGCTGATGGGCGCCGATGGCGAGGTTTATGCCATCGCGCAGGGCAACCTGGTGGTTGGCGGTCTCGGGGTCGAAGCCGGGGATGGGTCTTCGTTGATGGTCAATGTTCCTACCGTCGGCCGGGTGCCGGGCGGGGCAACCATCGAACGGATGGTCGAAACGCCGTTCCTGGAATCGGAATACCTTGTGCTGAACCTGCATCGCGGCGATTTCAGCACCGCCTCGGCCGTCGTTGACGCGATCGACGACATGTTCGGCAAGGGCGTCGCGGTGGCGCTAGACGGTACCTCGGTACGGGTGCGTGCGCCGGCCGACCCGGCGCAGCGCGTGTCCTTCATGGGGTTGCTGGAAAATATCGAAGTGGTGCCGGCCGAAGCGGCGGCGCAGGTGATCGTAAACGCCCGCACCGGCACCGTGGTAATCGGCGGCTCGGTCCGGGTGACGCCCTCGGCAGTCAGCCACGGATCGCTGACCGTGCGGGTGAACGAGGATTTCAACGTCGATCAGGGCGCGACGGTGATCGGCGGCAATGGTGAAATCATTGTGGCCCCCGGCGAACCGGTGGTGACCCCGGATTCCCAGATCTCGGTGAGCGAGGAAACCAATCCCGCTTTCGTCTTCGATCCCGGTGTGTCGTTGTCTTCGCTGGTCGATGCAATCAACGCGGTGGGCGCCAGCCCGGCCGATCTGGTGGCGATCCTCGAGGCGCTGCACCGGGCCGGGTCGCTGCGCGCAGAACTTATCATTATCTGAGGAGCCCTTGTCATGACGCAGCCGCTTTCTCTGAACACGTCGCTTCCGGGGCTTCAAAAACCGGCGCAATCGGATGCCAGGCCCGCCGAGCCGAGCCGCGACATGGCGCGCATGCAGCAGGCCGCCGAAGGCTTCGAGGGCCTGTTCTTGCAGCAGATGATGAAGGCGGGGCGGGCGGCGTCGCTGGGCGACGACCTGCTTGGCGGGACCGGGACCGAGCGGATGCAGGACATGCTCGACACCACGCTGACCGAAACCGCGTCCGGCCGTGCCGGGCTGGGGCTGGCGGATGCGATCGTGCGCCAGTTCACCCCCTTCGTGAAAGACAAGGCGGGTAACGCATGAGCGATTTCCTCAACATCGCCAAATCCGGCATGGTGGCCAGCCGCGTGGCTTTGACCACCACCAGTGAAAACGTCGCCAATGCCAATACCGAGGGGTATTCACGCCGCGAGGTCATCACCAGCGAAGTGTCCGGCAGCGCCGGCAATCCGCTGTTCAGCGCGATCAACGGCAACGGGGTGATGATCGAGGACGTGCGCCGTGCCTTCGATGCACTGGTGGCCGGCGAAGTGCGCCGGACCGTTTCGGCGCTGTCTTCGTCGGAAACGATGGTGCCGGCGCTGGAGCAGCTGGAAAACCGGATGCTGCCCGAAGCGGGGGGGATCAAGGAAACCCTGGCCGATTTCTTCGACGCGGTCGAAGGTCTGGCCGGCACGCCCGATGACAACGGGTTGCGCAGCGTGTTACTCAATACCGGTGAATCCTTTGCCGGCGCGGTGGCCGACATGGCCGACAACATCAACGATCTGGCCACCTATCTGCAGGGGCAGGGGGAACAGGTGGTGGACCGGGTCAACGGCATCCTGAAGGAATTGCACCGGCTGCAGGAACAGATCGGCGTGTCCACGGTGCCGGGGGCCAACAATTCGGTGATGGACCGGCGCGATCAGTTGCTGACCGACCTTTCCAAGCTGGTCGAAGTCCAGGTCGAATATGGCGAAATGGGCACGGCGACCGTTACCTTGGGCAATGTGCCCGGCGGTCCGACACTGCTGGATGCCAATGGTCCGGCGCGGGTGTCGATGAACAGCGGCCTGGCCCTGGTCGTGCGTCCGGCCACCGCCGCAAGCGCGCCGGATGAAACCCAGACCCGCGCGGCTACCGGCGGCCGTCTGCACGGTCTGGCCAGTGCCCTTGGCGCGGTCACTGCCACCTTGGACGATCTGAATGACTGGGCCGTGGCGCTGACCGAGGAAATGAACGCGGTGCACATGGCGTCGCGCGACGAAAACGGCGATCCCGGAACCCGGCTCTTTTCGCTCAACGGCTGGGAGGCGGAACCGGCCCCGGCCAACCGTGGCACCTCGATCGTGAGCACCACCGAGGTTCTGGGCGAAACGCCGCCCGATGGCGATATCAAGCTGGTGCGGGACGAAGCCGCGGGCCTGTGGCAGGCCTTTGACGAAACCGGAGCCCTGCTGGGCAGCGGCACCAACCAGGTCGTATTGCCCGGCGTGGTCATCGACCTGAACGGCCCCCCGGCCGAAGGCGACGTGATCAACCTCAGGGCCACGCATGGACAGGCGCAGAACATGCGTTTCCTGCTGCAAGATGCCGGGCAGATCGCGACCGGTGGAGGCATGACGGTGGTGGCCTCGGCGGCGAATGCCGGCGATGCCGAGCTGACCGTCGCCAGCGCCGATATCGGCAGCACCGGTTTGCCGCTGATGTCCGACATCCTGCCCGGGGATGGCAGTTCCACGACCCTGATTTCCGACGGTGTCGTGGGGGTGATCCCCGCCAGCGCCAGCGAATTGACGCTGGCCAGTCTCAGCACCGGCGGCACCCCGTCCGACATCATGATCTTCACCCGCGAAGGCACCCAGATCGCCGGTCCCGCACTGACCGCGGCCGAAGCGGCGGCGCTGATGACCACCGCCAACGGGTTCGCATCGGGCGCGATCTATGACGGCACGCTGAGCGGGCAGGCGGACAATTATCTTGGCACGCAGTTGTCCACCGACGGCAGCAGCGCTGATGCGCAGTGGTTGCGTTTGACCGACCTGCCTTACGAGGATCTGATCGTGGTGGCGGGGCCGGGCGATCTGGAGATCGGCGGCAACATCACCGCGGGCGACGGCACCGAACCCGATGACCGTTCGGTCCGGCTGGAAGTGATCGACGCGGCCACCGGCGAGGTGGAGCTGACCGATCAGGCCACCGGCCACCGGCTGGGCGGCGGCATCCTGGATGCCGACGGCAATGTCGAGATCGCCGGGTTCAGCCTGACCCTGAGCGGCGGCACGATCCAGAACGGCGACCTCTACGATGTTGGCGCCACCACCAGCGGCAGCGGCGATGCCCGCGGCCTCAACGCGCTGGTGGCGCTGCGGATCCGCGACACCGAAACCGGGATTGGCGGCTACGACGCGAAGTTCACCGAGTTGCGCACCGAGGTCGGTGGCATGCTGGCGGCGGTGCAGACCAAGGAAGAGGTGGACCGCGCCCGCTATGAATCTGCTGAAATCGCGCAATCGGCTGCGTCCGGGGTCGATCTCGATTCCGAAGCGGCCAACCTGATGAAATACCAGCAGGCCTATCAGGCCAATGCCCGGGTGATGTCGGTGGCGCGCGATATCTTCTCGACTCTAATCAATAGCCTCTGAGGTGAAACATGACGATCGGGACTTCTCTTCAACACAGCCTCGCCCAGAAGCATTTCACCCGGCTGGATACGGAAATTTCCAGCCTACAGTCGCAGATCTCCTCGGGTAAGGCGGATCCCCGCTCCTCGGTCGATCCTGTGCGCGCGCTAAACATGTCGGCGGCGCAGGACCAGAAAAGCCTGCTGGAACAGTTCAGCCTGAACCTCGAAACCATTGACCGGCGGCTGAGCCTGTCGGACACGATGCTGGGCGAGGTCGGAAACATCCTGAACCGGTTTTCCGAAATTGCCATTCGTGGCGCCACCGCGTCGGTAACCGATTCCGAACGCGAAGCGCTGCGGATCGAAGCGGTCGAACTGCGTGACAACCTCGTGCGTCTGGCCCAGGCCCGCGACGACACCGGCCGGGCGCTGTTCGGCGGCTACCAGACCCAAGGCGATGCCTTTTCCGACGATGGGGTCAATGTGGAATATGTCGGCGATACCGGCCGGCATACGCTGCGGGTGTCAGAAAACACCATGCTGGCGACGTCGCTGCACGGGCAGGAAGTTTTCATGGAGATCGAAACCGGCGGTCCAGGCGGGACCGAGACCCGTGACATATTCTCGATCGTCGAAGACACGCTGAACACGCTTACACTGGGCGGCGGATCGCGGATCGTCGCCGCCGGGGCCGCGGATGAGCTGCGGTTCCAGCCGAACGGGGCGGCCGGGCAATACACCATGACCATCGAAGGTCCGTCGGGAAGCGCGACCATCACCGCGCCCTACATGGCCAGTTCCCCCGACGCGTTGCGCGACGCGATCAACGCGGCCAGCGCGACCACCGGGGTCAGTGCTGTGATCGATCCCACGGATCCGACCGCGCTGCGGCTCAGCGGCGCGGGCGATATAAACCTGTCAAACCTGCAGATCGAAGGCGGCGGGGCGCGGCAGACCAAGCAGGTCAGCATCGTTCCGATGACCGGCGGGGTCGAGGGCGACCACATGGTTCTGGTTCCCGAAAGCATGTCGTCCAGCGCCCAGATCGACGCGATCAAGAACGCCATCGAACATATCGCGGACCAGCGCGCCGAAGTCGGTGCGATCCAGCAGGTCGGCGAACGTCAGAGCAGCGCGCTCGACAACCGGATCGAAATGGTGGAACGCGCGCTTGCCGGTTACGAAGGGCTGGATATCGCCGCCGCGCTTACCGAGTTGCAGGCGTTGATGATGAACCGCGAAGCGGCGCAACAGACCTATGCCAAGATCTCGGGCAGGACACTTTTCGATTTTCTGGGGTGATGATGGGTAAGCGGTACATGTGCGGTACTGTGGCTGCATCGGTACGCAGCGTCGGCCTCGCAATCGTCCTGGCGCTCGTCGCTCTGGCCGGGCCGCCCACCTGGGCCAGTACGGTCGATTGCGAGGCCATAGCCGCCAAAACAGCGGCGCGGCATGGGCTGCCGCGCGATCTGATGCCGGCAATTTCACGGGTTGAAACGGGATTGAAACAGGGCGACAGGGGCGTGCGTGCCTGGCCCTGGACGTTGAACGTGCAGGGGCAGGGGTTCTATTTCCCGACCCGCGAAGCGGCGCTCAAGAAGCTGCGCGAGGTTCTCGCCAGCGGCGTGACAAATGTCGATGTCGGCTGCATGCAGATCAATTACCGTTGGCACAGCGGGAACTTCGCCTCGATCGAAGAGATGATGTCGCCCGAGGCCAATACCGACTACGCCGCGAAATTCCTCACCCGGCTGAAGGACCGCCACGGCAGCTGGGAGGCGGCAACCCGTCATTACCATTCCGCCGACGGCGAGCGTGGCGAGGCCTATCTGGGCCGGGTCCGGCGCGTGGTCGCTAAACTGCCGCAGCAGCAACCGTCCTTCGTGGCTTCCACCGCCGGCTGGTCGCCGCGATCGGCCGGCCCGGGCGAGGCGCAGCCGCAGCGCCGGCAGGCGGTGGTCAGGCAACCTCATGGGGTGTTGGCGCTTGCCGGCACGCCGCTGATAGATGTCGCCGTATCGGGCGGGCAGGGCGGGTATGCCTATCTGCCAGAAAGCCCGCTTCCGAAAGTCGACGCTGTCCGCCTGAAACGGCAACCGCGGCTGCCGCGCCGGTCGGGACGGGCGGCGGCGGATCGTCAGGATCTCGTCGCCCAGTTGCGGGCGGAGTTCGCATCGGCGGTGTCGCAGTAAAACCCTGAAAGCAATACTAAAGTATATATTCACACCCTTAAGGGATCGTTTTGCTAACATCCGAGAGGTGGCGCATATGTCGGCATTTTGACTACGCTGTGGCGAAAGATGACGCGTCATGAAATCGATCGGGGCGACGTCGAAAAAAACAGCGAGGGACACAGAATGACGAATATCTGCAACAATCTCTTTTTCGACGCCGAGGCGCCGATCCTGTACGAGGTTGATGCGCATATCGTCGGGTCGTCGCCCGCCACCCGCCGGATGAAGCAGATGCTGACTGCCGTGTCGCCCAGCGATGCGCCGGTAATGCTCAGCGGCGATACCGGATCTGGCAAGGAACGCGCTGCCACCGCCATTCACCATGCATCGGGCCGCAAGGGGCAACTGGTGGCGGTGAACTGTGCGGCGATCCCGGGCGAATTGCTGGAATCGGAACTGTTCGGATATGAAAAGGGCGCCTTCACCGGCGCCGATGAACGCCGCGTCGGGCTGATCGAAATGGCCGATGGCGGCACGCTGTTTCTCGACGAAATCGGCGATATGCCGCTAGCGCTGCAATCGAAATTGTTGCGGGTGCTGGAAAGCCGTGAAATTCAGCGCGTCGGCGGGCGCGAACATATCGCGGTGGATTTCCGGTTGGTGACGGCGACGCACCGCCGGCTGACCGAAGCCGTGGCCGACGGAAAATTCCGCGCCGACCTGTTTTACCGTATCAACGTGTTGCCTGTGCCGGTGCCGCCGCTGGGCGACCGGCTGGACGAAATTCCCGAACTGATCGACCGCATGCTGCGCGATCATTCCGAACAGAATACGCATGCCAACCTGCCGCATTTCGCGATGGATGCGATCGAACGGCTGCAGGCGCATTCGTGGCCCGGCAATATCCGCGAATTGCGCAACGTGGTCGATCGCGCCATCGTGATGTTTCCCGGACGTATGCTTCATGCCGCCGAGGTCGATAATTTCCTGTTGCTCAGCGAAACCGACGGCGCACCCAACGGCAAGGCGCCCGGCGCCGGAATCGCGGTGGGTGATCAGGACGCGGTTTTGAAGCTGCTGCAGGAAAAGGGGGCAATCGATATACGCATGATCCTGCGCGACATGGAAATCGGCATGATCGACGGCGCACTGCAGGTCTGCGAAGGCAATGTCACCGGCGCCGCCCAAGCACTTGGGCTGCAGCGCACCACGCTGATCGAGAAGATCAAGAAATACGGGATCAAGAAACCCTAGTAACCGAATTCGACATCCATGTCAGGCTGGAAAGGCCGCTTCGGGAAGGAAGCGGCCTCTGTTTCCGAAGGGAGTTGGGGAAGTGTAAATACCTAGCGCTGAAAATCAGCCGTTCGCTTCTGCCGCCCAGGCATCCAGCAGGCTGGTTATGTAACTGCCGGTATTGTTCAGCTGGGTGATCATGGTTTCCATCGCGGTGAATTTCTGGATGTAGCGGGTTTCGACCGTGGTGTATTTGTCATCCAGATCAACGAGTTCTTCCTCGTTGCTGACCAAGTTGTTTTGCAGTGCGAGTTCACGGCTTGAGATTGCGCCGGTTTCACTGAGCGCATCATTGATACGGCCCATCAACGCGTCGGCCCAGCTGCGGCCAAAGGTGACTTCGAATTCATTGACGGTGTTGGGGACCGTCAGCGATACCCCAGACATGTCGCCCGACGCCGCCAGGAAGAAGGTCACATCCGTGCCGGGGAAGAGTGAGGTCAGTTCGGTATCGCCCAGATAGGCCGCTCCGCTCACCGGGTCGCGGCGGAATGTGTAGGTTCCGGACGGGGTGTTCTGCGGTGGTTCGCCGGCGACAATGACATTGGAATCCGACGCGGTTGTCGTGGATTCGAAAAGTGCCATCACCTTATCGGGGGATGCCAGCATTACTTCTTCGAACACTTTCTCGTCCAGCTCCAGAGTTCCGTCGAGTTTCTGGGAAATGCCGAAATCGCTGAGATAATAGGTTTCATCACCGAAGCCTTCGATCCCGGTGCGCAGCATGGAACGGATGCCGGTCTTGACCGCTTCGATGGTCACTTCGCCGACCAGGTCGCCTGGTTCGGTTCCCTGGAAAATGCCGCGACTGGTCTTTTCGTTCAGATACTCCATCGCGTCGTTGAGCTTGGCGACCAGAACCTGGGCGCGGGCAAGGGCTTCGTCGTATTGGATTTCCGTGGTGATCGCGACGTCGCCGGGTGTGACGTCGTTCAGCTTCAGCGTAACGCCGTCGATGAGGTCATCGATTTCGTTCGTTTCCCGGAAAACCTGAATGCCGTTATATTCGATCACCGCATCGGAAGCGCCCCGAACCTGGTGGGCATCGATGGTTGCAGAGCTCAGTTCGAAATCGGTTAAGGCGATATCCGGCCCCGAAGTCACTGTGGAGGAGGTCGTAGCCGTGGCGAAGAAGGATGTGTCACCCGTTACGCTGTCAGCAACAGTGAAGCTTTCAGTAGAGGACATCGAGACCTGACCGGTGACAAAGGCAGAGTTGACCGGGCCGGTGGTATCCAGCAGCGTGGCAGTCTTTCCCGTGGCGGAACCGTCAGCATTCAGCGTCTCGATGGTCAGGCCGGTATCGTTAATACTGGTGTCGTATCCGGTCAGCGCGATGTCGTTGCCTGCGCTGTCGGTCAGGACGATTTCACCATTGGTGTTTCCAAAGGTGGCGGTCACACCGGTCAGGGCGGTCTGAGCGTTGATCGCGTCACGCAGCCCGGTCAGGTCGGTGGGATCCGCGATGGTCACTGGGCCGATCGCTGTCCCGTTGAGCGAGAAGGATACGTCGGTCGCGGCGGTCAGCCCAGAGAGCTTGGCGTTGGTCACAGCAGTTGCATCGACGCCGGTGCTGGCCGTGGTCGCGTTGATCTGATCTGCAAGGTCCTTGGCCGACATGCCGGCGGTGGTAGTGATCGTGGTCGTCCCGACAGACCCGGTGATGTCCAGCGAAGTTCCCGCAGCGATCTGCGTGTCGGTGAGCGCATTCCCGGCGGTCAGGCCGGCAACCGATGTCACGGAGCTCGTACTCGTGCCAGTCGCGTTGACGCTGAAGCTCAGCGCGTTCGCGCCGCCGGTCTCACTGAGAATCCCCAGTGTATAAGTGCCGTCACCGACGTTGATGATGCTGGCTTCGATACCGGCGATATCGTTGAACTGTGTTGCCAGGTCCTTCAGCGTGGTTCCATCGGCAACCGTCATGTTCACCTGTGGCCGGTCGCCGGCAAAGAACACCGGGGGGACATCGGTGGTCCAGACGCCAAAGTCGATGTTGATCGTGCCGCCCTGAACCACGGCGTCTTCGCTGGCGAACCCCTGGAACTGAAGCACCTGTTCCTTAGCCAGGGCGACAACGCCGACATTGACGCTGCCTGCATCGACCTTGCTGGCATCGGTGACCGTCGCAGTGATGGCCGAGCTGGCGCTGTTCGTCTGGATCAGCGATTCATCGGTGATCACGTAAAGGGAATTCTGCAGCTCCTCCAGCACCGAACGCGCCTCGGCCATGGCCGAGATCGACACTTCGGTCTCTTCGATCCGACCCTCGACGATTTGACGCCGTGGTGCGGTTTCTGCTGCGGCAAGACTCTTGGCCAGCGACGTGATGTTCAGGCCACTGCCGTTGGTGTTCAACGCGCTCAGAAGATCGGTCATGTCTATCACCCCTTTCCCGCGTAAACGTCAGCGGGGCGGAATTGTTTAGGACGCGCTGCCGGGCCGGGGCGGCCTAGAAGCTGATTTCGATTTCGATCCGGCGGTTCAATTCACGTCCTTCCGGGGTGGAATTGTCGGCGATCGGATTGCTTTCGCCTTCGCTGGTCGCGGTCAGGCGGTTGGGGGCCAGCAACCCGGTTGCCGCCAGTTCCCGAACCACGCTGGCGGACCGGGCCGCCGCCAGACCCCAGTTGTCGCGGTAGGGCGAGGACGGGTTCAGCGGCACGTCGTCGGTGTGACCGGTCACGGTGATGGTGCTGGCATCGCTCATCGCGGCGAAGGCGATGCGTTCCATGATGCCGCGCGCTTCGGGCGTGAGTTCGGCGCGTCCCGACGGGAAGGCGCCGCCGGCGCCGACGGTGACGTAAACCTTGCCTTCGCGCCGTTCGACCGCCACCAGGCCCTGGCCCAGTTCGCGGCGTAACGCGACCTGCAGCTTGTCGCTGGCGACCGCGGCCTTTCCCTCGCCATCCTCGCCGGTCGGGTCGGTGGATTCGCCCTCAGCGGCGGAATCGCCCTCGAGCTGGGTTTCCATTGCCTGTTGCGCCATGGCGGCCTGAGCCATGGTGTTGAGTTCCTGCACCACCTCGGCCAGCAGTTCTTCGGTGTTCGGCACGCCCTGGGATTGGGCGATATCGGTCTGGGACTGATCGGTCTGGTCGCGGTCGCTCGGGGTGCGTTGGGACGTCGACTGGGATGTCGGATCGGTCTGGTCGAAGGCATTGGTGCCGGGCTGGTAATCCAGAACCACCTGGTCATTCTCGATATGGGCGAGCAAATTGCCGTTCTCCAACGCCTGTTTCAGCATCTCGGCGATCCGGCGTTTGTGTTCTTCATCCGACAGCTTGTTGTTCAAGCTGTTGCGTTTCTGCCGTTCGTCCACGTCCGAACGGATATTGGGCTGCTCGGTCGTGGTGGTGTCCTGGGTCAGGGTCGGTGCAATCGAGGGTTCCGGTGAAGGGCTGAACTTCAGCTCGAGAACGGTGGTGCCGCGCGGCTGATCCATCACCGGGATTTCGCGCTGAACTCCGAAGGATTCCCGAAGCGACCCGGAAATCATCTTGAACTTGGGTTGATTGAATTCGGCGAAGGACAGGATAAGAACGAAAAACGCCATCAACAGAATGGCGATATCCGCAAAGGTCGACATCCATGCAGGGGAACCGACCGGCGGGCACTTCGGGCATTCGTCGTACAATTCTTTGTCGACCGGCTGAACCGGAAGAGGAATCGGTTTCTTCGCCATTTTCTGTCCTTACTATATAGATCAGGCTGCCAGCAGCTTCTGAGCGACTTTCGGCGGCAATGACGCGACCATCTGATCCTGCACGTTGCGACCGGATTCACCCTTGGCGATATTGCGCAATCCTTCGACCACCAGTTCGCGGTAGATCACCTCATCGATGCTGTAGGTTTGCAGCTTGGCCAGGATCGGGCCGAAAATCACGTTCGCGAGGAACGCGCCATAGAGCGTGGTCAACAACGCCACCGCCATCGCCGGGCCGATCGATTTGGGATCTTCCATGTTGCCCAGCATCTGGACCAGACCGATCAGCGTGCCGATCATCCCCATTGCCGGCGCGATGTCGATCCACTTTTTCACCACCCCCTGCGTCGCCTCGTGCCGGGCCCGCATCGACTTGATCTCTTTCTGTAGCTGCCTGACCATCTTCATCTCGTCGGCCCCGTCGACCAGCATCTGCAGTCCCTTTTCAAAGAACTTGTCGGGCACTTCCTTTCGTTCCAGCGCCATCATGCCTTCGCGGCGGGCGATGTTGGACAGGTCAACCATGGTTTCCACCAGGGCGGCATGTTTGGGCAGCTTGGGCATGAAGGCCTTGGCCATCGAACCGAAGCTGCCGAGGAAAGTGCCCATCGGTGCGGTGAACATGACAGAGAAGAATGTGCCACCGAATACGATCAAAATAGAAGGGACATCTATGAAGGGGCCCAGACCGCCGGCGACGATCATCGATCCGACGATCATGCCAACCGCTCCGATCAGCCCTACAAGGGATGCGATATCCATGTGAGTGCTCCATTCACTATACGTGATAGAGTTGAGCAAGAAGCGTACCAAGCCTCATGGAATAGGGATTAAACAGGTTGGCACAAATAATTAATGAATAAAAACAAATGGATACAATGTTTTTGGGCAATTTCTTTTAAACTTTTTTGCGGGGCGACGTTGGTATTTCCAAGCGCAGGGCAGCGCTAGCCAACTCTAGGAGACTACCCATGACTACTATCAACACCAACATCGGCGCGCTTTCGGCACAAGCAACCATGTCGCGCGTTAACATGGAAATGCAGACCTCGATGGAACGCCTGTCCTCGGGTCTTCGGATCAACGCAGCATCGGACGACGCTGCCGGCATGGCGATCGCGGAAAAGATGACCGCACAGATCAAGGGTCTGGGCCAAGCGGTCCGCAACGCAACCGATGGTAAGAACCTGGTGGACACCACCGAAGGCGCGCACGTCGAAATCTCGAACATGCTGCAGCGTCTGCGCGAACTGTCGATCCAGTCCGCGAACGACACGAACACCTCTTCCGACCGTCAGAACCTGGCACTGGAAGGCACGCAGCTGATCACCGAAATCAACCGCGTCGCCAAGGATACTACCTTCAACGGTATGAAAATCCTGGATGGTTCGTTCAACGGCAAGCAGCTGCAGATCGGTGCTGACGCGGGTCAGACCATCTCCATCGACGTCGACAGCGCCGCAGCAACCGACATCGGTGCACACACCGTGAACACTTCCGTGTCGCTGGCATCGGGCGTGGGTGACACCGGTATTGCCGCCGGTAACGCAATGACCATCACCGGTTATGCCGGTTCGTCGACCATCACCTCCACCGCAGGTCAGTCGGCCAAGGATCTGGCCGCTGCAGTCAACGCGGTCAAGGCAGATACCGGCGTCGAAGCAACCGCGGTTACGAATGCCAAACTGTCGGGCCTGACTGGCGCAACGACCGTTTCGTTCGACCTCAACGGTATCTCCATCGGCAGCGTGAACATCTCGGATTCCACCGATCTGAGCAGCCTGAAAGACGCGATCAACAACCAGTCGGGCCAGACCGGTGTGACCGCCAAGATGGGCGCCAACAACAGCGAAATCATCATGACCGATAAGGAAGGTAATGATATCGAGCTGACCAACTACACCACTGCCGATGCTGGTGCCACTACTCTGGATATGACCGCGCTGAATGCCGATGGTACCGACGCTGGTGCAACTGCAGGCGTTCACGTTACCACTCTGGCCGCTGCCACCACTGACGGCTACGTCACCGGCCAGGTTTCGATGACCTCGACCAAGAGCTTCTCGGTTGGTTCTGTTAACGTCACCCCGGGTGCGAGCTTCTTCGAAGCAGCTGGCAACTCGTCTGCCCTGGACTCGGTTGCTGAAATCGACCTGAGCACCGCAGATGGCGCTTCGAACGCGATCAAGGTGATCGACGTCGCACTGACCAAGATCAACCAGGCACGGTCCCAGCTGGGTGCGGTTTCGAACCGTCTGGACAGCACGATTTCGAACCTGACCAACATCTCGGTCAACGTCGAAGCGGCCCGTTCGGGGATCATGGATGCTGACTTCGCGAAGGAATCCACTTCGCTGGCGCGCGGCAAGATCCTCAGCCAGGCATCGACCGCGATGCTGGCCCAGGCCAACTCGTCGAAGCAAAACGTGATGCAGCTGCTGCGCGGATAATCGCGCATCCCGACGGAAATTTGACACTAAAGACAGGATTTCGGCGCTTCGGCGCCGAAATTCTTTTTTAACAGTAGGTTAACTGCCCATACTTTTTGGTGGGGTACCTCCTGAAGGCTAGGTCAAACGTTTTACGTTGTTTGGGGCTAAAATGGGCAGCATCCTTGCCGACAAGGAGAAGCCTAATGCATATTTCAACGGTTCAGAGTATCGGGCAGCGCCAATCGGTCGTCATGACCGCGCAGCTTCAAAAAGCGATCTGCCTTCTTCAGTATAGTAATGTCGATCTGCATTCGGTGATCGAAAGCGAATCCGAAGACAATCCCTTCATCGAGGTCAAATCGGGCGCGGCGGGCGATAGCCAGTCGATGCGCGGCGTTGGCAGCACATCGCGCGGCGGCGGGATGGATCAGGGTGATATGCTTGCCCGTATCCAGGAACACGATCAGTCGCTTTACAGCCACGTGTCGGTCCAGTTCGACATGCTGTTTCCCGATCCGGCCGAGCGGTTGACCGCGGACGTTTTCCTCGAGGCGTTGGAACCCAGCGGCTGGCTAGGCGAACCGCTGGAAATGCTGGCGCAACGCATTGGCGTTTCGATGGAAGAGGCCGAGGATTGGCTGGTCCGCGTGCAACAGGTCGAACCATCGGGGCTTTTTGCCCGTTCGCTGGCGGAATGCCTGGCGCTGCAGGCCGAGGATCAGGGCGTGATGACACCGCTGTTCCGCACGCTGCTTGAAAACCTGCCGAAACTGGCGCAAGCAGATCTGAAAGGTTTGATGCGGGCGTGTAATTGCGACATGGATGAATTGCGCCCGGCGCTGAAGCTGCTGCGCAGCCTGAATCCCAAGCCGGGCGCGGATTTCAACGGTGCAGTGGCACCGCAGCGCGCACCCGACTTGATTGTGACCCGCGCCGAAGAGGGCTGGAAGGTCGATCTGAACAAATCGACGCTGCCCAGCGTGATGGTGAACGAGAAAAAAGCGGCCGCCCTGAAGGCCGCGCATGGCGAATATGTCAACGACACGCTGTCGGTGGCGCTGTGGCTGCGCCGCGCGGTGGCGCATCGCAACCAGACCACGCTTGCCGTTGGCGCCGAAATCCTGCGCCGGCAGTCGAAATTCATGGAAAAAGGGCCGGCCGGACTGGTTCCGATGACCTTGAAAGACGTGGCCGAAGCTGTCGGCGTGCACGAAAGCACCGTCAGCCGGGTGACCACCGACCTGCTGATGCAGACCCCGCAGGGGACGTTCCCTCTGAAGTACCTGTTTTCCGCGTCGCTGCGCAAAGACGAGGGCGAAGGCGGCGAATCGGCTGCCGCCGTGCGTCACAGGATTCAGCAACTGGTGCGTGAAGAAGATGCCACCAGCCCGCTGAGCGACGATGCGATCGCCAAGATTATCACCGCCGAGGGCACCCATCTGGCCCGTCGCACGGTGGCGAAATACCGCGATATCCTGAAAATCCCGTCGTCGTTCCAGCGCCGTCGCAACGCGTTGCTGCAGGCCGACTGAGACAGAGGTCATGCGCGGATCAAGCGCAGCTTCCCTTGGGCGGCCTGGTTGGTTTTCATAGTTCTATTATGGCCTTGGGTGGTTAAGTTAAAGCCTTTCCCGAGCAGCGCCATTCCATCCTGACATTCACGCTTCGGCTTCGGCATGTTCGCCGGCATCGTCCAGGTGGACCTTCGGGGCCGCTGGCGGCACCGACGCGTTCCCGAATGCGAAGCGGTCATCCGGTTCCATGTTTGCATAGGTGGCGTGCGCCGCGGATTCCGAATGGGCGGCGACGACCGCAAAGGGAACCAGCCCGCGGGCCAGCCGGTCGGATCTGATCAATTGCGCATAGTTGCGCCGCACATAGGCCGAGGCCAGCACGTAAAGCAGCGCCGAAGCCCACCAACCTGCCGGCCAGCCCAACATGACCAGCGCAATCATCCCGCCGAGATAGGGCCACAGACGCATATGGGCCAGCCAGATCGGTGCCGCAAACCAGATCAGCGGTGACGCGCGGTGGCGGAACAGGTCGTAGCGGCCGTCTTGCGAACGCAGGACTTCCCAGTTCTCGACCCGGTCGGTGTCGATCTGGGGGAGCTTGGGATTGCCCACGGCGGGGCAGGGGCGCCAACGCCCCAGCATGGGCGTGACGCTGATTACGGTCAGGTCCAGATCGGCGCGCTGAAAATGCAGCGCGACCTTCTTGGTTTCCATGGGGGAAAACCGGCGCGCCAGTTCGCGGGCGCCGTCGGTAAAGGGCATGCCGTCAAGTCCGACCAGTTTGTCGCCCGGGCGCAGGCCCAGCGACTGCCCGATGCCGCTGACCCTGGTCAGTTCGAGGTGGACTTCGGCTGGTTGCTCGGGCGGCTTGGGATGTATCATGGGTAGCTGAACGGGTTCGACGACGATTTCGACGCGGTCGTGCGGGTCGTGCTGCGCGTTGTCGGTTTGCTGCGCGGTTTGATCACCGTCCTGGGCTTCTGCTGGATGCGCGGCGTAGGCTTGGGTTTGGCGGTCGCCGAAAGCCGGGTGGTCGAGGGCGCCGTTACCGGCCCGGCGGCGATGATCTGGTTGGCCAGCGTGTTCAGCTTTTGCGACAGGGCCAGCTGCAGGTCGGAAATCCCTGCCATGACATCATCGCGGGCACCGCCGATCTGCGGTTCCAGCATGGTGCTGAGATGGCCGGCGAAACCTTCCGGCCCCTCGCCAAGCGCGGCGTTGGTCACGGCAGTGGTTTCGGCAAGCTGCAGGCCAAGCGTGTCGATCTTTTCGTTCATTCCATCGAGCGCCGCCATCACCGCCCTGCGTTCTGCCGATTGCCCGTCGATCAGTTCATGCGCCGTTTCAACCGCCATTTTCAGCTGATTGACGTTTTGGGTGAACAGGTGCAGTGCTTCGACATGGGTGTCGCGTGCCGTGCGCAAATCACCCAGGGTGCGGTAATAGACCATCGCGCTGATCCCGGCGCAGATGATGATGCCGATCATGCCACCGATCCCGGCCGGGATCAGTTTGCGGTCGACCCAGTCGGCCTTGTCGCTCAGCATATTCGAGGTGTCTTCCGCCAGGACCGCAGCATCGCTGGCGGTGTCCGCCGCAGCGAGCGCGATCTTGATGGCTTCACTCGTATCTGGTTGTTCCGTGCTCATTGCACACTCCGTATCTATCCGGAAACCTGACTGCATCATTCGTGCCATTCGGGCGGTTTCGGACGGATTAAAATCCCCCGGTTGCGGTAAAAAAACGATCCGGCGCGTCGTTTTAAGTTCAGACGATTATGCTACTCTGTTGAGGAGGCACTGATGACGGTACACCATCCGACCTTTGACGACGCCGGACCCGCTGCAGCGCTTGAAAACGCAAGTGCCGAGCCGGGGCAGGACATTGAGGCTGCGCCTTTTGCCAAACTGACAATCGGTGAAACGGCGTTCGAAGTCGGAACCGTGTTGACCGATCCGGTCGCCGCCGGGGAAAGTCATGAAATGCTGGCCTTCCGCCCCGATCCGCAAACGCCGTGGAAACAGCTTCGGGCGGGGTTGGAGGACGGCTGGCGTCCGGTCGCGGCCGAGGTGGTGCGCAATACCCGTGACGCACTGCACGACTATGTCGGCATGCACATGATCCGTCGCAGCGGTTCGTTCCGAGCTGGCGGCAGGGTTTCGCTGACGCTGTTCGGGTTCGACTGGGAAGTGCGCCTGTCCTCGGACGGCAAGCGGGCCCAGGTGCGCCTGCCCGACATGAGCTGGGAAGAGGTTGATCCGAAACTGGTGGAAGAACACCGCGATTTTAAGGAACTGGCGATTGCATCGCTGGTCAAGTCGCGGCCCTCGATCCACAAGGTGTTCGAGGACGATGTAGAAGCCTGGGCGCTGCGGCTGGCCGCTGGCGCATCGGTCGTTCCGATCATGTGACTTTGAAAACATGTGGAAAAAGCCGGGCATTTGGCCCGGCTTTTTTTGTTTGTGGTATTGGACCGCGCCGCTGACCCGCCATTCAGCTGGTCGAATTCGGGCGTTCCGTCATAGTTGGATCCTTCTGAAAGGCTGCTTCTTCTCCAGCCCTGTCCGAGGCGGGCGCGGGTAAGGGCGCCCGAAATCACGGATCGCCCTATTCGGAAAAGCCGGGAGCGCCGGTAAGCGGGGGAAGCAGGAGAAACGATCCGACAAAACAAAAAAAGGCCGGGAAAACCGGCCTTCTTCAGTAATCATTCAATGAAATGTCTTCGGGATCAGTTCTGGCGGTAGCGGTGCAACGTGCGCGCTTCGTCCAGCGTCAGACCGACCGAGGTGCTGATATGCTCCGGGTCGCCCCCCATGCGGGCGATCGAAATCGCCTGTTCCACCAGTCGTTCATCGGCCAGGGTGGATACCTGGCTGGCGATCTTCGCGATCTTTTTGTTCTGATCGTTGATCAGGGCGGCTTGTGCCTTGAACTGAGCTTCCAGCCGGTGTTCCAGCGCATCCAGCAGTTCTGCCGTGGACAGGTCGCGCGCTTCATAGGCTTTGCGCAGCTTGAAACGATAGCCCAGAACCACGAATGCCGACACGAGAAGTACAGCGCTAGCACCGAGATGGATCAGTTGAACAGTGGTCATATTCTTGCCTTTGCCGCTTAGCCCGCCAGTTCCATATAACCCTGGAACAAACTGTCGGTGATTTTGTCCACGTCGACAGGGTATTTCCCTTCGGCGAGTTGGTTTTTGATGCGGTTTACCGCTTCGGTGTCAAATGGCGGCCCGGCTTTCAGTTCGCCCGGCAACGTGCTGGCGGTTGCGCTCAGCGAAACTGCATCGGTTTTTGCCCCCGCAACCGACCCAGCTTTCTGAGGAGCAGCCGGCGCGGCTTTCGTCTGCGGTGTGCCGGATGATACAGACCGTGTTGCCGAGGCATTGGGCGATATCTTGATCGGATCGACCATAGCTCTCTCTCCTGTCCGAAAGTTGTCATTTCTCGAGTATACTAACGACGCAGCTTCACTGGGTTTTAGCATTTATTTGCACTTTTTGTGGTCCGGCGACGATGGCTTTTAAAACACGGCCGCTGGAGCTGTTTTTTACGTCGATCATTTGCCCTAACTGCCCGTTTTCCAAGGCAATTCCGGGCATACTGACCGACACCGAGTTGGTCTGAAACCCGATTTCGACGGGGATGTTGCGCGTAATCAGCCAATTTTGTTCCAACTGACGGGCCTGCAAAACGCGGCCCTCGCCGACATTCGCGGTCAGTTTCCGGCCTACCACGTCGGAGGGGTCGGTGAACGCGCCAAGCCCGGCGCTGCCGCCCGAAGGGGCCAGTTCGATATCGGCCCTGGTGATCACCGCGCCGCGTTTCAGGCTGCGGGCCAGTTTGACCACTTCGGGGCCGTCCATTTGCGGCTTGGCGTCGTTGCCGGGGACATAGCGGGGGCTGCCCGCGGTGTTGCGCAGGTGACGTGTCCACGGGCGCGGCGCGTTGCAGCTCAACCGAAGCAGCGACCGATTGCCGTTGGCGGGCCGCATTTCGGGAACGTGATTGCAGGGGGGGAAACTTCGCTTCGCCGCGATCTCCGGACTGCCGGCAAGGCCCTGCGCCTGCATCGCCTGGCTGACGATCCGGTGCAGTTCGGTGCCGCTGATGCCGTTGGGAAACGCGGGTTGCGCACCGTCGTCCAGCGCACGGGCGCCCGTGGCGGTGAGCAGGGTCAATGCAAGGGCGCTGGCAAGCCTCATTTGCCCGCCTCGACGAAGCGCACCATCCGGCCATCGAAGGCCGACAGCGGCAGGGCGGGATCAAGCGGGCGCAGGGTGGCGCGGTCGCGGGTCAGCTTGACGATTTCAAGCGCTTCGAAATCCGAGGCCGGGTTTTCGGTGAAGGCCAGTGCGCCACGGCTCAATCCCTGACGGCTGCCCACCGGGACCGACAGCGTATTTCCGGCACGGCGCACATGGGCCGCGACCGGGGTGCAGGTGGCCATGTCGATCATTCCTTCGAGGATTTCGACGAAGCCCTCGGCCAGTTTCGCCTTCAGTTTCGGGCGCCGCGCCCCGAGGGCCGATGAAATCGGTCCGGTTCCGGGCAACTTGACCGCGTTCGACAGGGTGCGTTCGGTGATCTGACCGGTGCCTTCGATCAGCTGCATCTGCACCCGCATGACCAGTTGCCGGCCCTTGCCGGCGCCGTATTCGGTGTCGATTTCGAACCATGTCGCCAGCTGTGTGTCGCCGCCCTGCAGGCGCACGTCGCCGCGCGTCAGGGAGGCATAGCTCATCGAGGTGTTCTTGGTCTTCGAAATCGGTTGCTGGGCTGTGGTCAGCACCTTGTCGAGCGTGACCGACCGTTTGCGGCCCAGCCGTTCCAGCGCATCGCTGTAAAGTTCCGCCCCCAACGTCGCAGCCCATGCCGGCGCATTGGGCGATGTCCGGATATTGGGCGCAAGCGCCACCAGCACGAGGTGACGGCGCGGGCCGCAGGCCGGTCCTTCCAGCGGCGCGACCAGCGCCCGCAGGCGGATCTGGATCGTGTTGCCGGCCCAGGCCTCGCCAAGGTTGTCATAGCGCAATACCCGCCCGGCGGCGCGCATCATGGTCAGGTCGCGCACCACGCGGCCCTTGTCGACCACCGTGTGGCCTTTCATGCTGACCCCGCCGGCCATCCCGGCCGAGATCAGCGCGTCGGCCAGCGCCCGGCGGCGCGCGGCGGGTTTGTCCTTGGCATCCGTGGCGATGGCATGGCCGATCACCTCGACCCACACCGCTTGCGCCGACGCCGCAAGCGGCAGGCCGAACAGGTAGATCAGAGCCAGAAGGAGGACCCGCACGCGCATCATCGCTTACACCTGTCCGCGGGCGGCGCGCAGGATATAGGAAACGGTGTCCGGTTCCAGCGCCATGATGACCTGGAAACTGTCTGATCCCTTGGGAATGATCCGCAGGGTCTTGGCGCCGCGGATTTCACCGTCGACGACGCCGCGCAGGGAATCGCTGCGGATCACGGAATCCCGGATCGTCGTGTCCGAGCTCAGCTGCAGGCCGTGGATCTGTTCGGTCAGGTCGCGCATCGCGTCGAGCCGGGCCGCGCGCATCGCCATCAGGCGGCGTTCATTCAGCGTCTTGCCGGGCTGGGCACTGATCTGGGAATAGCCGACACCGGTGATCTGTACCGCTGCGGGGGCCTGCTTGAACATCTGGCCAATGGCGGCCAGCGGCTTGGTCTGCTTGCCCGACAGCGCATCCAGATTGTCCTTGGTGACGGCAAGCGCCTCGGTCGCTTCCGCGGGTTTCTTCGGCAGCGCCTGAACCGCGCTTTGCGGTCCGGAACAGCCTGAAATCGTCATGCCAAGCGTCAGCGCGGTGCCGATCAGGGGCAGGGCGGGGGATTTGCGGGACATCGGGTGTACTCCTCGAATGCGAAAGGACCTTTGGCCCGGTATCTGCAAACCCTGTGCCAAGGCCGTCCGGGCTGCCTTCCAGAAAAGAAAAAACTTTGCCCGCAACTGGCACGGGACTTGCACTTTCATTCCTGAATACGCGTCCGACACGGATTGATCAGAAGGTTCGAAAGCACATGGCAGAGATCCACGCCAACATGGGGCCAGGCGGTTCGCAGCACGTCACCAACCGGTTCGCCGGCATGACGTTGCCGTTCGGCATCCTGGCGGTGGTGGCGATGATGGTGCTGCCGTTGCCGGTGCTGCTGCTGGATGTGTTCTTCGTCTTCAACATCCTGCTGGCGCTGCTGGTGCTGATGGTGTCGCTGCATTCCTACCGGCCGATGGATTTTTCCAGCTTTCCGAGCGTGCTGCTGATCGCAACCGTGTTGCGGCTGGCGCTGAACGTCGCCTCGACCAGGATCGTCCTGACCGACGGCCACAGCGGATCGGGCGCGGCGGGCAAGGTGATCGAGGCCTTCGGCGCCTTCGTGATCGGCGGCAACTTCGCCGTCGGCCTGGTGGTGTTCGTCATCCTGATGGTGATCAACCTGATGGTGATCACCAAGGGGGCCGGGCGGGTGTCCGAAGTCTCGGCGCGTTTCACCCTGGACGCGATGCCGGGCAAGCAGATGGCGATCGATGCCGACCTGAACGCCGGTATCCTGACCTCCGAAGAAGCCCGTGAACGCCGCGCCGATGTCGCCACCGAGGCCGATTTCTACGGCGCGATGGACGGTGCATCCAAATTCGTCAAGGGCGATGCGGTCGCCGACATCATCATCCTGGCCGCCAATATCATCGGCGGCATCATCATCGGCACCGCGCAGCACGGCATGGCGATCGGGGACGCCGCGCAGAATTACGTGCTGCTCTCGATCGGCGACGGGTTGGTGGCACAGATCCCGTCGCTTCTCCTGTCGATCGCCACCGCGATCATCGTGACGCGGGTGTCGTCGACCGCCGACATGGCGTCCCATATCGGGGCGCAGATGAATATCTCGCGCGCCTGGGTGCCGGTGGCTGCGGTTCTGGGCATTCTGGGCATGGTGCCCGGCATGCCGAACCTGATGTTCCTGACCGCTGCCGCGGCAGCGGGCGGCGCGGCTTGGTATTCCAAGAACCGCGATGCACAGAAGGCCGAAGACGCGCAGCAGGAACAGGCGGTGGCCGAACAACTGGAACAGGCCGATGCGGTCAAGCCGTCGTCGACCATCACCGCCGGCGACGTGACTGACTATGCCCAGATTTCGATCCAGATCGGCTACGGATTGATCCCGCTGATCGACGGCGGCGATAACAGCCCGCTTGTGTCTTCGGTGACCGGGGTGCGCCGCGATGCGTCCAAGGCAATGGGCTTCGTGGTGCCCGGCGTGCGCATCCGCGACGACCTGAACCTGCAATCGAACCAGTACCGTCTGAAAATCGGCCAGGCCATCGTCGGCGAAGACAGCGTCTATCCCGACCGCAAGCTGGCGCTGCCCGGCGGCATGTCGCGGCGCAAGCTCAAGGGCATCGAATGCAAGGACCCGAGCTTCGGCATGGATGCGGTATGGATCATGCCGCACCAGCAGGCCGAGGCCGAGGCCGACGATCACGTCGTGGTCGAACCCGAATCCGTGGTGGCGACGCATCTGAGCCAGCTGATTTACCAGCATGCCGACAAACTGATCGGTCCCGACGACGTGAAGACCCTGCTGGATATCCTGCATCGGTCCAGCCCGACCCTGGTCGAAACCGTCGTCGATAAGCTGGTGCCGCTGCACACGCTGACCTCGGTGCTGCGTCATCTGCTGACCGAACGCATCCCGGTGGGTGACCTGCGCCGCATCCTGGAAGGGCTGGCTGATATTTCGGGAATGGGCCTGTCGCCGATGGAAATGGCCGAACGGCTGCGCCCGTCGCTGGTGCCGCAGATGCTGCAGCAGATCGTCCCGGTCAACCAGCCGCTGCCACTGATCACCCTCAGCCCGGACCTGGAGCAATTGTTGCTGCGCTCGATCCCGCAGGGCGGGACAGCGCTGATGGTGGATAACGGGCTGGCCGAGAAAATCGTCGGTGGCCTGTCGGAAATCGGCGAACAGCTCGCCGCCGAAGGCCGCCATCCGATCGTCATCGTGGCCAGCGCTCTGCGCCGTCCGCTGGCGGCCTTCACCCGGATGCACGCGCTCGACTGCGTTGTTCTGGGGCTGGACGAGCTGCCCGAAGGCCGCCGTATCGAAGTCGTGTCTACCATCGGTGGCCATGACGCCGTGCCGAACATGGGTCAATAGGAGAGGATCTCATGAGCAAAACCATCACCGTTCGCGCCGCCGACAGTAGTCTGGCCATGGATGAAGTGGTCCGGCAACTTGGTCCAGACGCGCTGATCCTGTCGACGTCCCGCCGAAACGGCATGGTCGAAATAAAAGCTACGCTGGAAGCCGAAGAAGCGGTTCCCGCCCATCGCAAGGATGTAGCTGCAGCATCCGCGACCGATGCGAACCCGATCCTCGACACCACGCCATCGACCTTCGAAGCTCTGCTGAAACGTCGGCTGGAAGAAGAGAAGGTGGACGCCCTCGTCGAGGCGGCCCAGATCGCGGCAGACGAGGCAAGCGGTGCCGACCCGGCCTCCTCCGTCGTTGTGCCGATGGTTGCGCCCGAACAGCGCGATGCGCAACCACGGGTGACCGGTCTTGGGGCCTTCGACATCCCGATCCCGGAACTGCCGGCCCATGTCGTCGATGCGGTGCGCGAGGATCTGGACTATTTCGAACGCAGCCATCAGCTGATCGGTCTCAGCAAGGCGATCGTGTCCAGCCTGATCCCGGTGCGCGTCACCGAAGCCTTGGGGGCAGGGCGGTTCTGGCTGGCCGGTCCCGATATGCGTCAGAAGGCGCTGGCGGCCATTCGTCTCGCCATGCGCAAGCTCGATGCGGGCGAAGCGAAGCCCTCTTTTTACGTGATGGGGTCGGAAGCGCGCGCCGATGCGGCCTTCCTGGCGTCGAAAGCGGAATTGCTGGGGCTGACGGTGTCGCTTGTCGATGAAAGCGTCGGCCGCAACCTGCCCGACAACGTTCCCGGGTCGCAGATCGTTCTGCTGCCGGACGACGCCGTCAAGGCGCGCGAATATGCGACCACGTTCCAGCATGACGGCGACCGTGGGCTGTTGGTTCTTCCCAGCGTCTATGGCCGTCGCAGGTTGGAACAGGTTCTGAACGGCTGGGCGGGGATGGACATGCAGCTGATGCTGTGCAGCCCGGAAAAGGAACCGATCCCGGCGGAACTGGTGGCATGTCTTTTGCAATTTAACTGGCAGGTGGCCTGGGTCAGCGAAGGGGAGGCAATCCTCGACAACCTGAGCCAGGTGAATGCCGAAACGGTAACCGGATGGATGCGTGGATGGATCGCCGCGCCGGAGGAGGAATGCGTCGCGCCGATGGCCGCGCCGCTGTTTCACAGCCGCCATTCCGCGACCCGGCAAGAGTTTGAGTGAGGACGGTAATGATTGTGCAAAAGGGGTATACCCAAACGACCACTGACCCGGACACTCTTGTCAAAGAGCACATGCCGCTGGTCCGCAAGCTGGCCTGGCATTTCATGGGGCGGGTTGGTCAGTTCGCGGAGATCGACGATCTTCTTCAGGCGGGATACCTGGGGCTGATCGATGCCAGCCGGCGTTATACCGTGCAGGAAGGGGTCAGTTTCTCGGCCTATGCGGCGATCCGGGTGCGCGGTGCCATTGTCGACCTGTTGCGGCGCAATTCGAACCTGTGCCGATCGACGATTTCGATGCAGCAGAAGGCCCGCGCCGCCGAACGCGACCTGGCGCAGAAGCTCAGCCGTGATCCGACGCCACAGGAAATGGCCGACGAACTGGACATGCCGCTGAGCGACTACCTCAGTTGGGAAGCCCGGTTTCAGGCCAACAAGACCCAGTCACTGGATGAGGTCTATTCCGATCATTCGGCACTGTTCGAGGACAACAGCGTAAATCCCGAGGACGCCACCCAGCATCAGCAGATCCGTGGCATCATGAAAAAGGCGGTGGCCGAACTGCCCGAACGCGAAGCGTTGGTGCTGCAGCTCTACTACGTGGAAGAAATGAACATCTACGAAGTCGCGGCGATCATGGGGGTGACCACGGGCCGTGTGTCGCAGATCAAGAAGGCCGCGATCGGGCGTTTGCGGGACCGGATGAAAGGCGCGTTCTGATAGTCCGTCAGCTCACATGTTTCGGTGCGTGCCGGCATGGCAGGCGCCGCGAGCCGTTTCGAGGCGGGGTGAAACCCGCTTTTCGCGATTACGGCAAGGCGTTTCAAGAAACCACGGAAACGCATGCCAGAGGATTCGAGAAAATCCTTGGCCCGGCAATTCCAGATCAGGAGAGGGCGCTTACAGCAGGCCCTGATCGCGCGCGGTGATCACCGCATGGGTGCGGTTGTTCGCGCTCAGCTTCTTGCAGATCGATTTCACATGCATCTTGATCGTCGCTTCCGACAACTGCAGCGAATTGGCGATTTCCTTGTTCTGCTTGCCTTCGCCGAGGCATTCCAGAACCGTCTTTTCCCGCGCGCTCAGCTTGCCCACGCCATCACCGGAATCGGTGCTGTCTTCGCGCATCAGGTCAAGCGGCACATAGGTTTCACCGACATGCATGAAGCGGATCGCGATGGCGAGACTTTTCGCCGGCATCGTCTTGGGCACGAGGCCCGCTGCGCCCTTTGCCAGGGATTCATCGAGGATGCGGCGCGTCGGCGTCCCGGTCAGGATCGCGACGGGCCGGTTCTTGTTCATCTTGATGGCCCGGGTCAGCCCCTGCGTGCCGTTCATGCCCGGCATGTTGTAATCCAGCAGGACAACGTCGTAGCCGCCGTTTTCAGTGATCGCCGAGAGCGCCCCGTCCAGGTCCGTCGTCGTGGTCACATCCATATCGGGCTGGGTGGCCAGAAACATCGACAAAACGTCCAGGATCATGCCGTGATCATCTGCGATTAGAACACGGATTTTATTGCTGGTATCGTTCATTGGGACCTCTTTTACCTTCAGCCGTAGGAACTATTCACTCGTCTATGAGGACGGCCAATCGGAAGGATGTTTTACCATTTCTTTCGATTAGAGCATCTGTTTAGCAGATCACAAGCGGGAAATCGCAAATAAACATACTAAAGTATGTACGAACAGGCCGAAGGATATATTGTCAGGCCGAAAGAGTGACCATAGCCTTGCGGTCATTAAAAATAAGGCCCCATTCCATGCATCCGTTGTCGCTGCGCATTGTATCGGTTCTTGCTTCTGCTGCGGCGCTTGTTCGTGCTGCCATTGCGGAAACAGGATGCCGCAGCGTCTTGGGAGCTGGCGCCTGGATATTATCGGGGGGAACCGGTTTGGCTCGTCCCGTTTTCAGCACCGGTATGCAGCGAGGTCAACCTTATTCGATAGTTGGTATGCGCGACGTGTCGTCCGTGTTTCGGGTCGAATGAAGCGTGCGCAAAGCTCGTTCTTTAAAAAAGCCCATGCCAAGATGGCCGGGGCATAATTGTGAAAATATCTACGCGGCCGCATCATGTGATGCGACCGATTTTATTAAATAAATAGGGTGAAACGGTGTTGTCGGTACGGTGTTCAATGCATTCGAACTGACACGTTTTCACAACGGGAAAGGAGCGCTCGGCACAGCCTGTCGATGTGACCGCCAAGGCGATTTTCGAATGGACCTTTCGTGGCGGTAATATGTGGCACCTGAAACGTCGTCGCTTGGTTATCCAGATCCCGTGAAACAGCATTGCTGGCCGATAGCCCGGCCGAATGAATCGAGGATTACTATGTTCGGGGAATACAGAGCCCTGGAGCAAGACAGCAAGAAATGGATTTGGGCCGCTTGTCTCGGGTTGATCTGTTCAGTGCTATTGGCGGCCTTTTTTCTCGCGCAGGCGGTCTGGCGGCTTTCAGATGTCCAGCAGTATCGCCAGGAACGGGCGCATTACGTCCACTGGGTTTCGGCCGAGCTTGGTTTGGATTTGTCGAAATTGCTCGACGCGATCGGAGCCGCCGAAAATGCGGCGCCGGGTGATCCGGCCTTTGACGCGGTGCGTCGAGAAATCCGGCAGGTTGAGGCCCGGATCGACGATTTGAACCGGACGCGGAAGGAGCATTCCGAACTGATCACGGCGCAACTGGATGCGCTTGTCACGTCGCAGGTCGACTTCATCGCCAAATATCTGCCACTTACCGGGTTGCCCGATGCGGAATTGAAGACGCGGTTGGGACCTTTCGAGGCGGCCGTCAAGGATGCGGACCGGATCAAGACGGCTGCCTTGTCGGACGTCGTGGCCTGGGTGCAATCCCAGTTGAGCGAAGGCGACGATGCGTTTCTGAAGGCGCTGAAACAGGTCGGGGTCGCGGGCGGCGCGATCCTGTTCTTCCTGTCGGCGGTGATCGTTCTGGACGGTTTCTTGTTGCTGAAGCTCAGGCAGAAGAACGATATGATTTCGCGGGTGAACGACAACCTCCGGGCGGTGGTTGAAACATCTCGTGATGCCTCGGTGATCATGAATGCCGAGGGACGCCTGGTGGCTTTCAGCCGGGAAGCGGAAAAGATGTTCGGCCTGAGCCGGGAAGACGCCATTGGGCGCCTGTTCACCAATATCATCGTCAGCGAACTTCCGGCCAACGAGATGCAGTCGCGGATCGGTTGTTGGCTGCAGGAAAAGGCGAAATGGTTCCGCGACGGTCGGCGGTTGGACCTGAATGGCAAGAAAGCCGACGGCACGATTTTTCCGATCGAGGTGGGATTCGGCGTCCTGTATGACGATGTTGGCGGGGAATTGCTGATCGCTTCGATCAGCGACGTGTCCAATCAGACCGAACGGGAATGCAACCTTATGCAGGCCCGCAATGAGGCCCTGCAGGCCGAGCGCGCCAAGTCGAGGTTCCTGTCGGCGATGAGCCATGAAATGCGCACGCCGCTGAACGGGATTCTGGCCAGCCTCGACCTGATGCGCGAAACCACCCAGATGAACGAACGTCAGATCGAACTGACCGAAATCATCGAACGTTGCGGTGACGATGCGCTGGAACAGGTCGAAAACGTTCTGGAACTGACCCGGCTGGACCAGCTGAACAGCGTCGCGGTCGGCGCCGCGGCTTTCGCCCCGGTGCCGATCCTGCGCGACTTGGTGGAGCGCAGCGCCTCACTGGCCCGCTTGAACCGCAACACCCTGACACTGGAAACGGATCTGCCCGACACACTTTATGTCAAAGGGGCGGAGCGGTTGTTTTCGCAGATAATGCGGAACCTCATTTCCAACGCGCTGAAGTTCACCACCGGCGGGGTGGTCAGGGTGACGCTGAACGCCGCGGACCGCGCGACGGATGACCTGAAACTGCGTGCGACCGTCGCCGACACCGGGATTGGTATCCGCCCCGAAGATATCGACCGTATTTTCGGCGATTTCGAAACCATCAGTGAATCATATTCCAGATTCAAATCGGGAACCGGGCTTGGTCTGAGCATCGCGAAGCATTCGGCGGAATTGATGAAGGGCAGGATCGACGTGGAAAGCATCCCGGGAGAAGGGAGCGAATTTACCCTCGAAGTTACTCTGCCAAGGGTAGCGGTCGATGACGAAAACTGTTTAATGTCAGCAAGCGGAAGTGCCAAAGATGCAGAGAAACCGACGAGTATGAATATCCTTGTTGTGGAAGACAATCAGATCAACCGGCGCATGCTGGTGGATATGCTGAATGCTAAGGGGCACTCCGTGGCCGAAGCCGCCGACGGGCTGGAAGGCGTTTCGCTTGGCCGTGGCCAGGAATACGACCTGATCCTGATGGATATCAGCATGCCAAGGCTGGACGGTGTCGGGGCCACGCGGATGCTGCGCGAATTCGGCAAAAGCCGGAAAGCGCCGATCGTCGCGGTGACTGCGCATGCGCAGCCGGAAAACATGAAAGAGTTTCTGGATGCCGGCATGGATCGGGTTCTCACCAAGCCGCTGCGGATGAACATGCTGGATCAGCTGTTCAATGACCTTCAAAAGGCCAGATCAGCGGCTGAGTGTGCCGGGCGGGATGCAACAGATACAGAGGAACTAACTGCAGCCATGATAGACAAGGACGTATTTGATGGCCTGATCGAGATGCTCGATGTTGAGTCGCTGAGTGGATATATCGACCAGTTCGATCAAGACGCCGAACAGGTGCTGCCGATCTATTTGGACGCTGTCGGGAAAGGCGACTTTACCGCCGCCCGCGCCGAAGCGCATCGCTGCGCCGGCGGCGCCGCCGTGATCGGCGCGACCGAGGTGCACGCCGTTTTGCAGGGCATGACTGCCGCCGCCGATGCCGGTGACGCGCAGAAATGCCGTGAACTGGCCGACAAGTTGCCCGGCCTCACCGCCACGACGATGAAGGCCATGCGCAGCACGTTGTCGGTCATCGGATAATCGCGGCTATCCCGCCATGGGGCAGGGGCGCGCTTTGTCCCTTGCTGCCGTTACCGGCCGATCACGATATCGGCGCGCAGTCCGCCCAGTTTGTCGCTTTTGCCCAGGCGCAGAAGGCCGCCATGCACGCGGGAAATATCGCTGGCGATGGCCAGCCCCAGCCCGACGCCGCTGGCCCGGTTCTGATTGCGTGCACTGTCGAGGCGGGTGAATGGCTTGACGGCGTCTTTGCGTTTTTCGGGGGGAATGCCGGGGCCATCATCCTCGATCCGGATAAGCAGCGATTTTTCCGTCAGCAACACGGAAACCTCGGCCCGGCTGCCGTAGCGAACGGCATTTTCGATCAGGTTGGTGACCGCCCGGCGGATCGCCAGCGGGCGCAGCATCACCGTGCCTAGCCCGCGGCCTTCGGCGCGGGCCAAAGTGACCGGAATATCGGCGCGCTGGCTGTCTTCGATGATCCGTTCGACCAGGTCGAAGGGGTCGATTTCATCCGGTTCCGCTTCGCCGGTGCCACGGGCGAAGGACAGGAAACCATCGAGCATCCGCTGCATGTCATCGACATCGCGTTCCATCGCTTCGCGGTCTTCGCTGTCCAACAGTGACAGGCTCAGCTTCAGTCGCGTCAACGGGGTACGCAAATCGTGACTGACCCCGGACAGAAGCAATGTGCGCTGTTCGATTTGCCGTTCGATCCGTGCTCGCATGTCGAGAAACGCATTGCCTGCGGCCCGCACTTCCTGAGCGCCGGAAGGGCGATAGGGCACGGTGCGCCCCTTGCCGAAGGCTTCGGCAGCCTCGGCCAGCCGTTTGATCGGGCGCAGCTGATTGCGCAGGTAGAAGAAGGCGATCACCGTCATCAGCGCGCCGAAAACCACCATGTTGACGAAAAGCTGATGCGGTTGCGAGGCCGATACACGCTTGCGGTCGAAGTGAAAATCCACCACCCCCACGGATGTCGCGACAAAGACATGAACGTTGTAGTCATCGGGCAGGGCGATCTGTTCGACGCCCTGCAATTCCTTGTGGAATGACGCGATGACGATTGACCCGGTCAGGTCATACCAGCGTCTTTGACTGCGCGCCGGCACCTGCCGTTCCGGAACCACCGCGATGTCGATGGCCAGTGCCTGGGCCAGATCGATCAGGGCGGGCGGCAGTGGGGCAGGAGCCTCGGGCAGGCGGTCGACCAGTAGCTGGATTTCCCGCGCGGTCGCTCCGGTCATCTGCTGCGTGACGCCTTCGAAATGGCGCTGAATGAACACCACCGACACCACCAGTTGCAAGGTTACAACCGGCAGGATCAGGATCAGGGCGGCTCTTGAATAGAGCCCGCGCGGGACATAGCGTTTGAGCCAGCGAAAAGCCATGTGCCAGACCCTAGCTGCGCACAGCACAGGAAGGAAGCCAAATGCAAGCCCCCGACGATTTCGATCCCCCCATCGGGGTGCCCGAGGTGCTGGCGGACGGGTTGCGCCGCATCGTGGCGCCGAATCCGTCGCCGATGACCTATCGCGGCACCAATACCTACCTGCTGGGCTGGCGCGATATCGCGGTGATCGATCCCGGCCCCGAATCCACGCCGCACCTGGAGGCGATTCTCGGCGCGCTCGAACCGGGGCAGAGGATCTCGCATATCCTTGTCACCCACACCCATCTCGATCATTCGCCGCTGTCGCGGGCGTTGGCGGCGCGAACCGGTGCGCCGATTCACGGATTCGGCGATACCCGCGCCGGGCGCAGTGCGGTGATGCGGAAACTGGCGGATGCCGGCATGATCGGGGGTGGCGAAAGTCCTGATCTGGATTTCAGCCCCGACGTGATTATGGCCGATGGCGACGTGATCCGGAACGAAGATTGGGACGTCACCGCACTGTGGACGCCGGGCCACTACGGGAATCACCTGTGTTTCCAATGGCGCGATGCGATCATGACAGGCGATCTGGTGATGGGCTGGGCAACCTCGCTGGTGTCGCCGCCCGACGGTGACCTGACCGACTTCATGGCATCGTGCGAAAAGCTGCTGCGGCTGGAGGCAAAGGTGCTGCATCCCGGCCACGGCGCCCCGGTAACGGCGCCTCGGCAGCGGCTGGAATGGCTTCTGGCGCACCGGCGCGAGCGCGAAGCGCAGATCCTGGCGGCGCTGGCAGAGGGGCCGGACAGCGCCCAAGGGCTCGCGCGGCGCATCTATACCGATGTACAGCCCGCGCTTCTTCCCGCGGCAACGCGGAACGTCCTGGCGCATCTCGTTGACCTGACGGGAAAAAAACGAGTTTCCCCGGTCGGGGAACTGGCCGAGGAAGCAGTATTTGAGCTGCTCGGGAAGGGATAAGAATTTTTTCGCAAAAATGTGACAAAATCCTCTGGACGTCGGAAAATCACATGGCTATACACCGCCACATGTTCCGGCGTAGCTCAGCGGTAGAGCAGTTGACTGTTAATCAATTGGTCGTAGGTTCGATCCCTACCGCCGGAGCCATAAAAAGCCCTTAAGCTCAAAAGCTTGAGGGCTTTTTTGTTGCCTGCAACAGATCAAGAATTGTCTCGTGCCAGCATTGTGCAGGCAGTTGCGTGTAGTGAGATGATACTCGTCGCCGCTGCCGTGCAATCATGGGCTCAGTCAGGCGGTGCTGCGTGGCTTTTCGTCGGTTCGGCGCTGCGGTTCCTTGTGGTCGCTTCCTGGGTGGGAGTGTGTTGCGACTCATTGAAACCATAAGGTCTGTTCGGTCAGAAAACGGAATATTCCATACTGCTGTGGTCTTGACCAAAGCGAAGCGTGACCGAACGGGAAGGCGGTTCATCTCATTGGGGGCTCAGGAATGCCAGACCATAGAGGTTGTCGTGAAATCGCCGCGTTAAGCGGCGATTCCCAGTGCCGTCTGATGGCGCCCTCCGCCTCGGGCGGGCGCCGTTCGGTTCCATTCAGATCAGTAGGAGATCGCTGTCGAGCCCGTCAGTGGAGCCGAGTCCGGACAGCAGAATCGACTGACCGGCGTCGAAATCGAACAGCACGCCGTCGGCCGTGACGGACGCGTAGGTAGAGACAACCTGCGCTGCGGTAAGCCCGCCATTCCAGAGGCCCTGTTCCAGTTGCAGCACATCTGTGCCCGTTTCGAAATCCGTGATCGTATCGGATGACATCACATCAAGGAAGACGAAGACGTCCGCCCCGGTCCCGCCGGTGATCGTATCGCGGCCGAGATTGCCTGTCTGGGCGGTATCCACATAAACATCATCGCCCGCGCCCAGGCGGATAGTGTCCTGGCCATTGCCGCCATAGACCAAGTCGTTGCCTTCGCCCGCATCGATGAAATCGAAGTTGTTGCCGCCATAGACGCTGTCATTGCCCAACCGGGCATAGATCACGTCGTTGCCGGTGTCGCCAGTAAACAGGTCGTCGCCGGCACCGCCCTGGATGGTGTCATCACCTGTTCCGGCAAAGACGGTGTCGCGGCCCAGATCGCCGCCCTGGCCGTTGTCCTGATACAGGTCGTCGCCCTCTTTGAGGAAGACCCGGTCGCGGCCGTTGCCGCCATTGACAGTGTCATTTCCGGTGCCGCTATGGATGGTGTCGAACCCGTCGTCACCCCGGATCAGGTCGTTGCCCTTGCGGCCGAAGATCAGGTCATTGCCCCCCTGGCCGCGGAATTCGTCATCGCCGTTGCCACCCTGGATCGTGTCGTCGCCATAGCCGCCGAACACCGTATCGCGGCCCAGATCGCCGCCCTGACCGTTATCCTGGTAAAGGTCATTGCCCTGGTTCAGGAAAACCTGGTCACGGCCGTGGCCGCCATCGACCGTGTCGTTGCCGTTGCCACCATAAATGGTGTCGAAACCGTCGCCGCCGACAAGGATGTCGTCGCCGTCGACGCCGATGAGCCGGTCGTGCCCCGCTTCGCCGAGCAGGCTGTCATGGCCGGACTGCCCGTTGAGCGTATCGTTGCCATCGCCGCCAAGAATCGTGTCGCTGCCGTCCTGACCGTCGATGCTGTCGGCACCGCTGGTGCCCGTCAGGGAATCGCCGCTGTTCTCCGCAATCCAGTCGGTGCGCGCATTGTTCCAGTAATCGCGGGCCGCCTGTCCCTGAAGAATCGTGAAGCCGGCCGGCGGCAACGGATAGTCGTCCGGCAAGGGGTCGTCCGAAAGATTCAGGAAGTAATTGCCCGAGGACGAAACGACGCTGTCCCATGCCACCGCGAGCCGCCCCTGTCCGTGATGGTTGACGTCTTCGATGGCCAGAACGCAGTCCTTTATGCTGAGCGCGGGGCTGATTCCGTCGACGACCTTGAAGATGGATTGATGGGTCAATTCGCCCTTGTATTGGAACGACTCCATCCGGATCAGCACGTTGTCGAGCGTTACGACGTTGTCGGTCTGGTCGGGCGTGCTGCCGTCGGCGAGGCTGACCCCGACGAAAACCCCGTCGAAGAGAGAGTTGCTGATGGTGCCGCTGAGGCCATCGTCGTTTTCCACGGCATCGTCGCGCACGTCGCTGATCCAGACATGGTCGATCGCGAAGCTGTCATCATTGACGCTCCTGACCCGGATCGCATCCCAAGTCTGGGAAATCGTCCAGTCGCTGATCACCACATTGGCGACGTTGCGGACATAGACCGCCGCCGAGTTGACATAGGCGTCTTCCCAATCGAGATCGAGCGGGACCGTGCCGTCGATCGTTCCGCCGATTATCGTGACATCGTAGCTGTCACGTACCGAAAACGGATATCGGTTCAGGTCGTCGCCGATGTTCGCGACGATCCAACTCGCATCGGTCGCATCGATCACGGTCGATGAGATCTCTGAAATCTTGTAGGGGTCATATCCATAGTCGCCCATCAGCGTGATGAGATTGGTCATCTTTCGAATCTCCGATCATTCGCCGGCGCGATTTTGCTGTTTTCACAGGCGAACGCCGTTTGAACTTCGTTGTAGGGGTGTGAGCTCGATGCCTCTTTTTTTGACGGTTCTATGACACCGCCCCGTCGGGGCGCCCCACCTTTTTTCATGCGTCCACAAAATTGGCGGCTTACCGCCTTTTGCTCAGCCATGGGGCGCGAATTCTTGCTCAGTGGCTGGGTTTCGCCTGCTGTAGCGGTCTGCCGCCATGTTCAGGAAACTATGGGTAAGGACGGGCGAATGCGGCTTCGGTGTGCTGACCGAACGGGGTCGCCTGGGGGCGCCGCATTACCCGATCGCGCGCGACCGCTGCGGACCTGGTGACGTTCCCTGCGACATGATGGTGGGCGGGGGCCTGACGGGGCGATCACGGCCAACCTACCGAAGCGGCGCGGAACGCTGGCATTCCGGTGTGATCCGGGGTCGACCCGGACGCCGCTCTTGCTATGCGCCCGCGACATAGGGCGAAGGATAAGTTTGCCTAGCACCGGATTTGTCCGACAGAGCTGGTCGCCTCGTGCGTTCCGCAGATTCTAGACCGGATCGCATGGCGCGGTTATGCACCTTCACGCAACTGGAACCGCTGGATCTTCCCGGAAGCCGTTTTGGGCAGGCTGGGGCAGAATTTCACCGAGCGCGGGTATTTGTAGGGCGCGATCGTCGACTTGACGTGATCCTGAAGGACCTTGCGCATCTCGTCCGATCCGGAAAACCCCTCCGCCAGGACGATATGCGCCTCGACGACGTGCCCACGTGCTTCGTCCGGCGCTCCGATGACCGCGCATTCTGCCACGGCTTCGTGCGCCAAAAGCGCGGCTTCCACCTCGGGCCCCGCGATGTTGTAACCGGCAGAAACGATCATGTCGTCATTCCGTGCGGTGAAGTGGAAATACCCTTCTGTGTCGCGCCAAAAGCTGTCGCCGGTCAGGTTCCATCCCTCGCGGACATAGGCTTTCTGCCGGTCGTCGGACAAATACCGGCATCCCGTCGGTCCCCGGACGGCAAGCCGCCCAACTTCTCCGTCTGGCAGTTCCTTCATGTTGTCATCGACGATCCGGGCCTCGTAACCGGTCACCGGGCGGCCGGTGCATGCCGGGCGTGAATCGTCGAACCTGTTAGAGATGAAGATGTGCAGCATCTCGGTCGCGCCGATCCCGTCAAGCATTGGCTTCCCGGTCTTGGCTTTCCACTCTTCATAGACCGGTGCGGGCAGCGTTTCCCCGGCCGACACGGCGACCCGAAGGCTGGAAAGGTCGGCGCCTTCTTCCATGGCCAGAAGCATCGCGCGATAGGCGGTCGGGGCCGTGAAACAGATCGTCGCTTTGTACTTCTCGATGATGTCGATCATGTTGGTCGGCGAGGCATTTTCCAGCAGCGTCGCGGTCGCCCCGAAGCGCAGCGGGAAAATCGCCAACCCACCAAGACCGAACGTGAATGCCAGCGGAGGCGACCCGACGAAGACATCTTCGGGCGTCACGCCCAAAATTTCCTTGGCGTAACCGTCGGCGATGATCATCAAATCTTGGTGGAAATGCATCGTCGCTTTCGGGGAACCCGTCGTGCCGGACGTGAAGCCAAGCAGGGCAACGTCATCCCGACCGGTTTGAACCGCATCGAAGCGCACCGGTTTTTCCAATGCCATCCGATCCAGTTCGCTATCGTGATTTTGCGTGCCGTCGAACGCATGGACGATCCGAAGATAGTCACTGGTCTCGGCGCAATTCGTCATCTCCTCCATGAGGCGGCTGTCGCAGAGCGCATGGCTGATTTCGGCCTTGTCCACGATGGCGGACAATTCGGACGCCCTGAGCATCGGCATCGTGTTGACGACGACGGCGCCCGCTTTCATCGCGGCGAGCCAGCACGCGACCATCGCGGGATTGTTGGCGGACCGGATCAGCACCCGGTTGCCGGGCTGCACGCCCAGATCCTCGACCAGGACACGCGCGAGGCGGTTGGTCCAGTCTGTCAGTTCCTTGTAGGTGCGCTTGCGGCCATTCCCGATCAGAGCGACATGATCCCCGAAGCCCTTCGCGACCATGGCGTCGGTCAGTTCGACGCCGGCATTGAGAAAGTCCGGGTAATCGTTGTTCCCAAGCGGCATTTCCGGCCAGAGATCTACGGGCGGCAATTCGTTCCGCGTAAAAGTATCCACATGCCCAGTTGGACCCAGCATTTCATCCTCCCAAAAAACGGCACGTCGCCCGAGAACACCGACCTGCTGGTCCGAAAACGGACATTGCGGCTCCTCTCCGATGGTCTCGGCGGCGGCTATTCATGTTTAGAACCGTTTCACTCCCAAAGCCAAATAAAATTTAAGTATAAAGTTTTATGTTGGGAGCATTATGTGGCCTGAAGCAGGGGGTGCCGGCCGAGCCTGCGTGATGGGCCCGGATAGGCCGTTGTCATATGGCAGTGTCCTTGGGGTCAGGGATGCGCGGTGCCAGAATGGTAAGTTGGATCAGGCATGCGGGTGCCACGGTATGCTTGTCGTTGCGACGGGCATGCAGTGTTTCGATATTGAAGTAATTTACGCTTCGTTCCACGAAGGGGCCGGCGTCGCGGATCAACGGGCCGTGTTCGGCTACGGCGCGCATCCCCGCCGTCTTGCGAAAGCCGGGCGCAATCGCGAATGCGCGGCACGGATTTCCCCCGACTGTGCTGCTTCAGATCATCCCGATCCAATGGGCTTCCATCGGCCGACTTTCCGGGAAGGGCCCGGCAGATGGCTCGGCTTCGTCGCATGCGGTTTCGACAAAACAAAAGGCGGCCCCGAAGGGCCGCCCATGGATGGATTTGCCGCCGCGATCCTCTACTCGGCCGCGACCTTGTTCGCAGCCGGTGCCTTGGCCAGATAGGCTTGGAACTGTTTAAGAACCTCTGGCGTCAGCTTGTTCAGGTCGGGCATGCCGGACGGGGCGGTGCCCTGCGCGCGCAGCTTGAACCGCGCCAACTGGCTGAGCATGTGGTTGGCGCTCGACGACAATTCCTCGGCACCCGCGGCGAGCGAGGTGGATTCGTTGTCCGCCGTCCCGGCGCTGGACGAGATTTCCGACACCGCGATGTTGATATGCGCGATGGCTGAACTCTGTTCCTCGGTCGCCTTGCTGATTTCGCTGACCAGCGACTGAACTTCCTCGAAGGATTCCGATAGCGCCTGCAGCGACGCGTCCATCGTGTCGGTGATGGCGACGCCTTCGGCGATGGCCTGGGTCGACTGATCGATCAGGTCGGTGGTTTCCTTCGCCGCCTTGGCCGAACGCTGCGCCAGGGTGCGCACTTCCTGCGCCACCACGGCGAAACCGCGCCCATGCGCGCCCGCGCGGGCCGCTTCCACCGCGGCGTTCAGCGCCAGCAGGTTGGTCTGGAAGGCGATTTCGTCGATCACCTTGTTGATCGAACTGATTGAGCGGGCCGAGGTGTCGATGCCTTCCATCGCCCGTTTCATGCTGCCCATGGTGTCGCGGCTTTCCGATGCGGTCTGGTTTGCGGCAACCGCCACGGTCTTGGCCTTGGACGCGGCCGACGAGGTGGCGCGCACCTGGCTTTCGGTTTCATCGAAGCTCGACGATATCTGGTCGATCGCGCTCGAACTTTGCTGCGCCCCGACCGACAGGGTGGAGGAGGTCTGTGATACAGCCTCGGCGGATTTGGTGATCTCGTTGATCTGGGTTTTCAGGTTGCCTACCAGATCACTCAACCCACCGAAGGTCTGGTCGAAGGACGCCATGACATCGCGGTATTCGCCGTCGAAGGCATCGACGTCGATGGCCATCGACAGGTCGCCGTTCTGGATCGCCTGCGACGCGCGCAGGATTTCCTGGTTCATCTTGCGGAACACCGCGCGCACCTGGTCGACGCTGTCGTTCACATAGGCCTTTTCGCCGGGGAAGCGCTCGAGTTCGTAGTCGAAATCGCCCTTGGCAAAGGCCTGCACCGCCGCGATCGAACGCTGCTGCAGATGGATATGGCCCTGCACCATGTCATTGACCGCCTTGGCGACTTCCTGCAATTCGCTGGGAAACCGGCTCGCGTCGACGAAGGTGCTGATCGCACCTGCCTCGTGCGCATCGCCCATCGCCTTGGTTTCGCTCAGGAACCGTTCAAGATCGTGTTTGGCCTGCAACTCGCTGGTGCGGTCCTGCCATTCGACGACGATCGCGTCCAGGCTGCCGTCGTCCGCGAAATTCGCCGAGGCATAAAAAACCAGATGGGTGTTGCCGATCTTGAACCTGCCGATGTGGGAAGATGTCATCCGGCCGATGATGTCACGCTGATAGGCAGGGTTCTTGTGAAACACGTCAATGGTTTGCCCGATGATGTTGCGGGCTTCGAAATGTGGCAGGTCCGACTGAATATCCTGTTCCAGCCGTTCGAACATGTCATAGCCCACGGAATTGACGAAACGGATCACCAGATCCTTGTCGCATACCATGATCGGACAGCTGAGATGTTCGTAGGCGGCATAGGCAGTTTGCTTGGACAATTCGCTCGTGTCCTGAACACGAGCTGAGGGGATTGAATCGTCAAAGGACATCGCTTTTCGCTTTCTTATTGTATTACTTGAGACGGCTTTTCAGTTCGCGCTGTGGATAGAACAACGGCACCCAAAAGGAGAGTTTTACATCGGATTGATCAATTGCAGGGGGTGGGCTGATTTGTCTCGCAACCTGGCTTTGGTGCTTGGTTTTCAAGGAAAAATTCGAATTTACGCTTGCAAGTTTATGAAGGTATCAATTTATCGCATGTTTTGTGGGCGTTGCTGAGAATTCGTGTGAACCGCGGCCCGGAAATCAGGCGCCTCGGCACGCCATTCTTCCGATCCATGACCGCGTGGGTTGACTGAAAAAATGTCGTAAAAAAATGGGGACTGGCCCGTTTTCGGCTGGTGTCGTGATCCGGCGCAGGTTTGAGACGTCCAAGTGAAGAAAAACGCGGTCAATCGGCACCTGAAACGGTAGGGGCGTGGACTTAATCCGGCTGATAGTCTATCGGGGGCGCAAATTCACCGGGGATAGTCTTATGAGCCAAGGTAAGAACGGCCTGACCTATGCGGATGCGGGCGTTGACATCGATGCAGGAAACGAACTGGTCGAGCGGATCAAACCCGCCGCCAAGCGCACCGCGCGCTCGGGCGTCATGGCGGGTCTGGGCGGCTTCGGCGCGCTGTTCGATCTGAAAGATGCAGGTTACAGCGATCCGATCCTTGTAGGCGCCACCGACGGGGTCGGCACCAAGCTGCGGATTGCCATCGACACCGGAAATGTCGACACGATCGGCATCGATCTGGTCGCCATGTGCGTCAACGATCTGGTCTGTCAGGGGGCGGAGCCGCTGTTCTTCCTCGACTATTTCGCGACCGGCAAGCTGGAACTCGACAGCGCCGCCCGAATCATCGAGGGCATTGCCGAAGGCTGCGCCCAATCGGGTTGCGCGCTGATCGGCGGTGAAACCGCAGAAATGCCCGGCATGTATTCTAAGGGCGACTTCGACCTGGCCGGTTTCGCCGTCGGCGCGATGGAACGCGGCGCGGACCTGCCCAAGGGCGTCAAGCAAGGCGACGTCCTGCTGGGCCTGGGATCGAACGGGGTGCATTCGAACGGCTATTCGCTGGTGCGCAAGCTGGTCGAGGTGTCCGGGCTGGGCTGGGATGCGACCTGCCCGTGGAATGCCGACATCACGCTGGGCGAAGCGCTGCTGGCGCCGACCCGGCTTTACGTCACGCAGGTGCTGGAAGCGATCCGGTCGGGCGGCGTTCACGCGCTGGCCCATATCACCGGCGGCGGACTGACCGAAAACCTGCCGCGGGTCCTGCACGAAGGCACTGGCGCGACAATCGACCTGGATGCCTGGGACCTGCCGCCCGTGTTCAAATGGCTGGCCGAAACCGGTGGCATGGAACAGGCGGAGCTGCTGAAGACCTTCAACTGCGGCATCGGCATGATCGTCGTTTGCGACGCCGCCGAAGCCGACGCGGTGGCCAAGCTGCTGACCGCGGCGGGCGAAACCGTGTCCCGTCTGGGCGAGATCGAGGCGGGCGAGGGCGTCCGTTACACCGGGGCGCTGCTGTGACCAAGAAGGTCGCGATCCTGATCTCGGGCGGCGGCTCGAACATGGTGAAACTGGTCGAAAGCATGGTGGGCGACCACCCGGCGCGTCCCGTTCTGGTCGGGTCGAACGATCCACAGGCCGGCGGGCTGCAAAAGGCCGCCGAAATGGGGGTGCCCACCTTCGCCGTCGACCACCGCCCGTTCAAGGGCGACCGTGAAGGATTCGAAGCCGAACTGAACGCCAAGCTGGCCGAGGCCGAGCCCGATATCATCTGTCTTGCCGGTTTCATGCGGGTCCTGACCGAAGGCTTCGTGCGTCGTTGGGAAGGTCGGATGCTGAACATCCATCCCTCGCTGCTGCCCAAGTACAAGGGGCTGCATACCCATCAGCGCGCGCTGGAGGCGGGCGACAAGGAGGCCGGGTGCACCGTTCACTTGGTGACGCCCGCGCTCGACGACGGGCCGATCCTGGGGCAGGCGCGGGTCCCGGTGCTGCCCGACGATACGCCGGACAGCCTTGCGGCAAGGGTTCTGGTGCAGGAACACAGGCTTTATCCGGCCGTATTGGAACGCTTCGCGCGGGGCGAAACCGACCCGATCACCCTCGATTGACGGGACGGCAAGCCGGTGATGCTTTGCATCCCCGGCGCAATCGCGTATGTCTGGGCGTCAGACCGCCCTCCAAGCCACACCGAAACAAGACCACGAAACCAAGGCGCCGATGAAGACACTCACAACGACCGAAGAGCTCGCCCGTTTCTGCGAAGAAGCACGCAAACACGATTACGTCACGGTCGATACCGAGTTCCTGCGCGAACGGACCTACTATTCCAAGCTCTGCCTGGTGCAGCTGGCGATGCCGGGAGACAACGACGACACCGCCGTTCTGGTCGATCCGCTGGCCGAGGGCATGTCGCTGACCCCGTTGATGGACCTGTTCCGCGATACCTCGGTGGTCAAGGTGTTTCACGCGGCAAGGCAGGACCTGGAGATTTTCTTCGTCGAACATCAGGTGTTCCCCGAACCTCTGTTCGACACGCAGGCGGCGGCGATGGTCTGCGGTTTCGGCGAACAGGTGGGCTATGAAACGCTGGTCCGAAAGGTCGCCAAGCAGAGCCTCGACAAGACCTCGCGCTTCACCGACTGGTCGCGCCGTCCGCTGACCGAGGCGCAGAAGAAATACGCTCTGGCCGACGTCACCCATCTGCGGGTGATCTACGAATACCTGGCCGCGCAGCTGGAAAAGACCGGTCGTGCCAAGTGGGTACAGGAAGAACTGCGCATCCTGACCAATCCCGACACCTATATCATTCAGCCCTCCGAGGCCTGGAAACGGGTCAAGACCCGCACCAACAGCGGCAAGTTCCTTGCCGTGGTGCGCGAACTGGCACGGTTCCGCGAAGGTTACGCGCAATCGCGCAACGTGCCGCGCAGCCGCGTGTTCAAGGACGACGCGCTGGTCGAGCTGGCCTCGACCAAGCCGACGTCGATGAACGATCTGGGCCGGTCGCGGCTGCTGTTGCGCGAAGCCCGCCGGGGCGAGATCGCCGATGGTATCCTGGCGGCGGTGAAGGTCGGGATCGAATGCCCGCCCGAGGATTACCCGAAACCCGACACCAGCCGCGACAAGCTGCAGGTGAACCCGGCGCTGGCCGATCTTCTGCGGGTGTTGCTGAAGGCAAAGACCGAAAGCGCCGGCGTGGCATCGAAGCTGATCGCGCCTGCGGCCGATCTGGACGCGATCTCGGCGGGTCTGCGCGACGTGCCGGCTTTGACCGGTTGGCGCCGCGAAGTGTTCGGCGATGACGCGCTGCGCCTGTGCAACGGCGAAATCGCGCTGGCCGCGAAGGGCAAGTCGGTCAAAATCGTCGAACTTTGATCGGTCCGATCAGCGGCGGCTGGAGCGGGCGTTGCGTGCGCCCAGTACCTTGATTTCGCGCACACCAGCGAGTTCCTGATCGGTCAGGAAGACCGCAGCGGTCAGCAGGCGGCTGGCTTCCGGCCCGACCGGATTGCGCGGCGAACCGAGCGCGCGCAGCTCGAAACTCAGTACGCCGCCCACCGGCTGGCCGTCATTCATCGGCATCAACCTGACCTCGTAAGGCCCCTGTCGGTCCGCCAGGCCGGTCACCCGGGCCATCGCGCCGCCGGGGACGCGTTCGATGGTCAGATCGCGAATCTCGCCGACCAGTTGGCCCTGATAACTGGTGTCGCGGGCCAGCAGCCTGCTGCGGCGAGCCGGAATCAGCGGGTTCACGTCCGCGGCATTGGCGACCGGTGCGGGCTGACTGCGCCCAAACCAGTTTTTGGGATTGAGACGGGAATTGCCGCAGCCGCTCAGAACGACCGCCGAGATCAAAAGAACCGAAAGGGATTTCTGCATCTTGTCGCCTCATTCGCTTTGTCATCGGGTTACCTCATCCGGGCGGGCTTGAAAAGACGCTTGCGGGGCTGGACCTTTACGAGGACTGCGCCTAACTGGTGGAAACGCAACGAAAGGACCGCGAAATGGCCCGTGACGCCTTTGAAGAGATTGTCGAGGATTTCGAATTCCTGGAAGACTGGGAAGACCGGTATCGCCACGTGATCGAACTGGGCAAGGCAATGGACCCGTTGGAGGATGCGCTGAAGGTGCCCGCCACCAAGGTCGAAGGCTGCGCCAGCCAGGTCTGGCTGCACCCGCGCATCGAGGGCGGGATTTTCGAATTCGACGGTGACAGCGACGCGATGATCGTGCGCGGCCTGATCGCCGTCTTGCGGGGGCTGTACAACGGAACCCCGGTGGCCGAGGTCGCGGCGATCGACGCGCACGGGGAATTGGCGCGGTTGGGGCTGCACGATCATCTGTCGGCGCAGCGGTCGAACGGCGTGCGGGCGATGATCGAGCGAATCCGACTGGTTGCCGCGGAGGCCGCGGCGGCGTGATCTGCCGAAGTGGATTGCCGACGTGATCCGATTGTGTGGCTGCGCCACGCAGGATGAGCTTCGCCTCGCGGCGAAGCGGGCAGGGGACGCTGCCCCCGTCGCACGATGCGCTCCCCCCGGGATATTTCCGAACAGAAGAAGGATCAGCCGAGCTCGGCCAGCACCGTGACGAGATCACCGTAGCCGGTGAAGCGGCGTTCATAGGCAAGGCCGAGCCGGGCGGCGCAGGATTCGGCCTTGGCCGTGAGCGCAGGGTCGTCGGTCTGGGCGAGGTAGACCAGCTTGGTGTAGTGGCCGAAATAGGCTTCGCGCAGGTCCGGGTGGCGGTCGAGGCCGAGCGGGTGCCAGACGAAGGCATCGAATTGACGGGTCAGGAAGTCTGTGAGGTAGAAGGCGGTGATTTCGTCTTTTGCCGCTGCCGCGAAGGCGGCGTTGCCGGTGAAAAAGCTGTAGCAATGGGGACCGGGGATCATGCCGACACCCGTCTCGGCGCAAAGACGTTCCAGCGCGCCGCCAGTGCCGCAATCGGCGTAGACGAGGAACAGCCGGTCGTAATCGGCGCGGTGCTTTTCGATGACGGCGCGGGCCGCACCGGCGATTTTTTCCGGATGATTGTGCAGGATCGCCGGCAGGCAGGTCAGGTCCATGTGATCCCAGCCGTTGAGCGCCTTCAGTGCGAGGATTTCACGCGCAAGCGCGCCGCAGGCGATCAGCAGAACGCGGCCTCGTCCCTGTGGGGCGAGGCCTTGTTCGGTGAGCGTCGTGTCGTCGGGCTGTTTCATCATGAGGCCCGGTAGCCCGGATCAGGCGCTGAGCTGGTTGTGCTTGCGCGCAACGAAGGCCTTGGCGGTTTCCACCGCCACGGCAGCGTCACGGCAATAGGCATCGGCGCCGATCGCCTTTCCGAACTCTTCGTTCAGCGGTGCGCCGCCGACCAGCACGATGTAATCATCGCGCAATCCCTGTTCGACCATCGTGTCGATGACCACCTTCATGTACGGCATGGTGGTTGTCAGCAGCGCCGACATGCCCAGGATGTCGGGCTGCTCGGCTTCCAGCGCTTCGAGATAGGCTTCGACCGCGTTGTTGATGCCCAGATCGACCACTTCGAATCCGGCGCCTTCCATCATCATGCTGACGAGGTTCTTGCCGATGTCGTGGATGTCGCCCTTGACCGTGCCGATCACCATCTTGCCCATCCGCGGCGCGCCGGTTTCGGCCAGGAGCGGTTTCAGGATCGTCATGCCGCCCTTCATCGCGTTGGCGGCCAGCAGAACCTCGGGCACGAACAGGATGCCGTCGCGGAAATCGTGGCCAACGATGGTCATGCCACCGACCAGGGCCTTGGTCAGGATGTCGTAGGGCGCCCAGCCGCGTTCCAGCAGGATGTTGACCGCTTCCTCTATTTCTTCCTTCATACCGTCATAAAGATCATCGAACATCTGCTGGACGAGTTCTTCGTCGTTCAGTTCGGACAGGATGATGTCTTCTTCGTCGGACATGGCGCATTTCCTTGGGCTGGGTCGATCTCGGATCGCGGGATCGATACTGTCATTCCATCGTCAGCTTTGGAAAATTCCATCCGGCCAGACTTGGCGGATTGCGACACGCGGTGACTTGCAACCGACCTGCGGGGTGAATTCGGCGTGAGAATCCGCATGATCTTGCACGGTGTTCCCTGTATGTTCTAAAGTGAGCCATGGTTATGCCCGCCCAGATCCCGATCGATCCCGACCGCCGCCCCGGACGTGGTGCGGGGAGCAACGATGTAGGGCGGTTCGAACGGTTTCAGCGCGAACCCATCGCCGATAGCTGGGACGGCGACGAATCTCTGCCGGTGGTCAGAACCGAAGTGAGGGAGGAGCGACCGCGCAGCGTCATCACCTACAACCGGTCGCCCGATCTGCCGTTCGACCGGTCGATCAATCCCTATCGCGGCTGCGAGCACGGCTGCATCTACTGTTTTGCCCGGCCCAGTCATGCCTATCTGGGCCTGTCGCCGGGGCTGGATTTCGAAACCCGGCTGGTGGCACGGCCCGGCGCGGCCGAGGTTCTGGCGAGTGAATTGCGGCGGCCATCCTACAAGGTGGCGCCGATCGCGATCGGGACAAATACCGATCCCTATCAGCCGGTCGAACGGGATATGGAAGTCACCCGGTCTTGCTTGCAGGTATTGCGGGAATTCCGCCACCCGGTGGCCGTGGTGACCAAGGGCACGCTCATCGAGCGCGATATCGATATCCTGTCCGACATGGCGCGGGACGGTTTGGTTCGGGTCGGAATTTCGGTGACGACGCTCGACTCGGTGCTGTCTCGGCGGATGGAGCCCAGGGTGCCGTCGCCGAAACGGCGGCTGGCGGTGATCCGGCGGCTGGCGGATGCGGGTGTGCCGGTACGGATCATGACTTCACCCATCGTGCCCGGGCTTTCCGACACGGAGATCGAGGCGCTGCTGCGGGCGGGCAGGGATGCAGGGGCCAGTGCGGCGAGCTGGATCATGTTGCGACTGCCGCGCGAGGTGTCGCCGCTGTTCCAGCGCTGGTTGGCCGAACATTATCCCGACCGGGCCGGCCGGGTGATGGCGCGGCTGCGTGAAATGCATGGCGGCAAGGAATACGATGCCCGGTGGGGGCGCCGGATGCGCGGCGAGGGGGTGTATGCCGAGATGATCGCGAACCGCTTCGCTTTGGCGGCGAAGCGACTGGGGCTGGACAAGCCGCAGCCCGCGCTGCGGTGCGATCTGTTTCGGGTGCCCAAACGGGCAGGGGACCAGTTGGACCTGTTCGGGTGAGAGTACCGGCGCGAGATCGCGCAACCCGCCGGGACAAAGCCCGGCAGGCGCGTTGTTTGCGAATGCGATGCCCGCGGGGCGAGCATCGAGGCAATGGCCGGTTTCAGCCGCGACGACGACGGCCGCGGCGGGCCGGGGCAGCAGCGGCTTCGCCGGTACCGTCATTGGCCGATGAAAACGCGCCAAGCGTTTCGGTGATCTGTTCCAGCGTCGGGCGCGGGCCGCGCGGGCGTGTGCTCAGCGCTTCGTGCATCGCGCTCAGGTGCTCGGGCATGGTGCCGCAGCAGCCGCCGATGATCGTCGCGCCCGCGTCGCGCGCCAGAACGGCGTATTCGGCCATCAGTTCGGGCGTGCCGTCGTAGTGGATATGCCCTTCGTGATATTTCGGGATGCCGGCATTGCCCTTGGCGATGATCGGCCGTTCGGTGCCCTGCGCCGCGAAACCCAGCACCGTGCGCAGCAGGTCCGACGCGCCGACGCCGCAATTGGCGCCGAAGGCGATCGGCGGATTGGGCAGCTTTTCGACCATGTCGACCATCTGGGCCGAGGTCACGCCCATCATGGTGCGCCCGGCGGTGTCGAAGCTCATCGTGCCGCACCAGGGCATGTCGGCCAAGGCGAAGGCTTCGGCGGCGGCCTTGTATTCCTCGGGCGCGGAAATGGTTTCAAGCCACAGAACGTCGGCGCCGCCTTCCTTCAGGCCCTCGGCCTGTTCATGGAAAATCTCGACCGCGGTTTCATGGGTCAGCGGGCCCATCGGGGCGAAGATTTCGCCGGTCGGCCCGACTGATCCGGCCACCACGACTGGCCGGCCCGCCGCATCGGCGACCTCGCGGCCCAGTTCGGCGCTGACCCGCGACAATTCGCGCGCCCGCGATTCCGCCCCGTGCAGCTTCAGGCGCGAAGCATTGCCCCCGAAGGAATTGGTCAGGAAGATGTCGCTGCCCGCGTCCACCGCGAATTGATACAGTTTCTTGATCCGGTCGGGATGATCGACATTCCAGAATTCCGGCGCATCGCCGGATTCCAGCCCCATGTTGAACAGGTTGGTGCCGGTCGCGCCGTCGGCCATCAGCCAGTCGCGGGTTTCCAGAAGGCGGGAAAGGGCATTGGTCATTGCTCGTGTCCAATCGAAAGGCATTTTGGGCAGGCGGCCCGTCAAAATCGCGGACGGGACGGCTTTAATAAGGGCCGCTTCCAAAAAACGGCAGGCCAGAAACGACGAAACGCGGCGCTAAGGCGCCGCGTTTGCCTTGTTTTTCAGGCTTTGCGGCCCATCTTCGCAGGCGTCTTAGTCGACTTCCTTGATCAACTCGCCCTTGGCGACCGCCAGAAGCTCGGCGCGCTTGGCGCGGATCGCGTCGGCGTCGACCTTGCCGTCGAGGTCTGCGGCGACCTTGCGGATGACGTCTTCGTGGCCGGCTTCTTCGAAATCGGCCTTGATGACGGTCAGAGCATAGGCTTCGGCGTCGTCGCCCGAAATGCCCTGCTGTTCCGCAGACCACAGGCCCAACATCTTGTTGGCGCGGGCTTCGGCTTTGAAGATCATTTCTTCATCATGGGCAAATTTGGCTTCGAATGCGGATTCGCGATCGTCAAAGGTGGTCATTCTAGATCCTCGGGTGACGTTGGTGTTGGTCCCCATATGCCCTTACTGGGCCCGTCGTGCAAGGGTTCAGGTCCGATCAATCGGTCCCGGTCGGCCCGCCGCCGCCCATTATGGTCTGCGCGCCTTTGCACGGGGATGCGCGTGGCGAACGGCCTGGTCGCGAAATTGGGCCCTATTGCGGCATTGCCGCCATTGCACTAAGAGGTCGCCAGTGCCGGGGACTCATCCCCGGTTGATCGACGGAGTGGTCATGGCACGGCGCAAGAAAATTTACGAAGGCAAGGCGAAGACACTGTATGAAGGCCCCGAACCGGGCACCATCGTGCAGTATTTCAAGGACGACGCCACCGCTTTCAACGCCGAGAAGAAAGATGTGATCGAAGGCAAGGGGGTTCTGAACAACCTCTTGTCCGAATATTTCATGCTCGGTCTGACCAATATCGGCGTGCCGAACCATTTCCTGAAGCGGCTGAACATGCGCGAACAGCTGGTGCGGTCGTGCGAAATCATCCCGCTGGAAGTGATCGTGCGCAACTATGCCGCCGGGTCGATGTCGAAACGGCTCGGCATCGAGGAAGGCACGCAACTGCCGCGCCCGATCGTCGAATATTGTTACAAGGACGACAAGCTGGGCGACCCGCTTGTCACCGAAGAACATATCGCCGCCTTCGGCTGGGCCAGCCAGCAGGACATGGATGACATCCTGAGCCTGGCGCTGCGCGTCAACGATTTCCTGTCCGGGGTGATGTATGGCGTCGGCATCCGGCTGGTCGATTTCAAGATCGAGGTCGGGCGGGTCTTCGAAGGCGATTATCAGCGTCTTGTGGTGGCCGACGAAATCAGCCCCGACAGCTGCCGCCTGTGGGATATCGAAACCGGACAGAAGCTCGACAAGGACGTGTTCCGCCGCGACCTGGGCAGTCTGACCGATGCCTATACCGAGGTGGCCAAGCGGCTGGGCGTGATGCCGAAGACATCGACACCCGCGTCCAAGCCGACCCTGATCAACTGAAAGGCGGGTCCGCGGCGCGGGCCTTTCGCCATCGAATAACCATTTCGCCGCCCGACCGGCGGCAACAGACCGGAGAAGCGCAAATGAAAGCTCGCGTTCACGTCATGCTGAAAAACGGTGTTCTTGACCCGCAGGGTGAGGCCGTGCGCCACGCACTTGGATCGCTGGGCTTCGACGGCGTCGAGGGCGTGCGCCAGGGCAAGGTGATCGAACTGGACCTGGCCGAAGGCACGACGGAAGAGACGGTGAAGGAAATGTGCGAGAAGCTGCTCGCCAACACCGTGATCGAAAGCTACACGATCGACATGGGCTGAAACGCGGGGGCGTCGTGATACGCCTTCATCCGTAACGCCTTATGCGCAGGAAACGGATCGCCGGGGGCGGTCCGTTTTGCGTATTCCCGTTCCATCGCCAAACGTGAAAGGACGGGAATGATTTTTCAAGGATTGAACAATGACGTGGCGCGGGGCTTGCGGGCCGGCGGGCCGGATGCCAACGGGATGGCGCCCGAACGGGGGCAGGGCTACGGCACGGGAAGCCCATGCCGCCATTGCCTGGACCATGTGGGCGAGGGAGCCGGGATGCTGATCTGCGCTCATCGGCCGTTCAGCGTACTGCAGCCCTATGCCGAACTGGGCCCGATTTTCCTCTGCGCTGAGGACTGCGCCCCCTATCGGGGTTGCGATTTGCCGCCGGTTTTGACCACGTCGCACGATTATCTGGTCAAGGGCTATAGCGCCGATGAACGCATTGTTTACGGTACCGGGCAGGTCACGCCGCGGGCCGAACTCGAAGCCTATGTTGCGCAACTGCTGGCGCGCGCCGACATCGCCTTTGTCGATATCCGCTCGGCGCGCAACAATTGCTGGATTGTCCGGGCGACGCGGGACTGAGTGCCGCGCCGGTTTCTGCGGGCTTGATAACGAGGGCGCACCATCGTATCAGGCGGGCGAACCGCTGCGGAGTGCGCATCTGCGCCCGCAGCCCGGGCCCCGACAGCCCGGACCCTGAGCCAAGGAGTGCGCCCGATGAAAGCCGCCATCATCGTTTTCCCCGGATCCAATTGCGACCGTGATCTTGCCGTTGCCTTCGAAAAGGCAGGCGCCGACGTCACCATGGTCTGGCACAAGGATACCGAATTGCCCGCAGGCGTCGACATCGTCGGCATTCCCGGTGGCTTTTCCTTCGGCGATTACCTGCGCTGCGGCGCGATCGCGGCGAATTCGCCGATCTGCCGGTCCGTCGTGGCCCATGCCGAAAAGGGTGGCTATGCCCTGGGCATCTGCAACGGATTCCAGGTTCTGACCGAAACCGGGCTGCTGCCCGGCGCGCTGCGCCGCAACGCCAACCTGAAATATATCTGCAAGCCGGTCGGGTTGCGTGTGGAAACGACCGACACGATTTATACCGGCGGCTATGACAAGGGGCAGGAAATCCTGATCCCGATCGCCCATCACGACGGCAACTACTATGTCGACGACGCCAAACTGGCCGAACTGAAGGGCGAGGAACGCATCGCCTTCACCTATCTCGAAAACCCGAACGGGTCGGTCGCCGACATTGCCGGCGTGGTCAGCCGCAACCGCCGTGTTCTTGGCATGATGCCGCACCCCGAACGGATGGCCGAACCCGAACATGGCGGTACCGACGGATCGGCAATGTTCCGCAACATGGTGGATCAACTCGTCACGGCGTGACTTGCCCCCGCCGGTGCCTGTGACATATCTTGAGGCATGAACCGGCTGCCCAGATCCCTGTTATCCATGAAAGGCCCCCGCACGATATCGTGGCGGGTGCGCCTTGCGCTGGTGGCGCTGTTGCTGCTGGCGGTGGGGACCGTGGTGACCACCAACACGCTTCTGACCGCCCGGTTTACCGAAAACACCCGCAACCGGGCCGAGCTCAGGCTGGCGCTTTACAGCGGCAACCTTCTGTCGGAATTACGCCGCAACGCCATCGTGCCGCAGCTTCTGTCGCGCGACCCGACCTTGATCGGGGCGCTGAATTCGTCGGATTACTCCAATTCGACCCAGCGGCTTATTTCCTTCGTCGAGGAAATAGGTGCCGCGTCGCTGATGCTGCTGGATGGTGACGGGCGGGCGGTGGCGGCGACCGATCGCAACCGGCTGGGCAGCCAGCACCGGAACGAGCCCTATTTCATCAACGCGATCCGGGCCAGCGAAACGTTGTTCACCGTGCTGCGGCGCGATACCGGCAATTACCTGTTCGCCTATACCAGGCGGATCGAGGATCAGGGCAAGACGCTGGGCGTGATCCTGGTCGAGGTCGATCTGCACAAGTTCGAACGCGCCTGGGCGGGGATTTCCGACGCGGTTCTGGTCAGCGACAGCGAAGGCACCATCATCCTGGCCACCGAACCGCGCTGGCGCGGCCAGACCGAGCTGGAGGCGCTGGCTGTCGCGCCGCCGCAAACGGCGATCCAGCGCGCGATCAAGGCTACCGCGGATTGGACCATGGACCCTGCCGATGCCTATGTGGGTGGCCAGGCGGTGATCCGGATGGAAAGCCGTATCCCGTTCCGCGGCTGGCATATCGCCAGCTTCACCACCTATGAAAGCGTGCGCGAGAAGGTGAACGGGTTCCTGGCGCTGGAAATCATGGGATTCGCCATGCTGCTGGCGCTGGCCTTCTACGCGCTGAGCCGGAAAACGGCGCTGCGGATGATGCTGTTCCAACGTGAATCGGCGGAACTTCGCGAACTGAATGCGCGGCTGCAGCGGGAAATCGCCGAACGCGAACGGGTGCAGAAATCGCTCGACGTGGCCGAACAGACGCTGGCGCAAAGTTCGAAACTGGCCGCTCTTGGCGAAATGTCGGCCGCCGTCAGCCACGAATTGAACCAGCCGCTGGCGGCGATGAAAACCTACCTGGCCGGGGCGCGGCTTCTGCTGCGCCGCAACCGGGGCGAGGAAGCGCTGTCGAGTTTCCAGCGCATCGACGACCTGATTGAGCGGATGGGCGCGATCACCCGGCAGCTGAAAAGCTATGCCCGCAAGGGCGGTGACGCGTTTTCGCCGGTTGATCTGGGCGACGCGCTGGCCTCGGCGCTGTCGATGATGGAGCCGCAACTGAAAAGCCGTCACGTGCGCATAACGAGGGCGATGCCATCCGAACCAGTACGGGTGATGGGGGACCGTGTGCGCATTGAACAGGTGATGGTGAACCTGCTGCGCAACGCGCTGGACGCGACCCAGTCGGTCGATGAACCCGAGATAGAGATCATCCTGGCGGGCGGCGAAACCGCCACCTTGACAGTGCGTGACAACGGACATGGGATCGAAGATCTCGATGAACTGTTCGAACCCTTCTATACCACCAAGAAACCCGGCGAGGGCGTCGGGCTTGGACTGGCCATTTCATCCGGTATCGTCAGCGACCTAGGTGGGCGGCTTCTTGCCCGTAACGCCGAGGGCGGGGGGGCTGTATTTGAGATGCAGCTTCCTATCTTAACTGGTGAGAGCGATATCGCAGCAGCGGAATAAAAGTTATGTCGAAAGCAATGAAAATCGCCATCGTCGACGATGAGCAGGATATGCGGCAGTCGATCAGCCAGTGGCTGGCCCTGTCGGGGTACGACACCGAAACCTTCGCCAGCGCCGAGGATGCGCTGAAGGGGATCGGGCCCGATTACCCCGGTATCGTGATCACCGATATCAAGATGCCGGGTATGGACGGGATGCGCTTCCTGAAGAAACTGATGGGATCGGACAGCGCTTTGCCGGTGATCATGATCACCGGTCATGGCGACGTGCCGATGGCGGTCGAGGCGATGCGCGTCGGGGCCTTCGATTTCCTTGAAAAGCCGTTCAACCCCGACCGGATGACCGAACTGGCGAAGAAGGCGACCAACAGCCGCCGGCTGACGCTGGACAACCGCGCCCTGCGTCGTGAACTCAGCGACGGCACCCAGATCATGAAGAAACTGATCGGCACCTCACCGGTGATGGAACGGCTGCGCGAAGATATCCTCGATCTTGGCCAAGCCGACGGTCACGTGCTGATCGACGGCGAAACCGGCACCGGCAAGACTCTGGTGGCGCATGCGCTGCACGCGGTGGGTGCGCGGGCGGGCAAGAAATTCGTGCTGCTGTCCTGCGCCGCTTGGGACGAGGATGCGCTGGCCAAGCGGCTGTTCGGCCCGATGCAGCCCGAGGATACCCAGTTGCCCGCGGTCGAGGAAGCCCGCGGCGGAACCTTGGTGCTGGAAGATATCGAGGCGCTTTCGGACAGCCTTCAGGCGCGTCTCTTGAGTTTCATAAACGATCAGGGCACGCCGGCGGAAACCCGGATCGTGGCGATCTGCAACATGCAGGAACAGAACCGGACCTGCGAAGATGCCATGCGCTCCGACCTGTTCTATCGCCTCGCCTCGCTGCGGATCACCCTGCCGCCGCTGCGTCAGCGTGGTGAGGACATCCTGACGCTGTTTTCACATCTCGTCGAACAGTTCGCCGAGGAATATGGCTGCGACGCGCCGCAGGTTTCGGCGCAGGAAGCCGCCCAGTTGCTGCAGGCGCCCTGGCCGGGCAATGTGCGTCAGTTGATCAACCTTGCCGAGCGGGCGGTGCTGCAATCGCGCCGGGGCAGCGGCACCATCGCGTCGCTCCTGATGTCGGATCACGAGGACATGCAGCCGGTGATGACCACCGAAGGCAAACCGTTGAAGGAATATGTCGAAGCGTTTGAACGCATGCTGATCGACAACACGATGCGCCGTCACAAGGGATCGATCGTCAACGTGATGGAGGAACTTTGCCTGCCGCGCCGGACGCTGAACGAAAAGATGGCGAAATACGGATTGCAGCGGGCCGATTACCTCTGACCCCGCCTGCCTGCGGGGCGATCGGTTCCGCAGGGCGGGGCGCGCTGCCGCGCGCGGGTGAAATTTAGCATTTCTGAAAAATGCTAATGAAACGCTCCTGTCCCGCCGGGAGGTCTAAGGGCAGGGGCCGAGGCCCCGGTTTTCTTCCAGCAAACACGCGGTTTCCGAGCGTTGAATTCGCGGCGGCGCAAGCGTGCGCAGTCACCCGGCTTCGGCGGCGCCAAGGCAACCTGTGCTCGACTTGTGGATAAAGTTGCATTTTCCTTATTGTAATTTCGCCCTTGCAGGCTTTATGTTCATAAAACGGCGACAGGCGTAGACCGCCCGCCGCATGAGTTTCGCTGATCCAGTACCACGAGGATTTGGATCCCGCCGTCCTGGACAGACCGATTGAGCCCTGATCGATAAGAAAGACAGGGTTGTTGAGACCGCCGACCGGTCGCCGAAAGGCGCTGGCGGCCATGAACGGGCGCTCTGAGACCGGCCACAAGCCGTCAGATGCGTCGGAGAAGAAACGCGATGAGGCGCGCAAGACCTATGAGTTGTAGTGCAGGGGCTGATGACAGTCGCACCTGCCGCGCGTCCGCATTCGCCCCTAACAGACATCTGCCGCAACGCCCCCGCCCACCGGGTCAGGGGGCTTTGCCGCGATGCAGACGGACACAATGGCAAAGAAAATGCTCATCGACGCCACCCACGCGGAAGAGACCCGCGTCGTGGTGGTTGACGGAAACAAGGTCGAAGAATTCGATTTTGAATCCGAGAACAAGCGCCAGCTCGCTGGCAATATCTATCTCGCAAAGGTAACACGGGTCGAACCGTCGCTTCAGGCGGCCTTCGTCGATTATGGCGGCAACCGCCACGGCTTCCTTGCGTTCTCGGAAATCCATCCCGACTACTATCAGATTCCGGTCGCCGACCGCGAAGCCCTGATGGCGGAAGAACGCGCCTATGCCGAAGCCCAGAAGGCCGAGGAAGAGGAAGAGGAAAAGAAACCGCGGCGCCGGTCGCGATCCCGGTCCAAGGCTGAGGCCACCAAGTCGAAAGACGCCACCGCGGTGAAAGAGGTCGAGAAGACCGAGGCCGACAAGGCTGAAATCGCCGGGATGGAAACTATCGACCTTGACGACGATCAGGTGCCCGAAGGATCCTCTCCGATGGAAACCGTGGCCGAAACGCCGGTTGAAGAACCGGTGGATGACGCGCAGGACACACCTGCTGCGGCGGGCGAAGGGGCCGAGGCGGAAACCGCCGAAGCGCTGGTAGCAGTCGCCGAACCGGCAACCCCGGCCGATGAAAGCCCTGCAGAGGAAGCTGAAAAGGCTTCCGCTGGCGGGGAAGATAAAGGCGACGAAGAAGCTGCGGTCGAGGACAAAGAAGACGATAACGGCACCGAGGACGAATCCGAGGAAGAAACCGCGCTCGACGCGGCGGCCAAGGATGAAACCATCGAATCCGTTGCCGAGGAAGACGACAGCGAAGACATCCGTCCGCGCCGCAAACCGCGTCCGCGCCGCTACAAGATCCAGGAAGTCATCAAGGTCCGTCAAATCCTGCTGGTGCAGGTCGTCAAGGAAGAACGCGGCAACAAGGGTGCCGCGCTGACCACCTACCTGTCGCTGGCGGGCCGGTACTGCGTGCTGATGCCCAACACCGCCCGTGGCGGTGGCATCAGCCGCAAGATCACCAATGCCGCCGACCGTAAGAAGCTGAAGGATATCGCAACCGGTCTGGACGTGCCGCAGGGCGCGGGGTTGATCGTGCGTACTGCCGGGGCCAAGCGGACCAAATCGGAAATCAAGCGTGACTACGAATACCTGCAGCGGCTGTGGGAACAGATCCGCGAACTGACGCTGAAATCCATCGCGCCGGCCAAGATCTATGAAGAAGGCGACCTGATCAAACGCTCGATCCGCGATCTTTACAGCCGCGATATCGACGAGGTTCTGGTCGAAGGCGAACGCGGTTACCGCATCGCCAAGGACTTCATGAAAATGATCATGCCGTCCCACGCCAAGAACGTGAAGCAGTACGCCGATCCGATGCCGCTTTTTGCGCGGTTCCAGGTGGAAAGCTATCTCAGTTCGATGTTCAACCCGACGGTTCAGTTGCGTTCGGGCGGCTACATCGTCATCGGTGTGACCGAAGCTCTGGTCGCCATCGACGTCAACTCGGGACGGGCCACCAAGGAAGGCTCGATCGAGGAGACCGCTCTCAAGACCAATCTCGAGGCGGCCGAGGAAGTCGCCCGCCAACTGCGCCTGCGCGACCTTGCCGGCCTGATCGTGATCGACTTCATCGACATGGATGAACGCCGCAACAACAACGCGGTCGAAAAGCGGATGAAGGATGCTCTGAAATCCGACCGTGCCCGCATCCAGGTGGGCCGGATTTCGGGCTTCGGCCTGATGGAGATGAGCCGTCAGCGTCTGCGCCCCGGCATGATCGAGGCGACGACACAGCCCTGTCCGTCCTGTCACGGCACCGGCCTGATCCGGTCCGACGACAACCTGGCGCTGTCGATCCTGCGCCAGATCGAGGAAGAGGGCGTGCGGCGCCGGTCGCGCGAAGTGCTGGTGAAATGCCCGATCAGCGTGGCCAATTTCATCATGAACCAGAAGCGTGAACACGTCGCGCAGATCGAGGCCCGCTATGGCCTGTCGGTGCGGGTTGAAGGCGACGTTCACCTGATCAGCCCCGATTTCACGCTCGAGAAGTTCAAGACCGCGACCCGTGTCGTGGCCGAGCCTGAAACCCCGGTGGTGTCGGTTGACACCTCGTTGATGGACAATATCGACGAGGAAGCCGAGGCAGAAGCAGCGTCCGAGGCGGCTGCCGCGCAGCCCGAGACCGGGGAAGAGGAGGCGAAGCCCAAGAAGCGTCGTCGTCGGCGCCGTCGCCGGAAGTCGAATGGCGACCAGAACGGCGAACAGCAGGAACAGGAAGCGGTGTCGGAAGACCATGGCGCCCAAGCTGAGCCGCAAGCTGAAAGCGCAGGCGAAGCCGAAGCGCAAGCTGAACCCGAAGGCGAAGCCGAAGCCAAGCCCGATGTCACCGAGGGCGCGGAAGGGGCGGAAGAACAGAAACCCAAGCGCCGCCGGTCGCGGTCGCGCCGCAAGAAGAAGACCGACGAGGCCGAAACCGGGGCGGAAGCTGCCGAACAGGAAGAGGCCGCAAAGCCGGAGGCCGCCGAAGCTGTACCGGTGACCAAGACCGAAGCCAAAGCCCCGACGGAGGCACCGGCCGCCGAACCGGCGCCGGAAGAGGCCACCGAAGAAATGGCACCGGAAGAGGCTGCCGAAGAATCGGTCGCGGAAGAAAAAACCGCGGAACCCGTCGAAGCGGAAGCCGTTGCGGAAGAACCTGCCGTGCCCGAAGCGCAGGCAGAGGCCGAAGCGGAGGAAAGCGCCGAGCCGGAGACTGTGCCAGAATCCGCGACCGAGCCCGCAAAACAGCCTGAACCGGTTGGTGCGGAAGAACCCGCGCCGAAGGCCGAAGACAAACCCGCCAAGCCGAAGAAACGGGGTTGGTGGTCGCTGGGCTAAACGCCGGGACATTCGAAAAAACAGAACGCCGCGCGGATTTCGCGCGGCGTTTTTCATTGCCTTTCCAGACCGTCCCTTCGATTGTTTCCGCCCAACCACAAGTTTGTGACAAACCGTCAAGTGACGCCGTCTTTCCAATCGCTTATGTCTGGTCTCATGTTCGGAATCGAAATCATAGACGCGGGATTGCTGCCCGCACTGTTCGTGGCGCTGACGGCGGGAATCATTTCCTTTCTCAGCCCCTGTGTGTTGCCAATCGTGCCACCGTACCTGGCCTATATGAGCGGCGTGTCCCTTGGCGAATTGTCCGAGGGCAATGCCAGCCGGAACAAGGCGCTGGTGCCGGCGATCAGCTTCGTGCTGGGTCTGTCGACGGTGTTCCTGTTCCTCGGATTCACCGCCTCTGCGATTGGGACGCTGTTTCTCAGCTACCAGGACTGGTTCAACACCATCGCCGGTATCCTCGTCATGATTTTCGGCGCGCATTTCATCGGTGTCTACCGGATCGGGTTCCTCAATCGCGAAGCGCGGATCGATGCGGGTGATCGCGGCGGGTCGTCCTTCGGCGCGTATGTGCTGGGACTGGCCTTCGCTTTCGGCTGGACCCCTTGTATCGGGCCGCAGCTGGGCGCGATCCTGTCGCTTGCCGCCTCCGAGGCTTCGGTGGCGCGCGGAACGCTTCTGCTGGCGGTTTATGCCGTCGGTCTGGGTGTGCCCTTCATTCTGGTCGCGGCCTTCCTGCCGCGCCTGACCGGGGTGATGGGGTGGATGAAACGCCACATGGAACAGATCGAACGGATCATGGGCCTGCTGTTGTGGACCATCGGGTTGCTGATGCTGACGGGCGGTTTTTCGGCCTTTTCCTATTGGCTGCTGGAAACCTTCCCCTCGCTGGCCCTGCTTGGATAAAACCCTGTTCCTGCCTCAAATCTGCGCTAATCTGCGTCGTAGATGACGGGCATGAGCAGCAGAGCAGCGACATATGTGAAACGGCGCCGGGTGTTTTACATCCCCGGCTACGACCCGATTCATCCGCGCCGCTACCGCGAACTTTACCGCAAGGAATCCGCCCGCCAGGCCGAAATTTCCGGCTACGATATCGGGTTGAAGCCCAAGGCCACAAAGGGTCCCTATGGATGGCACGTCGCGGCGTCGATAAACGGGCAGGCGGTCGAGACCGATGTCGAGGTGCTCTACTGGGCCGATATCGTCCGCGACAGCATGGATCAGGGGATCGTGTCGACCTACCTGCAGCTTGTCCGCACCGCCTGGGGCTATATCGGGTCCGGCGCGTTGTGGCGACTGATGCGGCTGCGCAAGGGGCCGGTGATTGCTGCGCTTTATCCGGTCGTCTTCTTGTTGGTGCAATTGGGGCTGGCGCTGTGTGTCGCCTGGGCGATCGGGCGCGCTTTGGCGCTGATCCATCCATGGGCGGCCTGGGCGGGGCTGGCAGCGGTGCCGTTTGTCCTGAACTGGTTTCGCAAGCAGGATAACAAGTTCTTCGCCTACTACCTGATGCACGATTACGCCTATTCGGCCCGGTCCAAGGGCGCCAACCCGCCGGAACTCGAGGCGCGGATGGCCGAATTCACCGATATCATCGCCGAGGCGCTGAACATCGACGCCGACGAGGTTCTGGTCGTCGGTCATTCGTCGGGCGCCCATCTGGCGGTGTCGATCCTGTCGGACCTGATCCGGCAGGGCCGGGTGCCCGCCGATGGCCCGGCGCTGAACTTCATCAGCCTCGGGCAGGTGGTTCCGATGGTGTCCTTCCTGCCCAAAGCGGAGCGGCTGCGCGACGACCTTCGCTTTCTGTCGGAACGCGACGAACTGTTCTGGCTCGACGTGACCGCGCCGGGCGACGGCTGCGCCTTCGCGCTGTGCGATCCAGTGCATGTATCGGGCGTGGCGACGGAAAATTCGCGCTGGCCTTTGGTCATTTCGGCGGCCTTCACCCAGACGCTCAGCCCGGCGCGCTGGAAGGAACTGCGCTGGCGCTTCTTCCGGCTGCATTTCCAGTATCTCTGCGCCTTCGACCGGCCCAATGATTACGATTATTTCCAGATCACCGCCGGGCCGTTGACCCTGTCGGACCGCTTCGCTGGGCGGCAGCCATCGAAGTCGAGGATCGAAGCGCCGGTCAACAAGTTCACCTCGGTGTCGCCATGACGCCGCCGAAGCCGCCCTCCCGCCCGGACCGGGTGTCGCTTTGGCGCTACCTGCGCCTGTTCCGGCAGGACATCCTGTCGGCGCAACCGGAGCGGCTCTACCGCGCCTGGATGGCCGAGTTCCGCACGCCGTTCTTCCGCTCCTACATGTGCAACGATCCCGCGCTGGTCGAACTTGTGCTGAAGGACAGGCCGGACGATTTCCCCAAATCCGACCGGATCGGCGAAGGGCTGCGGCCGCTTCTGGGTAATTCGGTTTTCGTCACCAATTGCGAAACCTGGAAACGGCAGCGGCGGATCATCGATCCCGCTTTCGAAGGCGGGCGGTTGCGCGATACCTTCCCGGCGATGTGGGAGGCTGCGGTGGCAGCCGTGGACAGGTTGGCGCCGCTTGCCAACGGGGAGGCCGTGGAAATCGAGGCCCAGACCAGCCACGCGGCAGCGGACGTAATTTTCCGCACCCTGTTTTCGATCCCGATCGAACACGAGGTCGCGGGCCGGGTCTTCCATGAATTTCGCGAACATCAACGGACCCAACCGGTGTTGAACCTCGGCGCCTTCCTGCCGCTGCCGCGCTGGATGCCGCGTTTCCATCGGCGGCGGACGAAACAGACCGCCAAGGTGATCCGCCGGCTGATCACCCAGTTGACCGCCGACCGGATGCGAGCGATCGCGGCGGGGACCGCGCCCGACGATCTGGCCACTAAGATCATGACGACGGCCGATCCGGTGACCGGCGACCGCTTCGACACCGGGGAAATGGTCGATCAGGTCGCGATCTTTTTCCTCGCGGGTCATGAAACCAGCGCCTCGGCCTTGGCTTGGGCGCTCTACCTGCTTGCCACGCATCCCGACTGGCAGGACCGCGTCGCAGAGGAGGCGGCTGCGGTGATCGACCCGGACAGGCCCGACTTCGCGACCCTGTCGAAGCTGAGGATCACGCGCGATGTATTTCGTGAGGCACTGCGGCTTTACCCGCCGGTGCCGATGATGGTGCGCGAAGCCGCTTGCCCGGAACATTTCCGCGACCGCGACGTGCCCAAGGGCAGCCAGATCGTGCTGAGCCCCTGGCACCTGCACCGGCACGAACGGCTTTGGGATAGGCCGGATGATTTCGACCCGGGCCGCTTTGCGACCGAGAACGGCAAGGCCTGCCTGCGCAACGCCTACATGCCGTTTTCCGCGGGTCAGAGGGTCTGCACCGGGGCCGGATTTGCTATGGCCGAGGGGCCGATCATCCTGGCAATGCTGCTGCGCGCCTACCGGTTCGAAGCAGTGACGGACCGCACACCGATGCCGGTTGCGCATCTGACGGTGCGCGGGCGCGATGGGATTTGGTTGCAGCTGAAGCCGCGATAAGCGTCGTCTAGCTGCCGCGGTAATGCCTCAGGACGAACAGCCTGATTTCCGACGCCAATCCGCTGTCGAGGTCTCGCGCGGCGTCGATTTCGGCGGCCAAGGCATTGATTGGCTTCCCTTGTTGTGCAGCTATTTCGCGGAAGGCCTGCCAGAACTCATCTTCCAACGACACGCTGGTGCGGTGGCCGCGCAGGGTCAGCGAACGTTTGACCGGGGCGCTCATTCGCGTTTCTTGCCTTCCAGATCGCGGGCGGCTTTTTCGGCACGGGCCTTGTCGAGTTCTCTTTGGGGTCGTGTGACACCGGCCTTCGCCTTGGTTTCCTGTGCGACGCGATCTTCTCGCTCGGTCCTGGCTTTCTGTTTGCGAACGGTTCTGAGGTTGATGACTTTGGCTGCCATGCTGATGGTCCGATCGTACCCGTTGGGGCTGTTTGGCGGTTTCCCGCGGTTCAGCTATACTTGGCCGCATAAGCGGTTCCATTACTCTCAAGGCAGCCTATCGGCGCAGCTGAACATATTCAATCTTGGGAGATGGACAGATGATGATAGCTCGCTGGCATATACACGCGAAATTCGGGCACAAATCCGAAGTGATTGAACTCATGAAAGAATGGGACCGGGAAGTCGGGGCGCAGACCAATATCGATTCCTCCAAGATGCGCTACTATTCCGGCAATGTCGGCGTCCGCGAGGCCGAGATTCAGACTGAGTTCGAAATCGAAGGGCTTGGCGATCTGGATGACTTCTTTCAGAAAATTTCCAAGGTCGAGATTCATGCCGACTGGGGCAAGAAGATGAGCGAATACGTCGTGTCAGGGTCTTCCTACTGGGAAGTTCTGCACGTCATCGAATAGCGCATGAAAAAACGGCCCGGACTTACCGGGCCGTTTTCTACAATCGTTACAGGGATCAGTCCTTCGGACCGATCATGTCTTCCGGGCGCACGATGCGGTCGAAGGTTTCTTCGTCGACGAAGCCCAGAGCGATCGCCTCTTCCTTCAGCGTGGTGCCGTTCTTGTGCGCGGTCTTGGCGACCTTTGTGGCGTTGTCGTACCCGATGGTCGGGGCCAGCGCCGTCACTAGCATCAGCGATTCCTTCATCAGCTTTTCGATCCGCGCCTCGTTGGCCTTGGTGCCCACCACCATGTTGTCGGTGAAGGCCGAGGCCGAGTCGCCCAAGAGCTGCATCGATTGCAGCACGTTGTAGGACATCATCGGGTTGTAGACGTTCAGTTCGAAATGCCCCTGGCTACCGGCGAAACCCACCGCCGCGTCGTTGCCCATCACGTGGGCGCAGACCATGGTCAGCGCCTCGGCCTGGGTCGGGTTCACCTTGCCCGGCATGATCGACGACCCGGGTTCGTTTTCCGGCAGGATCAGCTCGCCCAGGCCCGAGCGCGGGCCCGATCCCAGCAGGCGCATGTCGTTGGCGATCTTGAACAGCGACGCCGCCACGGTCTTCAAAGCGCCCGAGAACATCACCATCGCGTCATGCGCGGCCAGTGCTTCGAACTTGTTCGGGGCGGTGACGAAGGGCAGGCCGGTGATGTCGGCCATGTTCGCCGCGACCATTTCGGCCCAGCCCTTTTTGGTGTTCAGACCGGTGCCCACGGCGGTGCCGCCCTGCGCCAGCTCATAGATCGCGGGCAGACACATCACGACGCGGCTGATGCCCATGCGGACCTGATGCGCGTAGCCGGAAAATTCCTGGCCCAGCGTCAGCGGCGTCGCGTCTTGGGTATGGGTGCGGCCGATCTTGATGATGTCCTTGAATTCTTCCGACTTGGCTTCCAGCGCCGTGGCCAGCTTGTTCAGCCCGGGCAGCAGCACGTCGCGCGCCTGCATCGCGATGCCGACATGCATCGCGGTGGGGAAGGTGTCGTTGGACGACTGCCCCATGTTGCAGTGATCGTTGGGGTGAACAGGCGTCTTCGATCCCATTTCGCCGCCCAGCATTTCGATGGCGCGGTTGGAAATCACCTCGTTGGCGTTCATGTTCGATTGGGTGCCCGACCCGGTCTGCCAGACGACCAGCGGGAAGTTGTCGTCGAACTTGCCCTCGATCACTTCGCCGGCGGCGGCGATGATCGCGTCGGCGATTTCCGGCTTCAGGTTGCCCAGTTCCAGGTTGGCCTGGGCGCAGGCTTTTTTCACCACGCCAAGGGCGCGGATGATCGGCACCGGCTGACGTTCCCAGCCGATCGGGAAATTCATTATAGACCGCTGGGTCTGGGCGCCCCAATACTTGTCTGCGGGGACCTCCAGCGGGCCAAAGCTGTCGGTTTCGGTGCGGGTGTGAGCCATCGTGACCTCTCCGGTAAATCAAGTCAGGAGTTGTCATAACGCATGGCGCGCAAACTGCAACACTGCATACCGTTGGATACCGCTAACGGCGACGCTGCACCGCATTTCGATGGTGGCGCATCCGCTTCCGGCGGGCACATTCGCGCCAAGACGAAAAAATGTCATCGCCTTTGCTTTTTCTTGGCCTAATACCCCGGGGGTTTGGGGGCTGGCCCCCAATTCCAGGATTCAGTTTGATCCCGCCGGGCCTAATGCCCGGACCGGTAGAAGGAAAACACCCGCGCCGGCGGCAGGTTGGCCCAGACGGTGGCGCGTTTTTCGGCCCGCAACCCCAGTTCGGCCTGCATGTCAGGCGAAATCGGCGCGCTGGAACTGTAGGTGATCTGGGTGAAGAAGCCGTCCTTGGTCATCACCCGTAAGGCCCGGCCGACAACGTCGCGCTGGATCTGCGGCCGCGCCAGCACCGGCACGCCGGAAATGACCGCGCCGATATCGCGCAGCCCGATCTTTTCGATTTCCTGCGCCGGGCGGTTCAGAACCGTCACTCCGGGGAATTTTTCCCGCAGGGTTTCGCAAAAGCGCGGGTTCATTTCCATCAGGGTCAGACGTTCCGGCGCGACGCCGCGCTCCAGGATCGCCTTGGTGAAGCTGCCGGTGCCCGGACCGATTTCCACGATCGGGCCCTCGACCTGTTCGACCCCGTCGGTCATCCGGCGCGCAACGGCGGCCGAAGAGGGCGCAATCGCGACCACCTCGGTCGGTCGGCGCATCATTTCCCCGATGAAAATGGCGAAGTCGCTTGCCATGACCCTGTCCCCTTTGTCGTCCGTATGGTCGCGGGGAAACTGGCAGCGTCATGTAACCGTTGGATTACGGTTTCATGTCATCCAGAAGATTTCATGGCGCAATTGCGTTACTTGCGGAAACTGTCCAGGCTGACGACTTCGGCGTCGTGGGTTTCTTCGACCTGATCGGTGCCGTCATCCTCGGGCGGATGGGGTTCGTCATCGCCGTCTTCTTCTTCGGCGCTCTCAAAACGCAGGCCGAATTCGACGGATGGGTCGACGAAGGTCTTGATCGCGTCGAAGGGAACGTAAAGCGGTTCGGGCTGATCGCCGAAATTCAGCGTGACATGGAACCCGTCGTCTTCGACGCTGAGGTTGTCATACCAATGCTGCATCACCACGGTCATTTCATGCGGATAGCGTTCACGCAGCCAATCGGCCAGTTCGGCCGCCGGGTGGGTGGTGTCGAAGGTGATGAAAAAATGATGCGCCCCGGGCAGGCCGTTATCGGCGACATCCTGAAGAACCTGTTGTATCAGACCCCGCATGGCCTGATGCATGAGATTGCCGTAATCGATACTGCGCGACATGATTAAACCCTTCGTGTTCTCGTTCCGAGCATAGGCAATTCGGGACAAAACAAAAGAGCCTGAGGAAAAAATCTGTCGTCTTCGCCGTCTCTGGTTTTTCGGCCGGTCATTTTTTCAAGCAGCTCGGATCGGTAGGCCAGTGCCCGTCCTGATATGGTGCCGTTCGGTCGATGCCACGGAGACCGGCGATCTGCCGTCAACAGATCCCGTCTCGGATATCGCGGAGATGCGTGGAAGTGCAGGTTTCTGTTGCCAGGTACCTGCGAACCCCGCCTTACGCGGCTAGGCGTAAGGGCTTAGATTTCGGTAACTCCGACTGCTTACGCAGCCATTGCGACCGGAGCACGATTGTCATTTGCAATTGTACTGTTTTCGCCGGTAACGGTGGCAGACAGCCGAGACAAAGCTAACCCCTTTAGACGTTCGTCGATCCTGTTTCGGCCCCATGATCCCCAAATGAAGGATTATTGGTGGAGCCGCCGGGTACCGCCCCCGGGTCCGATCCGCTTATTACGAGCGCGTTTATGTCCATAGTCCCCGAGGGGACAGAACGTATATAGGAGCGATGAACCGGTCTGAAAAGGGGGTAGCGGCGAAATCTGTTGCAGATTTCGGGGCGTTTGCTGCGCCGGTAAACGCTGGCCTCAGCCTTGCCGCGCCGTGCGGGCGACGATCACCTGTTGGCCAAGCTGCAGCGTATAGTGTTCCAGCGCGCTCAGCGCCTCGATGACGGCACCTGAGTCTCGTCGTTCCAGCGCCTCGGCGATTTCGCCGTGAAGCCGCAGGATGTTTTCGCGCGACCGGGCCGTGAAGGTGATCATGTTCATCAGCGGCAGCATGCCCTCGACCGCGCCGGCCAATTGGTAGGACAGCACCGGGTTGCCCGCCGCGTCGACCAGCGCCCGGTGGAAGGCCACGTCGGAGGCGCAGAACGCTTCATCCGACAGGTCGGGTTGCTGCTGGCGCTCGATCTCGGCGCGCATCCGGGCCAGGTGTTCGGGCCCGCGTCGTTCGGCGGCCAGCGGCGCGCAGGCGCGTTCCATCGTGAAACGCGCTTCGCAGGCGACATCGAAGCTCACTTCGTTCATCGACAAAAGCAGGGTCGAGGTGGTGATCTGCTGTCCATAGGCGTCTTCGAACCGCAGCCGGTTCACGAAGGCGCCGCCGGTCGCGCCCCGCTGGGTGCGGATCAGCGATTGCGCCGCCAGCCGTTTCAGCGCCTCGCGCACGGTCGGACGGGAGACGTCGAACTGGCTGGCCAACTCGGCCTCGGACGGCAACCGTTCATCCACGATCAGCCGCCCCGAAACGATAGCATCGCGAATTTCCCCGGCAATCCGCGCGGACAGGTCGGCCGGGTTTTCGGTTGATTTTTTCATTTGTCAGACATTTGCGCTTGTCGGGAGAGATTTCATTTGTCAGACATTTAGCAGCACCGGCCGGAATCTGGCAAGATGCGAGATGGAATTGTTGCGTGATGCAGGCGCGAAACCTGTGCTAGCGTGATCGCAAAAGAGAGGTTGGAACGAGGGCCTGATTGATGATCGAACCCGGCTATTGCCTGACCATGGCGCGCTATAACGCCTGGCAGAACGGATTGATGAAAACGGCATTGCAGAAATTGGACGAGGCGGACCTGCGCGCCGAGCGCGGTGCGTTTTTCGGATCGATCCTGAATACCGCGAACCATATCCTGTGGGGCGATACACTGTGGATGTCGCGGTTTGACAAGGGGCAGGGGCCCGACGTCGGCGCGGATGAAAGCGTTGCGATGACACCGAGCTTCGCCGCCTGGAGCGCCGAACGGTTCCGCATGGACGGGCGCATTCTGCGGTGGGCGGAAAAGCTGGGCACCCTGGACCTGAAGGGCGACCTTGAATGGGTTGCGATCGCGTCGGGGACGGCGTTCAAGAAGCCTCTGGGATTTTGCGTGATGCATATGCTCAACCATCAGGCCCACCACCGCGGCCAGATCCACGCGATGGTCACCGCCGCGGGCGGCGAGGGGTGGGTGACCGATCTGCCCTTCCTGCCCGAGGAGGGGCCCTGGCTCTAGCCGACGGGCCCGACCGGGCGGAGTGGCACATCGGATGAGGGCGTCAGGCCCGTAGAAGATAACAGGCGGGGGGATCCGTCTGCGGAAGTGAAGGAGAGAGACCATGTTTAATGCACTGATCGTCGATAAGGACGAAGACGGAAAAACCCATGCCGCGGTCAAGCAGATCGGACTTGACGATCTGCCCCATGCCGAGGTGACGGTCGCCATCGATTATTCCACGCTGAACTACAAGGACGGGCTGTGCATCGGCCCCGGCGGCGGGCTGGTGCGGCATTATCCGCATGTGCCCGGCATCGATTTCGCCGGCACCGTCGAGGCGTCCGAGGACGACCGTTACAAGCCCGGCGACAAGGTGGTTCTGACCGGTTGGCGCGTGGGCGAGGCGCATTGGGGCGGCTATGCCCAGAAGGCGCGGGTCAAGGCCGAATGGCTGGTGCCGCTGCCCGAAGGGCTGAGTTCCCGGCAGGCGATGGCGGTGGGCACCGCGGGCCTTACCGCGATGCTGGCGGTCATGGCGCTGGAAGATCAAGGGATGGAAAAGGATCACGGTCCGGTCCTGGTCACCGGGGCGGCCGGTGGCGTGGGCAGCGTGGCGACCGCGATCCTGGCCCGCCTCGGGTATGAGGTCGCGGCGGTGACGGGGCGGCCGGAACAGGCGGATTACCTCAAGGGGCTGGGGGCCAGCACGATCGTCCCGCGCGAGGATTTCGCGGAGGTCACCCGCAAGCCGCTGGAAAGCGAACAATGGGCCGGGTGCGTCGACGCGGTGGGCGGCGTCATGCTGGGCCGGGTTCTGAAGCAGATGAAATACGGCACCTCGGTCGCTGCCATCGGTCTGGCGGGCGGCGCGGCGATCGAAGGCGCGTTGATCACCCCCTTCATCCTGCGCGGGGTGAACCTGCTGGGGATCGATTCCGTCATGCAACCCTATGAAAACCGGGTCCGGGCATGGAACCGTATCGTCACCGACCTGCCGATGGACAAGCTGGAGGCGATGGTGCAGCCCGCGATCCTTTCCGACCTGCCGAAGCTGGGGTCGGATATCCTCAAGGGGCAGGTCAAGGGACGCGTCGTTGTCGATGTGAACGGCTGACACTGCGCCAGGAACCCCCTGCAAAATCTCTGAAAATGTCGGAAGCCGCGGCCAAAGGGTCGCGGTTTCGTTGCGTCGTGGCTGCTTGGCCGATACGGTGGGGCTCACGCGGATGCGACAATTTGTCATCCGCGTCAGCGAAAACCAGGCAGGACGGCGGGTTGGAGCGAGTGTCTTCTGATTTGTCCGGCCTGCACCAAGTAGCAGGAAGGGGACCAATCCGTGTTTTCCAAAATCATGACCCCGGTCGACCTGGCCCATGCAGGGCGGTTACAGCGCGCGCTGGATTGCGCGGCCGATCTGGCCGGGCATTACGGGGCCGAACTAGTCTATGTCGGGGTGACGGCCGAAACGCCCGGACCTTTGGGCCATAACCCCGAGGAATATGCCGAACGGCTGAATGCCTTTGTCGCCGAACAGGCCAAGGCGCACGGCATCAAGGCGTCCGCCCATGCGATGGCGGCCCACGATCCCACCACCGACCTGGACGACAACCTGTTCAAGGCGATCGACGAAACCGGCGCCGATCTGGTGGTGATGCAAAGCCATATCCCGAACTTCACCGATTACATCTGGCCGTCGAACGGCGGCAAGCTGGCCTCGCATGCCAAGGTGTCGGTGATGGTCGTGCGCGGCTGATCGGCGAAAAGCGAAGATTTAAATTACGGGAGGTCTATTGATGGCCGACGAAACAACAAATCAGGGTATCCCGGAACCGGAAGGCCACGCGGATATCATCGACACCGATTACGAAATCGGGCAGGACAATATCGAAACCCAGATCGGCCCGTTCGGGATGGACATTCACAACCCGGTGTTCCTGATCTCGGGGCTGTCGATCATCGCCTTCGTGTTCTACACGCTGGCCCTGCCGGAACAGGCCGGCAGCGCCTTCAGCTGGCTGTTTTCGACGGTGACCAAGGGGTTCGACTGGTTCTTCCTGGGCGCCGCCAACATCTTTGTCATCTTCTGCCTGCTGCTGATCGTTACCCCGGCGGGAAAGGTCCGGCTGGGCGGGGCCGAGGCGACGCCCGATTACAGCTATGCCGGATGGTTCGCGATGCTGTTCGCCGCCGGGATGGGGATCGGGCTGATGTTTTACGGCGTGTCCGAACCAATGAGCCATTTTTCGTCCTCCTTCGGAGGCACCGCGATCGGCGAAGACGGCGTGCGGACCGACTGGGCGCCGCTTGGCGCGGCCGCCGGAGATGAACAGGCAGCGGTGCGGCTGGCCTTTGCCGCGACGATTTTCCACTGGGGGCTGCATCCCTGGGCGATCTACGCGGTTGTGGCGCTGGCGCTGGCGCTGTTTTCCTTCAACAAGGGGCTGCCGCTGACCATCCGGTCGGCCTTCTACCCGATTCTGGGCGAACGCGTCTGGGGCTGGTGGGGCCATGTCATCGACGTGATGGCGGTGTTCGCCACGTTGTTCGGGCTGGCGACGTCGCTGGGCTTCGGGGCGACACAGGCCAATGCCGGGCTGAACGAATTGTTCGGAATCCCGGTGGGCGAAACCACCGAGGTGATCCTGATTTCGGCGATCACGGCGGTGGCGCTGATTTCGGTTCTGCGAGGCCTCGACGGTGGGGTGAAAGTGCTTTCGGAAATCAACATGGGACTGGCCTTCGCGTTGCTGCTTTTCGTGCTGCTGGCAGGGCCGACCGTTGCGATCCTGACCGGTTTCGCCGATTACCTTCTGGCCTATCTGCAATACCTGCCGGCGCTGTCCAACCCGATCGGGCGCGAGGACGTGAACTTCAGCCAGGGCTGGACTTCGTTCTACTGGGCATGGTGGATTTCCTGGTCGCCCTTCGTCGGCATGTTCATCGCCCGTGTCAGCCGCGGCCGCACTGTGCGCGAATTCATCATCTGCGTGCTGTTGATCCCGAGCCTTGTCTGCGTGCTGTGGATGAGCGTTTTCGGCGGCGTTGCGATCCATCAGGTTCTGGCCGACGGCTATACCGTGGCCCAGGATGCGGCGCTGGAACTGAAGCTGTTCAAGATGCTCGACGTGATGCCGCTGACCGGGATCACCTCCCTCATCGGGATCGTCCTGGTGGTCGTGTTTTTCGTCACCTCGTCGGATTCCGGGTCGCTGGTGATCGATACGATCACGGCGGGCGGCAAGGTCGATGCGCCGGTGCCGCAGCGGGTGTTCTGGTGCATCTTCGAAGGCGCCGTGGCGATCGTGCTTCTGCTGTCGGCCGGGGGGTTGTCATCGCTGCAATCGATGGTGATTTCGACCGGGCTGCCCTTCACCGTCGTGCTGTTGCTGATGTGCTGGGCGATCTGGCGCGGGTTGGCGGCCGAAAAACGCTGATCCCGACGTATCGCTGGGATCGGGCCCCAGGGTGGTTGCACCCCGGGGCCTTTTGCATTTCAGTGCGGAAAGCGCGGGCGCATCCATGCCCGATACAGGAGGAGCGGAATGGAGCTGGATATCGATTTCGTGCGGGCGCAGTTTCCCGCGTTTGCCGAACCCGCGTTGCAGGGACAGGCGTTTTTCGAAAATGCCGGCGGGTCCTATACCTGCGCGCCGGTCATCGACCGGCTGACCCGGTTCTACCGGCAACGCAAGGTGCAGCCTTACGGCGCCTTCGAAGCCAGCCGCCTGGGCGGGGCGGAGATGGACGAGGCGCGCTCGCGCCTTGCCGCGATCATGGGGGTGGACACGGACGAGGTCAGCTTCGGCCCTTCGACAACCCAAAACACCTATGTTCTGGCGCAGGCGTTCCGGCAATGGATGCAGCCGGGCGAGGCGATCATCGTTACCAACCAGGACCACGAGGCCAATACCGGTCCGTGGCGCCGCCTGGCCGAGGACGGGATCGAGATCCGCGAATGGCAGATCGATCCGGCAAGCGGGCATCTTGATCCGGCCGATCTGGAGAACCTGCTCGATGAAAAGGTGCGGCTGGTCTGCTTCCCGCATTGTTCCAACGTGGTGGGCGAAATCAATCCGGTGGTGGAAATCACCGCCATGGCCCATGCCGCGGGCGCATTCGTCTGTGTTGACGGGGTCAGCTACGCGCCGCACGGGATTCCCGATATCGGGCTGCTGGGGCCGGACATCTACCTGTTTTCCAGCTACAAAACCTACGGGCCGCATCAGGGGATCATGGTGATTCGCCGCGCCCTGGGCGAGGCGCTGCCGAACCAGGGGCACTATTTCAACGGTGATGTCCTGTACAAACGTTTCACCCCCGCCGGTCCGGATCATGCGCAAATCGCCGCCTGCGCCGGGATGGCGGACTACCTGGGCCTGCTGGCCGACCATCACGGCATCGCGGGTGACGCGCCGGACAAGGGCAGGGCGGTGCACGACCTGATGCGCGGCCATGAAACCACGCTGCTGCAGCCGCTGCTGGATTACCTCAAGAAACGCAATGACTTGCGGCTTCTGGGGCCGGAAGACGCCGCGACGCGCGCCCCGACGGTGGCGATCGACCTGGGCCGGGCGGCAAAGCCGGTGGCCGACGCTTTGGCGCCACACGGAATCATGGCCGGCGGCGACAATTTCTATGCGGTACGCGCGCTGCAGGCGATGGGTGTCGACCCGGATCAGGGGGTGCTGCGGCTGAGTTTCGTCCATTACACGACACGCGAGGAGGTCGAAAAACTGATCGCGGCACTGGACCGGGTGCTTTAGCCGTCTAGATACCTGAGGCATGGCACAGGACGACGCGACTGCAATGGCCCCCGTCATCGTTTGGATCCGCCGCGATTTCCGCTTGGCGGACAATCCGGCGCTGTTTGAGGCCGCCCGGACCGGACGGGCGGTGATCCCGGTGTACATCGCCGATGAAACGCTCGATGGGCTGGGGGCTGCGCCTGAATGGCGGTTGAAACGGGGGCTGAAGCTTTTCTCCGAGACGCTGCAGCGGGCCGGAAGCCGGTTGCTGTTCCGGCAGGGGGATGCCTTGCCGGTGCTGCGAGCGCTGGCGGCGCAAACCGGGGCGACGGCGGTGTATTGGAACCGCGCTTACCGGCCCGATGAAATCGCCCGCGACACGAAGGTGAAGAGCGATCTTAAAGAGATTGGAATTGCAGCGAAAAGTTTTTCCGCAAACCTGATGTTCGAGCCCTGGCGGGTGGAAACGGGCAGTGGCGGTTTCTATCGGGTATTCACGCCGTTCTGGAAAAAGGTGCGGCAATTGCCGGTGCCCGCTCCGCTGCCGGCGCCGGACAGGGTGCCGCAACCGGAAACATGGCCCGAATCCGACGATTTGCAGGGCTGGCTGTCGCGACACCGGATGAACCGCGGCGCGGCGGTCGTCGCGCCTTATCTGATGATCGGGGAACAGGCGGCACAGGACCGTTTGCATTTGTTTTGCGAAGAAAGGGTGCGGGATTATGCACGCGATCGGGATTTCCCGGCCAAGCCCGCGACGTCCGGGCTGAGCGAACCGCTGAGCTGTGGCGAAATCAGCCCGCGGCAGATCTGGCACCGGGCATGGGGGCTGTGGGATCAGGGCGCGGCGGGGGCTGAAACCTTTCTGAAGGAACTGGTCTGGCGCGAATTCGCCTATCACCTGATGTATCACACGCCCCATATCCTGACCCGCAACTGGCGCGAGGAATGGGACGCATTCCCTTGGAATACAGATGAAAATCACCCTCATGTGATCGCGTGGAAGCAGGGGCGCACAGGCATTCCCTTCGTCGATGCGGCGATGCGGGAACTCTACGTGACGGGCAGGATGCACAACCGGGCGCGGATGATCGTGGCGTCCTACCTGACCAAGCACCTGCTGACCGACTGGCGGATCGGGCGGGATTGGTTCGGGGATTGCCTGACCGATTGGGATCCGGCCTCGAACGCGTTGGGGTGGCAATGGTCGGCGGGATCAGGACCGGACGCGACCCCCTATTTCCGGGTGTTCAATCCCGATACCCAGTTGCAGAAATTCGATCCCCGCGGGGAATATCGCCATGCCTGGATCGCGGAGGATGATCCAAGCCCGAGCGAAACCGCGATTTCCTACTTTAAGGCGATTCCAGAAAACTGGAACATGCGGGCCGGGAATCCCTATCCCGCCGCCGTCACAACGGCGAAAGAAGGGCGCGAAAGGGCGCTTCAGGCCTATGAAACGCGGTCATTCTAGCGAAATGTAACGAAATTCTTGCCCGAAAAGGATTTTCTTGCCAGCCTGTATCCGGAGTGCTGAGGGGGAACTGCCGAATGATCCTGACGACGACCGAGAACCAAAGGGATTTGCCACGCTACTTTGCGAAAGTATTCGAGATCACGTCCCGTATGGCGCGGGGACGATTGGATTTCGTGATGCCCGACGGGCGCGTTTTCCGCGCCGAGGGAAAAGAACCCGGGTATGTGGCCGAATTGCAGATCAAGAACGAAGACACTTTCGCGCGGCTAATCCGCGAAGGCGATCTTGGATTTTGCGACGCCTATCTCGAAGGCTGGTGGGACACGCCCGATCTACAGGCCTTTCTGGACCTGATGCATGCGGGCAATGACGAGGTGTACGAAGGCTTTCCGGGAATGTTCCTGGTGCGTGCCTATGAACGGATGCGCCACTGGATGAATTCCAACACCCGCAAGCAGGCGAAGAAGAATATCAGTTACCACTACGATCTGGGCAACGATTTCTATTCCCTGTGGCTGGATGACACGATGACCTACTCCAGTGCCCTTTTCGAAACCGGGCAGGAAAGCCTGGAGGCGGCACAGACGGCGAAATACGCTTCGCTGGTGGATCGCATGGGGGCGCAGCCCGGCGATCACGTGCTGGAAATCGGTTGCGGTTGGGGCGGGTTCGCGGAATACGCCGCCAAGGAACGCGGCTTGAGGGTGACCGGCCTGACCATTTCCGAAGAGCAGTTGAAATATGCCAGGGAACGCATTGAAAAGGCTGGACTATCTGATCAGGTTGAATTCCGCCTTCAGGATTACCGCGACGAGAAAGGTCAATATGACGGCATCGCCAGCATCGAGATGTTCGAGGCGGTCGGCGAAAAGTACTGGCCGGTTTATTTCGACAAGGTGCGCGCCTGCCTGAAGCCGGGCAAGAATGCCGCGCTGCAGATCATCACGCTGCAGGAAAAACGCTTCGAAGCATACCGTAAGGGCGTGGACTTCATTCAGAAGTACATCTTCCCGGGCGGCATGCTCCCGAGCCCGTCGGCGCTGCGCCGCGAAATTTCCCGGGCGAATCTGACCGAGGTCGCGTCGTTCGAATTCGGCGAAAGCTACAGCCAGACCCTGCGGCGTTGGCACGAACGGTTCAATTCCCGCTGGGACGAAGTGGCCGCGCTTGGTTTCGACGACCGGTTCCGCCGCATGTGGAATTTCTACCTGACCTCTTGTGCCGGGGCGTTCCACGGTGGCAATTGCGACGTGACACAGATCACAATTCAGAGGCCCGAAAACCGATGATGCGGTTTATGCCCACCGCTGCCAAGATGGCTGCCGCGCTTTTGTTGGCTGCCTTGGCATGGTTGGCGTCCGACCTGATCCGCCCCCTGATGCCTGATTCAACCCAGTTCGGCTGGTTCAACCATGTCAACGCCGCCCTTGGCTTTGTCGTCGGCTGGCGCAGCATCGGCGCGAAGGCGGGCGAGGGGCTGTTCATGGCGATCAGCAACGGCATCACGGGGGTCGCGGTTCTGATCTTTTTCGGGCTGTTTTTTCATTCGTTGTACGAAATGCTGCACCTGTCGATGCGTCGGATGTATGACCATCCGCTTGCCGGGATCGAAGACATGTTCCGCATCGGCGCCGAATTCGGTGCGGTGCTGCTCGATCCTCTGGTCGCGGGGACGCTGATCGCGGGCGGAATCGCGGTTGCCATCATTGCCGAACTGGTCAATAGCATCTGGCGATAGAACCGTCTGTTTCCGGAACCCGAACGTCATGACCGCCGTCTTCGTCTATGGCACCTTGCGCCATCTGCCCCTGTTTGAAACCGTGCTGGGCCATGCCGCCCCGACGCTGCGCCGTTCGACGGCGAAACTGCAAGGGTACCGCGTCCGGCTGGTCCGCGGACAGGCCTTTCCGATGATTTTCCCGGCGCCGGACGAGGCGGCCGAAGGCCAATTGCTGCAAGGGTTGAGCGAAAGCGATATCGCGCGACTGGACTACTATGAACAGGTTTTCGGATACGCCCTGCGGCCGGTCGAAGTCGAAACCGACAGCGGCATGGTCGAGGCGCTGTTCTGGTGGCCGCCGGAGGAAACCTATGATCCGGGCGACGCCTTCGACCTGTCCCAATGGGCGGGCAAGTGGGGCCGGATCAACTGCCGCGCGGCGGATGAAGTCATGGGCTATCTTGGCCAGAAACTGCCCGAGGAGGTCGGGCGGATCTATGGCATGATCCACGCCCGCGCCGCCAGCTGGATTTATGCCCGTGACGAGACGGTGAGCGAAACGCCCAGCGGGTTCGGCGAAGCCGACGTGGTGCGCCATGGCACGGCTCGGCCCTATGCCAACTATTTCGCAATCGAGGAACAGCAACTGCAATTCCGCAAGTTCGGCGGCGGGATGAGCGCGGAAGTGCAGCGCGCGTCCTTCGTGGCGACCGATGCGGCGCTGGTTCTTCCCTATGATCCGCAACGCGATCGGGTGCTGCTTCTGGAGCAGTTCCGCATGGGGCCGTGGGCGCGTGGCGACCGCAGCCCGTGGCAGCTGGAACCGATCGCAGGCCGGGTTGATCCCGGTGAGACGCCTGATGACTGCGCCCGCCGTGAAGCGCTGGAAGAGGCGGGGCTGGAATTGCAGTCGCTGGAACTGATCCATCGTGGTTATCCCTCGCCGGGCTGTTCGTCGGAATTCTTCCACGTCTTCCTGGCCCTGACCGATCTGCCGGACCATGCGCAAGGCACCGGCGGGGTGGATGGCGAACACGAAGATATCCGCAGCCATATCATGTCTTTCGAGGCCGTGATGGCCCTGCTGGACAAGGGCCAGTTGCGGGTGATGCCGCTGGCCATGGCTCTTTTTTGGCTGGCACGGAACCGTGATCGATTGCGCGCTGGTGCTTGAGGTCTGGGCCAAGCGGGCCTAAACCATGTCATGAACGACAAGGGAATTGATGAAATGCGCATTGCACATGACCTGGCCGAAGCCGTCGGCAACACGCCTCTGATCCGCCTGAAACGGGCGAGCGAGGAAACCGGCTGCGAAATCTATGGCAAGGCCGAATTCCTCAATCCCGGCCAGTCGGTCAAGGATCGTGCGGCGCTGTTCATCATCCGCGACGCCATCGCCAAGGGACAGCTGAAACCGGGCGGCACCATCGTTGAAGGCACCGCCGGCAATACCGGTATCGGGCTGGCGCTGGTCGGCGCGTCGATGGGCTTCAAGACCGTCATCGTGATTCCCGAAACCCAGAGCCAGGAAAAGAAGGACATGATCCGCCTGGCGGGCGCGCAACTGGTCGAAGTGCCGGCGGCACCGTACAAGAATCCCAACAACTACGTGCGCTATTCCGAACGGCTGGCCAATGAACTGGCCAAGACCGAACCGAACGGCGTGATCTGGGCCAACCAGTTCGACAACGTCGCCAACCGCCAGGCCCACATCGAAACGACCGGACCGGAAATCTGGGAACAGACCGGCGGCAAGGTCGACGGATTCATCTGCGCGGTCGGGTCGGGCGGCACGCTGGCCGGCGTCGGCATGGCGCTGCAGCCCAAGGGCGTGAAAATCGGTCTGGCCGACCCGATGGGCGCAGCGCTTTACAGCTATTACAAGACCGGCGAGTTCAAATCCGAAGGCAGCTCGATCACCGAAGGGATCGGGCAGGGACGGATCACCGCCAACCTCGAAGGGTTCACCCCCGATTTCGCCTACCAGATTCCCGACGAAGAGGCCCTGCCGATCGTCTTCAAGCTGCTGGAAGAAGAAGGCCTGTGCATGGGCGGATCCTCCGCCATCAATATCGCCGGTGCGATGCGGATGGCCAAGGACATGGGACCGGGCCACACCATCGTGACGGTTCTGTGCGATTTCGGCAGCCGCTATCAGTCCAAGCTTTTCAATCCGCAGTTCCTTGCCGAAAAGGGGCTGCCGCAGCCCGACTGGCTGGTCCGCGACATGCCGACCCCGCCGTCGGTCTTCGAGACGCCCTAAGTCATGATGCGCGGTGGGGGGCTGATGCGATGGGTCTGGGCGCTGTGGCTGGCGATCGGGCTGGCCTTGTCCGCCGCCGCCGTCACGGCGCAGCAGGCGACGCCTGCGGTATCTGCCGAAGCGTTGGATTTCGACGCCTGGGAAAGTACCGCGCAGCGCGCCGAAGCGGCTGTTGAGGCCGGCAAGGCCTCGAACAAGGCGCTGGAAGGGCTTCGCGCCGAAATCGTGACTTGGCGCGAACGGTTCTTGGAAGCGCAGGATACCCACGGGCGCCGTATCGCCACCGTACAAAGCCAGCTGGACGTGTTGGGGCCGCCCCCAGAAGAGGGGAACGAAAGCGCCGAGATCGCCGCGCGGCGGGCCGATCTGGACGCCGAGCTGGCGCGGTTGCAGGCCCCGGTCTTGGCCGCGGCCGAGGCCTATTCCCGCGCCAACGGCGTGGTTAGCGAAATCGACGAAATCATCCGAAGCCGCCAGGCCGAGGCGCTGGTGTCGCTGGGACCGTCGCCGCTCAATCCGCTGCTTTGGAACAAGGCTCTGGCGGACACGCTTGATGGGCTGATGCTGATGGGAGCCGAGCTTCGCAGCAATTGGGACAACGAACTGCGCCGGTTCCAATTCCGCCAGCAGTTGTTGCTGATCGTGCCGTTGACGCTGATCGGGCTGGTGCTGTTGCTGCGCGGGCGGAACTGGACCGCGCGCGGCCTGCGGCACCTGCAAAGCCGCGACCTGCCGAAAACGGACGTCTGGGGGTTCATTGTGTCGCTTGGCCAAGTGGCGCTGCCGCTGGCCGGGCTGAGCCTGCTGGTGATGGCGGCGCTGCAGACCGGCTTTGCCGGGCTCAGGATGGAACGCGTGCTGGGCGCGGTGCCGTTCTTTGGCGCGGTGCTGCTGATCGTGTGGTGGATGAGCGACCGCTTGTTCCCTAACCTGCCGCAACAGAGCGCCCCGCTTGAGGTGGACGAGGAGCTCAAACCGGCCGCAAGACGCCATTGCATGCTGCTAACGCTGTTCCTGGCTCTGGCGCTGGTGGTCCGGTTGTTCGAGGATGTTTCCGGCCTCAGCGAAGAAACTGCGGCGGTGCTGGCCTTTCCGGTTACCGTGCTGACAGGTCTCGAGTTGCTGCGGATAGCGCAATTCCTGCTTCGGCGTCTTGCGCCGACGCCGGCCGAAGGAAGCGAAGCTGGACGTTATCGCGTGCGGGCGGTGCGGATGCTGGCACAGGCCGCCCGCGTGATCGCCGTGGTCGGGCCGGTTCTGGCCGCGATCGGGTATCGCGGCGCTGCCGAGGGATTGCTTTACCCCACCGTGATGACCATCGGGGTGCTGGCATTGGTGTTGGTGCTGCAGCATTTCGTCGAGGACCTTTACGCGCTTCTCAGCCGCAGCGAAGGCGAACGCGGCGAAGCTCTGGTGCCGGTGCTGATCGGGTTCCTTTTGGTGATCGCGGCGCTGCCGGTGCTGGCGCTGGTCTGGGGCGCGCGGGTGGCCAACCTGACCGAACTCTGGAGCCAGTTCCTCGAAGGGGTGCAATTGGGCGGCACGCGGATTTCGCCCGCTGATTTCCTGACCTTCGCGCTGATTTTCGTCATCGGTTACCTGATGACCCGGATCCTGCAGGGGGCGCTGCGGTCCACCGTACTGCCCAAGACCCGGATCGATCCGGGCGGGCAGAATGCGATCGTGGCGGGGACCGGTTATGTCGGCGTGACCATCGCAGCGCTGATCGCGATCACCACCGCGGGGATCGACCTGAGTTCTATCGCCATCGTTGCCGGTGCGCTGTCGGTCGGTATCGGTTTCGGATTGCAGAACATCGTGTCGAATTTCGTTTCCGGCATCATCCTGCTGATCGAACGGCCGGTTTCCGAAGGCGACTGGATCGAGGTTGGCGGCCAGATGGGCTATGTTCGTGACATCTCGGTCCGCTCGACCCGGATCGAAACCTTCGACCGCACCGACGTGATCATCCCCAATTCCGATCTGGTCAGCGGCACGGTGACCAATTACACCCGCGGCAACACGGTGGGCCGGATCATCGTCCCGGTAGGCGTGGCCTATGGCACCGACACCAAGCGGACCGAGGCGATCCTGCGCGAAGTGGCCGAGGCGCATCCGATGATCTTGGCCAATCCCGAACCGTCGGTCCTGTTCAAGGGCTTTGGTGCGGATTCGCTCGATTTCGAAATACGCGCGATTCTGCGCGACGTGAACTGGAGCCTGTCGGTCAAATCCGACCTGAACCACGAAATCGCCCGCCGCTTCACCGAGGAAGGGATCGAGATTCCCTTCGCGCAGCGTGATGTCTGGCTGCGCAATCCCGAGGCGCTGCGCGCGCGCCCCGAAGACGAAGACAAAGGAGATACCTGATGACCCGCCCGTTGTTCCGCGAAGATGCCTACATGCGTTCGGCCAAGGGGGTGGTGACCGGCCATACACCGGAAGGCGGTATCGTTTTGGACCAGTCGATCTTCTATGCAAAGGGGGGTGGCCAACCGGGGGACAGCGGCAAGATCAGCTGGCCGGGGGGCGAAATGACCATCGCCACGACGGTGAAGGGCGACGGCGACGACATCGTTCTGGTGCCGGCCGAACCGGGGGCGATGCCCGCGCCGGGCACGGAGGTCGAACAGCAGCTCGACTGGGACCGCCGCCATCGTCATATGCGGGTTCATACCGCGCTGCATCTGCTGTCCGTGGTGCTGCCTTTCCCGGTGTCGGGCGGCAGCATCGGCGCCGAAAAAGGGCGGCTTGATTTCGACATGCCGGAAGCGCCGGAAGACCGCGATTTGATCGCGGCGGCGTTGAACGAGATGGTCGATCGCGATCTGCCGGTGACCGAGGATTGGATCAGCGATGAGGAGCTGCAGGCGAATCCGGGCCTGGTCAAGACCATGTCGGTGATGCCGCCGATGGGGCAGGGCAAGGTCCGGCTGGTGCGGATCGGGCAGGGGGCGGATCAGGTCGATCTGCAGCCCTGCGGCGGCACCCATGTGGCGCGCACCGGTGAAATCGGCCGCTTGGTCCTCGGCAAGATCGAAAAGAAGGGCAAGCAGAACCGCCGGGTGTCGATCCTGCTCGACGATTGAGCAGGGCCGAGCCCTCTGGGTGATCAGGCGTCGTCGTCCGAAGACGCCTGTGCGGGCCGCATCGCGCCTTCTTCCGGCAGGCCCTGGCGCGACAGCAGGATCGCGATCGGGCGCAATTCGGGCACCTGGCTGCAGATGATCAGCATCGCCACCATGATCGGCACCGACAGGAACATGCCCGGCACGCCCCAGACCGCGCCCCAGAAGGCCAGATTGATGATGATGCCGAAGGAACTCAGCCGCAGCGCGCGGCCCATCAGCATTGGATCGATGATACTGCCGTTGACGAACTGGATCGCGCCGACGGCGATGAAAATCGCCGCTGTCGGCGCCGGTTGACCGATCTGCACATAGGCGACCAGCGCAACCAGGACCGTGGCCACGATCGACCCGATATTGGGGATGTAGTTCAGCACAAAGGTCAGGATGCCGAGCGCCGCGGCCAGTTCAAGATTGAACACCTGCGCCACCAAATAGACCATGCCGCCGGTCACCGCGCTGACCAGCGTCTTGACCAGAAGGTAGTAGTTCACGCGGTGAATGATCGTGCTCATCACCTGGCTGACGCGTTCGGCCTGATCCTCGTCGCCGAAGAAGTTCACCAGCTTGGTGGAAAACCAGATTCGTTCGGCGAACAGGAAACCGACGAAGAGAATGATCAGAACCGTGGCCGACATCAGGTTGCCGGCCTGGCTGGCGCCGCTGCGCAGGTAGGACGACACGTCGATCGAACCAACCGAATTGAACACCGCCTGCTCGACGTCCTCACCAAGCCAGGCGAACATCGCCGCCACCGCTTTCGGCGCGCTTTCGGCATAGGATAGCGTGGTGGTCAGAACCGTGTTGATCTGGCTGAGGATGATCGAGGTCGTGGTCAGCAGAGCGGCCGAAATCAACACCAGCGCGGTCAGCGATGCGACCAGGTTGGGCACGCGGATCGGCCCGATTTTCTGTCGGGCGATGAAATTGATTGCGTCGCTGGTCAGTGAAAAAAGCACGATGGCGGTGGCCAGCGAAATCAGCAGGAAGCGCGCCTGCACCAGAAGGAACAGCACCACTGCGAAGGCTATGATCACCAGCGCCCCGGTCTGCACCCGGTCAAGCTGCGTTCGGCTCTGGACCGGAACCCGCGTTTGGCGCGGGCGCGTGGTTCGGCGGCGTGTTGGTGTCATTTCAGCGGACCTCGGTGACGGGCTTTCTGTCATGGTTGAATATGTGTCATGAAGAAACCGGATACAACGGTTAGAAAGCGGGTACTTACGGGCTTGCAATCCCCCCGTTTGTGACGGTATAGCAGCGCCTACGGAGAGGTGGCCGAGTGGTCGAAGGCGCACGCCTGGAAAGTGTGTAGGCGGGAAACCGTCTCCAGGGTTCGAATCCCTGTCTCTCCGCCACTTGCCCTCGCCAAAGTGTTCGATAGGCTTCAGCAAAGCCGGATTCCTTCCATTGCTTTGAGGGGTATGCGAGTGGAGCTGAGCGCTGGCGCCGGCTCCGGTAGGCTCGGAAGCGTTCTCTCCGTGCCGATATCCTCCAGGCCTGATGACTGCGCGAATATGGTGAACTGAACTTAAGTCGATGAGTTGAAAGGCATTTCTGGGGTAACAGCCAGAGCGATTCGATCCCGGTGGCGTCCGTCGGAAAGGAACGTGAAGCGAACGTTCGCCAAATGCTTGAAAACCTTTGTGTTGCCAATCCGGTGTTGGGTTGGTCCGCCGGCAGAAAACCCGGCTTGTCGGGACTTTCGGTCGCTGAAACTCCGCGTTCACCAAGTTCGAGGATGGCAGCCCCAGTAACCAACCGGGCAGCGCACCGTTCGGCGGCAGCTTTGACTTGTTCCGGCTTTTGCAATTCGTATTCTCGGATGGTCGCTACGCGCCATCCTTCTTGCAGAAGCGTCCCCCGACAGGCCCGCCGGCGCATGTAATATCCATGAAAAAGCGAACGTCGGAGCGGAAAACGTCGCGATCCGGAACCGGAGCGGCGGATTGTCTTTCATGCCGTCGTCACTCGCGTCCTCCAGTTCTTCCCAAGCTGATCAGGATCAAGGTATTGCTCCGAGTAATCGGCAAGTTGTCTCAATAGAAAACGCTCCATTGGACGATTCCAATTCTAAAGGCGACGTAGCAACCGATGCTTGTCGCGGCGCATGTCCATGGAGTGATCGAGCGAATGAGTGAGACATGCGTATGGGGTTGATCCTTCTGCTGGTTGTCGTCGTCGCCATCGTTGCGGGCCTCTGTGGCTGGCGGCAATTCGACCGGCGCGCGGACCGTGCCGAGATAGAACGGCTGATTGCTTCGCAAGCGTCCGAACCGGCTGGGTTCACGGCTGACATGATCGCCGACCTGCCGGAACCCGCGCGTCGTTTCTTCACCTTCGCGATCGCCGAAGGCACACCGCTTTACACCGTCGCCCGGCTCGAGATGGAGGGGCTTTTCGGCATGGGAGACAAGGCAAACCCCAACTATCTGCCGATGCGGGCGACACAGGTGCTGGCGGCGCCCGAGGGCTTCATCTGGGCGATGTCGGGCGGGTCGGGCGCGATGCGCATGTCGGGTTCCGACAGCGGAACCTGGACGCGCTTCTGGCTCTTCGGCCTGGTCCCCGTCGCGCGTTTCGGCGGCAATCCTGACCACACCCGTTCGGCTTTCGGGCGCTACGCGTCCGAGGCGGTTTTCTGGACGCCGGCGGCCATTCTACCCGGGCCGAACGTCACGTGGGAGCCTGTCTCGGAGAACGTCGCACGCATGACGATGCGGCATGGCGATCTGGAGCAGACCGTCGACGTGACCGTCGCCGAGGACGGTCGCCCGCTTCATGTCTCGTTCCTGCGCTGGAGTGACGCCAATCCCGAGAAGATGCACCGGCTGCAGCCCTTTGGCGGCTATCTTTCCGAGTTCCGCGACTTTTCCGGCTTTCGCATCCCGACCCATGTTGAGGCGGGAAACATGTTCGGGACAGAAGACTATTTCCCGTTTTTCATCGCCGATGTGACGGAAGTCAGCTTTCCTCAGCCGGTTCCATGATCGCCGTCGTCCTGCTGTTTCAGGTTGCGATCCCGCTCGCGATCCTCGCCTGGCTCTGGCTGTACCCTGCGAACAGCATGGCCGGCCTGGCGATTCAGGCCGCAGGGACGGGCGCGTTTCTTTTTGCGCTCGCCCGCGTGGCGCAATGGGCGTTGCCGGTCTGGTGGCTGCCATGGGTCTACGGGGCGGTCTGGCTGGCGGGCGTTGTGTTCACGCTGACGATCCGGCCGGGCTTTGGCGGATTTGCGCCGTGGCCCTCGGGTGGTTGGGCATGGGCGTCGGCCGCGATATCGGCCGTTCTGCTCGGCCTCGGCGGCTGGTTTGGCGCTCAGGCCCTCGCAGGACGCACGCCGCCGCCTGTTCCGGTCGTCGAGATCGCGAACCCGTTCGGAGCGGGGCACTTCCTGGTCGCCAGCGGCGGCTCCCACCAGTTGGTCAACGCCCATATGCGGACCCTCGACGAAAGCGTCGAACGGTTCCGCCCGTGGCGCGGGCAATCCTACGCCGTTGATTTCTTTGGCCTAGGGCCGTGGGGATTCCGGGCGCGGGGGTGGCGACCGGCGGCCACCGCGGCCTACGCGATCTTCGGCGCGCCGCTCGTGGCGCCCTGCGCCGGGACGGTCGTCGCGGCCGAGAACGACAGGCCCGACTTCGAGGTTCCACGGGAAGACCCGGTGAACCGCCTTGGCAACCACGTGATCCTGCGTTGCGGCGACGCCGAGATCGTGCTCGCCCACATGCGCCAGGGCAGCGTGAAGGTGCGGCCGGGCGATAAGGTTGCCAATGGTGATCCCCTCGGTGAAGTCGGAAATTCCGGCGCGTCGACGGAGCCTCATCTGCACATCCACGCGCAACGCCCCGCCGCCGAGGGCGCACCGCCTATCTCGGGCGATCCGCTGGCCTTGGCGATAGACGGGCGCTTCCTGGTGCGGGGTGACCACCTTTGGGGTCGGGCGGAATGACGCGCGCGGCCTATTGGCCGTTCCGTTTTCTCGCCGCGATGCTCCCTTGCACATGGGCCTTCAGGCTCGCTCTCGCCCTCTCCTGTTTTGAGGCTTGGCGCGATCCCCGGCGGTGGCCCGTTTACCTAGATGGAAGAGATCGGCTGGCGCGGCGATGGTCTCGGTGTCTCCGAACCCGACGAAGGCGGTGAACGCCAGAGCCGAGGCCGCCGCGATCCCGGTCCAATGCGCCGCTGTCAGCGGCGGGATCGTTTCTGCCGGGGAAAGCCCGGAGGGGCCCGCGATGAACGTGGCCATTCGGACAAGCTCCGAAATCCGGGCTCGCGGAAAGAATTCGGCGTTGCCGATCCGCTTCCTCTTGGTAGCCATCCATCCGCGGCCAGAGATTGTAGCCAACGGCACCAAGTGCGGCAACTGAAAGATCCGAATCTATGAACGTTCAGCGTGTCGCAAGCCCCGTCGTATTGCTCCCCTGCGGTGGATTGCGTTGGTTTTTGGTCATCTGGTCTCGAGCCCACGCAAAAATCCGACGGCGAGGTCGGCAAGCGCAGCTTCCAGTGCAGGCACCAGATCGGTGCTGTCGTCCACGATCCCGACATCGGTATTGATCTGAAAGGCCACCATGACGCCGGGATCGGCATAGTGGCGCAGGCTCGAGACATAGCCCGGGATCCAGCCGCCGTGGCCGTAGACGGGCCCGCGCGGCGTGTCGGCGTTGATCGCCACCCCCGTGCCGTAGAGGATGCCCGGGGCATCGGGCGCCACCGGGACCGCGTCGAGCAGGCGGTCGAGATAGGGTGCCTCCATCGCGTTTCCGGTGAAAAGCGCCTGGCCCCAAGCCGCGAGATCGCGCGAGGTCGAGGCGAACCCGCCTCCGGTCCACTCCATTGCCGGGTCCCAGACGAGCGCACCGCTATCGTCCATCGTCCGGGGCGGCATTCCGAAGGGATTGTCCGGCACGGTGTAGCCGACGGCAAGGCCAGAAATTGTTCGATCATTCGACGGCAGCGTGTCAGTCAGGCCGAGCGGAACAAGGAAACGCTCGGTGACGGCGCCATAGTAGGTCTCGCCGAGGGCCTCTTCGAGCGCCAACCCAAGCAGCAGAAATCCGGTATCGGTATAGGCCCAGCCATCCCCCGGCGCGAAGAGCGGTTCGGAATCAAGCACGAAGGCGATCGCGCCCTCCGGTGTCAATGCATCACTGGCGGAAGCTAGGCGCCGGGCCAACTCCGCGCCGAACGCCCCCATGTGCACATGATCCGGCAGGCCGGACGTGTGGTGCAGCAGATTGCCGACGGTGATCGTCGCGGCATTGGGAAGCCGGCCGAACCACACCCGGTCTCCAAGATGGTCTGCCAGCAGATCGTCCTCTTCCAGGATTCCCTCGGACGCAATCGAGAGCACGGTCGCGGCGACGAAGGTCTTTCCGATACTCGCGGCCAGCATGCGCGTGTCCGGTGCCATCGGGATGCCCGCCTCGACATCCGCAAGGCCCGTGGCAGCGGTAACGATCTCGCCGTCCGGCAGCGCGATGGCCGTGGTCGCGCCGGGAAAACCGTATTGCGCTCGGAAATCCTCGAGCAGATCCCGCAGCGCGGCCGTTTCCGCTTGAGCCGCTACACTCGTCATGGAAGCGGAAAGAACCATGGCTCCGATAATGACGGCTTGAGCCAGGCGGCGGATCATGACCGTGCCCCCGCATGGCCGGGGATGACTTCGGTCACCGCCCCCTCGCGCGTGAACATCATATCGCGGTTCCACCACACAACGATCGCGGCGACGAGAACGAGGATCCAGGTGTCCCATGGCTGCGCGTCCGGCCAGAACGGGTTGATCAGCTGCCAATGGAACAGCATCGATATTAGCAGACTGCCGCGCGTCGCATTGAAGATGGGCGTCACAAGGATCGCGAGCACGATGTTGCCGATGAAAAAGGGCAGGAAGTTCCATTCGGCGAATACGACACCGGCGAGATAGAAGGCCGGCAGGTGCCAGATGCCCCAGACTGTACCGATGATCACCCCGGCCCAGAACGAGGCGACATGTCGTTGCAGGATCGGCTGCGCGACGCCGCGCCAGCCGAATTCCTCGATCGGCCCCAGAAGCAGCATCATGAACATGAGCGCCACGACAGGGCCAATGCCGTCCGGCGGGAGGGGCGCCAGAAGCGGGCCGCCCTTGATCAGCGATCCCGCCATGAAGACGAGCGGGATCACAATGAGGATGAAGGCCCACCAGGGCGCCGGGCACCGCCAGAATGCGAGCCGCGACAAGAACCCTCGCAGCGCGGAAAGCCCACCCCACAGAAGAACCACGGCAAAGGCCGCTATGGCGGGCGCCCAGGTGGCGAGAAAGAAGAACGGATGCGATCCGTTGATTTCCCCGAACCGAGCGGCCATGCCGTCGGGGCATAGGATATAGCTGCCGATCACACCCCAGCTGATCGCGAAGGTGATGACGAAGAACACGGCAAGACCACCAGCGCCTAACTTTTTATCTTGCGCCGTTGTTGAGTAGGACATCGGAAACGCCTTGAAACGATGGAAATCAGTGTGTTTTTAACCGTTTCCGCGACCTTTTCGTTGATTGGGATCAAGTCGCACCGGTCAAGGAAACGTTGATCGATACTCTATCGCTGCCCGCAACAGCCGGAGAGCGTCTGGCCCAGATCCCGTTCCTTCCTACATCAACCGGACATGACAGATTTCCAGCAGAGAATCCCTTCCGGTGACGGGAATTCCCGCCTTGTTGTGCCGGCGCCGTCACCAAGGGGCAATTCGCGAAGAGAGTGGGGCATGGCTTGCCTGCCCATGATTACATTTTCAGTTCGACATGCGGCACGTCGTCCGACGTCTTTTCCCTGGAATGCCCTTCCGGGCCGACCACGGCACGGATTCGGCGCCGCATATTCGTGAAGCTGTCGAAGCGAACGACATCGACCGGTTCGTCCAGTTCAAGCACGATCCGGAACCAGCCCGGTCGCAGCATTTGCGATGCCAGGACCGTCGCCGCGAAGGGGCGCCCGAGATAGCGCCCCTCGACCCGCCCGCCGGGCGTCCAGCCGTCGGGCGGACGGTTGCCGATGGCCGCATGAAACGCGTTCCAGTCCCGGAAACCATGCTGATGCGACAGGATTTCCAGCGCTTGTGCATGGCTCACGTCCGATCCTTGCGCGCTCAGATCGTCGCGCAACCGCCTGGCCTGTTTCTTGGCTTCTGTGATCGTTGGAAGGCGCCGCGTCATGACCGGCCCCCCGCGACCGTGTGAAACAACCCCAATCTTAGCGACTGGGTTCTAGCGCGTTGCATCAGAACGATCCCCGTCAGTCCAAGCAGCATGAATTCCGCGACCGGACCGGCCAGCCAGATGCCGGTTTCGCCAAGCGCTGCAGCGAGCGCGAAGGTCAGCGGGATTGCGAAGAGGTAGGTTTTTGACAGACCGAGAATCGCAGCGCGCTTTGCGTCCCCGATCGCCTGGAAATGCATCGCAATCATCATCAGCGGACCCGCGACGAAGAAGACCGCCACGATGACCGGCAGGATTCTGGCCACCTCGGACATCACCGCCGAATCTTCGACGAACACGCCTCCTATGGCGTTGGCGAAAACGCTCAGGCCAAGCTGCATCGTAAGGCAGTAGACAAAGGCCGCGGTCACGGCGGTCTTCAGGCTGTTGCCCGCGCGCAGCCAATCCCCGGCCCCGTGGTTGTTGCCGGTGATCGTCTGCATCGCATGGCTCAGACCAAGGAGGGGAAGAAAGGCGAAGGTCATCACACGGGTCATGATACCATAGGCGGAAACCGTGGCTTCGTAATCAGGCGTCTGCACCCATTGCAGCGCGGCGATGACGGCGCCCGAGCCAAGCGCGAGCCCGACGAAGTTAAGGCTTTGCGGCGCGCCGAGCGCAAGGATTTGCCGCCATTCTGTCAGGACCGAGTGCTGAAAAAGAGCTTTCGGTCGCAGTGCCGTTTCCCCCAGAAGGCGGAAGGCAAGTATGATGCCCAAGGCCACGGCCTGCGCCATCGCCGTACCGTATGCCGATCCCGCGACCCCCATATCGAGCACGGCGATCAGAACGTAGTTGAACCCGATATTGGCAAGCGACACCAGAAGGCTCATCGCCGCCATGAAACTTACGAGCCCCTCATTGCGCAGGGCATCGGAGTTGACCGACAGAACGAAGAGCACCGGCGAGAAAAATACCGTCACTCGCAGATAGACGAGCCCCATTTCAGCCATCGCTTCGGAGCCCCCTGCGGCGAGCAAGGCGACCGGGCGCCCCAGTACAACGAAAAGCGCAATCAGGACCAACCCGATGACGAAGGCCAGGCCATGCGCTCCGGCGAAGACGGCGCGCGCATCATTAACGCGCCATGCCCCGAGGTGGCGCGCAAGAATGCTCGACATCCCGCTGGAAACCAGAGTCGAAAGCGCCACGATGAGCATGTAGATCGGAAACATCAGCGTAACGGCGCCAAGCGCTTCGGGCCCGACATAGCGACCCAGAAAAAGCGCGTCCGTGAGGGATAGCACTCCGTTCATGCCCATCACGAAGATGATCGGCAGCGCGGTCTTTGCATATATCGGGGCCATTGGCCCGGTCAGAAAAGTGTTGGATTGGTCTGCGGACATATCCCCATATTCCTCTCGCTTTCGTCGCGCAGAAGATGGACGGGGCCCGCGTTACCATCCGCGCGACATGCGTCGAGGATGACGAAGATCAGTCTCAAGCAAAACTTCACCGGGACGGAATGTCAGCGAGCGGCGGGCGTTTGCGGCCCAGGGTTGTTTAGCCGCGCGCAATGGCGTCGTCAACGTGCAGTTGCTAACCTTGTCCGGGAAATCCGATATGCCGATACGGGATATTTCAAAAAGGGGGCTTCGACAAGGTGACCACATGATCCTGTCGGAAGGGCCGATTCGAATGCGCCCGCGCCGCTTTCATCGGGCGGCGCGGGCGCGGTTCACTTCGCTTGCCTCGGGAAGATCCCGAAGTTTCGGTTCGATCCCGACGCGTCAGTCCAGCGGGGAAAAGGCCGCTGGTTGCAGGAAAACGCTTTCCTGATAATCGAGATATGGCAGGATCTTGGGAACGAAGGCTTGCCAGTCGGCGTCGGCGCCCAGTTTGGCGCGCTGTTCGGTGCGGTGGCCGTAATCGTCATAGGCCCAGATGAACACCACGGAATTCAACGGCCCGCTATCGGTCACCCAGCAGCCGGTCAGCTTGGCGTATTTGGTGATGATATGAAGCCCCTCGGCCTCGTAGAGCTTCAGAAACTCCGGCGCTTTGCCGGCGGTGATGCGGTAGGTTCGCTTTTCATAGATCATGATGGTTCCGTAGATTGCGTTGCGCGCGGTGTTCGCGCTCTCGGGCGAAGGCTATTCGGGAACAGGCAGTTGATGCAACAGTTAAGTCGTCATTTGACGACATGATTGTTGACGGATTATACAGGGTTTATCGACATCGCGCCTTGGCTGGGCGGGAGTGATCGGCTAACGCAAGCCCAGACCACAAGAAGGGGAGCGGCGTGAAGGCAAAATCCGATGCGCTCAGGGAGCAGGTTCGAAAGACCAGCAGTGCGAAGAAGGAAGGCGGTTCCGGGCGTCTGCCGCATGCCGAACGCAGGGCGCAAATCCTTGAAACTGCTTCTGATTTCTTTGCCGAAAACGGCCTGACCGGGCAAACCCGCATGCTGGCCGACGCCTGCGGCGTGTCGCAACGTCTGCTCTACAGGTTCTTTCCGACCAAGCAGGAACTTGTTGCCGAAGTATACCGTGAAGAGATCCTGGGCGCGTTCAAGGCTGGCTGGTTTGTCGATCTTCAGAACCGGAATCTGTCGGCAGAAGAGCGATTCACCGCGTTTTACGTGGACTATCTTGAGACGACTCTGACGTGTAAATGGCTCCGCCTGTTCTTGTATGCCTCGTTGTCGGATGCGTCGATGGCGCCCGATTACATCACGAGCATCGTGACCCAGCTTCTAGAGGTTCTGATGCGCGAAGCCGCGCATGAAATCGGTATCGACCTGCCTGATGATCGCGAGGCCGTGCACGAAATGGCCTGGACTCTGCATGGATCGATTTCCCACTATGCGATCCGGCGCCACATCTACAAGGCCAGCTGGAATGTTCCTGAGAAACAGGTGGTTAAGATGCATGTGCGCATGTTCTTGGCAGGGCTGGGCGCGATGGTCGAAGCCTATAACGCCGAGAATTCCTGATCCTTCGCCCCCAGATTCTGAATCAGTTCTGACGACAATTTGAGTTTTGCCGCCAAAACCCGGGGGCTGGTTGCCGAGGATTGCGGCATTTTGTGCAGGCTCGTAAGTCGTCAATTGACGACATAAGAATCTCAAACTAACGTGATTCCCCAAGGTCAACCGTCCTGTCAGTTGGGGTGGCTTGTCGAAACGTATTGCCCCGTCTTCGTGATGCCGGGGCCGGATCGAACAACAGGGGAGTACAAAATGGCACGACTTATCAAACCACAAATCGGCCGGCGCGAGTTTCTCAAGAGCTCGGCCGCGGCGGGCGCTATGGCGCTGGCAGGGCCGGCACGCTTCGCAGGCGCTCAGGCCGCGAACCCGGTCACCCTGCACACTTGGTCGGCTGCGGTCGACACGGTGCAGAGCCATCTCAACGCCTTCACCAAATCGACCGGCATTCCGGTGAACTACGGCAATTCGCCCTGGGCGCAGTATCGCGAGGGCATGGTCACCAAATTCGTCGGCGGCGCGCCGCTCGACATGATGTGGGTTTCTGATGCCTGGCTGCCCGAATGGGCCGAGGCCGGCTGGATCGCACCGATCGACGAATACGATTTCCTGACCGCCTACAATTCCGAGGCCGAGGATTTCTGCACCGACTCGATGACCTATAACGGGCGTCAGTACGGGCTGACCTATTACACCGACTTCATGGCCTTCCTCTATGACGAGAGCAAGATCAAGGAAGCCGGTTTCGACGCGCCGCCCGCAACCTGGGACGAAGTTGTCGAACAGTCGCTGGTGATGAAGGAAAAGGGCATCGCGGAATTCCCGATGATGCTGGCCATGGCGCAGGAAAGCTGGCTGATCGAATTCATGTCGTCGCTGGTTTATTCGCATGGCGGTCGGTTCACCGACGATGCCGGCAAGGCGATCATGCAGCACGACAAGGACGGCGCGGTCGAGGCGCTGCAATGGGTGGTGGATGCCGTGAACAAGCACGGTATCGTGTCGCCCGCCTGTGTCGAAACCGGCGAACTGTCGGGGCTGAAGGCCTTTGCCTCGGGCAACCATGCCTTCGCGATGGTGGCGAAGTACCGTCTGCGCATGCTGAACGACCCGGCACAGTCGCAGATCGCCGGCAACGTCAAGCAGGCGATGATGCCCAAAGGCGCAAACGGCGATCACAACACGGTCGGCTGGATGCGCTTCCACGGCATGTCGGCACAGACCGCCAAGGACAAGCAGCAGGCTGAAAACACCGCCAAGCTGATCGAATGGTTCGGCGGGAAATCCGATGGCGCCTATACGTTCCAGAAGCTGCTGTTCCTCGATATCGGCGCGGGTTTCGGCGTCAAGCCGCTGTTCGACGATCCAGAAATCCAGGCCTCGTACAATTCGTATGGCGACGTCGAGATGATCAAGGCGCAGCAGGCGCTGGCCATGAAAAAGGACGTGGTCACGCCGTGGTTCGGCGAATGGAGCGAAACCAACGGGTCTGCCTGGCAATCGGCGATCCTTGGCAACACCGACGTCAAGTCGGCGGTCACGAAATCCGCCGAGCTGTGGGATGAACTGAAAGACTCCTACTGACACGATCAACCGGTTCCGGCGCAGGCAGTTTCCTGCGCCGGTATCTTCCGAATACTATCATAATAAGGCGGGGCAACGGCGTGGCAGAAGTCGTGCATCAACAAGCGGGACGGGGCCGATTGCGCGCCATGTTCGGCTATGAAGAACGCAGTGCAATCGTGTTTCTGGCGCCGGTCATGGCGGTGCTCATGGGGGTGGCGGTCTTCCCGATCCTCTATTCCTTCTACCTGAGCTTTTTCCGGATGAAGCTGACGCGTCCGAACCGGACGCCCTTCGTCTGGTTCGACAACTACACCGACCTGTTTACGAACGAACTGTTCTGGGTATCGGTGACGCGCACGGTGGTCTTCGCCGTCACGTCGGTGACGTCCATCGCCGTTGTCGCGCTGCTGGTGGCGCTGCTGCTGAACCAGAATTTCCGCGGCCGCAGGATTCTTTCGACCATCATCCTGATCCCTTGGGCGATCCCCTACGTGGCCAACGCCTTGATGTGGAAATGGATCTACGATTCCGGCTATGGCGCGTTGAACGGCGTGTTGTACCAGTTGGATTTCATCGACAAATACATGGTGTGGCTCGGCGATCAGGACAAAACGATCTTCCTCATCGCAAACGCCTTCGTGTGGAAAGAGGTTCCGCTCGCGGCGATCCTGCTGCTGGTGTCGCTGAAATCGATTCCGTCGGACCTGTACCAGGCCGCGCGGGTTGACGGCGCCACCGTCTGGCAACGCTTTTTCCATGTCACGCTGCCGGCGATGAAGCCCGGTTTCATGCTGGTGATGATCTATGAAACGATGATGGCGATCCGCCATTTCGACCTGTTCTTCATCCTGACCGAAGGCGGACCGGGCGATGCCAGCCATGTGCTGTCCTGGCATATCTATGTGGAAACCTTCCGCAACCTGTCGTTCGGCAGCGGCGCAGCGATGTCCTATGTTCTGGCCCTGGTGACCTTCGCGCTGTCCTACACCTTCATTCGCACCCTTGGCCGGAAGGTTTGACCATGACCGACGTTTCCCAAACCCGCACCGGCGGGATCGATTACCGCCGCCGCCAGCGCCTGTCGCGTATCGCGCATTCGCTGGTGATCCTGGCCGGGGCGATCGTGCTGACGATCTACGTGATCGCACCGGTGACATGGCTTGTCTCCTCGTCGTTCCAAACCGAGGCCGAAATCGTTTCGGTGCCGCCGCACTGGATTCCCGACGAACCGACGCTGCAGAATTTCGAAGCGATTTTCACCGCGCAGGAAGAGGAAGAAATCACCTATGAAACCCGCAGCGGGCAGGACCCGGCGGCGGGCGGTTTCATCCCTTCGACGGCCAAGAACCTGCTGCCCGCGATGTGGAACAGTTTCATCGTCGCGACGCTGGTGGTGATCCTGAACCTGCTGGTGGGCGTCCCGGCGGCCTATGCGCTGGCCAAGATCCGGTTCTGGGGGCGCGACGGGTCGGTCTATTTCATCCTGATCACCCGGGTCATCCCCGATATCGCGCTGGTGGTGCCGTTCTTCCTGGTGATCCGCAAACTGGGCATGCTGGACAGTATCTTTTCGCTGGTGCTGACCTATCTGGCGGTGACGGTGCCGTTCAGCGTCTTCATCCTGCTGCAGTATTTCGAAGGGCTGCCGGACGAATTGGACAAGGCCGCGCGCGTCGATGGCTGTTCGCGGTTTCAGGCGCTGGTGCGGGTGTTCCTGCCGCTGTCGCTGCCGTCGCTGGTCGCCGTGGTGCTGTTCACCTTCCTGACCAGCTGGAACGAATTCCTGCTGGCCCTGATGTTCACCCAGACCGAGGCGTCGCAGACGTTGCCGATCCTGCTGGCGGCCTTCACTTCGGATTTCACCATCAGTTTCTCGTTCATCAACGCGGCCGGGGTTCTGGCGATCGTCCCCCCCGTGATCGTCGCGGTGATTTTTGAACGCTACATCGTTTCCGGCCTGACCGCCGGTGCCGTCAAAGGCTAGGAAAGGAAAGACCCTTGGCTCGTATCCGTTTCGAGAACGTCGAGAAGAAATACGCAAACGGCTTTCACGCCGTGAAGGATCTCAACCTCGATATCCGCGACAAGGAATTCCTTGTCCTGCTTGGGCCTTCGGGCTGCGGAAAATCCACCACGCTGAACATGATCGCCGGACTGGAAGAGGTCAGCGACGGCAACCTGCTGTTCGACGACGAACTGGTCAACTACACGCCGCCGCACAAGCGCGACGTGGCGATGGTGTTCCAGAGCTACGCGCTCTATCCGCACAAGACGGTGTTCGACAACATCGCCTTCGGTCTGCAGATGCGCAAAGCGCCGCGCGCCGAAATCGAAACCCGGGTACGCGACGCAGCGCGCAAGCTGGAAATCGAACACCTGCTGGATCGGCGCCCGTCGCAACTGTCCGGCGGTCAGCGTCAACGCGTGGCGCTTGGCCGGGCCATGGTGCGCGACCCCGCGGTGTTCCTGATGGACGAACCGCTGTCGAACCTCGACGCGGCGCTGCGCATTTCGATGCGCGCCGAGATCAAGGAACTGCACCAGCAGATGCAGACCACCTTCGTCTATGTCACCCACGACCAGGCCGAGGCGCTGACGCTGGCCGATCGGATCGTGGTGATGCGCGATGGCGTGGTGCAGCAGATAGGCAGCCCCGACGATATCTATGAACGCCCCAAGAACACCTTCGTCGCCTCCTTTCTGGGCAGTCCGCCGATCAACTATATCGATGGCGTCATCGAGGACCGGAACGGCGACGGCGTGAAGTTCGTGCGCGGTGATCTGATGCTGACCCTGCCGGAAGAAATCGCCGCCAAGCTGAGACACAGCGACCGCCGCGAAGTGCGCCTTGGCATCCGCGCCGAAGACGTGGACGAAGCCGCGCAGGGCGGTGAAGGCACGATCATCCGCGGCAAGGTGAATTCGGTTCTGCCCGTCGGGTCGGACCAGTTCCTAGGCTTCGATTTCTACGGCGAGGAGCTGTTTTTCCGGGTCAGCAAGGATCTCAGCCACAAGGTCGGAGAAGACGTGGCGTTGTCGGTCGATCTGAACCGGCTGCACCTGTTCGACAAGGACAGCGGCCAGAGCCTGCTCTGGTAACCGGAGAAAACGATGAAACCCGCCCCTTTCACCTACCATCGGCCCGGCGATGTCGACGAGGCGCTGAACCTGATGGCGCGCTTCGGGTCCGATGCCAAACCATTGGGTGGCGGGCAGAGTCTTGGGCCGATGCTGAACATGCGTCTGGCGCGGCCTGGCCATCTGGTCGATCTGAACGATTTGCTGGAACTGGACTATGTCCGCGATCTGGGTGACGTGATCGAAATCGGCGGCCTGACCCGTCATCACCGGCTTGCCACCGCACCCGAGGTCGCGCGCGACCTGCCGCTTCTGGCCAAGGCCGCGCGCACCATCGGCCATTACGCGATCCGCCAGCGCGGCACCATCGGCGGCAGCCTCGTGCATGCTGACCCGGCGGCGCAACTGCCGCTGATCGCCGTGACGCTGGGCGTCGATGTGGTGCTGCGCTCGGTTCGCGGGGAACGGGTGGTTCCCGCTGCCGATTTCCTGCAATCCATCATGACGGTCGATCTGGGCGAGGACGAGATTGTCACCGCCCTTCGTTTCCCGCGCCAAACGGCTGATGAATACAGTTCCTTCGACCTGTTCAGCCGCCGCCACGGCGATTTCGCCATCGTCGGCGTGGCGTTGACGCTGCGCTTCGACGCCGCCGCCGCCGCCGCCGTGGAAGAGATGCGGCTGGGACTGGGCGGCACCGGCCCGGTGCCGCAGCGGATGCACGCTATCGAGGCCGCAGCGGTCGGTAACCCAATCGACGCCGAAACAGCCGCCAGACTGGCCGCCGAAACCGCCGCCGCCATCAACCCCGAGGAAAATGCCGAAGTGCCTGCCGCCTATCGTCGCGAACTGGTCGAAACCATGATCCGGCACGCCCTGCTGGACGCTGCCGGAAAGCGGGGCCAGAAATGACCGCCCCGGTGTCCATATCGCTTGTCGTGAACGGCGAAACGCATGACCTGACCGTGCCGCCGCGCAAGCTGCTGTCCGACGTGTTGCGCGACGACCTGCACCTGACCGGCACCCATGTGGGATGCGAACACGGCGTCTGCGGCGCCTGCACGATCCTGATTGACGGTCAGCCTTCGCGGGCTTGCCTGACCTATGCGGTGCAGATGGAGGGCCACGAACTGACCACCATCGAATCCGTGGCCGATGGCGAAACCCTCAGCCCGCTGCAGCAAGCGCTGCACGAAGAACACGGGCTGCAATGCGGCTTCTGCACCGCCGGTATCGTGATGACGTTTGAGGCCTACCTGCGCGACAATCCCGACCCGGACGAGGCCGAAATCCGCGATGTGCTGTCGGGCAACCTGTGCCGCTGCACCGGCTACCAGAATATCGTGACGGCCATCCTCAAGGCCGCCCGAGTGATGCGGCAAGGAAAGCGGTCATGACAGCGGATACGCCCTTCACCCATATCGGCAAACCGCTGCCGCGCAAGGAAGACCGGCGCTTCCTGACCGGCAAGGGGCGCTATCTCGACGATGTCGCGATTGCGGGCGCGTTGCAGGTCTGTTTCGTGCGCTCGCCGCACGCCCATGCCAAAATCAACGGCATCGACACGCAGGTGGCGCGCGATCTGCCCGGCGTGGTGGGCGTGTTCACCGGCAAGGACCTGGCCGGATGGACCGCCCCGTTGCGGCTGGCACCGCCGATCGAGGGGCTGCATCCGGTCGAGATGACGACGCTGCCGATCGACAAGGTGCGTTTTCACGGCGATCCGGTGGCGGTAGTGGTGGCGACGGACCGCTATGTCGCGGAAGACGCCGCCGAACTGGTCGAGGTCGATTATGACCCGTTGCCCTGCGTTGCCGATACCGACACCGCGCTGGCCGCGGACGCGCCGCTTGTCGATGACACGCTGCCCGACAACCTGGTGTCGCATCAAAGCTTCAGCGCCGGTGATCCGGCGGCGCGCCGTGCCGATGCCGACCGGGTGGTCGAAGCGCGTTTCGGTCTACATCGCCACACCCACGTACCGATGGAAACTCGCGGCTGTCTTGCCGACTGGGATGCCGGGCGCGCGCATCTGAGCATGCATATCGGCACTCAGGCGCCGCATCCGATGCGCGGGCAGCTTGCCGCGCGGCTGGGGCTGGACGAAACGCAGGTCACGGTGATCAGCCCCGATATCGGCGGCGGCTTCGGCCAGAAGATCGCGCTTTACCGCGAGGAACTGACCGTCGCGGCGCTGGCCCGTCATCTGGACCGGCCGGTGCGCTGGCGCGAAGACCGGCTGGAAAACCTGACCTCGGCCAGCCATGCGCGCGAAACCCAATGCGTGACCCGCGCTTCGGTGCGTTCCGATGGCCGCATTACGGGGCTGGAACTGGAACTGACCGAAGATTTCGGCGCCTATTGCTTCTATCCCGCCAATTACATGGCGCGGGTGATCGCGATGATCCTGACCGGCCCGTACAAGATCGCCGACTACGCCTTCGACGTGAAGGTGGTGCTTACCAACAAATGCGGCAACGGCCCGATGCGGGCGCCGATGGCGATCACCAGTTGGGTGATGGAAGGAACCATCGACGCCGTGGCGCGCGACCTGGGGCTCGACCCGGTCGAGGTGCGCCGGATCAACGCGCTTGGCCCGGATGACATGCCCTACACCATGGCCACCGGCGAGGTGCTGGAGGACGTGACGCCGCTGGAAACGCTGGAAGCGGCAGTCGCGGGGATCGACCTGCACGACTTCCGCGAGCGGCAGGCCCGCGCGCGGAAGGATGGCCGGTTGCTGGGTCTCGGCCTGTGCACGGTGGTGGAATCCACCACTTACGGATCGCAGTTCTACAAGGCGGCGGGCATTCCCGGTTCCGGCCACGAAGCGGCCTGGGTGCGGCTCGAACCCTCGGGCGTGGTGAATGCGTCCGTCGGGTTGATGGGATCGGGGCAGGGCTATGAAACGCCGCTGTCGCAAGCCGTGGCCGAGGGACTGGGCGTCGCGCCCGAAGCCGTTCGTATCCAGTTGGGCCATACCGATGTCGCCCCTTACGGCATGGGCAGCCGCGGTGCGCGGGGCGCAACGGCGGGTGGCGGTACGCTGTATCTTTGTGCGCAGAAGGCACAGGCCAAGGTTCTGGCGATCGCTGCCGGAATGCTGAACCTGAACGACACGCAGGGCCTGCGCCTCCATAACGGTCAGGTCGAGCGGCGGTTGGAAGAGGCATGGCAGCCCACCGGCCTGTCGCTGGCCGATGTCGCACGGCGTGCCTATCTCGACCCGACGGCCTTGCCCGAAGGGATTACACCCGGGCTCGACGTGTCGCTGACCTATGACCCGCCGGCGATGACCTATTCCAACGCCACCCATGCTTGCGAGGTCGAACTCGACCCGGCCACCGGCAAGCTGCATATCGCCCGCTACCTCGTCGCCGAGGATTGCGGCACCGTGCTCAACCCGCTGGTCGTGAAGGGCCAGCAGCAGGGCGCGGTTGCGATGGGGCTGAGCGGCGCGTTGCTGGAACAGGTGGTTTATGATGAAAACGGCCAGAACCTCAGCGCGACGCTGGCCGATTACCTTGTCGCGACATCCTGCGAATTGCCGAATATCGAGATCATCCCGATGCATACCCCGAACCGGAAAACCCCGGCGGGTATCAAGGGCATGGCCGAGGGCGGCATCATGGGCGCGATCGGGGTGATCGCGGGGGCGGTCAATGACGCTCTGGCACCGCTGGGCGTAACCGCCGAACAGATGCCCCTGTCGCCGCAACGGCTGCGCGCGCTGCTGCGCGGGGCCGGGAATTTCAAACCGCAAACAAAACTTTCGAACCCGAGCGCCACCACTCACGACACCACCACTCTCGGAACGCCGGGCACCACAGACAGAAGGACGGACAGGGCATGAGCACTTCGACGGAAAAGATGACGGTCGGTTTCATCGGGCTGGGGATCATGGGGCAAAGCATGGCAGGGCATATCCTCGCCGCCGGTCACGATCTGCACGTCTATAACCGGACCCAGGCCAAGGCCGACGATCTGGTCGCCAAGGGCGCGGTCTGGCAGGACAGCCCCGGCGATGTCGCCGCATGCTGCGATGTCGTGATCACCATCGTCGGCTATCCCAAGGATGTCGAGGACGTCTACCTCGCCCCCGGCGGCATCGTCGAACGCGCCCGTGATGGCGCGATCCTGATCGACATGACCACGTCGAGCCCCGAACTGGCGCAGCGGATTGCCGAGGCGGCGGGTAAACGCGGGCTGGCGGCGCTGGACGCGCCGGTATCGGGCGGCGATGTGGGCGCCAAGGCGGGCAAGCTGGCGATCATGGTCGGCGGCGACGCGGCGGCCTTTGATACCGCGATGCCGCTGTTCGACGCGATGGGCGAAAACATCGTGCATATGGGCGCGGCGGGCGCAGGACAGCATACCAAGATGGCCAACCAGATCGCCATCGCATCGACCATGCTGGCGGTGAGCGAAAGCCTGTCCTACGCCAAGGCCGCCGGACTGAATCAGAGCGCGGTTCTCGACGCGATCGGCACCGGCGCGGCCTCGAGCTTCCTGCTCAACGGGTTGGGACCGAAGATGGTGGCGGGCGATTACGCGCCCGGCTTCTTCGTGCATCACTTCGTCAAAGACATGTCGATCGCCCTGGCCGAGGCCGAGCGGATGAAGATCGACCTGCCGGGCCTGACCCTGGCGCGCGGTCTTTACCAGAAACTGATCGACGGCGGCTTTGGCGAAGACGGGACGCAGGCGCTTTACCGCGTCTATACGCAGATGACAGGAGGCGGGGATGCGGTTTGAAGGCAGCGCCCTGATCCCTGCCACGCCGGAAACGGTGTGGCAGGGCCTGAACGATCCCGGGGTGCTGGGCCGTTCCATCCCTGGCTGCAAGGCGATGGAACAGACCGGCGACAATGAATTCACCGCCACCGTCGTGGCCAAGGTTGGCCCGGTATCTGCGACCTTCAAGGGCAAGGTGGAACTGGCTGACCTGAACCCGCCGAAATCCTACACGCTGAAGGGGCGCGGGCAGGGGGGACCTGCGGGTTTCGCCAAGGGCGAAGCCCGGATAACGCTGACCCCCGAAGGCGACGGCACACGGCTGAGCTATGAGGCCGACGCCGATATCGGCGGCAAGCTGGCCAGCGTCGGCGGCCGTCTGATCCAGGGCGTGGCAAAAAAGACGGCTGACGATTTCTTCGCGGGTTTCTCGCGCGTCCTGACCGGCGGGGAAGACGCCGCCACGGGCACAGGCACCGCTGCCCAAGCGACCAGCCCGGCGGCCACCACTGTCACGCCCGCCGCTGCCGGTGGACATATACCGCTGATCGACCGCGTTGCGTGGCTGCTTGTCGGCCTCGCCCTCGGTGTTGGGCTGACAATCTGGATGGGATGAACCGATGCGTATCGCCGACGATATTCAAGCTATGGCTCCGCAGCTCACGGAATGGCGCCGGGACCTGCACGCGCATCCCGAAACCGCCTTCGAAGAACACCGCACCGCCACCTTTATCGCCGGCGAACTGCGCGCGATGGGGCTTGAGGTGCACGAAGGGATCGGCGGCACCGGGGTTGTCGGCATCCTGCGTAACGGCGCGGGCTGGTCGGTGGGGCTGCGTGCCGATATCGATGCGCTGGACGTGACCGAAACGACCGGCTTGCCCTATGCATCGACCGCTCCCGGCAAGATGCACGCCTGCGGTCATGACGGCCACACGACCATGCTTCTGGGCGCGGCCAGGCACATGGCCGCCAACCCACCGGGGCCGGGGACCGTGGTGTTCATCTTCCAGCCCGCCGAGGAAAACGAAGGCGGCGCGCGGGTGATGATCGAAGATGGTCTGTTCGAACGTTTTCCGGTCGATCAGGTTTACTCCATGCATAACTGGCCAGGGCTCGAGACGGGGCGCTTCGCGGTGCATTCCGGCCCGGTGATGGCCGCGTTCGACACGTTCGAACTGCGCCTGATCGGGCGCGGCAGCCACGGTGCCATGCCGCATGAAGGTATCGATCCGATCACCTTGGCGGCGCAGGTGCAGATGTCCTGGCAAACGCTGGTCAGCCGCGCCATCGCGCCGGTCGACCCGGCGGTGATTTCCATCACCCAGTTATTCGCGGGCGATACCTTGAACGTCATCCCGGAACGGATCACCCTGCGCGGCACGGTGCGGACCTTCCGCCCCGAAACCCGCGATTTCCTTGAGGCCGAAATGGCACACCGGGCACAGGCCATCGCCGACGCCTATCATGCAAGGGCCGAACTGGATTACACGCGGCGCTACCCGGCCACCATCAACGATGCCTCTGCCGCCGCTCTGGCGCTCGAGGCGGCGCAAAGCGTCGTTGGCGAAGACGCTGTCGATGCGGCCCTGCCGCCCAGCATGGCGGCCGAGGATTTCGCCTTCATGCTGAACGACAGGCCCGGGGCCTATATCTGGATCGGCAACGGATCGGCCGAAGGCGGGCGCAACCTGCATAGCCCGAATTACAACTTCAACGACGACATCCTGCCGATCGGGGCGCAGTATTTCTGCGATGTCGCTGCGCGCGCGCTGAGCAGGACCAACGATTGAAATCAACGCCGCCCCGACCGGGCGGCGTTTTTCTTGTGCCCCGTCATCTGGCGCAGATCGCGAACAGTCCCGCGCGCGAGGTGATGCCCAGTTTCGCGTAGGCGCGTTTGCGATAGGTGATCACGGTCGAGGCGGCGATTCCGAGGTCCGCCGCAATCGCTTCGGCCTTTTGCCCCGACAGGACGCCAAGGCAGACCGCGCGTTCCCTCTCGCTCAGAACGGCCAGAGGCGGCGGCGAGCCGTCTTCGGACAACCGTTCGAAATGCATCAGCGCCAGCCGCCCGGCCAGCCGCGCAAGATCGGCATCGCAGTACGTTTCTGTCCCTTCCGACTGGTACAGGCTGACGAACAGCCGCAGGTGGTCGCCGACGGCGATCAGCGTCGTCTTGGCCTTCAGCCCCGGTTCGTCGAAGAAGATCCGGCGATAGTCGTCGCCCATCTCCGCCCCGATCCCGCCAAGGCGGTGCAGCGATACCGTGCCCGGGGACGTCCGCCGCAATTCCGGCAGCAGCGGGTCCTGCAGGAACCAGCCGTCGAGATAGGTCGCGGCCAGCTTGCCTGCCAGCACCGCATGGTGGAAATGGCGCGACAGCAGACAGCGTGCGTGATCCCCCGCGATGGCGAAGACCATGATCTGATCGACGCCCAGCGTTTCGGCGAAATCGGCGAAAGCCGTGGCGAAGTCTTCGGTGCCGATCCGGGCAAGACAGGTTTCAACGTGATGCGCGAATGAATTCATGCCCCTGACTACCATGTCCCTCCGCAAAGGGGACAGACAATGCGCGCGCTTTTCCGCTACACCCGGGGCCAAGCCCAAGGAGGACAAAGATGAGGCCAGCCGGACGCAGCGAGACGCAATCGCTTTATTTCACCTATCCGCATTTCGACCCGCCGCAGGACCGCGATGGGTTGTCCGATGCCGCGCCGGTCGCCATCATCGGCGCGGGGCCGGTCGGAATGACGGCGGCGCTGGCGCTGGCGCGCCACGGTGTGCGGTCGGTGTTGTTCGACGCCAAGGACACGTTCAACGACGGCAGCCGAGCGATCTGCGTCGCCCGGCAGAGCTATCACATCCTCGAAGACATCGGCGCGGTTGATCCGTTTCTGGAAAAGTCGCTGCCTTGGACCACCGGGCGGACCTTCTATCGCGGACGCCAGATCCTCGAATTCGACATGCCCGACAGCGCGCGGGAAAAATACCGCCCGATGTACAATATCGAACAGCAATATATCGAACAGTACCTGTGGGAGGCCGTTGCGCGCGAGTCGCTGATCGACGCCCGCTGGCAAAGCCGGGTGAGCGGGGTGGAGGATGCCGAGGGCGCTGTCACGCTGACAATCGAAGACCCCGAAGGCAGCTACCGAATGCGGGCCGATTGGCTGCTTGCCGCTGACGGGGCGCGCAGCGCCATCCGGCAGATGCGCGGGCTGCGGCTGCGCGGCGAAAACTACGAGGGTCGCTATGTCATCGCAGACGTGCAGATGGATCACGATTACCCGACCATCCGCCGGGCGCTGTTCGATCCCGATTGCAGACGGGGCGGGACGATCCTGGTGCACAAGCAACCCGACAATATCTGGCGCATCGATTACCAGCTGCGCGATGACGAAGACGATGCCGAGGCGATCCGCGAGGAAAACGTGCGCCAGACGGTGGCGTCGGTGCTGGAGGAAATCGGCCACACCGGCGATTGGGATCTGGAATGGTGGAGCATCTATTCCGCCAACACGCTGGCGCTGGACGATTACCGCGACTGGCGGGTGTTTTTCATCGGTGACAGCGCCCATATCGTACCGATCTTCGGGGTGCGCGGGCTGAACAACGGTCTGGCCGATGCCCATAACATCGCGTGGAAACTGGCCTTTGTGATGCAGGGGCGGGCAGGGATGTCCCTGCTCGACAGCTACACACCTGAACGGCGCGGCGCGACGCTGGACGTCTTCGCCAATGCGTCGAAATCGGCGCGTTTCATGACACCGCCCAGCCCCGGCTGGCAATTGATGCGCGACGCGGCGCTGAGCCTTGCGCTCGACCATCCGTTCGCCGGCGAACTGGCCAACCCGCGCCAGATGACGCCCTATACCTATGCCGACAGCCCCGTGGTCGCGTCCGACGATCCCGGTTTCGACGGCGGCCCGGTTCCCGGCGCGGTGCTGCCCGAGGCGCGGGTGCGCGACGGGTTTCTGACCGATCTGCTGGGTGCAGGTTTTACGCTGCTCACCTTCGACGAAGGACTGGCGCAGGGCGTTGCCGACCTCGATTTGGACGTGGTGCTGCTGGACCCCGGGTCGGAGGCGGCCGAGGTTCTGGCCGCCGGGCCGCACAGCGCCTATCTGATCCGTCCCGATCTGCATATCGCCGCCCGCTGGACGCGGGCCACGCCGGAAACCCTACGCGCGGCCTTCGCCCGCGCCACCGCGGGAGATAACAAATGACGCCTGCCGAGGTCGAAACCATCTATGAAGCGCTGGCCAACCGGCTGGATGACCTGGGGGCGGAGAAGCGTGAGCTGTATCTGGCCAAGCTTGCCCTGCTCATGGCGCATGAGCTGGAAGATGCGCCGCGCGCGCTCACGCTGATTGCCGAGGCTGCCGAGAACCTCGACGCCTGAAACGCAAAGAAACGGCGCCGAGGCGCCGTTCCCTTCTTCCTGCGATGCAGGTCGGCCATTTTCCGTGAGTGGGGGGCCGTTTCGGCTCAACCCTTGAGGTTGAGTGCGATATTGCACAGGATTTCGAACATGATCGACACGCCCAGGAAAGCGGTCGATCCGCTGCCATCGAAGGGCGGCGACACCTCGACGAGGTCAGCGCCGACGATATCCACCCCGTCGAGCATCCGCGCCACCTGCAGCGCTTGGTAGGAATTGGGCCCGCCTACTTCCGGCGTGCCGGTGCCCGGCGCGAAGGCGGGATCGACGAAATCGATGTCGTAGGAAATGTAGGTGGGCGAGGTGCCGACGATTTCCTTGGCTTCTACCATCACGTCTTCGGGGCCACGGGCGTGGAATTCCTCGATCGGGATGATGCGGATGCCGACGGCATCGGCGAAATCGCGGTCCTCGCTGTCATAGGTGGAACCGCGAATGCCGATCTGCACCACGCGCTTGGGGTCCAGAAGGCCCTCTTCCACCGCGCGGCGGAAGGGGGTGCCGTGGGTATATTGCGTGCCGCCGAAGTAATCCTTGAACAGATCGGTGTGGCTGTCGAAATGGATCATGCCCAACGGCGCCGCCTTGCCCAGCGACCGCAGGATCGGCAGCGAGGACAGGTGATCGCCGCCCGCCGTCAGCGGGATCAACCCTGCCGACAGGACCTTGTCGTAGAACTCGGTGATGCGGTTCATGCTGTCCATCAGGTCGGCCGGGTTCGGCGGAACGTCGCCGAGATCGGCGCAGTTGATCATCTCGAACGGCCGCACGCCGGTGGCGCCGTTCTGCGCCCGGATCATGGTGGACATGTCGCGCAGCTGGCGCGGCCCGTGACGCGGGCCGGGGCGGTTGGTGGTGCCGCTGTCCCACGGCACCCCGATGATGCCGACCTGAACGTCTGCGATGCGGGGATCGTCCAGCGTCAGATGCGGCAGGCGCATAAAGCTCGGAATCCCGGCGAAGCGGGGCAGGTCAAAGCCGGAAACCGGGTGAAAAAACGGGTCGCTCATCTTGGCATCCTTTGTCATGTCATCACGCTTCCACCGTTCACGCCAAGGCATTGACCGGTGATGAAATTTCCACCCGACCCGCACAGGAACACCGCCATCGCGGCGATGTCTTCGGGCTGACCGAAGCGCGCCAGCGGCGTATCCATGTCCTTGGCCAGCTGTTCGGGCGTCATGCTGGCAGGGCTGGTCATGTCGGTTTCGATCGATCCGGGCGCGATCGCGTTGACCAGGATGTTTGGGGCCAGTTCGCGCGCCAGGCTGCGGGTCATCGCGATCACCCCGCCCTTGGAAGCGCTGTAGGCCACCAGGTTCTCGCGCCCCAAAAGGCCCAGATCGCTGGCGATGTTGATGATCCGCCCGGTATCGGTGCGGCGCACGAATTCGCGGCTGCACAGGAAGCCGCCGCGCAGATTCACCGCGATCACCCGGTCGAAATCTGTCGCATCCGTTTCGGCCAAGGGTGTTTCGCGCAGGATGCCCGCGTTGTTGATCAGGATGTCGGGGGTTCCAAGGTCTGCGCTGATGGTGTCGAACATGGCGATGACCTGCGCCTCGTCGGACACGTCAGCCAGAATGGCGCGCGCATAGGTCCGTTCGGACAGTTCGGCAAAGGTCTGGTCGGCCTGGGTGTCGCCGGGATGGCAGAACGCCACCTTGGCCCCGGCATCGGCCAGCGCCAGGGCAATCGCCCGACCGATGCCGCGCGAGGCGCCGGTGACCAGCGCGGTTTTTCCCTGCAGGGTCATGCCATCACCTCGCCCCGGTCGATGTTGATCGCCTGCCCGGTGATATTGGCGCCACCTTCCGAGGCGAGGAACAGGTAAAGGCCGGAAATGTCTTTCGGTTCCATCAGGCCATCGATCGCCTGCGCCGCCATGACTTCGCCCGCCACCTCGTCCTCGCTGCGGCCGCTGGATTCGGCCAGTTCGCGCAGAGAATTCATCGCCGGACCGGTCTTGACCCAGCCGGGACAGACCGCGTTGACGCAGATGCGCCGTGGTCCCAGTTCCTGCGCCCATGTCCGCACCAGACCGAGATTGGCGTGCTTGCTGGCCACGTAGGCCGAAAATCCCGGCACCGCGGTACGCGACCAGATCGAGGCGGTCAGGATGATCCGCCCGCCATCGGCGATCCGGCCTACCAGCGTGTCGGTGACGTTCTGGGTTCCGGTGACGTTGATCGCCATGATCCGTTCGAAGGTTTCGTTGCCGCGCGGGTTCTGCCCGGTCAGGGGCGTGGGGCGTTCCAGTCCGGCATTGTTCACCAACACGTCCAGTCGGTCGATATCGGCCAGCGCTTCGGTCACCATGGCGGCGTCGGAAATATCGCAGCGGATCGCGCGCACATCCCCCGGTAGGGCGGCGGCGGCATCGTGGATCGCATCGGTTTCCGACAGGATGGTCAGATTGGCCCCGGCTTCGGCGAACGCCGTTGCGATTCCGAATCCGATGCCGCTGCTGGCGCCGGTGACCAGAACCGATTTGCCACTGAAATCGAAACTGACCTTGCCCGTCATGACGTGCCGCGCCCTTCTTCGCGCATCAAGCGCATGAGATGCGCTTCCAGATCGCCGTAGCCATCCAGCTTGACGACCTTTTCCTTGTCGGCGATACGCTCGCCCTTCTTGAAGGCCGGTTTGATTTCTTCCTTCAGCCGTCCCGGGTGGCTCGACAGGAACACGATCTTGTCGGCGAGGAAAATCGCCTCTTCCAGGTCGTGGGTCACGATCACCATCGTGGTGTTGGTCTGTTCGGCTACGTTGACCATCAGTTCCTGCATCAGCCAGCGGGTTTCGGCATCCAGCGCGCCGAAGGGTTCGTCCATCAGCAGAACTTCCGGGTCGTTGGCCAAGGTGCGGGCGATCGCCACCCGCTGACGCATGCCGCCCGAAAGTTGCGACGGGTACACGTCGGCGAATTTGCCAAGGCCGACGAGGTTGATGAAACGCTCCGCCCGTTCGGCCCGTGCGGCCGCCGGGACGCCGTTGATCTTCATGCCGAATTCGACGTTCTTGCGGACCGACATCCAGTCGAAGGAGGTATAGGCCTGAAACACCATGCCGCGGTCCTGTCCGGGGCCGTCCACGGTGCGCCCGCCGATCACAATGTCGCCATCTGACGGAGTTTCCAGGCCCGCCATCATACGCAGCACGGTGGATTTGCCGCAGCCAGATGGTCCCAGAAGAACACAGATCGAATTCTGTTCGACCTCGAAGCTGATATCCTGCACCGCCTGCACGGATTTGCCGCCGCCAAGTTCGAACACTTTCGATACGTTGCGGATTTGAAGGGCGCTCTGCTCGCTCATGTCAGTTTTTCCTCAGATAGGGGAAGGCCCAGCGATGCAGCATCGCGAACAACAGGTCGAAAAGCAGGCCCAGGACGCCGATCACGATGATCCCAGACAGGATTTCGTCGGTTTTCAGGAACCGCCGCGCGCGCATCATCATCGCGCCGATACCGGTGGTGGAGGCGACGATCTCCGCGATCACGAGATAGGTCCAAGCCATCGCCAGCATCTGCCGCATGGCGACCACGATATCGGGCAGAACGGCGGGGAAAACGACCTTCATCACGACGGTTGCACGCGACGCGCCAAGCGTCAGCGCGGTTTCAACCAGTTCCTGCCGGACGTTTTTCGTGTGGTCCATGATCAGCGTGATCAGAAAAAAGATGACCCCGATAAACAGCAGCGCCAGCTTGGGCGCTTCGCCGGTGCCGAACCACATCAGCAGGATCGGGATGAAGGACGGCGCCGGCAGGTAACGCCAGGCCGATACGAAGGGGGCGAAGATCGCCTCGACGCTGGGGAATGCCCCCATCATGACCCCAAGCGGTACCGCGACGGCGCAGGCCATCGCGAAGGCGCCCAGGACGCGGCTGATCGAAATCAGGACATCGCTGCCGAAGCCGCGCTCCATGAACAGATCCCAAGTGGTTCCGAAAACCGTCTGAGGAGCGGGAACAAGGATTTCGTTCACCATTCCTGCGGATGTTGCGAACACCCAGAAACCGAAAAAACACGCCCATATACCGAGGGCGGAGACAAGACGCTGTCGGCTCCTGACCGGTTTGCGCAGTTCGAAAAAACTTTGTGCTGCCACGGTGGCCCCTTTCCTGATCCCAAAGAAGTGTGGCGGGGCGCGCCGTGCAAGCGCGCCCCCAAACCGGATTAGTGCGCGGTGAGGGTCTGGCGATAGCCGGACTTCACAAGGTCACCCATCAGCGAACAATCGACGCCCGCGGCTGCATCGACCTTGTTGTCCATCAGGCCAAGCTTGATCCACCACTCATTGGTCAGGGCAACCGAGTCGACCATCGAACCGTTGGACATGCCGAACGGGCCATCGCCGTCCAGAACGCCGCACAGGCGGGCCGATTCATCGAAGTCGAGCATGTAGATGCCGCCTTCGAAGCTCTTGCCGTCGGTGCCGATCACATAGCCGATGTCTTCGGCCGGCCATTGCAGGAAATCGGCCAGCAGCTCATTGGTTTCCTCGGTGTTCTGGTTCCAGTACCCTAGGCCTTCCCAGCGGGCCTTCAGCACGTCCAGGGCGACATCGCGCTTTTCGGCGATGAAGTTCTTGTTCATGTATAGCGCGTCCATGAAGATCCCGGTCTTCAGGATGTCCGGATCACTCGTGTTGGTGATGCTCTTTGCCCCGGGCTTGGCTTCCAGAACCTTGGAAATCCACGGTTCGTACATGTAGGCGGCGGCCAGGTCGTCCGACATCATCGGGCCGACGGCTTCGTCCGCGTTCAGGTTCACCCATTCGACCTGATCGGGCGCGATGCCGACCGAATCCAGCCAGATCCCCATCAGCAGCTGACCGATATAGGCCTGCGGCGCGGCGACCTTCTTGCCCGGCAGGTCAGCGGTTTCGATGCCCGGTGACAGGATCACATGGTCGACGCCGTAGGACGGGTTGAGGAAGGCCACGTTCACCACGTCGGTGCCGCGATCCACGGTCAGCGGGGTGTAATCGGCGGTGCAGCCATAGACATCCAGCTGTCCCGCCGCCAGCGCGGCGTGGCCACCCAGCGGGTCTTCGAAAATGGTGATGTTCAGGTCGTGATCCGGGATCAGGTCCTTCTGGCGGGCGACTTCGAGCATCGCGTAGCCCGGCCAGGAAACGCAAACACCCACATTCACCGTATCGGCCGAGGCGAAACTTGTGCCGCCCCCCAGGAGCAGGGCCGCGGTCGCGGCGAGCTTCACGAAAGGTCGCATGTCATATCCTCGCTGTTTGTCTTTGTTGGTTCTTTCGGTGTCTAAAACTGTATCCAGTCAAAATTTATATTCAATAAAAAAATTTATTACGCTAAGGTTGTGGTGAAAGTGATTTGCATAAAAAACGGAGGCCGAGGTTTGACGACCCTGCGCGCACGCCAGAAAGAAGACCGACGGAAAAGGATCGTTTTATCCGCAAAAGCTCTTTTCAAAGAAAAGGGTTATGAGAAGACGACCATCGAAAACATCGCCGAGGCGACGGGCGTTTCCGGCGTGACCGTTCATAACTATTACGGCACCAAGGCGGGTGTTCTGCTTGCTCTGGTAGTGGAAAACGACGAGGCGCTGATCGCGCGACTCAACGAATCACTGCCCCGTGAAGACATCGATCTGGTCGAATTGGTGGTCGCGTTTGCGCATGTCATCATGGATCACGCAATCACCCACCTGGACAAGGAAATCTGGCGCCAGGTCATCGCCGCCGTCACCACCGAGGCGGGCACCAGGCTGAGCGAGGCCTATTTCAAGCTCGACCAGCAGCTGGCCTATGTGCTGGTCAACCGGATCGAGGCGGCGCAGGCCGCAGGGGCCATCCCGGAAAAGGTCGACCCGGTACATCTGGGCAAGGCGCTGTTCCACCTTCAGAACGCCCGTTTCATTCAGTTCATTTCCTCCGACGACATGACCCGCGACGAAATCGAGACCCGCCTGCGCAACGATATGGGTGCGCTGTTTTCCGTTTGTATCGGGTGATCGACATCCCCGAAGATAGGAGTAACCGATGTTCCTAAACCCGATCCGCTGGCCCGAAGGCAAAGGCTGCGCCGCCTGTGTGACCTTTGATATCGATGCCGATTCCCTGATCCGGGAAGCGCGCCCTGACGACGCCGAACTGCGACTGCAGCCGATTTCGATGGGGCGCTACGGTCCGACGGTCGCGGTGCCGCGCATCCTGGACACCTATCGTCGCCTTGGGCTGACACAGACCTTTTTCATGCCGGCCTGGGTGATGCAGAACTATCCCGACACGGTCGAGGCGATCCTGAAGGACGGGCACGAGATCGGGCATCATTCCTGGATGCACGAAGACCCGATGCAGCATTCGGATGAGCGCGAGGCGGAACTGTTCGAACGCGCGCTGGAGGTGCATGTGAAGATGACCGGGCGCAAGCCGCGCGGCTACCGCGCGCCGGTCTATTCGATCACGCCGCCGATGCTGGACCGGCTGATCGCGCATGATTTCCTCTATGACAGCTCGATGATGGCCGACGATCTGCCCTATCTGGTCGAACGGCCCGCTGGCGAATTGATCGAAATCCCCGGCCACTGGGGGACCGACGACTGGCCGCCCTTCGCCCATTTCGGGGAAATCGATTACCTGATGCCGGTGCGCGCGCCGTCGGACGGGATTCGCGCCTTTGCCGAGGAATTCGATGCCATGCGCGAAGCAGGCGGGCTCTGGATGCCGATCCTGCACCCGTTCCTGACCGGGCGGCTGGCGCGCTGGCGGCATATGGAAAAGCTGCTGGAACGGGCACTGGAAACCGGCTACGTCTGGTTCGCGCCGATGGAAGACATCGCGCGCCACGCCGCGGCCAACCGCGATACCCTGCGGCGCGAGGTGATCGCGCCCTGACCGGTGGGTCAGGCGCCGCGCACGCCCAGGGCCGCGCAGGCGCGGGCGATGACGATTTCCTCATTGGTGGGAATGACCATCACCTTCACCCGCGCATCCGGGCGGCTGATAACCGGCGCGTTGGCGGCGTTGGCCTCGTCGTCGATCTCGATCCCGATCCAGTGCAGCCCGTTGCAGATGCGTTCGCGGATCAGGCGTGAATTTTCCCCGATCCCGCCGCAGAACACCAACCCGTCGAGCCCCTCGAGCGCCGCGGCCAGCCCGCCCAGTTCGCGCCGGGCGCGGAAGGTGTAATAGTCGATCGCCTGCCGCGCGCCCTCGCTGCCACTGGCCTCCAGCGTGCGCATGTCATGGCTCAGCCCCGACAGGCCCAGAAGCCCCGATTTCTTGTAAAGCAGGGTGATGATGTCCTCGACGCTCATCCCTTCCTGTTGCAGCAGGTAAAGGATGATGCCGGGGTCGAGCTGCCCCGTGCGGGTGCCCATCGGCAACCCGTCCAGCGCCGAAAACCCCATCGAAGACGCCACTGACCGCCCGCCGCGCAGCCCGCACATCGACGCGCCGTTGCCCAGATGCGCCACCACCACGCGGCCCGCGTGCAGGTCCGGCGCAATCCGGGCCAGTTCGCCCGAGATGTAATCATAGCTCAGCCCGTGGAACCCGTAGCGCCGCACGCCCTTGTCGTAATATTCGCGGGGCAGGGCGAAGACGTCGTTGACGAAAGGGTGGTGGCGGTGAAACGCGGTGTCGAAACAGGCCACCTGCACCGCCTGCGGAAAGGCTGCCATCGCGGCGCGGACACCGGCCAGGTTATGCGGCTGGTGCAGCGGCGCGAAGGGCGACAACGTCGACAGCTTATCGATGATGGCCGGCGACAGCACGGTCGGGCCGCTGTAATCCATTCCGCCATGCACGACCCGGTGCCCGACCGTATCGATCTGCGCCCCCGGGAAATGGTCCTCGAGTTCATGCAACGCCGCGACCAGCGCTTCGTGGTGATCCACCACGCCCTCCGCCGGGATCGGCACCGCATCACGCAGTTTCGTGCCATCCGCGCCCTTCAGTGTCAGCCGGGCGTCGCCGCCGACCCGGTCGGCCAGCCCGTTGGCGCTCAGTTCGGGTTCGTCCGCCCCCAGTGCGAACAGGCCGAATTTCAGCGACGAGGACCCGGCGTTCAGCGTCAGCGCATAGCTCATCCCTTGCCCCCGCTCAACCGGTGGTGATGCAAGGCCGCCACCGCGCAGGAGGCCAATCGCGCCATGTCGTCATCTGCACGGCTGTTGAGGATGATCGGCACCCGCGCGCCCAGAACCAGCCCGGCGCCTTCGGCATGGCTGACATAGGTGAGCATTTTCGCCAGCATGTTGCCCGCATCGAGGTTCGGCACCACCAGAACCTCGGCCCGGCCGGCGACCGGCGATTTGATCCCCTTGGTCCGCGCAGCGGCGATATCGATGGCATTGTCCATCGCCAGAGGCCCCTCGACCAGACCGCCGGTGATCTGGCCGCGATCGGCCATTTTCGACAGCAGCGCCGCATCGACCGAGGACGGCATGTCGGGATTGACGGTTTCCACCGCCGATAATACGCCCACTTTCGGTTCCTCGATGCCCAGAGAAATGGCCAGGTCGATGGCGTTCTGGCAGATATCCATCTTGGTCTTCAGGTCCGGCGCGATGTTGATCGCGGCGTCGGACACCAGCAAAGGATGCGACAGGCCCGGCACGTCCATGACAAAGACATGGGTGAAGCGGCGCCCGGCCCGAAGCCCGGTCTGTTTGTCCAATGCTGGTCGCAGCAGGTCGTCGGTATGCAGATGCCCCTTCATCAGCGCCTGCGCTTTGCCGTCATTGACCATCTGTACGCACATCCGGGCGGCATCGCGGTGAACCGGGGCATCGATCACTTCGATGCCGTCCAGCGTCTGCCCCAGATCGGTCGCGACGGCGCGGATCTTCGCCGCGTCGCCGACCAGTATCGGGTCGATGATCGTGTGTTGCCGCGCCAAAAGCGCCCCGCCCAGAGAATTCGGCTCGTCCGGGCAGACGACGGCGGTTTTCAGCGCCGGCAGCGGTTCGGCCAGCGCCAGCAGTTTTTCGAAATGGCGGTGGCGTTGCACGATCAGGCCGGGCAGGTCGCGACTGTCGTAGTGCAACTTGTGATCGGGGGCTTCGATACAGGCAGTGCCGCTGACCAAGACGGCGCCGTCGGAGATCCTGTCGATCGTGGTTTCCATCACAACCCTGCGGCTGGCCGGATCGACCGATTTCACCGTCACCCGGGCGCAAAGTTCTTCGCCGGCATGGGCGCGGCCTTCGAACTTCAGGTCCTGGCTGTGATACAACGATCCCGCCCCGGGCAGGATGTTGCCCAGCACCGCCGAAATAAGCGATCCGAGAAACATGCCGGGGGCGATCGCTTCGTTCACGCCGTCGCCGTCGCCATCCTGATCGAATAGGTGCATCGGGTTGTGATTGCCCGACACGTTGGCAAAAACGATCAGGTCGTCCTGGGTGATCAGGCGGCGAATCTCGGCGCGGTCACCGGGGGCGAGTTCTTCGAATGTCTTGTTTTCAATCCGCATCGGGCTGTGCCTTTCTGCTCCGTTTTCGGACGTGTGCGCGCCGTTGACGGGACTATGGCAGGGGGATGGGTGGCAGGCAAAGCCTGACTATGCGTAGCGGGCCCAAAAAATGTCTTGTGTAAACATTTGTTTGCACCTTGGGGGTAGAAAGAACGGGGACAATCAGGGCGAAAGCGCGTGAATGTTTCCCCAACCGACACGCGCTGCTGAAAATGTGACCAACGTATAAAGTGTGCGCAATATATCAATTAAAATAATGTTTTACGTCAAACTCCGTTTTGCGTATGGTTCCGTTCAAAAGAGGCATCTTCCCGGCCAGGTTGAGCAGGCCACACGGGCAGGAAGAACAAAAACGCTTGAACAGGAGGCGACGAGATTAGTTTAGATTGCTTCTTCTTGAAGGATTCAGATCTGACCTTCGTTGCTGGCAATGCCCCATTTGCCAAGCTGATCGGATTACACACGGCCGGGCAGCTTACCGGGCTGATTTATGACGACATCCCGCGCCGGGACATAGCGGAATTTGAAGCCGAACAGGATCAAAAAGTCATCAAAACCCGACAACCGGTCAGGAACGTCGACCTGACGCTGAAGGTTTCGCAAGGGCTGCAAGCGGTGTTCAAGGTCAGCAAAACACCGATTTTCGACGCCGATGGCCGCTTTGACGGCATTCTGACGAATTACAAGGACGTGTCCGCCGAAAAGGCTTACCGCAGCAAATTCTACCGCGTATTGCGCGAGTTGCAGATTATCGAATCCGTGGCCAGCATCGCCAATAGTGCCGAAAGTTCGGAAGAAGCCTTCCATAAGTCGCTTACGATCATGGCCAAGTATCTGGATTGGCCGGTCGGAGGGCTTATCCGTGTGACCAAGCAGGGCGACGACGTCCTGCTGCGAACGACAGGTCAGATCTATATCGGCAATGAAGAACGTTTCGGTGCGTTGCGTGAAGTGGTTTCTGAAAGGATGTTCCGCTCCGGGCAGGGCGCACCGGGTATCACCTATCAGCGTGGTGTCCCGCAGTGGTTCGAAGACATCCAAAAAAACAGGGATATCTTCAATACGGAACGGGCTGAACGTTACAATCTGCGTTCCGCGCTGACTGTGCCAGTCTATGTCGGGAGCGACATCGTCGCTATTCTCGCTTTCTATTCCGACCGGGTCGAAACCCGCGACATCTACAAGTTCGACCTGATGCACCGGTTGGGGGTGCAACTGGGGCGCGTCGCCGAGCGTGAAAAGACCGCCGAGGCCGTGTTGCAGAAACGAGCGGCAGAAGCCGCGAATTCCGCGAAATCGGTGTTTCTTGCCAATATGAGCCACGAAATCCGCACACCGATGAACGGTGTGCTGGGGATGATCGAATTGCTTGGGCGCAGCGATCTGAACGATCAGCAGATGCGGATGCTCGACACGATCCGGGATTCGTCATTCTTCCTGCTTGGGATCATCGACGATATTCTCGATGCCGCCAAGATCGAGGCCGGGCAACTGAAAATCGAAAAGACCGATTTCGTGCTGCTCGAGGCGATCGAGAACACCGCGGAAACACTTGCGGTGCAGGCGCAGAACAGCAACGTCAAATTCGTGATGAGCGTCGACCCCGGGCTGCCGGATGTCGTGAGCAGCGATCCGACCCGGTTGCGGCAGATCCTGCTGAACCTGCTCAGCAACGCCATAAAGTTTTCCAAGCGCGAAGAGGGCAGGCAGGGCTTCGTCGAACTTGGTGTCGCGCCGGTAAAGGACAGAGACGAGGTCCGCTTTACCGTGCACGACGACGGCATCGGCATGTCCGAAGAGACCCTCGAGCGGATTTTCAAACCGTTCCAGCAGGGCGAGGATTCGACAACGCGGCGGTTCGGCGGCACCGGGCTGGGACTGGTGATCGTGCAAAGCCTGGTCAAGCTGATGGGCGGCGCGCTGGAGGTGCAAAGCGCGACGGGACAGGGATCGACCTTCTCGGTCACCCTGCCGATGGAAAAGGTGTCGGGATCCGGCGCGCAGGCGATCAGTCCGATCGATGGCGTTCATCTTGTGATGATGTCCAGCCTGCTGAACTTCAGCGACAGCACCCGCCGCTTCCTCGAACAGCGCGGGGCCGTGGTCGAAATGGCGACCGACCGCTCTGCGCTTGTTGAAATCGCCGAAAAGGCCTCAAAGGACACGGTCGTCGTCCTGTCATTGCCGACCAATGAAGAAAGTGCCGCGGTGGAATGGGCGATACGCCAGACCAATCCAGGCTGTAAGGTGATCCTGCTCGATGCGACGCGAGAACGGACCAAGGGCCTGGTCAGCGACACGCTGTACGTGTCCTACCGGTTCCCGATCCACATCAGCGATATCCTGCGCGGCGCGGCGATCCTGACCGGGCGGATCAAGGCATCCCCGCAGCAGGACACCCCGGTCCGCAACGACGCCGTGCAGGTCGAAAAACCGGGGATAGGGGCCGCAAAGGGCGGCGGCGCACCGGTGCTGATCGTCGATGACAACGATCTTAACCTCGTCGTTCTGTCCAAGCAGATGGAACTTCTGGGCTATGCCTGCGAAACAGCGCAAAACGGTATAGACGCCTTCGAAAAGTGGAAGCTCCGCCAGCATCACATCGTGCTGACAGATTGCCAGATGCCCGAAGCCGACGGTTTCGAATTGTCCCGCAACATCCGCGCCTACGAGGCGCAGAACGGCCTCAAGCCCGTGCCGGTGATCGCCATTTCCGCCAGCGCGCTGGTTGAGGAAGCGAACCGCAGCATTGAGGCGGGGATGAATGACTACCTGACGAAGCCGGTGCAGCTGCAGGATCTGAAACGGGTGTTGAGCAAGTGGGACCTGTCCTTAGCGGCCCAATCGGAAGGTTCCGCGTAATGCGGCTGGCCATTGTCACCATGGTGTGGCGCGATCACTGGCTGCTGAACAAATGGGTGCGCCACAACGCGCAATATGTCGACCGGAGCAGCCTTTACGTGATCAACCACGGCGGCGATCCGAAAATCCACGACATCGCGCAGGGCTGCAACGTGATCGACATTCCCCGCGACGAGGTGACGATAGATCTCACCCGCCGACGCTGGGACTTGCTGGGCGGGATCACCAACGGGTTGCTGGCCTTCTACGACCGGGTGATCTGCACCGATGTGGACGAACTGATCGTCTGCCTGGGGCAGGGCGGTTTGCCGGGCCACCTGGAAAACAGCACGGCCGACACGGTGGCGTTGTCGCCGGTCGGGCTGAACCTGATGCCGGTGGGCGATGGCGATATCGAAGCGGGGGTCCTCAAGGCCTATCCGCAGGCCCGGCTCAGCGCGAAATACACCAAGCCCTGCATCGTGCGCGACCGCGTGGTCTGGACCGTGGGCGGGCATGGGCTGCAACGGGGCCGCTTCACCATCGACCCCGAATTGCTGCTGTTCCATCTGCATTACGTCACGCCGGATTACACCGAAAGGATGGAAGAACGGCGCCGGATCGTGGAACAGTCGCGGGCGCACCATTCCGCCTCCGGCGCCGCCGTTGAGCTGGGCAAGCGGTATTGGATCAACTGGTCACAATCCGGGATGATCCGAGACAAGGAACTGGGCCTGTTCGAACAATCGCGGGACCTGCCGGTCGAAGACGGTTTCGGGCAAGCGGCCGAACTTCTGACCGCCGCGATCCGCAGCGAGGGCAAGAAAACGGTGGTCGATCACGCGGTGATGAACAAGCCGCCCTACCGGATCACCGTGCCCGAAAAGCTGCGCCATCTGTTGTGAACGTCAGCCGGACGGCTTTGGGAGATTTTATTCCTCGTCGTCGTCCGTCCCGCCCCGGAACCCGGTGGCGACGACGAATTTTTCCGAACTGTCCGAACGGGAAGCGGGCGGTTTCATGTTCACCACCTTGGTGAATTTCTGCTTCAGCAGCTTCTGCAATTCGCCCTCGGCGCCGCCGGCCAGAACCTTGGCGACGAAGGTGCCGCCTTCTTCCAGAACGTCGAAGGCGAAATAGGCCGCCGCCTCGCACAGCGCGATGATGCGCAGGTGGTCGGTCTGCTTGTGCCCCGATGACGCCGCCGCCATGTCCGACATCACCACGTCGGCCTTGCCGCCCAGCCATTCCTTCACCTTTTCATCGGCATCGTCTTCCATGAAGTCCAGCTGGTGCGTTTCCGCTCCGGCGATCGGCTCGACCTCCTGCAGGTCGACGCCGAGGATGGTGCCCACCTTCTTGCCCTTCTTTTCACCAAGCGCGTTCACGCGTTTCACCGCCACCTGGCACCAGCCGCCGGGGGCACAGCCCAGATCGACCACCCGCGCGCCGGGGACGAGGAAACGGAACTTGTCGTCAATCTCGAGGATCTTGAAGGCGGCGCGACCGCGATAGCCTTCGGCTTGGGCGCGTTTCACGTAAGGATCGTTCAGCTGCCGCTGCAGCCAGAGGGTCGAGCTGAGCTTGCGGCCGCGCGCGGTTTTCACCTTGACCTTGAGGTCGCGCTGCCCGCGTCCCGATGTGTTTTTAGTGCTCGGTTTCTTCGCCATATCAATATCTCCGCCAGTCGCGGCATCCACAAGATGCCGGACCGTACAATTTCGCCCCCGATACGCTCAGAAGGGCCCGTCTTCAAGCACTCCGTCCGCGCTCATCTGAGCATAAAGCAGCCCTTCGCGCAGGCCGCGGTCGGCCACCGACAGCCGGTCGGTGGGCCAGCAGCGCAGCAGCGCCTGCAGGATCGCCGCCCCCGACATGATCAACGCCTGCCGGTCCTGGCCGATGCGCGGGTCGCGCCGGCGCCCCTGCGGACCCAGCATCAGGTAGTTGCGGATCACCTTGTCGATCTGGTCCGAGGTCATCCGAAGCCCGTCCACCTTGGTCCGGTCATAGCGTTTCAGCCCCAGATGCGACGCCGCCACGGTGGTCACGGTGCCGCTGGTGCCGACGATCTGGAACCCTTCGCGGGCCTGCTCATCGGCGTAAGGCGCGAATTCCGACAGGTTTTCCTCGAAAAACCAGCTCATCAGCGCGAAGCGGGCGGAATCGTCTGCGACATCGCGGAATTGATCCCGCAGCGTCGCCACGCCCAGCGGTACGCTGATCCAGTCCACCACCTTGGCGGCGGGGAAGGGGCTGTCGCTGGGATGGAACCCGGCATGCAGCCGCATGATCGCGCGCGGCCGGTCGCGCATCGGCACCGATGTCAGGTCGATCCAGACCAGTTCGGTCGACCCGCCGCCGATATCGACGACCAGCAACTGTTCGGTCTTGGTCGACACCAGCGGGGCGCAGGAAATCACGGCAAGCCGGGCTTCTTCCTCGGGCTGGATGATTTCAAGCTGCAGCCCGGTTTCACGCTTCACACGGTGGATGAAATCGCGCGAATTCTTCGCCCGCCGACAGGCTTCGGTCGCCACCAGTCGCATATGCTGGACCCGGTGGCGTTTCAGTTTCTGCTGGCAGATGCGCAAGGCCTGGATGGTGCGCGCCATCGACGACCGGCTCAACCGTCCGGTCGTTTCAAGTCCCGATCCCAGCTGGACGGACTTGGAAAAACTGTCGACAACATGAAACTGGCTGCCCTTCGGCTGGGCAATCAGCATGCGACAACTATTTGTCCCCAGATCAAGCGCGGCATAAAGCTCGGCTGTATCTGGCGGTTTCGGCGCGGGGCTCTCAACCGGTTTAGGGAATGCGCCCGCACCTTTGGGACGCTTGGGCGCCATGACTACACGCCCTCCATTTCGAGTTACTGTCAAAGTAGTGTCATCTTGTCCGTTGCGCAAGCGCCGCCATCATGATTCTGCACTGCCCCCCGCGTTATCTTCCAATTGGTCGCTCCCCGCCGTGGGAATGTCGAAATCCGTCCTTTGGTCGCAATTCGACCGGTTTAAGGATGGGGCAGAAGAACAGGGGAATCAGACCGACCATGCCCGATGTGACCATCGTTTACTGGCGCGATATCCCGGCGCAGGTGATCGTCGGGAAAGGCCGCCGCGGCGCCAAGAAGCCTTTGCCCGAACGGTTCGAACAGGCGATCGACCGCGCCGCGATGAAGGTGGGAGCGTCGGATACCGACGCCTATCTCGCCGAATGGCGCAAGGCACCGGCTTTTGCGGTCGAGGGCGATCCCGCCGAAGTGGTCGCTGCCGAGGTGGCGCGGCTGGATACCGAATACGATACCGCGCGACTGAAAGCGCTGATCGACAACGAAGGATGGGAAAAGGCGTGAGCCTGAACCCGAGAAAACTCAAGGAGGCCGTGATGGCATTGCTGAATTTCCGCAGACGCCCCGACACCCAGTCGCCGGTAAACGCCGAGATCGAGGCCTTTCTGAAAGGCTATTCGATCGAGGTGATGCCGCGTACCGCGGAAAAGGTGGACAACTTCCGTGATCTGCTGCCGGAAGGCACCCGCGTCTATATCGCCCATATCGACGGCACCCCGATCGAGGACATGGTGGCGACCGCCGCGCGGCTGGCCGCAGACGGTTTCAACGTGATGCCGCATTTCCCGGCGCGGATCATCAAGGACGCCGCGACGCTGGCCGACTGGATCGCGCGTTACCACGGCGAAGCCGGGGTGAAGCAGGCCCTGCTGCTGGCCGGCGGCTTGGCCGAACCGGCCGGGGAATTCGAATCCTCGATGCAGCTTCTGGAAACCGGGCTTTTCGACAAGGCCGGGTTCGAGAGGCTGCACATCGCGGGCCATCCCGAGGGCAACAAGGATATCGATCCCGATGGCGGCGACGCGCAGGTGATGGAGGCGCTGCGCTGGAAGCAGGCGTTCAACGACCGCACCGATGCTGAGATGGCTCTGGCCACCCAGTTCTGTTTCGAGGCGAAGCCGATCATCGAATGGGCGAACCGCCTGAGCGACGAGGGTATCGACCTGCCGATCCATATCGGCATCGCCGGTCCGGCGAAATTGCAGACCCTGATCAAGTTCGCCGTGGCCTGCGGCGTCGGCCCGTCGCTGAAGGTCCTGCAAAAGCGCGCGATGGACGTGACCAAGCTGGTGCTGCCCTATGAACCGACCGATGTGATCGCCGAACTGGCTGCGCACAAGGCGGCCAATCCCGATTTCAACATCGAACATGTTCATTTCTTCCCGTTGGGCGGCATCAAGACCAACGCCAACTGGGCCATCGAAAACGGCGGCGCTTCGGCGACCCCCGCCAGCCAGCAAGGATAACAATATGACCCGCACCATCGTTGAATCGAAAACCAAGACCGCGATCATCGGCTTCGATCAGCCCTTCTGCGTGATCGGCGAGCGGATCAATCCCACCGGGCGCAAGAAACTCGCCGCCGAACTGGAAGCGGGCGATTACTCGACCGTCGAAAAGGATGCGTTGGCGCAGGTGGCCGCCGGGGCGACAGTGCTCGATATCAATGCCGGGGTGGTCTACAATTCCAACCCCAACCCGAACGAAACCGAACCGCCGCTGATGCGCGACCTGATCAACCTGGTGCAGGGCCTGGTCGACGTGCCGCTGTGCATCGACAGTTCGGTTCCGGCGGCCCTGGAGGCCGGTCTGGAGGCCTGCGAAGGGCGCCCGCTGCTGAACTCGGTGACGGGCGAAGAGGAGCGGCTGGAATTCGTTCTGCCGCTGGTGAAGAAATATAACGTGCCGGTGGTGGCGATTTCCAACGACGATACCGGCATTTCCGAAGATCCCGACGTGCGCTTCGCGGTGGCCAAGAAGATCGTCGAGCGCGCCGCGGATTTCGGCATTCCGGCCCACGACATCGTGGTGGACCCGCTGGTGATGCCGATCGGCGCGATGGCGACGGCGGGCAACCAGGTATTCCAGCTGGTCCGCCGCCTGCGCGAGGAACTCGGCGTGAACACGACCTGCGGCGCTTCGAACATTTCCTTCGGCCTGCCCAACCGGCACGGCATCAACAACGCCTTCCTGCCGATGGCGATGGCGGCGGGGATGACCAGCGCGATCATGAACCCGGTGGCCTTGCCGGTGACGCAGAAAGCGATCGCCGAAAAGAAAGAGGCGGTCGCCGCCTCGGGGATCATCCTGCCCGCAGACATGGACGACGAGAGCTTCGTGCAGATGTTCGGCCTGGGATCCACCCTGCCGCGCGCCGGTTCGGAAATGACGGCCATCCGTGCCGCCAACCTGCTGACCAACAACGATCCGCATGGCGCCGACTGGATCAGGACGAACAAGGCCCCCGAGGCCGCGGGCGGTGCCGAAGGTCGCGGCCGTCGTGCCGGCGGGCGCCGTCGCCGGGCCTGATGCGCCCCTGAACAGAAGCACGGGCCGCGTCCGCCTCCGGGCCGGACGTGGCCCGGTCGCGTTCAGCGCCGGGCAACCGCGACATACGGCGCATGGCAGGGGGCATTCCGTCAGCCGCGTCCGGACCTTGGCAATCCCGAAAGAAACGATCAGACGAGGTTCAGGTCGCGCGCGATCATCGCGGCATGGGTGCGGTTGCGCGCCTCCAACTTGCGGCTCAACGTTTTGACGTGCAGCTTGACGGTCACTTCCTGCACGTCGAGATCGCGCGCGATTTCCTTGTTCGCCTTGCCCTCGCAGATGCCGCGCAGCACATCCATTTCGCGCGGGGTCAGGTTCAGGCCCTCGTGGTCCTGTCGGTTCGATTCGAGGAAATGCTGCGGCGCGTAGATCCCGCCGCTCAGCAAATGCCGGACGGCACTGATCAGGGTTTCCGGCGCGATCGTCTTGGGCAGGAATCCTTTTGCCCCCGCCGCCAGCGCCCGCCGCGCCACATCGGGACTCGCGGTGCCGGAAATCAGGGCGACCGGCTGGCCTTGATTGGCCTCGATCGTGCGCAGCAATCCTTCGGGCAGGGTCATGCCAGGCATGGTGAAGTCCAACAGAACAAGGTCATATGCGCCGTTTCTCGTGATCAGTTCCAGGGTTTCATCAAGATCGGAGGCCTGATCCACGCGCATTTCCCCGGCATCACGAATATAGGCGGCAAGCGTTTCCCGAACGAGATCGTGGTCGTCCGCGATCAGAATTTTGTTCATCAGAAATGCTCCACCAGGTGCTGATATGGCACTTTGCAAATCGTATGGGATGCGCCACAAGACTACGCATTAAGACACAATCAATATTATTATACATCACAACCTATACACCGGGATAGGGCACTGGACGACTTTCGCCAATATGGCGATCTTAACCCACGAGGTGGGAGAACGGACCAACATGATGCGCATCTTATCAGCCATACTGACCTTGGGGCTCGCCAGTATCGGTATCGGTGTTGGGCCGGCAGGTGCGCTGGCCGATAATGGGGCCGTTGCAAGTCCCGCGTCGGTTCAGCAACAAGATAGCGTGCTGGAAGTCCTGTATGACGACGGGTCCGGTCGCAAACCTGTCCAGCTGACGCTGGATCAACTGCGCGAACTGCCGCGCTCCGGGTTCCGGACCACCACGGTATGGACCGAGGGGGAACAGCATTTCGAAGGGGTCTGGCTGAAGGATCTGGTCGCTCATCTGGGGGTGAGCGGCGGGAATTTGGAACTGAGCGCCCTGAACGAATACAGGGTGGAAATCCCGGTCGACGACATCGATACGAGCGAGGCACTGATCGCCTATCTGCGCAATGGCGAACCGATGTCGGTCCGTGACAAGGGGCCGCTCTGGATGGTTTTTCCTTATGACCGCCACCCAAAATTCAAAACCGAAACCACTTTCGCCCTCAGCATCTGGCAGCTGGACCGCATCACCCTTCTGAAGTAACGCCAAGCCACAATTTTCCGGATATGGTGACTTGGCAGGACCGGAAAAGTCGGTAGGTTCAAGGTGATGCGAGCGCTCCTGAAAAAAACGGGCCACGGACGCGTGGTCCAGATCATCCTTCTATGTCTGGGCATCGCGGTTGCTCTGGTGCTGTCGGTCCAGCTTTGGGCACTGTCGGCGCGCAAGATTCAGGAACTGCGCAGTTCGCAAACCGATAATGTCGTCTGGACACTTGGCCAGATCGAGGTGGAATATCTGCAGCTCAATCTCAGCCTGAAAAACCTGCAGCTCGGGATCGGCGACCCGGCCGTGGCCGCAAACGAAGTTCGGCGCCGCTTCAACGTCTATTACAACCGGGTCGAAACGCTGCGGGTCAGCCCGCTTTACAGTTCAGCGCTAAGCGCAACCGACAGCTTGGAAATCGTCGCGGCCCTGAAAGAACAAAACGATCGCCTCGCGCCGCGGATCGATGCCCCCGACGCGGAGCTGATCGCGGATGCCGCCGCCCTCTCGGATGATTTCGGCACCGTCGCCAATACCGTCCGGCAGATGTCGACGCAGGGAAATATCGTCGGCGCGGCGCAAGGCAAGGATGCGCGCGAAGAAGTCGGTGAGATCATGAAGCGCCTGTCGTTCGTCACCGCGCTTCTGATGGTGCTGCTGGCCACGCTGGCCGGATTGTTTTTCCGCCTCAGCCAGCAGAACGCGCGCCGCGCCCTCGAACACAAAACCACGTCGGTCCGGTTGGCGGAAGTTCTGGGCACCACCCCCGACGCCCTGATCGTCACCGACGGCGACGGCCGGATCGACAATTTCAACGCTGCGGCTGTGGACCTGCTGAAGATCGATCGTGAAACCGCCATCGGGAGGGTGTTCCGGTCGCATCTCCTGGATCGGGACGGCAACGTTATCGCGCTGCCTTTCGTCAAATCCGGTCGGATCGCGGGGCGCGAACTTGACCTGCGCGCCGCCGACGGAAGCATCGTGCCGGTCGAGGTTTCGCAAGGCGTGGCCGAAGTCGGGTCGGACAGGTTCTATGTCTATTACCTGCGCGATATCACCGCGCGCCAGAAGGCCGAACAAGCCCTGATGCGGTCGCGAGACGAGGCGCTTTCGGGGCAGAGGGCGAAATCGCGGTTCCTCGCGGTGATGAGCCACGAAATGCGCACGCCGTTGAACGGCATCCTCGGCGTGGTCGACCTGATGCGGGACAAAACCCCGCACAGCCAGCAGGAAATCGACCACTATCTCGACTTGCTGCAGCATTCCGGCCAGACGTTGTTGAACCACGTCAATGACGTTCTTGATATCGCCCAGCTCGAAGCGGACGGCATCACCCTGACCGAGGCGCCGTTCGATTTCGACGCGATGATGGAGCGCCTGATGGCCCCGATGGAGGTCGCGGCGGCGCGGCGCGGCGACAGGTTGCGGCTGGAAACGCATCCCGACCGGATCGGCGCGTTCATCGGCGACGAACAGCGGCTGTACCAGGTTCTTCTCAACCTCGTCAGCAACGCGGTGAAATACACCGACAACGGCGAAATCAACGTCACCGTCACGGCGCAGCCGAAACCGGGCGGCGAAAAGATCAGCCTGGAAGTGCAGGTGCAGGATACCGGGATCGGCGTGGCCGGGGACGAGCAGGCGCGGATTTTCGAAGACTTCGTCCGCATCGAGGACGTGAACCGCGCCCGGCGCGAAGGCACCGGTCTGGGGCTGGGCATCGCGCGCCGGATCGTCGAGGCGATGGGCGGCGAAATCGGCGTCGAAAGCATCCCCGGCGACGGCAGCATTTTCTGGTTCCATGTCGAACTTACCCCGGCGGACGCGGACAAGCTGGCCCGGCCCGAGGAAGAGGACAGCACGGAGCAACCGCTTCAGGGGCAGTCGGTCCTGGTGGTCGAGGACATTCCAACCAACCGTTTCGTCCTGCGCGAACTGTTGCAACGCGACGGCAACAAGGTGACCGAGGCGGTCAACGGCAAGCAAGGGGTCGATCTGGCCCGCCGCACCCGGTTCGACCTGATCCTGATGGATATCAACATGCCGGTGATGGGCGGGGTCGAGGCGGCCCGTCTGATCCGGCAGGAGGGCGCGTCGCGCGACAGCCGCATCGTCGCCGTCACCGCCCATGTCTTCGAGCAGGACAAGGCGCTGTTCCACGAAGCGGGCATGGACGCGGTGGTGTCGAAACCGGTCAGCCGCAAAAGCATACGTGCCGTTCTGAGCGGAGAGGGCGGCAGCGATACCAATCGCAAGACGGCGGTTCTGCTGGACGAGGATCACCTGTCGCAGCTGTTGCGCAATCTCAGCGCCGAGCGCGCGGACACGCTGCTTTCGGGACTTTGCAAAGAGGCGCCGGAGGTCCTTCAGGCGCTCGCGGCGACCGACTGGGACGCTCCGGGAGATATCGGTGAACGAATCCACGCGTTGTCCGGCGCGGCGGCGATTGTCGGCGCGCACCGGTTCCGCAACGCGCTCAGCCGGCTTGAAGACAGCCTGACAGCCGACCAGCCGCAGGATTTGAGCGGCTGGGCCGACCTGCTGACGACGCTTTGGGAAGAAACCCGCACGGCGCTGAATGCGTTCAGGAAGGCCCACGAACAGGACCCGGCAGCAGGGGAAAGCTAATCGACCCCGGGGCGTTTGGCCCGGGTGAAAAGATCGGCCGCGTGCGGCCCGATCGGGTGTCATTCTTGGGAAAGAATGGCGGAGAGACAGGGATTCGAACCCTGGGTGGGCTTGCACCCACAACGGTTTTCGAGACCGCCCCGTTCGACCACTCCGGCACCTCTCCGCGGGGGTCTGTGGGAGGTGCGTTTAATGACTCTTTTGACGGGTGGCAAGGGCGTTTCATGCGAATTTCGAAACTTTTTCGGACCGCCGCTGATCGGGCGAAGAAAACCGCCCCGACGCGCCCGCGCTTGAGCCGTGCTCTCAGCTGGGCTAGGTAGTACTATCTGTTTTGATATATTGTCGAATTTGCCCGGTTCCCGGACAGCGCCTGTCCGACCAATGCGCATCGGGTCCAGTTTATTGGGAGGCTGCATGCGCCGTTTTCTCTTCATACTCAGCATGCTGGTGCTGACAGTGCAATCGGCCGCTGCGGCGACGCGGGCGGAAATCGACAATCTGTTCGACCTGCTGCGGATCGAGGAAATGCTGGAAGTGATGCGCGACGAAGGCATTGCCTACGGTGACAGCCTGGCCGACGACATGCTGCCGGGCGGCACCAGTCCGGGCTGGCAGGCCATTGTCCGGCGCATCCATGATCCCGAGAAAATGGGAGAGATCCTGCGCACCACGTTCGACGACAGCTTCGCCGATGCGGACCCGGTGCCGCTGCTGGAATTCTTCGGCAGCGAGATCGGGCGGCACATCGTCGAACAGGAACTGGAGGCGCGGCGCGCCTTCCTGGATCGCGATTTCAGTGACAGGGCGGTGGAAAAGTTCCGCGCGCAAGAAGAACCCCATGATCCGCACCTGGCAGCCATCGACCGCTTCGTGTCGGTCAATGACCTGATCGAATACAACGTGTCAGGCGCGCTGAACGCTAATTACATGTTCTTTCTCGGCCTGGCCCATGGCGGTGCCATCAACCTCAGCGACGAAGACATCCTGCGCGAAGTCTGGGCGACCGAGGAAATGACCCGCACCGATACCCGCGACTGGATTTACGGCTACCTGATGGTGGCCTATGACGCACTGAGCATTGCCGAGATCGAAGCCTATACCGCCTTGGCTGAAACTCCGGCGGGGCAGGCGCTGAACAAGGCGCTGTTTGCCGGCTTCGACGAGATGTACAGGCTGATTTCGCTGTCGCTCGGGCTGGGACTGGCCCTGCAGATGGAGGGCGAAACACTGTGAGGCCGGAAAATGCCGGGATTTTCGGCGTTTTGCCTTGACTTGCCGCCATTAGTCGACAATAAGCGCGCATCTCGGGCAGGGCTTTCTCTGCCCGTTGTTATTGTAATGACTGTCTGAAAAGACGCGCTGTTCGCGGTGGCTCGCGCCTCAACGCCCCGGAAGGGGGACCACAGAACGCGGTAAAACGAAGGAAAAGCAAATGTTTGCGGTCCTAAAAACCGGCGGCAAGCAGTACAAGGTTCAGGCGGGCGATGTGCTCCGCGTTGAAAAGCTGGCTGCCGATGCAGGTGAGAAAATCCAATTCAACGAAATTCTGATGCTGGGTGGTGACGACATGGTCGTCGGCGCGCCGCTGGTCGAAGATGCCGCCGTTCAGGCCGAAGTCGTCGATCAGATCAAGGGCGAAAAGCTGATCCACTTCGTCAAGCGTCGCCGGAAGCACAGCTCGAAGCGCACCAAGGGCCACCGTCAGCAGCTGACGCTGATCAAGGTCACCGATATCCTGGCTTCGGGCGCAGGCAAATCGGGCGTCAGGGCCGCCATCGGCGCAGGTTCGGTCGCAGCCGCACCGGCAGCAGCCAAGCCCGCCAAGAAAGCGGCCAAGGCAGAAGCGCCCGCCGCCGCAGGCGATGACCTGACCGCCATCACCGGTGTCGGCCCCGCCGCGGCCAAGAAGCTGGTCGAAGCCGGCATCACCACTTTCGCACAGCTGGCCGCTGTTGATGTCGACGCCGTTGACGTCAAAGTGAAACCCGAATGGGTTGAACAGGCCAAAGAGCTGGCTAAGTAACGCAGGTAAAGGAGACACCAGATGGCACATAAGAAAGCTGGCGGTTCATCCCGTAACGGTCGCGACTCAGCCGGTCGCCGCCTTGGCGTAAAGCTCTTCGGTGGCCAGGCGGCCATCCCGGGCAACATCATCGCACGTCAGCGCGGCACCAAGTGGTGGCCGGGCGAAGGCGTTGGCATGGGCAAGGATCACACCATCTTTGCGACCACCGAAGGCAAGGTAACTTTCCACAAGGGCCTCAAGGGCCGTACCTTCATTTCGGTCCTGCCAGTCGCGGAGGCAGCCGAGTAAGCCGATCGTTTCTCGAGACGAAATAGGGGGATCGGCCGAAACGCCGGTCCCCTTTTTCGTTTTCGGATTCCAAGGCTGAAAGGGTTTCCGCTCGGATCGCTTTGACGCATGTCCGGCAGCCGATTTTTGTTTTGTTCGCACTATTGCCATCAGTTTGACATCCCGGCGGTGTAACCTGCCGTTCCACCCGTAGGAGGAGGCGGGTTTCGGCAAGGGATACCACCGGTGAATTATTCGGAGGAGTATGTTTATGATGCTCGAGACTGTGCCGCAGCAAGCGGTGATTGAAACGGACCGGTTCGATCTGCGCCCGCTGCGCAAATCTGACAAGGGCATGATCGAATTGCACGGCGGCGACCTGCGGGTTTCCCGCTTCACCCGTTCGATTCCTCACCCGCTGCCGCCGGGCGCGGCCGAGGCGTTCATCGCCCGCGCGCTGGCATCGGGCCGGACCGAAGACGTCTGGGCAATCGATGGCACCAAGTCGCAGGGCAGCGAACTGATGGGGATCGTGTCGCTTGAACACATGGATCGCGACCAGTCGCAGATCGGCTACTGGGTGGCGCCGCCGCATTGGAATACCGGCATCGCCTCAGAAGCGGTCACCGCCCTGATCGAGGCCAACCCGCAATCGTGCCAGACGCTTTTTGCCGAGGTGTTTCAGGACAATGCGGCCTCGGCCCGAGTGCTGACCAATTGCGGTTTCGAATATCTTGGCGACGCGGAAACATTTTCGGTCGCGCGTAATGCAAAGGTTGCGACCTGGACCTATAGTCGCAAACTGAATTAAGCAAAGACCGGATTGAGCATCCCCCGGCCTTTGCGATAGGAGACAGGCATGAAATTTCTCGATCTCGCAAAGGTCTATATTCGGTCCGGTTCCGGCGGTAACGGCTGTGTCAGTTTCCGCCGCGAAAAGTATATCGAATATGGCGGCCCCGATGGCGGCGACGGCGGCACCGGCGGGTCCGTCTGGGCCGAAGCGGTGGATGGGCTCAACACGCTCATCGACTTCCGCTACCAGCAGCATTTCTTTGCCGGCAACGGCCAACCCGGCCGCGGCCAGCAACGCACCGGCGCTGACGGCGACGACATCATCCTGCGGGTGCCGGTTGGGACCGAAATTCTTGACGAGGACCAGGAAACCCTGATCGCCGACATGACCGAGGTGGGCCAGCGCGTGCTGCTGGCCAAGGGCGGCAATGGCGGCTGGGGCAACCTGCATTTCAAAAGCTCCACCAACCAGGCGCCGCGCCGGGCCAATCCGGGACAGGAATGCGTCGACCGCACCCTGTGGCTGCGGCTGAAGCTGATCGCCGATGTCGGTTTGCTGGGCCTGCCCAACGCGGGCAAGTCGACCTTTCTCGCCGCGACCTCGAACGCGCGGCCGAAGATTGCCGATTATCCCTTCACCACGCTGCATCCCAACCTGGGAGTGGTGGGCATCGACGGGGTGGAATTCGTCGTCGCCGACATTCCCGGCCTGATCGAGGGCGCCAGCGAAGGCCGGGGCCTGGGCGATCTGTTCCTGGGCCATGTCGAACGCTGCTCGGTGCTTTTGCATCTCGTGGACGGCAGTTCCGGCACGCTGATCGAAGATTACCATACCATCATCGGCGAACTGGAAGCCTATGGCGGGGCGCTGGCCGACAAGCCGCGCGTCACCGTGCTGAACAAGATCGACACGCTTGATGACGAGGAACGCGAGTTCCTGAAATCGGAACTGGAAGACGCCTGTGGCGGCAAGGTTCTTCTGATGTCGGGCGTGTCGGGCGAAGGCACTGATAACGTGCTGCGCGCGTTGCGGGCCCGGATCGACGAAGACCGGCTGCGCCGCAAGGCCCCCGAAGAGGAAGACGAGTCGTGGCAACCCTGACCGATGCCAAGCGGATCGTCGTCAAGATCGGGTCGGCGCTTCTGGTCGACCGCGACTCCGGCGATCTGCGCGCCGACTGGCTGAAAGGGCTGGCCGAGGACGTGGCCTGGCTCAAGGGGCAGGGGGCGGATGTGATCCTCGTCTCCTCCGGCTCCATCGCTCTGGGACGCGGTGTTCTGGGGCTGCCGGCCACCGAACTGGCGCTGGAACAGTCGCAGGCCGCCGCCGCCGTCGGACAGATCCGGCTGGCCCGCGCCTATGAGGAGGTGCTGGCGCCTCATGGCATCACCACGGCGCAGGTTCTTGTCACGCTGGAAGACAGCACCGATCGCCGACGCTATCTCAACAGCCGCGCCACGCTGGAAACGCTGGTGACGATGGGCGCGGTGCCGATCGTCAACGAAAACGACACCATCGCCACGGATGAGATTCGCTATGGCGACAACGACCGGCTGGCGGCACAGGTTGCGGTCACCGTGGGCGCGGATCAGCTGATCCTGCTGTCGGATGTCGACGGCTTCTATTCCGCCAATCCCAACGACGATCCCGATGCACGCCGCTATGACGTGATCGGCGCGATAACGCCCGAGATCGAGGCGATGGCGGGCGATGCCGGGTCGGGCCTGTCCAAGGGCGGCATGAAAACGAAGCTGATGGCGGCCAAGACCGCGATCGGCGCCGGATGCGCCATGGCGATCACCGAAGGGTCCGTTTTGCGCCCTCTGAAGGCGCTGCAGGACGGTGCCAACGCCACGTGGTTCACCGCCCATGGCGATCCGCAGCAGGCCCGCAAGGGGTGGATCGCGGCGATGAAGCCGAAGGGCGAAGTGGTCGTCGACGAAGGCGCGGTGAAAGCGCTGAAAAGCGGCAAGAGCCTGTTGCCGGCGGGCGTGTCAGGGGTGACCGGCGTGTTCGGGCGCGGCGATCCGGTGGCGATACTGGGGCCGGGTGGGCACAAGCTGGGGCAGGGGCTGACGCGCTATACCGCGAAGGAAGCCTTTACCATCAAGGGCCACCGTTCCGACGAAATCGAGGCATTGCTGGGTTATCCGGGCCGCGCCGCCCTGATCCATCGTGACGATATGGCGCTGTAACCGCGAATAGTGATATGAAAACGCGAAACTTCCGGGGGTCGAAAACATGAAAAACACGGACAACATTCCCGCCCTGATGGCCGATCTGGGCAAGCGCGCGAAAGCGGCTTCCGCCGAACTGGCCTTCGCCCCGGCCGAGGTCAAGCGTGCCGCGCTGGAAGCGGCGGCCGACGCGGTTTGGGCCAACCGGGCCGATATCGTCGCGGCCAACGAAAAGGACATGGCCTTCGGCATCGACAAGGGGCTGAACCCGGCCATGATGGACCGTCTGCTGCTGAACGAGGACCGCATTCAGGGCATCGTGAACGGATTGCGCGCGGTGGCGGCGCAGGACGATCCGGTGGGAGAGGTGATGACCGAATGGGACATGCCCTCGGGCCTGCATATCCGCCGCGTCCGCACGCCCCTAGGCGTCGTCGGCGTGATCTATGAAAGCCGCCCCAACGTGACCGCGGATGCCGGCGCGCTGTGCCTGAAATCGGGCAACGCGGTGATCCTGCGTGGCGGCTCGGAAAGCTTCCATTCTTCGCAGGCGATCCATGCCTGCCTGGTCGAGGGTCTGAAAGCGGCCGGTCTGCCCGAGGACGCGATTCAGCTGGTGCCGACCCGCGACCGCGCAGCGGTACAGGAATTGCTGACCATGACCGATTATGTCGACGTGATCGTGCCGCGCGGCGGCAAGGGATTGGTCGGGCTGGTGCAGCGCGAAGCGCGGGTGCCGGTGTTCGCTCACCTGGAAGGCATCGTGCACATCTTCGTCGACAAGGCGGCCGATCCCGAAAAGGCGCTGCGCGTGGTGATGAACGCCAAGACCCGACGCACCGGCATCTGCGGCGCCGCCGAATGCCTGCTGATCCACAAGGACATCGCCGAGACCCTGGGCGCCGACCTGATCCGCGCGCTGCTCGACGCAGGCGTCGAAGTGCGCGCCGAGGGCCTTTCGGTCGACGGCATCGTGCCCGCCACCGCCGAGGACTGGGGCAAGGAATTCCTCGACAGCATCATCGCGGCCAAGGTTGTCGACGATCTCGATGCCGCGATCGATCACATCCGCACCTACAGTTCCAGCCACACTGACTGCATAATCACCGAGGATGATGCGGCAGCCGACAAGTTCTTCGAACGGCTCGACAGCGCGATCCTGATGCGCAACGCTTCGACCCAGTTCGCCGATGGCGGTGAATTCGGCATGGGCGCGGAAATCGGCATCGCGACGGGCAAGATGCACGCCCGCGGCCCGGTGGGCGCAACCCAACTGACCAGCTTCAAATACCTGGTCGAGGGCGACGGCACCACACGGCCCTGATCAGGGCCGTCCGGCGGATCGTATCAGAAAGAAATGCGGACCGAGGTTTCACCAGCCTCGGTCGTCAATGTGCGCCCCAGCCGTGGCAGGGCGTCATGTAGCAGGGCGAACTGCACCCTGTCGGCACCGATTTCGCCATCCTCGTCGGCGCCGTGCCACAGCCTGTCGTCCCACCTGATCCTTTGTCCCGTGCCCCGCAGATGCCAGCGGCCGTCCTGTACGGTGACGGTGACGCTGCCCCCCAGTGGCAACGCGGTTTCAAGACACATCAACCCGAGGAACACCAACTGCAATTCGCTGCGGGTGCAGCTGCCCCCGGCCTGCCAGACATGGGCAACGCGGCCGTCACGGGCGATGTCTGTCAGGATTGAGGTGATTTCGCCTGCACCGACCTGCTGGATATCGGACGCCAGGCCAAAGGCGATCCGGTAAAACCGGATCCGGGCGCTGGCATGGTGCAGGCTTTGCGCGATCAGCGCCAGTTCCGGGGTGTCGGCGAGCTCCGCCTGCATCTGAATCAGTTCCAACCCGTTACCGATCGCCCCGATCGGGCTGATCAGATCGTGGCAGATGCGGGACCCTATCAGCTGGGCCAGTCTTTGATTAGTATGCCCCATAGAATCCTCCAAGGGTGGCAAAGATCATGACCAATCTGAACTCGTTCCTCGAACCCGGCATGCTGGTGCGCAACCCGGCGCAGCCCGACTGGGGCATCGGACAGGTGCAGTCCAATATCGGCGGCAAGGTCACGGTGAATTTCCGCGAGGCGGGAAAGGTGGTCATTGATGGTACACGCGTCGAACTGATGCCGGTCTTTGATGAATAAAAATGGTTGTTAAGCCTTTAATGCGACCATAAAGGGAATCGCGCTCGCGCAAAGCGCGAAACCGTCCGCATGGTTGCCAATCGGCGACCGCTTGCCTAAAACCCCGGAAAAACGAGGGATTGGAAAGACCTTATGGCCATGAGCACGCCGCAATTTTCCGTGAAACTGGCGGAAAGCGAGGCCGAATTGCAAGCGGCGCAGCGGCTTCGCTACCAGGTCTTTGTCGAGGAACTCGGCGCTGGTGGCGCGCTTGTCGACCATGAAAACCGGCTGGAAAAAGACCGTTTCGATCCCTATTTCGACCACCTGATCCTGATCGACGAGGACCGGCAGGGCGGCGTGATGGAACAGGTGGTGGGCGTTTATCGGCTGTTGCGCGACGATCAGGCCCGCGCGGTGGGGCAGTTCTATTCCGAGGACGAATACGATCTGAGCGTACTGAAGGACAGCGGCCGCAAGCTGCTGGAACTGGGCCGGTCCTGCCTGCATCCCGATTATCGTGGCGGCGCTGCGATGTATCACCTTTGGAACGCCTTGGCGGCTTACGTGTTCGAGCACGACATCGAGGTTCTGTTCGGCGTCGCCAGTTTCCATGGCACCGATCTTCAGGCCTTGGCGCAGCCGCTGTCGATGCTGTATCACAACCACCTCGCGCCGCCGGACCTGCGGGTGCGGGCGCAGCCCGACCATTATGCCGACATGAACCGTGTCCCCAAGGATCGACTGGACCGGCGCGCGGCGATGGTTCAGGTGCCGGCGCTGATCAAGGCCTATCTGCGGCTTGGCGGCTTCGTCGGCGACGGCGCATTCATCGACCATGATTTCAACACCACCGACGTGTGCCTGATCATGGATACGCAGCGCCTGAATGAGAAGCAAAAAAGTATTTACACGAAAGATGTTGCGCGGTGAACATTATGTGGGAAATGCCGCCGGAACCGGCGCCTGATCCGATTTCGCCGCTCGGGTGGATCCGGGTCGCCCTGCGCGGTAGCGTGCTGGCGCTGCTGGTCTTTGGAGGTCTGTTGATCCTGCTGCTGGTGCGGCTTGTCGAACGCCCGGTCTTCGGCCTGCAACGCCCGATCACGCCGCACATCACCCAGTTTGTCTGCCGCAACGCCTTCCGCATCCTTGGAATGCGCTTCCTCACTCATGGTCAGCGGATGGAACTGCGCGGCGCGGTGGTGGCGAACCATTCGTCATGGCTCGACATCTTCACGCTGAATGCCCGCAAGCGGATTTATTTCGTTTCGAAATCCGAGGTCGCCGGCTGGCCCGGCATCGGCTGGCTGGCCCGCGCGACCGGAACGGTGTTCATCAACCGCAACCGGAACGAGGCGAAGGTTCAGCAAAAGGTCTTCGAGGACCGCTTGCTGGCGGGCCACAAGCTGCTGTTCTTCCCGGAGGGCACCTCGACCGATGGGATGGTGGTTTTGCCCTTCAAATCAACGCTGTTCCAGGCGTTCTTCAGCGATCACCTGCGCCATGAAATGCATATCCAGCCGGTGACCGTGGTGTACCGCGCGCCCGAGGGCGCCGACGAACGCTTCTATGGCTGGTGGGGCGAGATGGATTTCGGCTCGCATCTGCTGAAGGTGCTGGCGGCCCCGAAACAGGGTTCGGTCGAGGTCATCTACCACGAACCGGTTCGGGTCGATGATTTCCCGAACCGCAAAACGCTTGCCGTCCATGTCGAACAGGTGGTGCGGTCGGGCATGCCGCCCGAACGCCGGGACTAGCCGGCGTTCAGCCCTTCCAGATCCAGCCGCCGCCGAAAATGCGGCTGCCTTCGCTTTCGTAGAACACGCAGGCCTGGCCGGGCGAAACGCCTTCTTCCGGGGTCAGCAGTTCGACTTCGGCCGTCGTGGGCGACAGCGGCCGGATGATCGCTTCGCGCGGCGGTCGGGTGGACCGGACCTTGACCTTCAGGTGCCATTCGGGGCGGCTGTCGAACGGTTCGTCCCCCAACCAGTTAATTTCGCGCACCGGCACCGTGCGGGTGGCCAGCATGTCCTTCGGGCCGACCACGACCTGATGCTTGTCGACGTCCAGTTTCACCACGTAAAGCGGCTCATCCAGCCCGCCGATGCCAAGCCCGCGGCGCTGACCAATGGTGTAATGGATCACGCCCTTGTGGGTGCCCAGAACCCGGCCGTCCGCATGTACGATCTCGCCCGGTTCGGCGGCGCCGGGGCGCAGTTTCTCGATCACGCTGGCATAGTTGCCGTCGGGCACGAAGCAGATGTCCTGACTGTCGGGCTTGTCAGCTACCGACAGCCCGTATTTCGCCGCCAGCGCCCGGGTGGCATCCTTCGAGGGCAGATGCCCCAGCGGGAACCGCAGGTAATCGAGCTGTTCCGGCGTGGTCGAGAACAGGAAATAGCTCTGGTCGCGATTGGCGTCCTCGGCGCTGTGCAGTTCCGGACCGTTCGGGCCCATCTTGCGCTGGATGTAATGGCCGGTGGCCATGCAGTCGGCCTCAAGATCCTTGGCGGTTTCCAGCAGGTCCTTGAACTTCACCCGCTCGTTGCAGCGGATGCAGGGCACCGGGGTCGCGCCGGAGAGGTAGCTGTCGGCGAATTCGTCGATCACCGCGTCCTGGAAGATGTTTTCGTAATCCAGCACGTAATGCGGGAAACCCATTTCCTCGGCCACCCGGCGGGCATCGTGGATGTCGATGCCGGCGCAGCAGGCGCCCTTCTTGGCCAGGGCCGCGCCGTGATCGTAAAGCTGCAGCGTCACGCCGACCACGTCATAGCCTTCCTCGGCCAGTTGCGCGGCGACCACGGAACTGTCCACGCCGCCGGACATGGCGACCACAACCCGAGTTTCCGACGGGGATTTGGCAAAGCCAAGCGAATTCAGGTTTGTGCTGTCGTCCAACATACGCGCGGTTCCTTTGGAAAGTCTGCAATATAGGAAAATTGCAGATACTCTCAAGGGCTGCTTTCACTTCCCGTTAAACCTCGGGCGTAACACTGCCGTTCATATCTTGAAGGAGCAGGGCGATGTATTTGAAGAAAGTGGAAGGACCGCGCGCCGTGAAACTTCCCGACGGGACAGTAATGACACAGGCGGATCTGCCATCGGCGAAAACCCGCCGCTGGGTGGCCAGCCGCAAGGCGGCGGTGGTCCGGGGGGTGGATTTCGGGCTGATTTCAAAGGAAGACGCGTTGAAGCGCTATGCGCTGAGCGAAGAGGAATTCCAGGAATGGAAGGCGGCGCTGTCGACCCATGGCGAAAAAGCGCTCAAAGTGACCGCACTAAAGGATTACAGACATCCATAGGTAGATTTTCATCATCGGATAATCTGTGATAACGTGTGGTTAACCTTTTTTGTTCACCGTTAATTCCAGCACGACCTGTTTCACTGCCGATCATGGAGATTCGTAATGCGTATTTTGTTGGTTGAAGACGACCCCACCACGTCGAAAAGCATCGAAATGATGCTGACTCACGCCAACCTGAATGTCTACACGACCAATCTCGGCGAAGAGGGAATCGATCTGGCCAAGCTCTATGATTACGATCTCATTCTTCTCGATCTCGGGCTGCCCGACATGAACGGTCATGATGTGCTGAAGCAGCTGCGCCGGGCGCGGGTGGATACGCCCATCCTGATTCTGTCGGGCGCCGATGACATGAAAAGCAAGCTGAAGGGATTCGGCTTTGGCGCCGACGACTACCTGACCAAGCCGTTTCACCGCGAAGAACTGGTGGCGCGCATCCACGCCATCATCCGCCGGTCCAAGGGGCATTCGCAATCGGTGATCCGCACAGGAAAGATCGTCGTGAACCTCGACGCCAAAACGGTGGAGGTCGGTGGCAAGACGGCGCATTTGACCGGCAAGGAATACCAGATGCTGGAACTGCTGTCGCTGCGCAAGGGCACGACGCTGACCAAGGAAATGTTTCTCAATCACCTCTATGGCGGCATGGACGAACCGGAACTGAAAATCATCGACGTTTTCATTTGCAAGCTGCGCAAGAAACTCAGCAACGCCACCGGCGGCGAGAACTATATCGAAACCGTCTGGGGCCGCGGCTATGTGCTGCGCGATCCCGAACCGGTTAGTGCCGCGGATGAATACGTTGCCGTCAGCGCCTGAAAACTGACGCTCCGCTCTGGACCTCGCCCCTTCGCGCCCCTATCACTTTCAGCGACTGAAAAAGGGGCGCATCAGGGTGTCGGACAAGGCCATCGAAGAATTGAACGAAGCGGAAGCCAAGGCGGAACTGGAACGTCTGTCGGGGCTGCTGTCGCAGGCCAATATCGCCTATCACGGCAAGGACGCGCCCGAGATTTCCGATGCCGAATACGACGCGCTGAAGCGGCGCAACGCGGCGATCGAGGATCGTTTTCCCCATCTCAAGCGCACCGACAGCCCGACCGATCAGGTCGGCGCCGCCCCGGTAGAGGGATTCGGCAAGATCACCCACGCGGTGCGGATGATGTCGCTGGGCAACGCATTCGAAGACGAAGACGTACAGGAATTCGACGATTTCATCCGCAAATACCTGGGCCGGGGCGCCGACGCGGTCGCCTATACGGCGGAACCGAAGATCGACGGGCTGAGCCTTTCGCTGCGTTACGAGGGCGGGCGGCTGATCCAGGCGGCGACGCGTGGCGATGGCGAGGTGGGTGAAAACGTCACCGAAAACGCCCGCACCATCGCCGACATCCCACAGGTCCTGACCGGTGCCCCCGAGACCCTTGAAGTGCGCGGCGAAGTCTACATGAGCCACGCCGATTTCGAGGCGCTGAACGACAGGCAGGCGGAAAGGGGCGACAAGGTCTTCGCCAATCCGCGCAACGCCGCTGCCGGATCGCTGCGCCAGCTGAACCCGGAAATTACCCGCGAAAGGCCACTGAAATTCTTCGCCTATGGCTGGGGCGAACTGTCGGAACCGTTGGCGGATACCCAGAAGGGGGCGATCGACCGGCTTGCCGCGCTCGGTTTCCAGACCAACGAACTGACCCGGCTCTGCGACGGCGTCGGCGACATGATCGACCATTACCGGATGATCGAACAGAAACGCGCGACGCTCGGCTATGACATCGACGGCGTGGTCTACAAGGTCAACGACCTGTCGCTGCAAAGCAGGCTCGGCTTCCGTTCGACCACGCCGCGTTGGGCCATCGCGCACAAATTCCCCGCCGAACTGGCCTGGACCCGGCTGGAAGCGATCGACATCCAGGTCGGCCGCACCGGCGCGCTCAGCCCGGTGGCGCGGCTGACGCCTGTCACGGTGGGCGGCGTCGTCGTCAGCAACGCCACCCTGCATAACGAGGATTACATCGCCGGACGCGATTCCAAGGGCGCGGAAATCCGCGGCGGCAAGGATATCCGCGTGGGCGACTGGGTGCAGGTGTACCGCGCCGGCGACGTGATCCCGAAACTGGCCGATGTGGATATCAGCAAACGGCCCGACGACGCAGTGCCCTATGTGTTCCCGACCCGCTGCCCGGAATGCGGATCGGACGCGGTGCGCGAAGAAGGCGACGCGGTGCGCCGCTGCAGCGGCGGCATCATATGTCCTGCGCAAGCCGTTGAGAAACTGAAACATTTCGTTTCTCGCGCCGCATTCGACATCGAAGGGTTGGGGGCCAAGCAGGTGGAATATTTCTATTACACCTGCCGGATCACCGACCCGGCCGACATTTTCCGGCTACAGGCGCGCGACGGCGACCCGGACCAATTGACCGCAGATCCGCACGACCGCATCCGCCAGCAACTGAGCGACCCGGAACGCCGGGCCGAACTGCTGGACAAACTGGCCGAGATGCTGCGTGCCTCGGGTGTTCCGGTGGATGAACAAGACGTTGATCACGTGATTTCCGGCGTCCGGCACCTGGCGGGCAAACCGCTGGCGCAGGTGAAGGGCTGGGGCGAAAAATCGGCGCAGAATCTCTTTGCCGCAATCGACGAACGGCGCAGCGTGCCGCTCAACCGGGTGATCTTTGCCCTTGGCATCCGCCATGTCGGCGAAGTGGGGGCCTCCGATCTTGCCCGGCACTATTCGACCTGGGCGGCGATGATCGAGGCGCTCGACGCCGCGCGCCCGGCGCTTGAACGGCATCTGAAGGCCGAAGCCGCGGTTGCCGCCGAACGCGCCGAGGCCGCCCGCGATGGCCGCCGGGCCCGGATCACGGATACCCGCGCCAAGGTCTGGGCCGAAGATCCCGCGCCGTCGAGGGAAGCGCGCGCGGCTTGGGACGATCTGGTCGGTGTCGACGGCATCGGCACCACTGTCGCCGTGGCGCTGGTCACCGCCTTCACGCAGGCGGCCGAACGCGCTTCGATCGACCGGCTGGTGGCAGAACTGGACATCCAGCCGGTGGAAGCACCAGAAACGGCCGGCAGCCCGGTAGCAGGAAAGACGGTGGTCTTCACCGGCACGCTGGAAAAGATGACCCGGGCCGAGGCCAAGGCGCGGGCCGAGGCGTTGGGCGCCAAGGTGTCGGGATCGGTGAGCAAGAAAACCGACCTGCTGGTCGCCGGGCCCGGCGCGGGATCGAAGGCGAAGAAGGCGGCGGAACTGGGGGTCGAGACCATCGACGAAGACGCCTGGCTGGCAATGATCGAGGGGCTATGAGCGGACGGCCGGAACAGCTTTTCCCGCTTTTCGCGGGTCTGGAAACGCTGGAGGGCGTCGGACCGAAGACGGCGCAGAACCTCGCCCAGCTCGATATTACCCGGCCGCGCGACCTGATTTTCACACTGCCGCATAGCGGCATCGACCGGGCGCGGCGCGACACGGTGCGCGGCGCGGTGTTGCCGGATGTCATCACTGTCGAGGTCACGGTCGGCGCCCATCGCGCGCCCCGCTCTCGCGGCGGCGCCTACCGGGTGACGGTGGAGGATGCTGAAACGTCCTTCCAGCTGGTGTTTTTCCATGCCCGTGGCGACTACCTGCAGAAAATCCTGCCGGTGGGATCGCGCCGGGTGGTGTCGGGCAAGGTCGAAATGTTCGACGGCATTGCCCAGATGGTGCATCCCGATCACGTCCTGCCGCCGGAGGAAGCGGGCGAGATTCCCGCCTTCGAACCGGTTTACCCGCTGACCGCGGGGGTCAGCCTGAAACAGATGACCAAGGCGGTGCGGTTGGCCGTTGCGCGGGCGCCCGATCTGCCCGAATGGATCGATCCGGCGCAGAAACAAAAGGCCGGCTGGCCAGATTGGGCCGACGCGATCCGCGCCGCACATACCCCCGAACGGCCCGAGGACATCGCCGCGACGGCCCCGGTGCGCGAACGTCTGGCCTATGACGAATTGATGGCGCATCAGCTGACGCTGGCGCTGGCGCGCAGCAACCTGCGGCGCGCCAAGGGACACCGGACCAAGGGCACTGGCGCGTTGCAGGCGCGGGTGATGACAGCGCTTCCCTACAAGCCCACCGGTGCGCAGATGCGGGCGATCGACGAGATTCAGGCCGACATGGCCGCGCCCTTGCGGATGAACCGGTTGCTGCAGGGCGATGTCGGGGCGGGCAAGACGTTGGTCGCCTTCATGGCACTTCTGTTCGCGGTGGAAGCGGGCGGGCAGGGCGTCATGATGGCGCCGACCGAAATCCTCGCCCGGCAACACCTGGAAGGGTTGCGGCCGCTGGCCGAGGATGCCGGCGTGGTGCTGGAAATCCTCACCGGGCGCGACAAGGGGGCGGAACGCAAGGCCAAGCTGGCGGCGCTGGCGCGCGGCGACATCCACATGCTGGTGGGCACCCATGCGGTGTTCCAGAAGGACGTGGAGTTCAACGACCTGCGGCTGGCAGTGATCGACGAACAGCACCGGTTCGGTGTGCGCCAAAGGCTGGAGCTGGGCAAGAAGGGCGAGGCGGCCGATGTTCTGGTGATGACCGCGACGCCGATTCCGCGGTCGCTGGCGCTGGCGCAATATGGCGACATGGACGTGTCGGTGCTGGATGAAAAACCGCCCGGACGCAAGTCGATCAAGACCGTTCTGGTTTCGTCGGGCCGGATGGAGGAATTGGTCGATCACCTGCGCCGCGCTGTGGCTGAGGGCAAGCAGGCCTATTGGGTCTGTCCCCTGGTCGACGAAAGCGAGGTCGTCGACCTGACTGCCGCCGAGGAACGGTTCAAGCATCTGCGTGCCGCGTTGGGCGAAGGGGTCGTCGGACTGGTCCATGGTCAAATGCCGCCCGCCGAAAAGGATGCCGCGATGGCCCGTTTCGTGGCGGGAGAAACCTCCGTTCTGGTCGCCACCACGGTGATCGAGGTCGGCGTAAACGTTCCCAACGCCACCATCATGGTGATCGAACGGGCCGAAAATTTCGGGCTGGCGCAGCTTCACCAGTTGCGCGGAAGGGTCGGGCGCGGCAGCGCCGAATCGACCTGTCTTCTGATGTATCAGGCACCGTTGACCGAAGGCGGCGAAAAGCGCCTGACCACGCTGCGCGATACCGAGGACGGGTTCCGCATTTCCGAGGTCGATCTGGAAATGCGCGGCGCGGGCGACCTGATCGGGACGGCACAATCGGGGCTGCCGCGTTTCCGGGTGGCGGACCTGGAACGGCAAGCGGCGTTGATGGAAGTGGCACAGTCGGATGCGCGCAAACTTCTGGCCGAAGACCCCGGGCTGGAAGGAGAACGCGGCCGCGCGGCGCGGATCCTGCTTTGGCTGATGGAACAGGATCAGGCGATCCGTTTGATCTCAGTCGGTTAGCGCTTCCCGCTCTCATTCCAGCGCGGCTCTGGGTGGAACGGATTCCTCCCGATATTCCCGCATGTTCGCAAATGTTCTCAAAAAGTTCTTTACTCGACTCGGGTGATGTGAGAACAAAGAGGCAACAAAAGATTTGCAGCAGGAGAACCGCCCCATGTTTCGCGAAATCAAATCCATCATCGACCGGTCGCAGGACACGCTTCTGGCTGATGCCATCGGTGCGGCGGCCCTGATCACCATGTTCATGATCGGCCTGTACCTGCCGCTGCTTGCCTGAGTTTCTGCCTGCACAGGTCCGCCCGGCACCGTCTGCCGTATCCTTCCCCAGGATGCGATCGTGACACTGCCTGTCCCACGTCACCGGGAATGCCTTTCCCCCATGACGGGATGCCGGAACCGCATCGGACCCATGCAACCTTGCCGCCGCCGCCCGACCGGGTGCGCGGCGGCTCTTTTTCAGGAACACTCAGTGGGGAAGATACGCCCCCGCCTTAGGCGCAGTTGCTGGCATCCAGCGCCTGATCGAACGCATCGAGAGAGGCCTCCAGCGTAAGCATGATCGAGGCATGGCGGTTCTTGTACTCGCGTGCCGGGCGCAGAACTTCCAGACCGTCAAACGGCGCCGCCGGGGTGGGGCCGTCGGATTTCAGCATCGCCTTGAGTTCGTCACGCGCCTGTTCGATTTGATCGCGGGTGCAGCCCAGAATATTGGCGCCGACCACGGAGGCGGCGGCCTGCCCCAGGGCGCAGGCCTTCACGTCCTGGCCGAACCGGTCGACCTTGCCGTCCTTGAGCGCGATGTCCACCGTTACCGTGGACCCGCAGAGCGGCGACCGGCGCTTGGCCGTTGCATCGGGATTTTCGAGCCGGTCGGTATTCGGAATATCGGCGGCCAGTTCGAGAATCCGCGCCGAATAGAGTTTGATCAGGTCGCTGTTTTCGCTCATGGCTTTTCCTTTCGGCAGGTTCCCCATAAATAAGATCATGACCCGCAGATGCAAAAGGTTTTTGCCATGTCCTTCGATGCCGAAACACTAAAATATGATGACAAAGGTTTGATCCCGGCCATCGCGCAGGATGCCGGGACCGGCGAGGTCCTGATGATGGCCTGGATGAATCGCGAAGCGGTGGAGCGCACACTGGAAAGCCGCAAGGTCACCTATTGGAGCCGGTCGCGGCAAAGTTTCTGGGTCAAGGGCGAAACCAGCGGCCACCTGCAGGAACTGGTCGATCTGCGCGTCGATTGCGACCGCGATTGCCTGCTGGTCGTGGTGAACCAGACAGGGCCGGCCTGCCACACCAACCGACGGAGCTGTTTTTACACCGCGGTTCGGCAAGGCGACGAGGTGGAGCTGATGGCTCCGATGGGCTAGGGGGCGCTGCCCCCGTCGCGTCGAGCCGCGACTCCCCCGGGATATTTTCAACAAGAAGAAGCTTTGATCAGAGGCCGACCATGCGGCGGATGTCCTGCGGCGTCGCGCCCTCGGTACGGTATTTGGCAATGGCGCGGGCGTCGTCGCGCTTGGCCAGCCGCTTGCCCGCGTCGTCGCGGATCAGCCTGTGGTGGTGATAGGTGGGGGTGGGCAGGCCCAGCAGGCGTTGCAGCAGGGCGTGAAGCGGCGTGGCCTCGAACAGGTCGGCGCCGCGGATCACATGGGTGATGCCCTGCGCGGCGTCGTCCAGCACCACGGAAAGGTGATAGGACGTTCCCATGTCGCGCCGGGCCAGCACGACATCGCCCACCGTGGCGATCAGCGATTTGGGGTCGATGTCGACCTGTTGCTGGTGTTGGCCGGTTTCAAGAAAGTGTAAAGGCTCGGGGCCGATTTCAGCCACCGCGAGGGCGATATCGAGCCGCAGCGCCTGATCCGGAAACGGCGTGCCGGGGGCGGGTACTTGGCGGCAGGTGCCGGGATAGACCGGGCCGTCGGGGCCTATAGGCAGTTCGGCCCCTTCCTGCGGCGCGGTCAGCGCGGCGAGGATGTCGCGCCGGTTGCACGAACAGGGGTAGAGGAGGCCGCGATCCCAAAGACCTTGCAGGGCTGTGCGATAGGCGGGCAACCGGTCGGACTGGCGCATCACCGGTTCCGGCCAGCTGAGCCCGAGCCAGTGCAGATCGTCGTAGATCTGCGTCTCCCACAGAGGCCGGGCGCGGCTTTGGTCGATGTCTTCGATCCGCAGTAGGAATTCACCGCCCGCCGCCCGCGCCATGTCATGGGCCAGCATCGCCGAATAGGCGTGGCCCAGATGCAGAGGCCCGGTCGGGCTGGGGGCGAACCGGGTTCTGAACTGCATCAGCTTTGTCCGTCAAGCCATTCCTGGAAAACGGATTTTGCACGGTCGGTATAGGCCTTGTAGCGATCCTTGCGGCCACGGCGGCCGCCCTTCAACCCGTCGACCGGGCGGAACAGGCCGAAATTCACGTTCATCGGCTGGAAGGTTTTGGCCTCGGCGCCGCCGGTGATGTGGTGGATCAGCGCCCCCATGGCACTGTCCTGCGGCGCGGTGTCCAGAGGTTTTCCGAGGATTTCGGCCGCCGCAAGACGCCCCGCCAGAAGCCCCATCGCGGCGCTTTCGACATACCCTTCGACGCCGGTGACCTGACCGGCAAAGCGGATGTTGGGTTTCGATTTCAGCCGCATCTGGTCGTCCAGCAAGGTGGGCGAATTCAGGAAGGTGTTCCGGTGGATACCGCCGAGCCGGGCGAAGCTGGCATTCTCCAGCCCCGGGATCATGCGGAACACATCCGTCTGCGCGCCATACTTCATCTTGGTCTGGAAACCGACGATGTTGTAGAGCGTGCCAAGCGCGTTATCGCGGCGCAGCTGCACCACGGCATAGGCTTTTTCGTCCGGCTTGTGAGCATTGGTCAGCCCGACCGGCTTCATCGGCCCGTGTCGCAGAGTTTCGCGGCCGCGTTCGGCCATCACCTCGATCGGCAGGCAGCCGTCGAAGTAACCGGCGGTTTCACCTTCGTGGAATTCGGTCTTGTCGGCGGCCAGCAGCGCGTCGATGAACGCTTCGTACTGGTCTTTGGTCATCGGGCAATTGAGATAGGCCTTTTGTTCTTCCTCGGTCTCGCCCTTGTCATAGCGCGATTGCAGCCAGGCCACGTTCATGTCGATCGTGTCGGCATAGACGATGGGCGCGATCGCGTCGAAGAAGGCCAGCCGTTCCGAACCGGTTTCGGCCTGGATCGCCGCGCCCAGGGCCGAGGAGGTCAGCGGCCCGGTGGCGATGATCCAATACCCGTCATCGGGCAGTTCGGTGATCTCGCCATGTTCCACCGTCACCTTGGGATGATCCAGCAACGTCTTGGTAACGCTTTCGGAAAATGGATCGCGATCCACCGCCAATGCGCCGCCTGCGGGCAGGCGGTGACGGTCGGCCATCGCCATGATCAGCCCGTTCGCGGCGCGCATTTCCCAATGCAGCAGCCCCACCGCGTTCTGTTCGTCATCATCCGACCGGAACGAATTGGAACACACCATTTCGGCCAGGTTGCCGGTCTGGTGCGCGAAGGTTTCGACCTCGGGGCGCATTTCGTGGATCACCACGTCCACGCCCATGTTCGCGGCCTGCCAGGCCGCCTCGGATCCGGCCATGCCGCCGCCGACGATATGCAATTTCTTGTCCATGCCGCGCGATGTAGGGCAAGCGACGGGGTTTGGGAAGCCCTCAGTGATCCACCGGCAGCCCGGACGGTACGGTTTCCGCTATGCCCAGACGCCCCTTGGCCGCCTTTTCATCGGTCAGCGCATTGAGAAATGCGACGATGTCGTCGACTTCGTTGTCGCTCAGCGGCTTCGGTTCCAGTTCGACCGACGCGGCGATGAAGGCGATTTCAAGCCTGTCTTCGATCGCCTGCCAGTCGTTATCCTCGACCGCGACATCGTGCAGGATCGCCTGTTCGGGATCGTAGTTGACCAGCGACTTCACCGGGTCAAGGTGATGCCGCACCATCGCTTCCAGGGTTGGAAAGGCGCCGGAATGGCCATAGGGTGCGGTCAGCGCGACGTTGCGCAGCGACGGGGTGCGGAAACGATAAGCGTCGCGGGTTTCGCCGGTCACCATCTTGCGCCCGAGATCGGCAAAGGGGCGGTCCTCGGGGGTGTCATCCGGCCCCTTGCCCGGGCCGAATTGCGGCACCCCGATGGCGTGGAAATCCTGATCGCTTTGGAACGTGCCGGAATGGCATTCGGCGCAACCGGCCTTGCCGTAAAACAGCTCCATCCCGCGCAGTTCGGCCGCGTTCAGCGCGGTTTCGTCACCGGCGAGATAGGCGTCGAACGGGCTTTCGCAGGCCTGGAATTCGAAATTGATGAACTCGGCGATCGCGATGGCGATGTCGGTGATGTGGACCGGCCTGTCGGCACCGATCAGCGCATCGAACTGTTTGCGGTATTCCGGGATCGCGTCGATCCGCGCGGCCAGAAGCGCCCAGGCTTCCCGTTCATTGCCCATGTCGACCGCATCCGCGACCGGGTTTTCGCCTTCCTGACCGGCCATTTCGACCTCGGACAGAAGTGGCAGCAACGCCTGCACCGCCAGCGATGACGGCATCACCCGGTCAAGCGGGCGGTCGCGAGGAGTCTGGAACCCGAAGATGGAAGCCTCGTCAACCTCGACCCGACCGTCGTGAAACTGAGCGGTATATTCCACCGCCCCGACATTCCACAACGCCGGCGCGTTGCGCGGAACGCGTTCTTCAACATGCTGGCCGTTGATCAGCACCCGGTCGGGGCCCAGCCCGACGCCGCCCTCGCCGATCGACAGCGACACGCCGTCGGCGCTGCCGAACTTTGGATGGTGGCAGGTGGCACAGCTGATGTTCTTGTTGCCCGACAGGACCGGATCGTAAAACAGCAACTGGCCCAGTTCGACCCGCGCCATGTCGGATTCGGGAAAGGTATCGTGCATGACCGGATCGGGCAGGCTGGCAGCGTGCAAGATACCTGCCTGAAGTGCGAATACACCGATGGCGATAAAATTCCGCATGGTTAAAATCCATTTGTACTTAATTCCTGATCGGAACTCTTTGTCAAAATATCAGATCGGGCGTTATGCCGGAAGGCGTCAGCATAGGCCCGATCCGGTTAACAAGTCATTGGTCCAAACTGGAAGCGGCGTGACCGCCGCACGGGGTCATTGCTTCCAGTCCGGCGGACGTTTTTCAAGAAACGCGGCGATGCCTTCTTCGGTATCGCGATACAACATGTTCTGCGCCATCACGTCGCCGGCGTAATCGTAGGCTTCGGCCACCGGCATCTGGATCTGGTTGTAGAACGCTTCCTTGCCGACCTTCACCGCCGCGCCAAGTTTCGAGGCGACCAGTTCGGCCAGTTCCAGCGCCGCCGCATCCAGGTCCGCATGCGGCACCACCTTGTTCACCAGCCCCAGTTCTTCTGCTTTTTCGGCGGAAATGAACTGCCCGGTGGTCAGCATTTCGAACGCCTTCTTGCGCGGGATGTTGCGCGACAGCGCGACCATCGGGGTGGAACAGAACAGGCCGATATTCACGCCGTTGACGCCGAAACGCGTGCCCTCGGCCGCCACCGCCATGTCGCAGGCCGCCACCAACTGGCACCCGGCGGCGGTGGCGATGCCGTGCGGTTGGGCGATCACCGGCTGCGGCAGTTTCTGGATCGTCATCATCATCCGCGCGCAGCGGTTGAACAGGTCCTTGAAATAGGCCTTGCCACCGTCTTCGGCCTGGCGTCCGGCGGTCATTTCCTTCAGGTCGTGGCCCGCGCAGAACGCCTTGCCGGCACCGCCCAGGGTAATGGCGCGAATCGACGCGTCCCCGGCCAGCCGGCCGAATTCCTCCTGCAGGGCGGCCAGCATCGCGTCGCTCAGCGGGTTCAGCTTGTCGGGATTATTAAGTGTCAGCCGCGCGACCGCGCCCGTGTCGTGACGTTCCAGCAATGCCATCTTGTCCTCCTCATGCTGCGCGGGCAACTCTAGGCGCAGAAATTGAGGGAGGAAAGATATGGCGGCAAAAATGACGGCGCCCGAGCTGATGGATTTTCTGGAAACGGTATTTCCGCAGGTGAAGGATGATTTCGAGATCGAGGAAATCGACGACATGCAGGTGCGGGTGCGGATGAAGATCGCCGAACGCCACCTGCGGCCGGGCGGCACCGTGTCGGGGCCGTCGATGTTCGCGCTGGCCGATTGCGCCGTCTACATGGCGGTTCTGGCAATGATCGGGCCGCAGGCCCTGGCCGTGACCACCAACTGTTCGATGGATTTCATGCGCAAACCGGCGGCCGAAACCGACCTGATCGCCGACTGCAGGCTGCTGAAGCTGGGCCGGGTTCTGGCGGTGGGCGACGTGCTGATCTATTCCGAAGGGGTGGCGGCGCCGGTGGCGCGCGCCTCGATGACCTATTCGATCCCACCGCGCTGATTCTATGCGCATGGGATCAACCGTGCTAGGACCGGTGCACAGGCGTTGAAAGGGATATCCCGTGGCAGATACCGACATCGCGGACGGACAGGATCGCAATGCCGCCTTTCGCGCCTTTCAGACCTATCGCGCCACCACCCGTTTCGGCAGCCTTGACGGGCTGCGCTGCCTGAGCATCCTGGCCGTGCTGTGGCATCATTCGCCGCTGACGCCGGCCTATCTGGACGATCTGCAACTGGCCGGGCGCGGTTTTGCCGGGGTGGATTTCTTTTTCGTGCTCAGCGGCTTCCTGATCACGACCTTGCTGCTGCGCGAAGAAACGGTGAAGGGAAGCTTTTCGCTGCGCGGATTCTACACGCGGCGCATCCTGCGGATCGTCCCGGTCTATTTCCTGGTGGTGACGCTGGCGGCGGCTTATTTCATTGGTTGGAAAGGGCAGGGGAAATGGGCCGAACTGTTGCCCTATTATTACCTGTTCCTGTCGAATTTCCTGGTCGGGGACATACCGCTGCTCGATCCGACATGGTCGCTGGCGGTGGAGGAGCAGTATTACCTGATATGGCCGCTCATCCTGCTGATCCTGCCGCGGCGTTGGATCGTGCCGGCGCTGCTGCTGGCCATCGCGCTTAACGTGGCGGGCGGGGCCGGCGCGCTGGCGCGGCTGGGGATCGAAGCCTTCGACATCGGCATCCTGCACATTGCGTTGCCGACCGCGACCTATGCGCCGATCCTGATGGGATCGCTTCTGGCGGTCATCATGCATACGCCGCGTGGTTTCGCGGCTGTCCACGCGATCTGCGGTCCGCGCCCGGCGGCGGTGCTGTGGATGCTGGCGGTGCTGCTGTCGCTGCAATTCCTGCCCTTCGACCTGAACGGATGGCCCAATCTGGTGCTGCACATGGCGATGATGCTGACACTGGCATCGCTGGTGGTGCGCGAAGACAACGGGCTGTTCGCGGTTCTGGGCTGGGGGCCGGTGCGGCGGATCGGGCAGGTCAGTTACGGCATCTACCTTTACCACCTTTTCGCGCTGCATTTCGCGACCGTTGGACTGGCCGCGCTCGGGGTTGTCAACGGCTGGGCGATTTTCGTGTGCTACACCGCTGTATCGGTGCTGATTGCGGATCTCAGCTTTCGGCTTTTCGAAACCCGCTTTCTGGCGCTTGGCAGGACGGAAAAGCGGCCACAAAAAAAGCCGGGGTAAAAACCCCGGCTTCCAGTACGTCCCGGCGCGGACGGGGACGTCATGCGCGCCAGAACGGGCGACGGGCCTCCGTATAAGCCTCGTCACGTGACAAACCGATATCCTTGAGCAGGCTCTCCGGCATATCGATCAACTCCTTGCGGGTTCGATGTCGCATGTTCCATTTGGTGACCATCACAGCAAATGCAAGCGCAAGACGAGCAACGGCCGGCGCATTCAGGCCAAGGTCGTAGTTGACGATCTGTGCGGAGAGCATGGGCTGTTGCTGTGACATGGAACAACTCCTTCGATTGTATTGACACAATATAGCGGCATCGCTATGAAGCGATGGATACAAATTGGGAAACAATAGGTCCAGAAAAACATTGTCATGGATACAAAGTGGGCACCTAACCTGACCGTCACCGGCAAATCGAAATACAAGGCGCTGGCCGACAATATCCGTGACGCAGTGGCCGAAGGCGTGCTGAGCAGTGGGGAAAAACTGCCTCCGGTCAGGGAGCTGGCCTATCAGCTGTCGGTGACGCCGGGCACGGTCGCGCGGGCCTATTCGATTCTGACCGAGGAAGGTGTGCTGCAGGCCGGTGTCGGGCGCGGCACTTTCGTGGCCGACACCCAGGCCCAAACCGATCCTTCCCATGCCTGGCCCCGGATGCTGAACCTGCGCAGTCCGCTCTTGCCCGATGTCGGTCAAAGCATGTTGCTGCGCGACGCGATGCGGGAAGCGGCCGAAACGATGGTGTCGGACGACATGCTGACCTATCCCAATCGCGCGATGGATTTGCCGCTGCGGCGGGCCCTACGCCGCTGGATGGCGGATTTGCCGATCGGCAACTTCACCGCCGAAGACATGGTTCTGGCCCATGGCGCGCAAAGTGCGGTTTCTCTGGTGATGCAGACCGTTCTGCGCGGGCCCGACCCGGCAGTGGCAGTGGAAAGCATGACCTATCCCGGGTTCCGCCGCGCCGCCGAACTGAGCCGTGCCCGGGTCGTGGGAATAGACTGCGACGACGAAGGCCCGCGCGTCGATCACTTGGAACAGGCGGTCCGTGATGAAGGGGTACAATTGTTTTGTACCTCGTCCGAGGTGAACAATCCGACTCTGCGCTTCACCACCGATCGTCGCCGCCGTGAAATCGCGGCGCTGGCGCAGCGGCTGGGGCTGAACATTCTGGATGACGATTGCTATGCGATCGGTACCCACCGCGCCGAAAGCTACCATTCGCTGGGGCCCGAATTCGGCTGGTACGTGTCGTCTCTGTCGAAGACCCTGACGCCATCCTTGCGGGTCGGTTACGTGGTGGCGCCGCGCGACCGGGTGAGCGACCTGGCCCGCACCGCCGCCTTCAACCATTTCGGCATGTCGCGGCCGCTGACCGAACTGAGCCTCAGCATCATGTCCGATCCGCGTTTGCTGAGCGTCGCGGCGCGGGTGCGGGCGCGGATCAACGAACTGGTACGCATAACGGTCAATCATCTTGGCGGATACGATGTGTCCTGGAACGAAGACGTGCCATTCCTGTGGCTGCGATTGCCGCAGGGCTGGCGCGCGTCCAGTTTCCTGCGCGCTGCCGAGGAACAGAATGTCATACTGAAAGGGGCCGAGGAATTCACCCTGCGCGATGCCCGCGCGCCCCACGCGGTGCGCATCGCGGTGAACGGGTTGGTCGATCCGTCCTGTTACGAAGCCGGGATCATCCGTTTGCGCAAGCTGCTGGACCATCCGCGCGAAGAAATCACAGTCTGATCAGCCGGGCAGGGCGCGTGATCCGGCGCGGTCGCGGGAAAATCGTCAAAAAACATGGGGTAAAATAATACCTATTTTACAAGTCATTGTTTTACCTGAAATATTATCGCATTGCGGTGCTTGACCTGAATTATCCGCCCTGTATAACCCCGCAATCGAATTCGGAACGCGGGGCTGGTACCCGCCTCCTTCACTGAACCAAGGGTAATCCCGCGATGAAAACTTTTTCTGCTACTCCGGCAGACATCGAAAAGAAATGGATCGTGATCGACGCGGAAGGCGTCGTTCTGGGCCGTCTCGCTTCGATCGTTGCCATGCGCCTGCGCGGTAAGCACAAGGCGACCTTCACCCCCCATATGGACATGGGCGACAACGTGATTGTCATCAACGCTGACAAGATCCAGCTGACCGGCAAGAAGCGTTCGGACAAGAACTACTACTGGCACACCGGCCACCCGGGCGGCATCAAGAGCCGTACCGCAGGCCAGCTGCTGGAAGGTGCATACCCCGAACGCGTCGTGACCGCTGCGGTCAAGCGCATGCTGCCGGGCAACCGCCTGAGCCGCCAGCAGATGACCAACCTGCGCGTCTATGCTGGTGCCGAGCATCCGCATGAAGCCCAGAACCCCGAAGTTCTGGACGTCAAATCCATGAACTCGAAGAACACCCGGAGCTAATCGATGACTGATCAAATCAATTCGCTCGAAGAACTGGGTGCAGTCGCCGGCGAAGCCGCTCCTGTAGTCGAAGAAACCATCGTCCGCGAACCCGTTCGCGACGAACTGGGCCGTGCCTATGCCACCGGCAAGCGGAAGGACGCCGTCGCACGCGTCTGGATCAAGCCGGGTTCCGGCAAGGTCGTCGTGAACGGCAAGGACCAGGACACCTATTTCGCCCGTCCGGTGCTGCAGCTGATCCTGCGCCAGCCGTTCCAGGTTGCCGGCGTCGAAGGTGAATTCGACGTGATCGCCACCGTCAAGGGCGGCGGTCTGACCGGTCAGGCCGGTGCCGTGAAGCACGGTATCTCCAAGGCCCTGCAGTTGTACGATCCGTCGCTGCGCGCGCCGCTGAAGGCCGCCGGCTTCCTGACCCGCGACAGCCGCGTTGTGGAACGTAAGAAATACGGTAAGCGCAAAGCCCGTCGTTCGTTCCAGTTCTCGAAGCGCTAATCCGCTTTCTACGGAACACAGATTTGGGAAAGGCCGCCTTCGGGTGGCCTTTTCTTTTGGTAGGCTCTGCCGTGTCATGAAAAAAGGCGGGCCCGAAGACCCGCCTGCGCTTGATCGGTGCTCCGGGGCGATCAGCCGCCAAGCAGGTCGAAATCGTAGGACACGGTCAGCGACAGCGTGCCGCTCTCGTCATCGGCGTCTTCGTACAGCAGCTCGACCGCGGTGGCATCGTTCAGCGCATAGCTGATACCGATTTCGCCGAAGATGTTGTCATCCGCTTCGCTGTGGCCGATTTCGCCAGCCAGGGTGATCCGGTCGTTCAGCGCGTGTTCCAGCCCCAGCGTGGTTTCGATCGTGTCGGCATCCGGGTCCCAGGTCAGGCCAAGCATGCCTTCGGACCTGTCGCTCAGCGCCATCGACAGCTCGAAAGCGATATCGTAGCTCTGGTAGCCGCCGTTGTTCAGGTAATAGCCGGTCGCGGTGACATCATAGTCCAACCTGTCGCTGATATCGCCGCCATAGCCCAGCGAAAGCTCGATTTCCGCATCATCGTCGGGGTCCTGATACAGCGACCCGATCCAGATGCCGCCATGAAACCCGTTCAGTTCGGCTTCGATATAGGCCTCGATGGTGTTCTCGGCATGGGTCAGCCCGTCATTGGTGTCGAAAGCCGCCGTGGCGGCGACGCCGCCGGTCAGGGCCAGCCCGTCGGCCAACGCCCCGAGAGGCAGCAATGCAAGCGCCGCAGCGCCGGCGAATGTCAGTTTCGTGTTCATTGTCCAGTCCCTTCGTTCAGGCAAAGTCAGCCGGTCGCGCAGGCACATGCCCGGCGATCCGAGGTTGGTTCCTCGCTTGGCGTGGCGCTGGCTATTGAACCTGAGTGATTTAATTAGTTAAAGCGCGATGAAAGGTCCATAGCGAACCTGTCACGGCGGCTGTGTTTTCACACGGTTGCGAAAGCAATTAGCGATCCGGGTCGATCAGCCCCAATCCGCGCAGGTAGATCCCGATGCCGCTTTCCAGAAGTTCATCGGCCGGAAAGGGCGACGAGGTTCCGGGGGAATTGCGCAGGAACAGTTCCACCACGCCATGGCTCAGCGCCCAGATATGGGCCGAAAACATGCTGGCGGGCGGGCGTTTGTCGGCAGGGATATGCTGTGCCAGATCGGCCGCGGCACGGTCCAGTACGCCGCGCGCACGGTGGGCCACGGCAGCCAAGTCGGGATGGCGATTGATCGATATGCCGCTTTCGAACATCGCGATGTAATGGCCGGGATATTTGCGGGCAAAGGCCAGATAGGCGCGCCCGGTCGCTTCGAACGCGGCCAGCGCCGAGGGCTGGCCGGTGTCATAGGCGTATTGCATGACGTCGCCGAAAATCTCGTAGCCTTGCCGCGCCGCTTCGGCGATCAGATCTTCGCGCCCGGCAAAATGGCGATAAACGGCCGCCGGGGTCACGCCGACCTGTTTCGCGGCCTCGGACAGGGTAAACCCGGTCGGGCCCTTCGCCTCGATCAGCTGCAGTGCCGCGTCGACCAGCGCCTGGCGCAGATTGCCGTGATGATAACCGCGTTTCTTAGGCATCCCAGATATCCGGTCCGCCGCAGATCAGGGTATCGGCCGCGCCGATCGCTCTGGTGTCCTTGCGGTCATAATCGATCGCGATCAGCACGTGGCGCATCGCCGCCAGCCGCGCGCGCCGCTTGTCATCGGACCGGATCACGGTCCAGGGCGCGTGCAGGGTATGGCTGAACGACAGGGTTTCGCTGATCGCGCTTGAATAGTCGTCCCATTTCTTCAGACCCTCGACGTCGATCCAGCTGAGTTTCCATTGCTTCAGCGGATCGCTTTCGCGCGCCAGAAACCGGCTCAACTGTTCGGCCCGGCCGACGTTCAGCCAGAACTTGAACAGCAGGATGCCTTCGTCGACCAGCATCTTTTCGAATTCCGGTACCTGTCCGAAGAAATGCACTCGCTGTTCGTCGGTGCAGAACCCGAACACCTTTTCGACCACGCCGCGGTTGTACCAACTGCGGTCGAAGAACACGATTTCGCCGCCCGCGGGCAGATGGTCGACATAGCGCTGGAAATACCACTGGGTCGCTTCCTTTTCGGTCGGCTTGGACAGCGCCACCACCCGTGCACCGCGCGGGTTCAGGTTTTCGCGGAACCGCTTGATCGTGCCGCCCTTTCCGGCGGCGTCGCGGCCTTCGAAAATGATGGCGATGCGGGTGCCCGATTCCTTGGCCCAGTTCTGCATCTTGGCCAGTTCAATCTGCAGCGCCCGCAGTTCCTTTTCGTACTGTTTTCGGCGCATCCGTTCGCTATGGGGATAAGCGGGGTTCAGGATATCGTCCTTGCTGCCGCGCTTGATGGCGTTGCGAATGTCGTCGGGCGCTTCGTTTTCGAAAAACGCGCTGATCGCTCCGTCATAGGGCAAATCCATCCCGCCTCTCCTTTATTCTTTAGATTCAATATGGGGCGAGTTGAGGGTCAGCGCAATCCGGCTCTCGCCGCGGCCCGGTGAATGGCCGCTATCACGTCCTCCTGGGCGACATGGTGGGGCATGTGGCCGACGCCTTTCAGCACCGTCAGCCGCGCATCGGAGATCTGCCGGACCAGGCGGGTGGAATGGATATCGAGCCCGACCGTGGTATCGGCGTCGCCATGCACGATCTCGACCGGCACCGCGATGGTGCAGTAGTGCGGGACCAGGGCGCGGATTTCCTCGTTCAGCCCCATCCGGTGCTGCGCGTTGACCCGCATCGATCCGCGCCGCAGGGTCAGGCCCGCGCCGACATGGTCGCCGTATCCTTCCGGCGGGCGTTGCGGTTCGAATATTCCGGCCAGTTGCCGGTTGATCTGGCGATCACGCACGAAGGCGGTCAGCGCCGGGATCACCACGGGCGCGAGCAACGGAGAAGAGGTGACGCGGTAGAGCAGCGGCGCCTTGCCATCCCATGTCTGCGACGGCGCCGCGACCGGCACCAGGGCGGAAATATTGTCGGGATGGCGCACCGCCCAGGCCAGCGCCACCGTGCCGCCATAGGACTGCCCCATCACGATGGGGCGTTCAGCGCCCAGCTCAAATGCGGCCTTCTGAAGAAATTGTGCCTGAAGATCGATGCCGACGCCCTTGTGATGTACCGGATCGGTATAGCCAAGGCCCGGACGGTCGAACACAATTACGCGGTAATCGCGCGCCAGGCGGTCGACCAGCCCGTGGGTGAAATCGCGGGTGTTGCCCGACATGCCGTGGATCAACACCAGGTCGGGACCGGTTCCCCTGACCACCGCATGTACCCGGTGACCGCAGATTTCCAGGAACTCACCCTCGGGCGGGTAGGCGGCCTCGGCTCGCGCCTCGGCACGGGCCGCCCGGCGCAGGACGGCACCCCAGCCGAGCGCCAAGAGCGGAACGAGTGAAACTGCCAGAGCGGACATGCGCGCTCCGGTTATTTGCGCCAGTCGGTGCTGGCCATCCCGATCTTGTCCATGTCGAAGGGCGTGGTCAGGTAGATTTCCGAAATCCAGTTGCCGAACAGCAGGTGGGCGTGACTGCGCCAGCGGTTCTGCGGTTGCTTGCTGGGATCGTCGTCGGGATAGTAATTGGCCGGCACGTTGATCGGCGTCCCGTTGGCGACGTCGCGGTCGTATTCTTCCTTCAGCGTGTTGCTGTCATATTCGAAATGGTTGAAGACATAGAGCGCCCGGTGCTCGGGGTCTTCGACCAGCGCCGGGCCGGTTTCGTCGGAATCGATCAGGATCGGCAGACCGGCCGCCTCGATTTCTTCGCGCTTCAGTTCGGTCCAGCGGCTGACCGGGATCACCATGTCATCGGAAAATCCGCGCAGGTAGGGTGATGCGGGCGCGCAATTGCGGTGCCGGATGCAGCCGAATGCCTTATGGTCGAGCATATGCTTCGGCACGCCGTGGAAATAGTTGATCATCGCCATCGCGCCCCAGCAGACGCCGAAGGTGGAATGCACATGCGTCTGGGTCCAGTCGAAAATGCGCTTCAACTCGTCCCAGTATGTGACACCGTCGAAATCGAGATGTTCGATCGGGGCGCCAGTGATGATCAGACCGTCGAACTTGGTGCCCTCCGCCTCGACCTCGCAGAAGGGGCGGTAAAACGCCTCCATGTGGTCGGCGGCGGTGTTCTTGGTCTCGTGCTCGCTCATCCGGATCAGGTGCAATTCGATCTGCAACGGCGTCGCGCCGATCAGCCTTGCGAACTGGGTTTCGGTCTGGATCTTCTTCGGCATCAGGTTCAGAAGCCCGATGCGGATGGGGCGGATGTCCTGCTTTTCTGCCGCGCTTTCCGGCATGACCATCACTCCCTCGCGCGAAAGCACGTCGAAGGCAGGCAGGTCGGCTGGAAGTTTGATCGGCATTTATTCGGACTCCGTTAGCATGTGGAAGGGGTTAGATAGAACGGGGATCAGCCCCTCTCAAGGGCCTTTGCGACAAGATCCTCGAAATCCCCGGCGGTCTTGACCTGTGCGATTTCGTCCGCGGTCACCCTGATGCCCCAGTTTTTCGCCATCGCCGCATAGCGCGGCTGCCGGTGCGCCAGCGCCTGGGCATAGGTCCAGCGGATGAAATCGTCCGGATCGACCTCGTCTTCGGTTTGCTGGAACAGGTCGAGGTATTCGTGCCAGACCCGGTCAAGGAAAGCCGGCTGATAGGACATCGGCTTGGGGGCCTTGTCGAAGCGGCGGATCAATTCCTCGGTATGGGCCTCGTCGCCCTTGATCCAGATCATCAGCGTGGAATTGGCCAGCGAGCGCAGCACCGGGTCATTCGCGTCCTCGGGATCGACCCATTCGCAGATCGACCCGCCGCTGTCGCAGATGAAATGCGGATAGCCGTACAGCGCCTCGGCCCGTTCGATGAAATAGGGGGTATCCATCAGCGCCTTGATCTCGGCCTGGCGGAACTGTTCCTGGCGGCGGGTGAATTCGGCGTAAGTGAGCCCGCCCTTGGCCGGATCGCCCGGCTTGCCCAGATAGGCCGCGACCGGGGTCAGGTTGTCGAAGGTAATGTTGGAACCGATATAGATCGAATCCGACATCAGCAGGTCGCGCAGGAAGGGAACCTTCATCGCCTCGCGCTTGGCGTTGTCGGCGATGTACTCGCCCATGTAGCGGGTGCCGATGCGGTAATCGATCGAATAGTGGAACCAGTCGCCGTGATCGCGCAGGACATTGGACACATAGGTCTTGCCCAGCCCCGACATCCCGAAAAACAGCACCCGCTTCTTCGGCGCGTCCAGCCAGTCCCTGGCGTTTTGATAGATCATTCAGTCACCCCGTTTCGTTGCCAATGCATTAGCTTTGGCCGCGAAAGGGGTCAAACCCTATTCCGCTTTCGCTCCGCCAGCCGCAGCACCCGCCCGTCGATCGCCAGCAACCCGGCGGCCAGCAGGACGAACCCGGCATAGGCGCGCGGCGGCAGGTCTTCGCCCAGGACCAGCGCGCCCAACAGGATGGCGAAAGGGGTCAGCAGCGGCGTGACAAGCATCAGGTTGCCAGCCCCGGCAATCGCCAGCACCCGGTAATACAGCAGGTACGCCCCGGCAGTGGCGAACACCGACAGGTACAGCAGCGCCATCCAGCTCGGCGCGGCAAGGGAAAGATCGGGAATGCCCTCGATCGACAGCGCGACCGGGATCATCATGAGAGTGCTCATGCTCAGCATCCCGGCGGCGGCCACTTGCGGCCGCAACCCGCCCAGCCGCGCCCGCGCCCAGCTGCCCGCCAATCCGTAGCTGACCGAAGAGGCCAGCATCGCCAGCTGCGCCAGCGAGGTCGGGTCGAACTGGGTCAGGGCAGAGGGGCCGATCACCATCGCCGAACCGGCAAAGCCAAGCGTGATCCCGGTCAGCTTGCGCCGGCTGAGCCGTTCATCGGCGAACACCAGCGCCGCCATCAGCACGCCGAATATGGCGGTCGAGGCATTAAGGATACCGGTCAATCCCGTCGGGATATGTTGCTGCGCCCAGGTGATCAGGGTGAAGGGCACGGCATTGTTCAGCAGCCCCATCACCGCGAAGGCGCCCCAGATGCGCAGGTCTCGCGGCACCGGCAGGCCGCGGATCAGCACCACCGCCCAAAGCACCACAGCCGCCCCGAAAAGACGCAGCGCGACCGTGCTCAGGTAACCAAGCTCGCGCAGGACCAGCGCGGTGGACAGGAAGGACGCGCCCCAGATCGCCGCTAGCAGCAGCAATTCGGACCAAGGCGCGCAGGGAAAGCGTTTTCTGCGTCATGCGGCGACACTGGCGCGCGGGCAGGGCGCGTTCAATCCGATTGTTGCGTTTCTCACCGCCGGGTTTCGCCCCAGATATTGAGGTAGTTGCCGGCAAAGATCACCAGCGCGCCGACAATGACCCAGATGTCGACCATCTCGCCATAGATCAGCATGCCGACGACGGCCACGATCGGCAGCCGGGTGAAATCGATCGGCATCACCACGCTGGCCGGGGCCAGGGACAGCGCCGTGGTCAAGCAGAAATGCGCCAAGAGTCCGGCACAGCCGATCAGCACCAGCCAGGGCAGCGATTGCGCGGAGGGCACAGCGATGTCGCCGTCGAACCCGGCGCAGACCACGCCGAACACGGCCTGCATGACGGTCAGGTAGAACAGGATGCTGATGATGGTTTCCCGCCGCGTCAGCTTGCGGGTGAAAATCGCCGTGCAGGCAAACCCGATCGCCGCCATCGCCGCCGCGGCCTGGCCGAATTCCAGCGGCGTGGCACCGGGACGGGCGACGATCAGGATGCCGACGAAGCCGATCAGCGCGGCGATGGCCCGGATCGGCGTGATCCGTTCGCCCAGCAGCAGCGGTGACAGCACCACCACCCAAAGCGGCGAGGTGAATTCCAGCGCGAAAACCTGCGCCAGCGGGATCACGGTGATGGCGTAGAACCACAGGTTCTGACCGGTGAAGTGAAACAGGTTACGGATCAGGTGCAGGCCCAGATTGTCGCGCCGGACCTGGCCCAGCCTGCCGGTTGCCAGCGCCACGCTCATCACGATGCAGATGCCGACGAAGCTGCGATACATCATGACTTCGAAGGTATCGAGCTCGAAACTGAGCGCGCGCCCGGCCACCGCCATCGAGGTGAAGGAGGCAATCGCGCCGCTCATCCACAGCGCCGCCTTCAAAACATCCGCCCCGGCCGTCATCTTCCCCCCAAATCGCTTCTTCTGTTCAAAAATATCCCGGGGGAGTCGCCCAAGGGGCGACGGGGGCAGAGCCCCCTTTGGCCGCCCCTCAGCCAAGCATCATTCCAGCTCGATCGTGCCCGGCGGTTTCGAGGTGCAGTCGTAGAACACCCGGTTCACGCCCTTCACCTCGTTGATGATCCGCGTCGCGGTCTCGCCGAGGAATTCATGGGTGAACGGGTAATAATCCGCCGTCATCCCGTCGACCGATGTCACCGCCCGCAGCGCCAGCGCGTAATCATAGGTCCGCCCGTCGCCCATCACGCCCACCGTGCGCATCGGCAGGATGGCGGCGAAGGCCTGCCAGATCTCGTCATAAAGCCCGTGCTTGCGGATCTGGTCGATGTAAACCGCATCCGCCTCGCGCAGGATGCGGAGCTTGTCGCGGCTGATCTCGCCGGGGCAGCGGATCGCCAGGCCCGGCCCGGGGAAGGGATGCCGGCCGATGAACGAGGCCGGAAGACCCAGCTCATGCCCAAGCGCGCGCACCTCGTCCTTGAACAGTTCGCGCAGCGGTTCGACCAGTTTCAGCCCCATCTTTTCCGGCAGCCCGCCCACGTTGTGGTGCGACTTGATGGTGACCGACGGCCCGCCCGAAAAGGACACGGATTCGATCACGTCAGGATAGAGCGTGCCTTGCGCGAGGAACTCCGCCCCCTCGATCTGGTTGGCGTATTTCTGGAACACGTCGATGAAGAGCCGACCGATGGTCTTGCGCTTGACCTCGGGGTCGGACACGCCCTCCAGTTCGCCCAAGAACAGGTCGGATTCATCGGCATGGATCAGGTTCAGATTATAGTTCTCGCGGAACATCTGGACGACCTGCTCGGCCTCGTTCTTGCGCAGCAAGCCGTGGTCGACAAAGACACAGGTCAGCTGATCGCCGATCGCTTCGTGCAGCAGGATGCCGGTGACCGAACTGTCGACGCCGCCGGAAAGGGCGCAGATCACCTTCTTGTCGCCGACCTGTTCGCGGATCTTCTCGATCATCTCTTCGCGATAGGCGCCCATGGTCCAGTCGCCGCTGAACCCCGCCAGCTTGATGAAATTCTCGTAGAGCGTCGCGCCGTTCGGGGTGTGGTGCACTTCGGGGTGGAACTGCACCGCGAAGAAGTTGCGCGACAGGTCCGCGGTGATCGCGAAGGGCGCGCCGGGCGAGGTGCCGTAGACGTCAAACCCGGGGGCAATTTCGGCCACGTGGTCGCCGTGGCTCATCCAGACCTGTTCCTTGCCTTCCAGGAACCACCCGTTGAGGAATTCCGGACGGTCCTCGGAGGGCGTCACGTAGGCGCGGCCGAATTCGGCGGTAGCGTGTTCGCCGGCTTCCACCTTGCCGCCCAGATCGTGCATCATCACCTGCTGGCCATAGCAGATGCCGAGGATCGGAACGCCCAGATCGTAGACCGTTTTCGGCGGCCGCGGAGACCCGTCGCGCATCACGCTGTCGGGCCCGCCCGAGAAGATCACCGCTTTCGGCCCGAATTCGGCCAGAAACGCGTCGGTGACGTTCTGATAGGGGTGTATTTCGCAATAGACGTTCAGTTCACGCAGACGACGCGCAATCAGCTGCGTCACCTGGCTTCCGAAGTCTATGATGAGAAGGCGGTCATGCGATGTCTGTGTCATGTTTGCCTAGTAGGGCCGAAGCCGTGCAAGGTCAATGCAGGACAGCACCGCGATGCCCTCGGATCGGATTTCCGGTGCGTTTGCCAATTCTGTCGGTACCGCAGGCAGTAGGATTGATCCACCGCAAGGCAGCGCGAGCGCCGCAGTGAAATCCTGTGCTCAATGGTTTCCGTCGTCCGTCCCATCGCCTACGCCTTCGCCGCCCTGTTGCTGCTGCTCGCCGCGAGCATGGCCACAACCGGAAGCCCGGGGCGTGCGGTTCTTCTTGTCCTAGCCGCCGTCGCGGTGTCGCCCGCGCTCGGTCATGTTGTGCAACGGCGGGGCGGGCAGGGGCGCGCGATCCTGCGTCGCGCCGCCATTATCATCGCCGCGCTCGGCGCTTTCGGGTTTATCACCGCCTCGAACAGCCGCGACAGCATTTATGCCAGCCAGGAAATCCGCGACCGGTTCCACGCCATGTATCGGGAAAAGCTCGCCGACTGGCCGGCCCCGTATGTTTCCGTCAGTGCTGCAACCGATTACGGCAACGTTCATGTGCTGGTGAGCGGCCCGACTGACGGACCGCCAATGCTTCTGCTACACGCTTCGGGTGTGGGAAGCTGGTCGTGGTACCACAATATCGGTGCGTTGAGCGGCCCTTATCGAACCTATGCAATCGACCTGATCGGCGACGCGGGCCTGAGCGAATACGACACCCTGCGGCACAGGATGAAGAACGGGCGGGATCAGGCAGAACATTACAGAGCGATCATGGATCATTTCGGGATAGACCGTGCCGTCGTGGTCGGCGCCTCCGAAGGCGGTTTCATTGCAACCTACCTTGCGCTTCACCACCCCGAGAGGGTGTCGCGGATGATCTTGCTGGGTCCGATGGGGTATTCGGGCGCGGTAGGCGCTATCGTCCGGATTACGCTGACGCAGATGTTTCCGTTTCGCTGGCTACAAGACGCGACTTTCCGCTGGGCTTTCAGCAATGACGAGGGGCTTAGGACCGAATACGCGCAATGGTTCCCGCTGCTGATGGAGGGCGTTTTCCCGCAAAAGGTCGCACCCCTGCCATTTTCAGCCGAAGAGCGTCAGAGGGTTACAGTGCCGACCATGTTCGTTTTCGGAATGCGCGACAACCTTGTCGGGGATGTCGAAAAGGCGCGGGCGCTGGTTCAGGACATGCCGGATGTGACTGTCGAAACCGTGGAGGCCGGTCATCTCATGGACGGTGAGGTTCCCGAAACCATCGACCGCCTGATCCTGGAATTTGCGGCCCGGGACAGGAGATGAAGCAAAGAAAAACGCGAGGCCCCTTAAGGCCCCGCGCGGAATCGTCCGATGGTCAGACGGTTACCATTTCCAGGTCATGGCGACGGACAGTTCGTCCTGGCTCATCTGGGTGGAAATCGGCGTTACACCGTCCAGGGCCATCACCCCCGACAGAGAATTGTCGAAGGCGTGGGAATAAGACACGTGGAATTCACGCCGGTCATTGATCCGCATCGTGCCGCCGATCGTGGCATGCCATTGCGGCGTTGCCGGTGCCAGCGTGTTCAGCGTCACCTGCGAAGAATCGGTGAACATCGTGTTGTAGGACACGCCGCCGCGCACCGTCCATTTGTCGCTGGCGCGGTATTCGGCGCCGATGCGGATCACGTCCATGTCGTCCCAGCCGAAACCGGGGCCGTCGGCGGCGCCAAGCGGGCTGGCGGTCGGGAAGGGATTACCCAGAGCTGCGACCTTGGAATAGAAAATCCGTTCCCATTCCGCGGTTAAGGTCCAGGCCGCGTTCGATTGCGGGGTGTAGGACAGGCCGACCTTGGCGGTTGCCGGAATGTCGAAATCGCCGCCCTCGGCGAAGAGGCCGGAATATTTCTCGAACGGCTCCATGTAGATCCGCGACCGGTAGCTGGCGCCGAAGGTAAACCCGTTGCCCGCGTTGATCACCGCGCCGACCATGGCGCCGGCGCCGAACGACCAGTCGTCGCCATTATCAGACAGCGCCGTTGCATCCGCCGAAAAGCCGCCGAAACCCGCCAGGCCAGTGGCCGAGAACCGCTGCGCGGCGATGATCGGGGCAAAGCCCAGCGACAGGCCGTTATCCAGATCGGTGGCATAGTTCACCTGGATGAAAAGCTGTTCCAGATTCACCCCCAACGGCCCGGGGATCACGCCGCCGCCGAAGAAGTTGGTCTGATATTCGGTATTCATGCCGCCGTTGCCGTACATCAGCACGCCGAGCGTCGATCCGTTTTCCAACCGGAAATTGCCGCCGCCACAGGGGACGGGGAAGAATTCCTTGTCACTGTCGAAGGTTCCCATGCCGGTGATCGTGGTCGACCGCTTGGGCGAAAACAGGCTCAGGCAGGCGCCCGCCTGATCGGGGTAACGGGTGCCCATGGCGGGATTCGCGGTCAATCCCATGACACCGGTGCCGATGGCGACGCCGGACCCGGCCATGCCTTTCGATTCAACGCTTGTGCCGTTGGAAAAATACCCGGTGGTCGCCACAGCCGGGGCTGCGAATAGCACGAGCGAAGTTGTGGCCAGAACGCCCAAGGGGCGCCGGCCGGCGAATTGTCTTGTCATATTTTCTCCTCCCAGACGGGTAAAAACCCTGAAGACCGGCCTCATTATGTGTTTCCAGGGCGCGGTGCTCCGAAATGGATAATTATATGCGCATGTGTAAATGTAAACATAAAATGCGTTTTTTCGAATATAACCGGCCAGAGGCCCGCCCGGCAATGTCGTATTTTTCCCTTGGAAGCCGCAATTCGCGCAGGCCGTGACGCCTTCTTTGGCTTAAACATGTGGCAAAGGCGGTTTCCGCTGCGCGCATAGGACAAAGGCAGGACGAGATGAACGAGACAACAGCACGTCGGCGGTCAAGGACAGGCGGAGGCGCGGCGCGTCGGGCGCAACGCAGCGCGGTGTCCTTCGAGACCGCGAAATACATCGAACGCAACATCCCCAATTTCGAGGTGTTGAACGACGAAGCGCTCGAGATTATCGAAGCCAATGCCGAAACGATCCTCGAAGAGATCGGCGTCAACTTCGTCAACAATCCCGCCGCGCTGCAACGCTGGCGTGACGCCGGGGCGGACGTGAGGGGCGAACGGGTTCACATTCCCCGTGGTCTGGCCCGCGAGTTGTGCAAGACGGTACCGGCGAAGTTCACCCAGCACGCGCGCAATCCCGAACGCAACGTGGAAATCGGCGGCAAGAACCTGGTGCTGGCACCGGTTTACGGCCCGCCCTTCGTGCATGATGTCAAGGGTGGGCGCCGCTACGCCACGATGGAAGATTTCCGCAACTTCGTGAAACTGGGCTACATGTCGAAATGGCTGCACCATTCCGGCGGCACCGTTTGCGAACCGACCGACGTAGCGGTGAACAAGCGGCATCTCGACATGCTGCATGCGCACATGACGCTGTCCGACAAACCCTTCATGGGCTCGGTCACCGATCCGTCACGGGCGCGCGATAGCGTCGAGATGTGCGAAATCCTGTTCGGCAAGGACTTCGTGCAGGACAACACGGTGATGACGTCGCTCGTCAACATCAATTCGCCGATGACCTTCGATGACGTGATGATGGGCGCGCTGGAAGTCTATGCAAGCAACAATCAAGCCTGCATCGTGTCGCCCTTCATCGTCGGCGGCGCGATGGCGCCGGTATCGGTGGCCGGCACCCTGACGCAGGTTCTGGCCGAGGTTCTGGCCGGCGTCGCCTACAGCCAGCTGATCCGCAAGGGCGCGCCGGTGATCATGGGCGCCTTCGTGACCTCGATCGACATGAATTCCGGGGCCCCCACATTCGGCACGCCCGAGGCAAGCCATATCACCTACGGCGCCGGTCAGCTGGCCCGCCGTCTGGGCCTTCCGTTCCGGTCGTCCGGGTCGTTCTGCGGTTCGAAACTGCCCGATGCGCAGGCGGCCTATGAAACCGCCAACAGCCTGAACATGGGATTGCTGTCGGGCGTGAACTTCATGCTGCACGCCTGTGGCTGGCTCGAAGGCGGTTTGGTGGCGTCCTACGAAAAATTCGTGATGGATGCCGATCAACTGGGCGCGCTGCACAAATTCGCCGCCGGGGTGGCGATCGACGTAAACGCGCAGGCGATGGATGCGATCCGCGAGGTCGGGCCCGGCGGGCATTACCTGGGCTGCACCCATACCCAGTCGAATTTCAAGTCGGCGTTCTGGCGCTCGGACGTGTTCGATTACAAACCGTTCGAAACCTGGGCCGAAGAAGGCAGCCGCGACACGATGGCATTGGCCTCGGCCCGGGTGGACAAGTTGCTGGGCGAATACCAGCAACCGGCAATGGATCCGGCACTGGCCGAAGCGCTCGCCGGCTATGTGGCCGACAAGAAGGCCTCGGTGCCCGACGCGATGGGCTGAACCGCGGTCAGATCGGGAAGCGATGTGCGCAGCAGGCGCGCTTCGCCCATGATAGCGATCAGAACCTCGACATGACGGGCGCAGGAATACCTGCAGCGGTCGGACTGCCGCTGCAGGTTCAAGTCGCGTTCGATCTCGATCAACTGGATCAGGCCCAGCCCGCTTCGCGGCAAGGCCTCGATTTCCAGAAGGCGGGCCAAGTGCTCGTTTCGATTGTATTGATCTGCACCGTTCCGCGCCGCGCGGATCAGCAGGCCAGGGCGCTTCATACGGCGTAGCATTCCAAAAACATCGGTCATTTTTCATCTCCGCTCAAAATCACCGCTAAAAAGTAGCACCACCATAGAGGGTGTTGCGTCGCGGACGGACGACCGAACAGATCATTCCAATGTGATTCACATTTTGGGAAGAACGTAACTAACCGGGGAAGCCGTTAACCAACGATTAGCCTTAGAAAGCTTCAGTTGTGGATGGTTCTGGGGGAAAGTTGTGCAAAACCAGGACATTAGAATTGACCTGGGAGAGTTGAAATGTCCGACAGCCTGCGAAGGGAACCTGGTACGAAACATTTGCCCGATTGGGTGCCCGGATCGGTCCTGCTTTACCTGGATCACACCGAAAGGGGGCTGTCGATGCGCAGGCTCGCGCGGCGCTCGGGTTGTCATGCCTCGACCGTGATGCGGCAAATTCGCAAGCTCGAAAACCGCCGCGATGACCGGTTGATGGACGAAGCGCTCAAGCGGTTGCGCGGCCAATATGTCGGTGAGACCCGGGCTGGTTTTCCTCGGAGCGAAACTCAAAAGGAATGCCAAATGAATGTTTAAAAAATCGTCTGCCTGCAAGCTACCGGACGAGGCCCACCTGAAGCAGGAGGCGCTGCGTATCCTGCCACGGCTGTGCGAAAAGACGGCCATGTTGGCGGTTGCGGCCGATATGGAAAAGGCGGTCGTGGTGCGCGAGGATGAAACCGGCGGCAACACCCGAACGGCGGTGGTCGATCGCGGCATCGCCGAAGCGATGGCGCTGAACAACTGGATCGATTGCGCCGATCCGGGCCGAATATCGCGCTATCACATCACGGCCGAAGGGCGCGCCGCGCTGGCCCGGCTTCTGGCGCAGGCCGAAATCCGTGCTCAGGCCGGCTTCGCAGAGGCACCTACCGCTTTCAATATGGCGCCCGATGATGGGGAGGGAACCGCTTCAATCCCCGGACAGGCACCGTTGCGTCGCCACCGCTACAACGCGGCGGAATCGCCGATGATGCTGCTGGCCCGGCGCAAGGACCGGAACGGCAAGCCGTTCCTGAGCCCGGACCTGGTGGCGGCGGGCGAAAGGCTGCGTGAAGATTTCGAGCTGGCGCGGATGGAAACGCCGACGCCCCAGGACTGGGACCGGGTGCTGTCGCCGGCCGAACCCGGCGACGTGCGGGATGGAAAAGAAGGGGCCACCGCGCGCGAAAGGGTCGCCAGTGCGCTGAGCGACCTCGGGCCGGGGCTGGGCGATGTCGCCTTGCGCTGCAGTTGCTACCTCGAAGGGCTGGAAGCCGCGGAAAAGCGGATGGGATGGTCGGCGTGGTCGGGCAAGATCGTTCTGCGCATCGCCTTGCAGCGGTTGAAGATGCACTACGAAAACCTGGGCGAATCCGCCGCGATGATCGGTTAACCGCCCACCAGCCAGCCGACGAAGAACGCCACCGCCGCGCAGATCGACCCGACGCCCAGCGTTTCGGTCACCGCGCGGCCGTAGCTTTCGCGCGTCGCCCAGCCGCGCAGCACACCCAGAAGCGCCAGCGCCAGCAGGGTCAGGCTCAGCGACAACCGGAAACTGGCCTCATCGGCGGTGCGAAACAGGTAGGGCAGGATCGGCAACAGCCCGAACACCACGAAGGCCGCGAAGGTGACCAGCCCGTTCAGCGCCGGGTTTTCGCTTTCCGGCGCGGCGCCGGCATTTTCCTGGCTCAGCAGCATGTCGGCCATCATAGGCGCATGTTTCGACATCGCCTCGGCCGCCTGTTGCGCCTCCGACGGCGGCAGCCCGCGTTTGCCGAAATGATCCGCCAGCCGGGCGGTTGCACCGCTCTGGTCCCGTTGGATCATTTCCAGCCGTTCGGACCGGCGGCGGCGATACATCTGGTGCTGCGACCGGGCCGACAGGAATTCGCCCAACCCCATGCTGACGGCATCCGCAAAGAGGTTCGCCAGCCCGAACACCACAACGGCCAGCCCGCCGATCTGCACCAAACCCTCTGCCTGTGCTCCCGCGAAACCCGCGACTATAGCGAAGGTTGTGACGATCCCGTCATTGCCGCCATAAACGATCTGCTTGAGGTAATCGCGCACACGATCTAGGGTTCCGTTGGTTTTGTGCTCAGTCATGCGGATCAATCTGTTGTCTGTTCGGTTCAACTATAGAAACTGACGGGAAAAGAAACAGGGGGTCACACCCCCAGAGTCGAAAAGACTACCGAGCACGTTTCGGGCAACGATAAGCCCCCTTTGCCTCCGTGATGCAATACGATAATCGGAAGTTATGAACATCACGCTCAGGCAACTGGAATATTTCATCGCACTGGCCGAGCTGCGCAATTTCGGCCGCGCCGCCGAAAGCGTGCATATTTCGCAGCCCGCGCTGTCGGTCCAGATCCGTGAACTCGAAGCCCAGCTGGGTCAGCAGCTGGTCGAACGCAAGGCGCGGGATGTTGCGCTGACGCCGTTCGGCCGCAAGATCCTCGACCATGCCGAACGGGTGCTGGGAGAAATGCAATCGCTGAAGGAACAGGCGCGCTGGCACGACGGTCTTGCCGGCAAGCTGCGGCTGGGGATGATCCCCACCATCGCCCCCTATGTCCTGCCCGCCGCACTGGCCGCGCTGCGTTCGCGTGATATCCGGCTCGACGTGCAGGTGCAGGAAGGCAAGACCGACCAGCTGATCGAGGCATTGCGCGCGGGCGAACTGGACGTGGCGCTGCTGGCGTTGCCGACGCTTGAAATGGACATGGCCGAGGTCCCGTTGTTCGAGGATCGTTTCGTGCTCGCGGGCACCGAAAAACGGCTGCAGGCCCTCGGGCCGATGCGTGAAAACCTGCGCCCCGACGCGCTTGGCCACAGCCAGCTGATGCTGCTCGAGGACGGCCACTGCCTGACCGATCAGGCGCTTGAAATCTGCGGCCGCAACCGTGGCCACGCCCAGATCAACATGGGCGCTTCGTCGCTGGCGACGCTGACGCGGCTGGTGGCGGCGGGATTCGGGCTGACCTTGATGCCGGAACTGGCGATCAGCGCCGAAACCCCGGCCAGCCCCACCTTGCGGATGGTGCGCTTCGCCGGGACCGAGCCGGGGCGGCAGGTCGGACTGGTCCATCGTAAATCCACCCGGGGCGGTGCCTGGCTTGAGGCACTGGCCGAGATCCTGACCACGGCCGGGCTGGACCAGATCGAAAAGGCGCGGGGGCTGGTCGGGCAGGCCGCCGCATCATCCCGGACCGGCTAGCAAAACAAAACCCGCGGGCCAAGCGGCGCCGCGGGTTCCGTTCGGTGACTGGTAACGCGATTACTCGGCGGCGACGTCGGCCGTGGCGTTTTCCAGATACTTCAGCAGGTTTTCCGGCGAGCTTTCGCCATAGGGATCTTCACCGTGGTTGTCGGCGCGACCGGGTTCTTCGAACCACGCTTCGACCTTGCCATCATTGATGATGGCGGCATAGCGCCAGGACCGCATGCCGAAGCCCAGGTTGTCCTTGGCGACCAGCATGCCTACCTTGCGGGTGAATTCGCCCGAACCGTCGGGGATGACCTTGACGTTCTTGATGCCCTGGGCTTCGGCCCATTTGTTCATCACGAAGCTGTCGTTCACCGACATGCAGTAGATTTCGTCGATCCCCAGATCCTCGAACTTGCCGAAGTTTTCTTCGAAACCGGGCAGCTGGTAGGTCGAACAGGTCGGGGTGAAGGCGCCGGGCAGCGAAAACAGGATCACGCGCTTGCCGGCGAAGTAATCGGCGGTGGTCACGTCCTGCCAGCGGAACGGGTTCGGGCCGCCGACGGATTCGTCGCGCACACGGGTGTGGAAGGTCACGTCGGGCAGTTTCAGGCCAGCTTGCATTGGCAAATCCTCTTTTGTTCGGGTCTTCGGGTGAGCTACCTTTTAATCATTCTAAAATCGGCGGCAATCCCGTTTCTGCACGCGCAGCCTGAGAGAAGTTGTAAGAATTCATGGGCATATCGAGAGAAAGTCGTTATTTTCCCGCGACAATCGTGCAGCTGCGGCATTATGTCCTGCCCGATCTGCATAACGGTTATGCAGTGCTGGCGGTTCCTTGATCGGCGAACTATAGTAGAAGCAGCCAAAACAACAGGACAGTCCCGTGCGCGATCTGAAAATCCCTCAGCAACGTCACCCGGAAAAGGCGCATCGCCCCGACAATGCCCAGCCCAAGAAACCCGACTGGATTCGGGTCAAGGCGCCGGTTTCGGACGGTTACAAGCAGACCCACAAGATCATGCGCGAACACAACCTGGTCACGGTTTGCGAAGAAGCGGGCTGCCCCAATGCCGGCGAATGCTGGAGCCAGGGCCACGCCACCATGATGATCATGGGCGACATCTGCACCCGCGGCTGCACCTTCTGCAACATCGCCACCGGCCGGCCCGATACGCTCGACGTGTTCGAACCGGGGCGGGTCGCCGACGCGGTGCAGAAGCTGGGGCTGAACCACGTGGTGGTGACCAGCGTCGACCGTGACGACCTGAAGGACGGCGGCGCGGACCATTTCGCCCAGACCATCCGCGCCATTCGCCACCGTTCGCCCGGCACCACGATCGAAATCCTGACCCCGGATTTCCTGAAATGCGATTCCTCGGTACTGGAAACGATTGTCGAAGCGAAACCGGACGTGTTTAACCACAACCTCGAAACCGTGCCCGGGCTTTACCCCGAAGTGCGCCCCGGCGCGCGCTATTTCCATTCGCTGCGCCTGTTGCAGCGTGTCAAGGAACTGGACCCGACCATGTTCACCAAGTCGGGCATCATGGTGGGGCTGGGCGAAGACAAGCAGGCGGTGCATCAGGTGATGGACGACATGCGCGCAGCCGATATCGATTTCCTCACCATCGGCCAATACCTGCAGCCGACGCCGAAACACCACGCAGTCGACCGGTTTGTGCACCCCGATGAATTCGCATCCTACGAAAAGGCGGCTTACGGCAAAGGTTTCCTGATGGTGTCGGCCACACCGCTGACCAGGTCGTCCTACCACGCCGGCGACGATTTCTCCCGGCTGCGCGCCGCGCGGCTGGAAAAGCTGGGTCAGGCTTGATTACATCATAGGCTGGGGGCGCCGCCCCCAGACCCCCGGGATATTTCTGAAAAGAAGAAGTTCAGGATATCACCGCCTTCTTCTTTTCAAAATATCCCCGCCGGAGGCAGGCCCGAAAGAAAATGCCGGAGGCATTTTATTGAGATATAAAGCGCGCCCGGAACGGGCGCACAATCGGATCACTCTACCGCCGGGACGGCCTTGAGATAGGCGGCAATGGCGCGGCGATCCTCGATCGGCAATTTCGCGAGGTTCTGCACCACCTCGGCCATCTCGCCCCCGGCGCTGTCATAGTCCGGGGTGAAGCCGGAGGTGAAATATTCCACCAGATCGGCCACGGACCAGTCGAGCTTGCCCGGGGTGATATTGGGAATTCTGCCCTTGCCCGAGGGATTCGGCGCGCCCGCCAGCCAGCGGGTATAATCGATCCCGCCAAGGGCATTACGCGGGCTGTGACATTCGCCGCAATGGCCCAGTCCCTCGGCGAGGGTGCGGCCACGGGCGGCCTCGGGCGGCAAGTCGCCGGCGACCACCTGATCGGGGCCGGTGAACAGGAATTTCCAGCCCCCCAGCAAACGGCGGAGCGAGAAGGGGAAGCCGACCTCATGCGGCGTATCGGGAACCGTCGAGGCCGGCAGGGTCTGCAGGAAGGCCCACAGATCCACCATGTCCTGCAGGCTGGCGCGGGCATAGGACGTGTAGGGGAAGGCCGGATAGTAATGATCGCCCCCCGGCGCCGTGCCGTGGCGCATCGCGTTGACCAGATCGGCCGCCTGCCAATCGCCGATCCCGTAGACCGGGTCCGGGGAAATGTTTGGGGCATAGAACGTACCGAAATCGCTGGCGAAGGCGCGCCCGCCCGACAGAACCAGCCTTTCATCGCCCTCGGCGCCGGGGGCGGAATGGCAGGACGCGCAACCGCCTGCCCAGAACGCTGCTTCGCCGCGCACGGCATCGCCGGCCAGACCGGCGATATCGTTTTCGCGCACGCGTTCGGGGGTGGTGATCCACCAGAACGCCGCGCCCGCCAGAAGCATCGCGAAGGCGACGTATCCTGCAACCTTGAACATATCGCCCCGTCCGGATCAGCTATCCGGCGCGCGATAGGCCTTGTGGCAGGCCCCGCAGGCCCCGCCCAGCGGCCCCATCGCACCCTGCAGCGCCTCGAGGCTTTGGCCGGCGGCCATTTCCATGCCTGCCGCGGCCTCGCCCAGGGCCATCACCTTTTTCATCACATCGTCGCCGTTTTCCCACATGGCGGGCAGGGCGCGGGTACCATCGGCCGACATTTCATCCGACCCTTCGGGCCACAGACGCGACGAATCGAGCTTGGTCAGCATTGCCAGGCTTGCAGCGGCGGCGCCGGCCTTGTCGGCGTCATAGGGTACGGCGCCTTTGGCCATGCCGCCCAGAAGCCCGAGGTAATGAGCATAGAGCTTCATCTGACCCTGACGGGCCTTGATTGCCGCCTCGTCGGCGGAAACCGCGCCGGCGACCCCGCCAGCGAGGGTGAGAGCGAGGGTGAGCTTGGTAATGGCTTTCATCGGTGAAACTCCGCTTTGGCTGCTAATAAGACGCACCTTAAACGGCGGGCAGGCGGAAGGAATTCACAACTTCGTCAGAACCGTTCAGGGACGCATGAATCGTCCGCGCCCTTCGACCGTCGCCCAGTCCGGCCAGCCAATCCAGCGTTCCACCGCATAAACGACCAAGCAGATCACGATGATGAGAAGAACCAGCCGGACCCGGCGCGCGGAGGGCGGATTGCGCGCCCATTTCGACATCCGGAACAACCAGTGCATCGCGGTCTCAGGCCTTGTCCTCGTCGACGAAGCGGACCTTGCCGATATGGGGCAGGTTGCGGTTGCGCTGCGCGAAATCGATGCCGTAGCCGACGACGAATTCGTCGGGGATCTCGAACCCGATCCAGTCGGCCTTTACGTCGGTTTCCCGGCGCGTCGGTTTGTCCAGAAGGGCGATGGTTTTCAGCCGCTTCGGGTTGCGCGATTTCAGCAGGCCCAGCACGTGGGTCAGCGTGTAGCCTGTATCGACGATGTCTTCGACGACCAGCACGTCGCGGCCTTCGATTTCGCCGCGCAGATCCTTCAGGATGCGCACCTCGCGGCTGCTTTCCATCGCGTTGCCGTAGGACGATGCTTCGAGGAAATCGACCTCCACCGGCAGGTCCAATTCGCGCACCAGATCGGCAATGAATACGAAACTGCCGCGCAGTAGCCCGACCACGACGAGCTTCCTGGTATCGGAGAATTCCTTTTCGATCTCGCGCGCCAGGGCTTCGATCCGCGCGGCGATCTGTTTGGCTGAAATCATCTCGTCGATGACATATGGACGCTCCGGCATGACACCCCCTTGCATTTCCGGGCCCAGTCTACGAAATGATCCCCCACTGTCACGCGAAAAAGGGGCAACATGCCGACCCATTCCGAAACCCGGCACCTGCCATACACGGCGCAGCAGATGTACGATCTGGTGGCCGATGTGGCGGCCTATCCGAAATTCCTGCCCTGGTGCGCTGCAGCGCGGATACGCAAGGTCACGCCGCAGGGCGACGGGACCGAGGTGATGGAGGCCGATCTGGTGATCAGCTTCAAGGTGTTTCGCGAACGCTTCGGCAGTCGGGTCGCCCTGAATCCGCAGGCGCTGTCGATCGACACCGAATATCTGGAAGGGCCGTTCAAGTACATGAAATCGAACTGGTCCTTCGCCGCGGCCGGGGATGGCTGCGACGTGTCCTTCTTCGTCGATTTCGAATTCAAGAACGCGGTGTTGCAGGGCATCATCGGCGTGGTGTTCAACGAAGCGATGCATCGCATCGTGCGGGCCTTCGAAAGCCGGGCGGAAGCGCTTTACGGCAGCCGCTGAATCGCTAACCTGCCTCGCGAGACGAGGGAGGATGTCGTGACAGGTATCACGCAGAGCATCGCCGCATTCGCGGCAGGCACAGCACCGGAACGCAGCGCCCTGGAGGCAATGGCCGTCATGCGGTTGTCGCTTCTCGACTGGCTGTCGGTGGGCATCGCCGGGCGGGACGAACCGGTCTCACGCATCGTGCGCGACTTGGTACAGGAGGAAGCCGGGGCAGCACAGGCCACGGTCTTCGGCAGCGACGCGAAGGTCCCGGCGCGGGCGGCGGCGCTTGCCAATGGCACCATCGCCCATGCGCTGGATTACGACGACACCCATTTCGCCAACATTGGCCATCCTTCGGCGCCGGTGGTGGCGGCGGCGCTGGCGGTGGCGGAAAAGATCGGGGCGGACGGCGAAGCGTTTCAGACCGCCTGCCTGATCGGGGTGGAGTGTTCGACCCGCGTCGGGATCTGGCTGGGCCGCGATCACTACCAGGGCGGGTTCCACCAGACCGGAACCGCAGGGACCTTCGGCGCGGCGATGGCGGCGGCGCGGTTGTTGGGTCTGGACGCGGATCAGTGCGAAATGGTGCTGGGATTGGCCGCGACCCGCGCATCGGGGCTGAAATCGCAATTCGGCACCATGGCGAAACCGTACAATGCCGGGCTTGCCGCGTCGAACGGCGTGGAAGCCGCGGAACTGGTGGCGCGCGGCTTCGTCGGCAACCCGCTGGGGCTGGAAACGGCGCAGGGTTTTGGGCCCACCCATATGGGACAAGCGGACATGTCCGCATTGGACGGGCTGGGGCACGATTGGGTGTTCCCGCGGGTCAGTCACAAGTTCCACGCCTGCTGCCACGGTCTGCACGCGGTACTGGAGGCGGCGCGGTCGCTGGACCGGATCGATCCCGGCAAGATCGCGGCAATCCGAGTGCGTACCCATCCGCGCTGGATGACCGTGTGCAACCAGCCAGAGCCGATGACGGGCTTGGGGGCGAAATTCAGCTATGCGACAGTGTTGCCGATGCATTTCCAGGGTTTCGATACCGGCACGCTGGACAGCTATACCGACGCGCTCTGCGCCGATCCCGAGATCCAGCGGCTGCGGAAGCTGGTCGAGGTGACTGCGGATGACACGGTCAGCGAAACCGGCGCGGTGCTGGAGGTGAGCCTGAGAGATGGCGAGAGCGTGATCGCGACCCATGACCTGAACGCACCGATGCCGCTCGAGGCGCGCGAGGCGAAGGTCAGGGCGAAATCGGCAAGCCTGATCGGGGCAGGGCGGTCCGACGCGGCGTGGCAGGCGATTTGCGCAAATGCAGCCGTTTCGGACTTTTCAGCTTTCCTGTCATCATGACGGAAACGGGCCCCGTTTGGGGCCCGTTCCGTGTTGTCTTTTCATCGCGCTCACGATCTGTGATCGTAGGCACGTTCCCCGTGAACGCTGAGGTCCAGACCGTTTGTTTCGGTTTCGGCGTCCACCCGCAGCGGGGTGATCATGGCGACGACCTTGGCGATGATGACCGAGGCCACCAGGGTGAAGGCGCCGACGATCGCAAGGCTGCCCAGCTGCGCCATCCAGCTTCCCGCGCCGAATGCAGCGATCATGATCGTGCCGAAAATACCGCCGACGCCATGCACCGCGAACACGTCCAGCGTATCGTCGATGTGCAGCTTGTTGCGGATCACGTTGACCATTTCCTGACACAGCACACCGGCGATCGCGCCGATGATCAGCGCCTCGACCGGGCCGACGAAGCCGCTGGCCGGAGTGATCGAGGCCAGCCCGGCGATGGTGCCGGTCACTAGCCCCACCAACGACGCCTTACCGTATTTGATCCGTTCCCACAGCGCCCAGCTCAGCGACGCGGTGGCGGCCGAAATGTGGGTCACGGTCAGCGCCATCGCGGCGCCACCATCAGCGGCCAGCTGCGACCCGCCGTTGAAGCCGAACCAGCCGACCCACAGCATCGCGGCGCCGATCATCACGTAGCCGGGATTGTGCGGCGGCGTCGTCCTGTTGCGGCGCGCGCCCAGCATGACGGCCAGCACCAGCGCCGCGATGCCTGCGGTTTCATGCACCACGATGCCGCCGGCGAAATCCTTCACGCCCGTGTCGCCGAAGATGCCGCCATCGGCCAGCATCCCGCCGCCCCAGATCCAGTGCGTGACCGGCGCGTAGACGACCAGCATCCATAACGCCGAAAACAGCAGCACGAAGCCGAAGCCGATCCGTTCCACATAGGCACCGACGATCAGCGCGGGCGTGATGATGGCGAATGTCATCTGGAAGGCGAAGAACAGCACTTCGGGCAGGGTGCCCGACAGGGTGTCTGTGGTGATCCCGTTGAGGAACAGCTTGCCCAAGCCACCCCACAGCGCGCCGCCGTCGCCAAAGGCCACCGAATAGCCAAGCGCGAACCACAGCACGCTCATCAGGCAGGCGATGGCATAGCAATGCATGAAGACGCTCAGCACGTTGCGCGCGCGTACGAGGCCGCCGTAAAACAGCGCCAGTCCGGGCAACGTCATGAACAACACAAGCGCTGTGGCGACGATGATCCAGGCGGTATCCGCTCCGTTCATTGATCCTTCCTTCCCTTTTCAAGTTGGCGCGGATCAAATGTGAATGCGGCGCAAAAGAAAGCATCAATGCGCCCCGGGGGGCGTTTAAACAGGCGTCAGTTTGCAAAATGATTAATTGTTAGGCGCAAAAAGCGGCTAATGGCGCATTGGTGATCAACTGTTGTCTGCCGCATATTTCAGCAAGTCGAACGCTTTTTGCACAGACCGGGCGCGAACATTGGCGCGACCCAACGGGCCGAACTCTACGGTTTCGGTCAGGACAGGGCGGCCTTTCACGGCCAGTCCGAAGCAAACCCGGCCCTCGGGTTTGTGTTCCGAACCGCCCGGCCCGGCGATACCGGTGATCGAAACGGTCACGTCGGCGTTGGAAAATTCCAGCGCCCCTTCGGCCATTTCGCGCGCCACTTCCTCGGACACCGCGCCGACAGCGTAAAGCGACTGTTCCTTCACGCCCAGCATTTCGACCTTGGCGGCGTTGGAATAGGTGACGAAACCGCGCTCGACCACATCCGAGGACCCGGGCACATCGGTCAAGGCGGCCATCACCATGCCGCCGGTGCAGCTTTCGGCGGCCGCAATGCGCCATCCAAGCGCCCGGTAGCGGTCCAGGATATCTGACGCCGCGCTCATAGCCCCAGCACCCCGTGCGAGATGCCGGCGCCGATCATCACCACGATGCCGGCGAACACCCCGGCGATCACGTCGTCCAGCATTACCCCCATCGGACCGCCGCGCCGGTCGGCCCAGCCGACGGGACCGGGTTTCCAGATGTCGAACAGCCGGAACGCCACGAAGGCGGTGACCCAGCCGGGCCAGAGCGCAAGAACGTCCGCCCCGTTCATGTCGGCCCCGATCAGGGCAGGCGCGAGCGCGATCCACTGGCCCGCCACCTCGTCGATGACGATCTCGCTGGGGTCCTTGTCGGCCTTGCCTTCGGTTTCCTTTGCCGTCGCCCACCAGCCCAGAGCGAACACCGCGACGGTGGCGATCAGGAACAGCGGCACACCACCCAGCAGGTAAAGCGCGTAGGCCGCGGGCAGGGCGGCCAGCGATCCCCAGGTGCCGGGGGCAGGGCGCAGGTGGCCGACATAGAAGAAGGTCGCGATCAAATGTGTCATGGTTTCACCAAGGTTGCGGTCGCCAACGCGGCGATGCCTTCGCCGCGCCCGGTAAAGCCCAGCCGTTCGCTGGTCGTGGCCTTGACCGATACGCGGTCGGGATCGAGCCCCATGATCCGGGCCATTTCCGCCTGCATCGCGGCGGCATGCGGCCCCACCTTGGGGTATTCGCAAACCAGAGTGCAATCGACATTGCCGATCTTGAACCCTTTCGAGGCGGCCAGATCGACAGCGTGCTTCAGGAAAATCTCGCTTGCCGCGCCTTTCCATTGCGGGTCCGACGGCGGGAAATGGCGGCCGATATCGCCCTCTGCCAGTGCGCCATAGATCGCGTCGGTGACCGCGTGCATGCCGACATCGGCATCCGAATGCCCCTGCAGCCCGCGATCATGCGGCACCTGTACGCCGCACAGGATCACGTAATCGCCATCACCGAAACGGTGCACGTCGTAACCATTGCCAAGACGGATATCCATCTGTCCCCCAAGTATGCGTTCAGCCCGCGCGAAGTCCTCGGGCCGGGTGATTTTCAGATTGCTTTCTTCGCCCGGAACGATGGCCACTTCAACCCCGGCGGCACGCGCCACCTCGACATCGTCCGCCGCCCCGCCGGGATGGGCGCGGTGCGCCGCCAGCAGGGTGGCGAAATCGAACCCCTGCGGCGTCTGCGCCCGGTAAAGCCCCTCGCGGTCCTGCACCCCCTGCACGATCCCGTCCTCACCACGCCATAGCGCATCGACGACGGCCAAACCCGGTGCGGCCCCGCAATGGGTGTCGAGTGCCGCCAGAACCGCCTCGATCAGCGCCGGGCCCACACAGAGGCGCGCCACGTCATGGACCAGAACCTTGCCGACACCGTCACCCTCCAGCGCCTCGAGCCCGTTCAGCACCGAGGCGTCGCGCGTCGCGCCGCCATGGGCGATGCGGAGCTTGGGGTGATCGGACCAGTCGCCAAGGAATGCATGATCGTCGGGATGGATGACCAGCATGACGATGTCGATACCCGGATGGTCGGCAAAGGCCCGCAGGGTCCAGTCCGCCACCCGGCGCCCGGCCAGCGCGCGCCATTGCTTGGGCAGCCCGCCCCCGGCACGGCTGCCGCGGCCGGCGGCAACGATGAGCGCAGCGGTTTTCATCTCGGAACGCATCCTTCGGCAGATTGCGGTTTGCTCGTCACAGTGCATAGGACGTGCGGCGAAGAAGGGCAATCCACACAGACACCCGGCTTGTGTGCCTAAAAATTAGGCATATGTATGGAGGCAGGTTCAAAACTGGGCGGGTTTCATTGCGGATCGGCCCCCTCTGGGTTAGCCAGAGGCAAATGCACAAGGATTAGGCACGTGTCTCTGACGCTCGCTGACAACACCCTCACACCGCCCGTCTTCCTGGCCCCGCTGGCCGGAATCACCGATCTGCCATTCCGCGACCTGGTTGCGGGATTCGGCGCCGGATTGGTAGTCAGCGAAATGGTTGCCAGCCAGGAAATGGTGCAGGCCAAGCCCGGTGTGCGGGAACGGGCCGAACTGGGGTTCGGCAAGGCCAATACCGCGGTGCAACTGGCCGGGCGCGATGCCGAATGGATGAGCCGCGCCGCCAGGATGGTCGCGGATAACGGCGCCAAGCTGATCGACATCAACATGGGCTGCCCGGCGAAGAAGGTGGTGAACGGCTATTCCGGGTCGGCGCTGCTGAAGGACCTGGACCATGCGCTGACCCTGATCGAGGCGGTGGTCGACGCGGTCGACCTGCCGGTGACGCTGAAAACCCGGCTGGGCTGGGACGACGACCTGTTGAACGCGGCTGATCTGGCGCGGCGGGCTGAAGATGCCGGCATCCGGATGATCACCATCCATGGCCGCACCCGGTGCCAGTTCTACAAGGGCCGCGCCGACTGGGCCGCGATCCGCGAGGTGAAAGAGGCCGTGTCGATCCCGGTGATCGCGAATGGCGACATCTGTTCGGCCGAGGATGCGCGTCGGGCGATGGCGCTGTCGGGCGCCGATGGGGTGATGATCGGGCGCGGCGCGCAGGGCAAACCGTGGCTGCTGGCGCAGGTCGCGGCAGAACTGTTTGGACAAGAGGCACCGAAAGTGCCCGAAGGCGAGGAATTTGCAGACATGGTGATCGCGCATTACGAAGCGATGCTGGATTTCTACGGGCCCAATCTGGGCCTGCGCGTGGCGCGCAAGCATCTGGGCTGGTACATGGATGGCGCCGGCACCGGGCCGGTCGCCCGCCGCGCCATCCTGACCGAACGTGATCCTGCACGGGTGATCGCGCAGTTGCCCGCGGCACTGCTGTATCCGGAACGGGCCGCAGCATGAGCGCGCAGACCGAGGACAAGATGATCTGGTCGTCGCTGCCCATTCCCGGCGTGATCGTCGATCCGCAGGACAACATCTGCGACATCAACCCGGCCGCCGAAGGATTCCTGAACGCCTCCGTGAAAACCATCCTGGGCGAACCGGTCTGGGACCGGATCATGATCGACGCGCCGCTTGAAGAAGCGTTCGAGCGCGCCCGCGCCACCAATTCGCCGCTGTTCGTCAACGATGTCGATGTCGGCACCGGCAGCCGCGCGCCGCTGCATTGCAACCTGCAGATCGCGCCGTTGCAGGGGCAGCCCGGGCACATGATTTTCCTGATCTCGCCGCGCGAACTCGCGGGGCGCATGACCCAGAACCATTCGGTGAAGTCGGCCGCGAAATCGGCCATCGGCATGGCCGAGATGCTGGCCCATGAAATCAAGAACCCGCTGGCCGGCATCACCGGCGCTGCGCAGCTTCTGTCGATGAACCTCAGCGCCGAGGACATGGAAATGACCGACCTGATCGTGTCGGAAAGCCGCCGCATCGTGAAGCTGCTTGAACAGGTGGAACAGTTCGGCAACCTGAGCGAACCGCACCGGGTGCCGGTCAATCTTCATGATGTCCTGGATCGGGCACGGCGCTCGGCGCTGCTGGGCTTCGGCGCCCACATGAAGATCGTCGAGGATTACGACCCCTCGTTGCCGCTGGCGCTCGGCGATCCCGACCAGTTGCTCCAGGTCGTTCTCAACCTGATCAAGAACGCCGCGCAAGCCGCTGACAAGGAAGGCGGAACCATCCGCCTGCACACGTTCTACGAACATTCCTTCCGGCTGCGCCGGGCCGATGGCACCGGGCAGTCCCTGCCGCTTCAGATCGAAATCATCGATGACGGCCCGGGCCTGCCCGACGACATCAAGGGCGATATTTTCGATCCCTTCGTATCAGGCCGCGAAAACGGCACCGGGCTGGGGCTGGCGCTGGTCAGCAAGATCATTTCCGATCACGACGGCTGGATTTCCGTCGACTCCGTCCCCGGACGGACTGTGTTCAAGATTTCGCTACCGATGGCGCCCGATCCCAAACGGCGCGGTAAAAAGGAGAGCAGCTGATGGACGGCACGGTACTTGTCGCTGATGACGATCGCACGATCCGAACGGTTCTGACCCAGGCCCTGACACGGGCCGGATGCAAGGTGCACGCGACCTCGTCGCTGACCACGTTGATGCGGTGGGTCGGCGAAGGCAAGGGCGACGTGGTGATTTCCGACGTCATGATGCCGGACGGAAACGGGCTGGAAATGCTGCCCAAGATCGCCGAGGACCGGCCCGGCCTGCCGGTGATCGTGATTTCGGCGCAGAACACGATCATGACCGCGATCCAGGCGGCCGAGGCCGAGGCTTACGATTACCTGCCCAAGCCCTTCGACCTGCCCGACCTGATGAAACGCACCGCCAAGGCGTTGGAACAGCGCCGCCGCGCCGTGCCGACCGGCCCGGCGTCGGAGGAGGAAAAAGAACGCCCCGACGACCTGCCTCTGGTCGGGCGTACCCCGGCGATGCAGGCGCTGTACCGGCTGGTGGCGAAGGTGATGAATACCGACCTTCCGGTACTGATCGCGGGCGAATCCGGCACCGGAAAATCGCTGATCGCACGGGCGATCCACGATTTTTCCGACCGTCGCACCTTGCCCTTCGTCACCGTCACCGCCACTGAGTTGCAGGATATCGAAGGTCCGGCGCGTGTTCTGGCGCGGGTCAAGGGCGGTACGGTCCTGTTCGACGAAATCGGCGATGTCGACGCCGAAATACAGGCCCGCATCGTGCGGATGATGGACAATCCGGGTGAACACACGCCGCGCTTCATGGCCACCAGCCAGGGCGGCCTGTCCGACGCGCTGGACAACGGCGAGATGCGCCAGGACCTGTATTACCGGCTGAGCGGCGCGACGATCCAGGTGCCCAGCTTGCGTGAACGGGTCGAAGACATTCCGCTGCTGGCGGAACATTTCCTGCAGCGGGCCGAACGCGATGGCGCACCGTCGCGTACGCTTTCCGACGAGGCGCTGGAACTGATGCGCGCCTATAGCTGGCCGGGCAACGTGCGCCAGCTGGAAAACGCGGTGCGGCGGCTGGTGCTGACTTCGCGGGCCGAGGAAATCACCCGGTCGGAAGTGGAATCCGTGTTGGGCAACCAGCCCGATATGGAACCGGTGCTGGGCGGCGGTGACAGCGAGAAACTGTCGGCGTCGGTCGCCAGACATCTGCGGCGCTATTTCGACCTGCATGGCAACATGCTGCCGCCGCCGGGTCTGTACGCGCGAATCCTGCGAGAAGTGGAACTGCCGCTGATCGAAATCGCGTTGGAAGCGACCGGCGGAAATCAGGCGAAATGCGCCGACCTGCTGGGCATCAACCGCAATACGCTGCGCAAGAAGATAAACGATCTGGATATTCGCGTGACACGCCGCCGAAAGTTGATGTAAAATCGCAACAATAACGTGGCAAATAGGTGCCTTGCGTATCTATGCCAACAATATTTAGCGGTAAGCCGCGCAAAGCGGCACATCAGGAAGAGGGGCAGCGGGTGGCAACCCGGGCACATAAATTGCGCAGTTGGGCGAAAATCAGCCGATTGCGACGGCAGCGCCGGGTGCAGACTACCGCCACGATCGGGCTGGTGATTCTGGGGCCTGTTCTGGCGATGGCGACCTTCCTTATTCTCGGTCCCTTGGACAAGGGCGCGGCGGCCACCAGCCTGCGGATGATCCTGCTGGCCGATTTCGTCTATGTGCTGCTGGTGGCGGCGCTGGTCCTGCAACGGATCGTGGCTCTGATTTCGGCACGCAGGGCCAAATCCGCCGGGTCGCGGCTGCACATGCGTCTGACCGGCGTTTTCGCGATCCTCGCGCTTATCCCGACGGTGACGGTGGCGATCTTCGCGGCGTTGACGGTGAATATCGGGCTCGAGGGCTGGTTTTCCGACCGGGTCCGGCAGGTGGTCGGGTCGTCGCTGGAAGCGGCGCAGGCATACGAGGGCGAACACCGCCGCGACCTGACCGTTGATGTCACCGCCCTGGCCGCGCATATCAACCAGACGCGGCAAAACACCTTCTTCATGACCGACGCCGACATCCGGCAGGTGCTGACCACCGGTCAGACCCAGATTCAACGCGGATTGCGCGAAGCCTACGTGATCGACGGAACCGGCGAAATCCGCGCCCGCGGAGACCGGTCCTACCTGTTCGACTACGAACGCCCGACTGCGGAACAGTTCGAACGCGCCAACGCCGAGGGCGTGCAGATCATCGAGGATTGGGCCAACAACGAATTCCGCGCGCTGGTGCGGCTAGAGGCCTTCGTCGACCGCTTCCTCTATGTCAGCCGCGACGTGGATGGCGAATTGCTCAGCCTGCTGGATGACACCAAGGAAACCGCACAGTTCTACCAGCAACTGGAAAGCGAACGCGGCCGGGTTCTGTTCGAATTCGGCCTGATCTATCTCGGCTTCGCGGTGATCCTGATCCTGGCCGCGATCTGGCTTGGCCTGTGGTTCGCCGAACGGCTGTCGCGCCCGGTGGGACGGCTGACCGGGGCGGCGCAGCGGGTCGGGTCCGGCGACCTGGACGTGCAGGTGGTCGAGGAAGAGGGCGACGACGAAATCGCCATGCTGGGGCGTTACTTCAACCAGATGACCCGGCAGCTAAAGGCGCAGCGCGAAACCCTGTTGCAGAACACCGATCAGATCGAACGCCGCCGCAGGTTGTTCGATTCCGTGCTCAGTTCGGTCACCTCGGGCGTGGTGGGGCTTGACTCCGACGGACGGGTGACCTTCGTCAACCGGTCCGCCAAACGCTTGCTGGACTGGAACGAGGATCAGCAATCGGTGGCGATTTCCGTCGCCGTGCCGGAATTCAGCGCCCTGTTCGAACGCTTGCAGAGCGATGACCTGCGCACGGTGCAGGACGAAATCAAGGTGAGCCGGGGCGGGCGGCTGGAAAACCTGCTGGTGCGGATGTCGACGCGTTACAGCGAAGATGGCCTGCTCGAAGGCTACGTGGTCGCCTTCGACGATGTCAGCGACCTGGTGGCGGCGCAAAGAATGGCGGCCTGGGGCGACGTGGCGCGCCGCATCGCCCATGAAATCAAGAACCCGCTAACCCCGATCCAGCTGTCGGCGGAACGGATCAAGCGCAAGTTCAGCCGTCATCTGGCCGAGGCCGAAGCCGACAGCCTGGCGCAGTTGACCGAAGTTATCGTGCGTCAAACCAATGACTTGCGCCGCATTGTTGACGAGTTTTCCAAATTCGCCCGGATGCCCGAACCCGAACGCCGGCCCGAAAGCCTGACCCAGCTGGTTCAGAACGCCGTGCTGCTGCAGCAGGCGGGTCAGCCTGACGTGGACATCGTCAGCGACCTTGTCGACGACCCGCTGCTTGCGGAACTGGACGGGACGATGATCAATCAGGCGCTCACCAATTTGCTGAAGAATGCCGGGGAAGCGATTGTTTCCTATAAGAAAGAGTCCAAAAAAGACGATTTCAAGGGGATCATCCGCGTCAAAACGGAACTGGATGGCCGCAACGCGATCTTACGGATCGCCGACAACGGCATAGGCCTGCCCGAGGACCGCACCCGGCTGTTCGAACCCTATGTGACGACGCGGTCCGAGGGCACCGGGCTGGGCCTGCCGATCGTCAAGAAGATCATCGAGGAACATGGCGGCAGCCTGCAGCTGGAGGATGCGCCGATTTTCGACACCGATGCCAACGATCCCCATGCGGGCGCGATGGCGGTGATCCGGCTTTCCGTCAGCGCAGTCCGGGACAGGGCCGCGGAATAACAAGACAAGATTGAGGATGACATGAGTGACATTTTGATCGTCGACGATGAACGCGACATTCGGGAGCTGATTTCGGATATCCTCGGGGACGAGGGCTACACCACCCGACTGGCCGGCAATTCCGAAGAGGCGATGACCGAAATCAACAGTGAACCGCCGGCGCTGCTGATCCTCGATATCTGGCTGAAGGACAGCAAGATGGACGGGATCGACATCCTCAAGACCGTCAAGCGCGACAATCCCGACGTGCCGGTGGTGATCATTTCAGGCCACGGCAACATCGAGATCGCTGTCGCCGCGATCAAGCAGGGCGCCTATGACTTCATCGAAAAGCCGTTCAACATCGACCAGCTGCTGGTTGTGATCCGGCGCGCGATGGAAACCTCGCGGCTGCGGCGGGAAAATCAGGAATTGCGCCGCAACGATGTGCAAACCGCGGAAATGGTCGGCCAGTCGGCATCGTTCCGGGCGATGCTGGGGCAGCTCGACAAGGTGACGAAATCCAACGGCCGGGTGATGCTGTCGGGGCCTTCCGGTGTCGGCAAGGAAGTCGCGGCGCGTTATATCCATGCGCAGTCGAACCGCGCCTCCGCCCCCTTCGTCACGGTCAGCTGCGCCAGCATCGAACCGGACCGGATGGAAGAGGTGCTGTTCGGCCGCGAAACCCCCGAGCGTGGAATCGAACAGGGGTTGCTGGAACAGGCGCACGGCGGCGTGGTGTTCTTCGACGAAGTGGCTGACATGCCGCTGGGGTCGCAATCCAAAATCCTGCGCGTGCTGGTCGATCAGCAGTTCCAGCGTGTCGGCGGCACCGGCAAGGTGCGGGTCGACCTGCGGGTGATTTCATCGACCAGCCGAGATCTGGATGCCGAAATTGAGGCCGGGCGGTTCCGGCAGGAACTGTATCACCGGCTGAATGTCGTGCCGATCGCGGTGCCGTCGCTGGCGGAACGGCGCGAAGACATCCCGGTGCTGGCGGCACATTTCATCGAGGCGCTGAACAAATCGCAGGGTCTGCCGCTGCGCGAGCTGAGCGAGGACGCCTCGGCGCTGATGCAGACGATGGTCTGGCCTGGAAACGTGCGCCAGTTGCGCAACCTGATCGAACGGGTGCTGATCCTCGGCGACGGCAACGGCCCGATCGAGGCCAAGGAACTGCCCAGCAGCGAAGAGGGCGTCACGGATGATGACGGCGTGGTCTTGAGCGGCACGCTGGCGACGCTGCCGCTGCGCGAGGCGCGCGAGGTGTTCGAACGCGAATACCTGCTGACCCAGATCAACCGGTTCGGCGGCAATATCAGCCGCACCGCCAATTTCGTCGGCATGGAACGCAGCGCGCTGCACCGCAAGCTGAAATCGCTCGGCGTGGTGACCACCAACAAGTCCGGGGCCCGGGTGGCGCGGGTGGAAAAGGTCGAAGAGGACGCCGAATAGCGCGATCAGCCCGGCGTCACGATCTGCCAGCGACCGCCGCCGCGCTGGATCGAGCAGGATTCCGGTGTCAGCCGCGGCAGCACCGTCGTCACCGATTTCGGCGCCGCATTCGCCACCGTGGAAGGGCAGGGCGGCAGTTCCACCCATTCATAGCCCTTTCGGGTCATGCATTGCGCCTCGACCCGTTTTCGCAGGCGCTTGTTGACATCGACCGTGTAGGGATCGCCGCCTTCCAATTCGTAGGTGACGATACAGTTTGCCCCGCTGGCATCGCATCTGCGCACCGGTACCATCCTCAGCGGTGTGAAGCGGGTTTCCTTGACCACGGGCACTTTTTGCAATGCGCTGACCTGGCAATCGGTCAGGTCATTGTTCATCCGCGACACCGCGACACCTTCGCGGTAGTAAAGCCCAAGCGGCGCGCATCCCGCCAAAACAGCGACGGCGGCGAGCGTGAAAAGCATCGATCGTGACATCCTGGCCTCCTTTCGGGGCAGTGTGCCCCGCCAGCATGACCGCGTCTTTGATTTTTGACAAATCAATTGACCATTAACCGGCACCATGCCATCCAATGCCTCTGAAACCAGGGGACCGGGGACAATGAAAGTCATCATCTGCGGGGCCGGCCAGGTCGGGTGGCAAATCGCGCGGCATCTGTCTGGCGAAAAAAATGATGTCACCGTGGTCGACAACAATCCCGAACTGGTGCGCCGTGCCACCGATACGCTGGATGTGCAGGGGATCGCGGGCTTTGCCAGCTATCCCGATGTGCTTGAACAGGCCGGTGCGCGCGACGCCGACATGATCATCGCCGCCACCTATTCGGACGAGGTCAACATGGTGACCTGCCAGATGGCGCATTCGGTGTTTTCGGTCCCGCGCAAGATCGCCCGGCTGCGCTCGCAAAGTTACCTGACGGCGATCTATTCCGACCTCTACCGGCGCGAACACCTGCCGATCGACGTTGTGATCAGCCCCGAACGCGAAGTGGCCGAGGCGGCCTTGCAGCGGATCGCGTCGCCCGCCGCCTTCGATACCGAAAAATTCCTTGGCGGCCGGGCGCATCTGCTGGGCATCACCATCAACGATGCCTGCCCGATCGTGAACACGCCGCTGCGTCAGTTGACCGATCTGTTTTCGACGCTGCGCACCATCGTGGTGGGCATCCGCCGCGACGGCCGCCTGTTCGCGCCGGAACCCACCGACCAGATCTTTCCCGGCGACGAATGCTATGTCTTCACGGTGAACGAAGACATTCCGCGCACGATGGAAATTTTCGGCAAGGTGTCGAAGAAACGCGAACGGGTGGTGATCATCGGCGGCGGCAATGTCGGGCTGTCGGTCGCCCGTGCGCTGGAAGAACAGACAAGCCGGATCCGCGCCAAGGTGATCGAGCGCAACCGCAAGATCGCCGAAAAGGCCGCCGACGCGCTGGAAAAGACCATCGTTTTGCATGGTGACGGGCTCGATGCAACGCTGCTCGCCGAGGCCAATATCGAACGCGCCGACGTGGTGCTGTGCGTCACCGATGACGACAAGACGAACATGCTGGCCGCGGTGCGCGCCAAGGCCGAAGGCTGCCCGATGGCGATCGCGCTGGTCAACGACCCGACGCTGGCGCCAATGATGGCGCCGCTGGGGATCGACGCCTTCGTCAACCCGCGCGCCACCACCGTCAGCTCGATCCTGCGCCACATCCGCCACGGCAAGGTGCGCGAGGTCTATTCGATCGGCGATGCCGAAGCCGAGATGATCGAGGCCGAGGTGTTGTCGACCTCGCCCATCGCGGGGCAAAAGATCCGAGACATTGATTTCCCCGAAGGCGTGTTGGTCGGCGGCATCCTGAAAGGCGAAAAGGTGATCAAGCCAGGCGCCGACACCCGGATCGAGGAAGGCGACGTGATCGCGCTGTTCTCGATGGCCGATGACGTGCCCGAAGTCGAACGCCTGCTTCAGGTGTCGATCGATTTCTTCTGACCGATGACCGATCGCATCCTCAACCAACCCCTGTTCCTGCTGCTGATGGGCATCGGGAGTCTGGCGATGTTCATCCCCTCGATGCATGCGACGCTTCTGGGCAGCCACCACGAAGCGCGGTCGTTTTTCTATGCCGGGCTGCTGGGCCTGCTGGCGGTGGTGATGGTCGCGCTGGCGATGTCGTCGCGACAGCGCAAGCGCGGCGAAATGGGCAACCTGCTGGCACTGTTCGCCGGGTTCAGCTTGCTGCCGCTGCTGCTCGCCTTGCCTTTCCACGAAGCGCTGCGCACCACCAGTTATCTGAACGCCTATGTCGAAATGGTGTCGAGCCTCAGCACCACCGGCGCGACCTTGTTCGACCCCGAACGGCTGAGCCCGACGCTGCACCTGTGGCGGGCGATGGTCGGCTGGATGGGCGGGATGCTGATGTGGGTGGCCGCCGCCGCGATCCTGGCGCCGCTGAACCTTGGCGGCTTCGAGGTGACCGCGACCGCGACACCGGGACAAAGCGATTTGCTGCACGGCCGTTTCGAACGGGCCGATCCGCAAAAGCGGATCCTGCGGGTGACGGCAAAGCTGTTCCCGGTCTATGCCGGGCTGACGCTGGCGCTGTGGATCATGCTGGCGGTCAGCGGCGACCGGCCGCTGGTGGCGCTGTGCCACGCGATGTCGGTGATGGCGACCAGTGGCATTTCCCCGATCGGCGGTTTGCAGGAACACGGATCGTCGATCACCGGCGAAGTCGTGATGGCGCTGTTCATGCTGTTCGCCCTGTCGCGGCTGACCTTTTCCACCGACACGCTCAATTCCAAGCAACGCGGAATCCAGACCGATCCCGAATTCCGGCTCGGCATCTTGATCGTGATCGGGGTGCCGGTGCTGCTGTTCCTGCGGCACTGGCTGGGATCCTACAGCATGGACGAAGGCCAGAACCTGCTGGTGGCGCTGCGGGCGCTGTGGGGCGGGGTGTTCACCACCTTGTCCTTCCTGACCACCACCGGGTTCGAAAGCGCCGAATGGGGCACCGCACGCGACTGGTCGGGGCTCAGCACGCCGGGGCTGATCTTCCTCGGGCTGGCGATGATCGGCGGCGGCGTCGCCACCACCGCCGGCGGGGTGAAGCTGCTCCGGGTCTGGGCGCTCTACCTCAACGGATTGCGGGAAATGGAAAAGCTGGTCCACCCGTCGTCCGTGGGTCATTCGGTCGGCAATTCGCGCCGCGTCCGCAAGCAGGGCGCCTATATCGCCTGGATCTTCTTCATGCTGTTCGCCCTGTCGCTAACCGCGTTTTCGCTGGTCTTTGCCGCCTTCGGGTCGAGCTTCGAAAACGCGCTGGTGATTTCGGTTGCGGCGCTGTCGACCACCGGGCCGCTGATTTCCATCGCGCCGGAAACCGAAATCCTGCTGGTCGACCTGGCGCCGGCGGCCAAGCTGGTATTCTGCAGCGCCATGGTCCTGGGGCGGCTGGAAATGCTTGCCATCATCGCGCTTCTCAGCAGCGACATCTGGCGACGATAGAAATTCTTGCGTCTAACCGCTTTAACAGGCTGATTTTTGGGCTGGAAACTCGGTAAAGGCCAAGACATAGTAGGTGCAATAGCTCTACAGGGACGCCGGCCGCGGCACCGAGAACAAGAATAAAGGTAACAATGAATGGCTTCCGACAAGCAAAACCTGCAAGACGCGTTTTTGAATCACACCCGGAAGACGAAGATTCCGGTGACCATTTTCCTGATCAACGGCGTCAAACTGCAAGGTGTCATCACCTGGTTTGACAATTTCTGTGTCCTGCTGCGCCGCGATGGTCAATCGCAGCTGGTCTACAAGCACGCAATTTCGACTATCATGCCGGCGCAACCCATCAACCTTTACGATGGCGAAGAAAGCTAAGCTTGGAAATACATGAAAGGGAACCGACCCGCGCCTGGGTCCTGCATCCCGACCTGAAATCCGACCAACACCGCCGCATGGCCGAATACGCCTTGGAAGAGGCGGTGGCGCTGGCTGCGGCCCTGCCTGACCTCGAAGTGGTCGGGTCCGAAACCGTGCGCCTGCAACGGCCCCATCCGGGGCTTTTGTTCGGCACCGGCAAGATCGCCGAACTGAAACAGCGGATGGAAGAGGCCGAGGTCGAACTGGTTCTGATCGACGGACCGGTGACACCGGTGCAGCAGCGCAACCTGGAAAAGGAATGGGGCGTGAAGCTCCTGGACCGGACCGGGCTGATCCTCGAGATTTTCTCCGACCGCGCGCGCACCCGCGAAGGCGTGCTGCAGGTCGAAATGGCGGCGCTGAAATATCAGCGCACCCGGCTGGTGCGGGCCTGGACCCACCTGGAACGCCAGCGCGGCGGGCTCGGTTTCGTCGGCGGTCCCGGCGAAACCCAGATCGAGGCCGACCGGCGCGCCATCGACGAACAGCTGGTGCGGTTGCGCCGGCAGCTCGACAAGGTGGTCAAGACGCGCGAACTGCATCGTTCGGCCCGCGCCAAGGTGCCGTTTCCAGTGGTCGCGCTAGTGGGCTACACCAACGCCGGCAAGTCGACGCTGTTCAACCGGCTGACCGGGGCCGAGGTGATGGCCAAGGACATGCTGTTCGCGACGCTGGACCCGACCATGCGGCGGGTCGACCTGCCCGAAGGCGGGCCCGAGGTGATCCTGTCCGATACGGTGGGGTTCATCAGCGATCTGCCGACCGAACTGGTCGCGTCGTTCCGCGCCACGCTGGAAGAAGTGCTGAGCGCCAACCTGATCCTGCATGTGCGCGATATTTCCCACCCAGAGACCGAAAACCAGTGCGCCAACGTGCTGGAAATCATGGAATCGCTGGGCGTCAACAAGGACACCACGGTGCTGGAGGTCTGGAACAAGATCGACCTGCTGCCCGAGGATGAGCGCGCCGCCACCCGGCAGCGGGCGGACCGGGACGGCAACATCTTCGCCATCTCGGCGGTGACCGGCGAAGGCATCCTCGACCTGATGCAGGAAGTCGCCCGTCAGCTGGCCTCTGAGACCCATGAAAGCAAGGTGTCGCTGAGCTTCTCCGAGGGGCGCAAGCGGGCCTGGCTTTTCGATCATGACGTGGTCGAGAAGGAAGAACAGACAGACACGGGTTTCGAGCTGACGGTGCGCTGGACCGCGCGTCAGGAAAAACGGTTCCGCGACCTGTAACCGGCAGGGAATGTTTCACGAACCGGGCGCGACGGCGCGGGCCAGCGCCGTTTCCAGCTGGTTTTTCCTGAACGGTTTCTGCAGCACCTGTCCCGCCCCGCCATCCGGCCCCAGAACATCGGCGGCGCCGTGGGCGGTCATCAGGATCACCGGCAGGTTAGCATGCCGCTTTCCGATCTCGTCGCGCAGGTCGATGCCCGTCATCTTCCCGGTCAGCGAAATATCGGACAGCACCAGGTCGAAGGGCGTTTTGGTCTCGATCGTCAGCATCGCTTCCTCGGCCGATTCCGCTTCGCTGACGCGGGCGCCAAGCGCCTCCACCTGCCGCCGCACCACGTCGCGGACAAGCGGGTTATCCTCGACCAGAAGCACCTCCATGCCGTCCAGCTCCACACGTTCGCCGGCCACTGGATCCGGTGAGGGCGGCGCTTCTTCCTGCGGGTCTATCGACGGCAGGTAAAGCGTGAAGGCGGATCCCACTTTTTCCTCGCTCGTCACCGTGATCGCGCCGCCCGACAATTCGGCAAAGGCATAGACCATCGCCAGGCCGAGGCCGGATCCCTTGTCCGGCTTGCGGGAATAGAACGGGTCGAAAACCCGCTGCATCACCTCTTCGCTCATGCCGTGGCCGGTATCGCTGACCGTGATCGTGCAATAGCGGCCCGGATTAAGCTTCAGCGTCCGCGCATGCGCAAGGTCAAGCACGGTTTCATTGCAGGAAACCGTTATCCGACCGGGACCGCTGATGGCCTCGCTGCTGTTGACCGCAAGGTTGATGAGGGCCATTTCCAACTGCCCGCGATCGACGTTGACCCAAGGGGCGCAGGGATCTTCAGGGCCTACCAGTTTTATGTCGCTGGGCAGCGAAGCGGTCAGGATCCTGAGCGTGCTCGCAATCGATTCCGATGTTTTTATCGGGGCCGCGAGGGATTTGCTCTGCTTGGTCAGGCTGAGCAGTCGGGTCGTCAAATCATTGCCCCGGCTGGCCGCGGATATGGCCGGCAACAGATATTCCCGCCGAAGATCTTCATCCCCCATCTCCTGCTCGAGCGGGGTCAGGTTGCCAAGGATGATGGTCAGCAGATTGTTGAAATCATGCGCGATCCCCGCCGACAGCGTGCCCAGGGCCTCCATCTTCTGCGCCCGGATAAGAGCGAGGTCGGATTCCCTTTGCCGCGTCATGTCGACGGTCAGCAGGTAAAAACCGGTGACCCGCCCCTCATCCGAAATCTCGGGGCGCAGATAGCTTCGCACGAACATCTTCCGGCCGTCGGGCAGGTCCGCATCGATATCGTAGGTCGCGGATTCCCCAGTCAGCGCCCTTTCGAACCAGGGCATGGCGGCCTTGATCATGTTCGGCGACAACACCTCCTCGGCCTGCTTGCCGCGAATGGTTTCGGGGGTGAAGCCAAGTGGTTTGGCAAATCCCCGGTTGGCGTATTCGAAGACGAACCCGGTATCCAGAAACGCGATCCCGGCGGGCACCTCGTTGGTGATCAGCGACAGGCGCGCCTGGTTCCGGCGCAATTTCTCGGTCCGGGCTTTCACCCGGCTTTCAAGTTCGGCTTCGCGTTTGCGATCCTTCGTCACGTCGGTGTAGACGGCGACGAAACCGCCCTCGGGCAAGGGGGTGCCGGTCACCTTGAGAATGGTCCCGTCCGGCCGCACACGTTCGAAACAATGCGCTTCGAATTTCCGCGCCTGGTTGACGCGTTCAGCCACGAGGGCTTCGATATCGCCTTCACCGTATTCGCCCCGCACCGCGTTGTAGCGCATGAATTCGGCAAAGTCGGTTCCCGGTTCCCCTAGTTCCGCAGGGATATCAAGCAATTCCAGGAATCTTGCGTTGAGTGCGACAAGTCGCAAATCGGCGTCGAAAACGGTGATGCCCTGTTCGATATGTTCCAGTGCCGATCTTACTGTCGCAAGGTTATTCTGACTGCCGCCGGAGGATGTCACGAAACGTCCCCCTTGGGATGTATCCCGTTGCGACCGGGGCGAAGAGGGGAATGGCGAACGTGCAATCCAGGTCTTTTCAATGTTCTCACTACTTTAACCGCAACCATGCCCCGCGCATCGTATTCGCGGGTGAAGAGACGCCGACAAAGCGGCCATATCCCGGTCATCCGGGATGGCAGTGGCCTCGACGGTCTCAGGCCACTTTCTTGCATCGGTCGGTTTTCGTCAAACTATCCTTACCGGTAGGCCGAACGCCCACGGCTGCCGAAGGACGCCCAAATCGGCCATGACTTCGGGCTGCGTACATCGCAGCCCTTCCTAGCGCGGGCTGAGTATCGTGACACCGACCGCGGCGGCGCGGGCCAGGTCTTCGTCCAGCGACATCGGGATGTATTCGCCGCGGCGCCACAATTCGCCCAGATCGTCGTAATGACGCGACAGGAAATGGCCCGACTGGCCGGTCGCGGTGATGAAGACCGAACTGTCGGGATCGGCGAAATCGTACACCCCGCGATAGCTGGCGCCATGCACGTTGCTGAACGGCGCCTCCGCGCTGCCGTCGGTCAGCCCGCGCATCAGCGTCTGGTCGCCGCCCGAGGTCGATTGGCGGATATTGACGAAATTGCGCAGCACCGGCACCTGACCCAGCACCGGGTGATCGTGGACGGCCTGATGCGCGTCGCCCCAACGCAGGCTTTCGAGCTGCTGGCCGTATTCCTCGTCGATCCACAGAAGCGCATCGTCCAGCGCCAGCCGCGCCATGTCGGTGCAGGTTTCCACCGGGGCGCTCTGGATCACGTCGCACCAGACGGCGGCGCCGTTGACATCGCGGAACACCCGTTCGATGAACAGCGGTTCGACATGGATGAAACGGTCTGCCAGCGGCCCGATATCGTCACGGATCAACCGGTCCTGCAGGGCCCGGACCCAGGCCGCGTAGATCAGCGGTTCGGGCAGGTGTTCGTTCATCTCGCCGTTCCAGTTGGCCAGCAGCGCCAGCGCGCGCTGGCGCTGGCGTTCCGGCGTACCCTCGGGCGCGGCTTCGCCGGTGAACCACAGATCGGCGCCGATCAGCGGCAGCAGCGTGCGGGCGGCGGGGCTGACGGTGTCGAGCTGGGTTTCGATGAAACTGTCGCGGGTATGGACCTGGCGCGACTGCATCAGCCTTTGCCAGCGCTGGATCCGCTGGGTGTCGCCCCAGTCGAAGGACATGTGTAGCGGGAAGGGGCGGTCGACGATCTTGTTGTTCGTGTTGCCGACGATGCCGCCAATCGGATTGACGAATTCGGGGTTGGCGGCATAGGAATTCCGGCCCTGCCAGCGGTTGTCGGCGATCCAGCCGGGTGACGGCATCCGGCCCTGGCTCTGGTGATTGGCCGACCGCCGCGGCATGGCGCCCAGCGTCTTCAGCGCGATCTGTTCGCCATCGGCCAGCGTCAGGTTCAACGAGGGCGCGATCATCTTCCTGCCCTCCGATATCGCGTCCTGAACGGTGCGGGCATACATCAGCCCGATCATCGCACTGATCGATGTGTCCTCGGGGCTGAGCGCGGTCCAGGACAGGCTGACGACGTGATCCTTCGGCGTGATCGTGCCCAGATCGAACATGGTGCCGGGCAGGACTGGACCGTTTTCGGTCCAGCGCAGGGTCAGCGTCAGCGGCTTGCCATCGGCCACCCCGATGATCGTCTTGCGCGTGACGAAGGGTTTGTAGCCGCTGGGCGTCAGGTATTCTTCGGGGTTGTCGGGATTGAGCTTTTCGACGAACAGGTCCTGATCATCGAGGTAGGACGCGGTGATGCCCCAGCCCAGATCGCCGGACCGGCCCGACAGGATGGCGGGAATCCCGGGAATCGTTGCACCGATCGCACCGCCCTGGGCCAGTTCCAGCCGGGCCAGAAACCAGGTGCCGGGCGCGGTGAAATCCATGTGCGGATCATTGGCGATCAGCGTGCCGCCCGCGGCCGAACGGCTGGCGGCGGCGGCCCAGGCGTTGGAGGCGCCGGCGAAATCGGTGCGCCGGAACGGTGACAGCGGCGTCCGCGGCAGCGGCGTGGTGTCGGCATATCTCGGCAGCGGCGCATCGAACAGGTCGGCATAGCGCGGCAGCGCGGCGATGCCGCTGCCCGGCGCGTCGGGCAGCAGATCGGCCAGCCGGTCGGGATCGGGCAGCAACAGCGCGGTGCGGGCGCGCAGCACCTCATTGTCGATCTGCCCGGTCATCTTCAGCACCATCAGCTTGACCAGAGCGATGGAATCCGCCGGCTGCCAAGGCGCCACCGGCATGTTGAACAGGAACATTTCGGGCGCACCACGGCCAAGCGCGTCGCGGTTGATCTCGTCCAGCCGCGCATTGACCCCGTCGGCATAGGCCCGCAGAGCGGCGCGGCTGCGCGCGTCCTGCGCCGCCAGCGATTTCTGCGCCAGCGGATAGAGGTCGAGCCGGCGCATCATCTTGTCGACGGGCAGGGTGCGCGGACCGAAGACTTCGGACAACCGCCCCTGCACCGTGCGGCGCTGCGTCACCATCTGCCAAAGCCGGTCCTGCGCATGGGCATAGCCGAGGCCGAAGAACACGTCTTCGTCGCTGTCGCCGAAGATATGCGGCACGTTGGCATGGTCGCGCACGATTTCCACCGGCGCGGTGATCCCGGCGACCTCGAGGTCCTTGCTGTATTCGGGCAACGATCGCGACGCCAGATAGTAAACCACCAGCAGGGCCAGCACCGCCAATACGATCATCCCGCCGGCCAGACGCAGCAGCCACTTGAAGACGATTACCATGCTCATTTTCCGTTCGCCCTTGCCTTTGGTCCGATAGCTAGCCACAAACTTTAAAAAAGACAAACGATTGGGAGTTGATATGGCTAAAGTTGCATTCCTGGGTCTCGGCGTCATGGGCTATCCGATGGCCGGGCACCTGCAGAAGGCCGGCCACGAGGTGACCGTTTACAACCGCACCGCCGCCAAGGCGGACAAATGGGTGTCCGACTACGGTGGGTCGATGGCCGCGACACCGCGCGAAGCGGCAGAGGGCTGCGATTTCGTGATGTCCTGCGTCGGCAATGACGACGACCTGCGCGCGGTCTGCCTCGGCGATGACGGCGCCTTTGCCGGCATGGGCGAGGGCGCGATCTTCGTCGATCACACCACGGTGTCGGCCAAGGTGACGGCGGAACTTTACGCGGCGGCCAAGGATATTGGCGTCAGCTTCGTCGACGCGCCCGTTTCCGGCGGTCAGGCGGGCGCGGAAAACGGCCAACTGGTGGTGATGTGCGGCGGCGATGAAGCCGCCTACGCCAAGGCCGAACCGATGATCGGCGCCTTCGCCAAGCAATGCAAGCGGCTGGGCGACAGCGGGGCGGGCCAGATGTGCAAGATGGTCAACCAGATCTGCATCGCCGGATTGGTGCAGGGCCTGTCCGAGGGGCTGCATTTCGCGGAAAAGGCGGGGCTCGATGGCCGCGCCGTGGTCGAGGTGATCGGCGGCGGTGCCGCCGGCAGCTGGCAGATGGTGAACCGGTACGAAACCATGCTCGACGACGAATTCGAACACGGATTCGCGGTCGACTGGATGCGCAAGGATCTGGGCATCTGCCTGTCCACCGGCGACGAAATCGGCGCGTCGCTGCCGGTGACGGCGCTGATCGACCAGTTCTACAAGGACGTGCAGGCGCTTGGCGGCGGTCGCTGGGACACGTCGAGCCTGATCAAGCGGCTGCGCGCGCTGTCATGACCGGTTGACGGCCTTGGGAACGCGGCGCGTCAGTGATGCGTCGCGTTCGAAAACAGGTTGATGACCACGATACCGGCCAGGATCAGGCCCATGCCCAATATCGCGGCAAGATCCAGTTTCTGGCCGAACACGGCAAAGCCGATCAGCGCGATCAGCAGAATGCCCAATCCCGACCACAGCGCATAGACGACGCCCACCGGCAGCGCCTTCAGGGTGAGTGACAGCAGCCAGAAGCTCAGCCCGTAGGCCACCACGACAAGGACCGAGGGGCCGGTGCGGCTGAATTGCTGGCTGGCCTGCAGCGCGGTGGTTCCAATGGTTTCGGCGGCAACCGCCGCCAACAGGATCAGGTAAGTGTTCAGCACGACCGCCTCCGAATAAAATCAAACAACCCCAAGCCTGTTTCGCGCCGCGCCCGGCGCCGGTCAACCCAGATCAGGCGAAACCGCGCTGTTCGAGCCGGCGCATGTATTGCAGTGCGCTCCAGGCCAGCCCGGCCGCCAGCGTGATGCCCATCGACAGCGGCAGCGGCGTGCCGTCGAAAGCCAGCCCCACCGGCGCCGCGATCGCCGCACCGATCACCGTGGCAAGCCCGCCGCTGACGCTGGCCGCGGTGCCCGCGATGTGGCCCAGCGGCTCCATCGTGATGGCGTTGAGGTTGCCAAGGGTCAATCCGACCTGGAAAAACACCGAGGTCATCCAGACCAGGAAAATATAGAACATCGGATCGCCCCGCAGTCCGGACATCCAGATCACGGTCATGGCAATCGAAATGCTAGCCTGAACCCCGAGCGCAAGGGACGCCAGCGCCCGCATGCCGAAACGCATCACCAGCGCCGCATTCAGCAGGCTGGCCGAACCGGACAGCAGCGCCATCCCTGCGAACCAGTAGGGAAAACTTTCCCCCTTGCCGAACACGTCGTCAAAAATCGGCTGGATCATGCTGATCGTCATGAACAGCAGCGAGAAACACAAGGTTTGCGCCAGGATCGAATAGCGCACCGACGGGTGGCTGAACATTTCCTGCACCGCATCCCACAGCGTGCCCAGATGCAGCGGCCGGCGATCGGCAGGCAACAGGGTTTCAGGCTGCCGCAGCCCCAGCCAGCCGGAGGAAATCAGCGCAAAGAGGACAAAGGCAATGAAAATCCCGCGCCAGTCCGACAGCGCGATGATCCACGATCCCAGCAGCGGCGCCACCGCCGGCACCAGCGTGAACACCATCATGGCGAAAGACATGATCCGCGCCATTTCCCGCCCCGAATACAGGTCGCGCACGATGGCCAGGCCGACGACTCGCGGCGCCGCCGCGCCCAGCCCCTGGATCACCCGCGCCGCCAACACCAGTTCCAGACCCTGCGCCACCGAGGACAAAATCGCCCCGGCGATATACAGCGCGGCCCCGCACAGGATCACCGGCTTGCGTCCGAACCGGTCCGACAGCGGCCCGGTGAAAAACGTGCCCACGCCCATGCCCAACACAAAGCTGGTCAGCACCAGCTGCGCCCGGTTGGTGTTGCCCGGGCTCAGTTCCTGCGCGATCTCGGGCAGGGCGGGCAGCATCGAATCGATGGAAAAGGCGACGGTTGCGAACAGCATCGCCAGAAGTGCGATGAATTCGACGCGGGACAACGGGGCGGATCTGGACATGTGCAACCTGAACTAGAGACGACCGCAAGCCGCTATCACGGCTTCCGGGCGAAGGCCAGACGTGGAAGATACGGTATGGATTGGCGCGGGAAACGCGCTATCCGCTACTCTTCGGTCGCCATGATTTCGTCGATCACCTTCAACCACAGGTCAGTGGGCTGCGCGCCGGGCACGGCGTGCTGGCTGGCCACGATGAAGGTGGGCACCGAATTCACACCCATTTCCCGCGCGGCCGTGTCGCGATCGCGAATGTTCTGCTCATCGGCGTCGGACTCCAGCAGGCGGCGCGCTACCGCGGCATCCATGCCGATGCTGTCGGCGATATCGGCCAGCGTATCGCGGTCGCCAATATCGCGGCCTTCCTGGAAATAGGCGCGGAACAGCGCGGAAACGGCCGCAGTCTGCCGCCCCTCGATCGCCGCCCAATGGATCAGGCGATGCGCGTTCAGCGTGTTGGGTGTTCTTTCGATGGCGTCGAAATTGATCGTCAACCCGGCCTGCTCGGCATGTTCGACCACCGGCATGTAGGCCTTGATCGCGCCGTCCTTGCCGCCGAACTTCGATTCGAGATAGGCACGCCGGTCGACGCCTTCGCGCGGCATGTCGGGGTTCAGCTGGAACGGATGCCATTCGATCACGAAGGGATGATTGGGGCGCTGTTCCAGCGCCCGGTCCAGATAGGTCTTGCCGATGTAACACCAGGGGCAGATCGGGTCTGACAGGATATCGAGCTTGACCGCTTTTTCCATGATCGGGTTCCTTTCCTAGACGGTCTACCTAGGGCGAAACGGGCCGGGATGGAAGGGCAAGCGGGCGGCTCGCGCCCCGCTTGCGATGCGATCACGAGATCGTGTCGTCTCTTACCCCGCGAACAAAGGCTTCAGCGCCTTGCGCGACAGCTTTCCGTTCGGATTGGTCGGCAGCTGATCCAGCCGCACCCAGGCGCGCGGTTGCTTGTAACGGGCGAGGTTGTCCTGCGCGAAAGCGTTCAGAGCGGCGTCGTCGAGCGGTTCGTCGGAAGTATAGAAGGCCACGATAATCCTCGTGTCGGCCTTGATTTCCACATCCGTCACGCCGACGTCGCGGATACCGGGACAGCCGTGCAGCGCGGTTTCGACCTCCAGCGGCGACACCCGGTAACCGCCGGCATTCATCATGTCGTCGCCGCGTCCGGCATAGTCGATCTGCCCGTCCTCGCGCATCACGCCATGATCGCCGGTCAGGAACCAGTCGCCCTGGAACCGGGCCCTGGTTTCGTCTTCGGCGCCATAATAGCCCATCATCAGACCGGGGTCGTTCCGATCGATGGCGATGACACCTTCTTCGCCGCGTTCAACCGGCCCGTCGGGGCCGAGGATGGCGATGCGGCGGCCCTGTTGCGGCCGGCCCAGAGATCCGCCGGTGGCCGGATTGGCCGGGCTGGCGGAAATGAAGGTGGAACATTCCGACATGCCGTAGGCCTCGAAGATCTGCTTGCCGCCGGTGGCCGCGCCCCAGCGTGACCGGAGCGTTTCGGGCAGTTTTTCCCCGGCGGCCAACCCGTGGCGAAGTTTGGGCAGGTCCAGACTGTCGTGATGATTGAGCAGCTTTCGGTAAACCCCCGGGGCTGCGGCGAAAATCGTCGCGTCATGGCGTTTCAGCAGCAGCGGCAGCGCCTCGATCGGAACGTCCTTGGCGGGGATCAGCGCGGTGGCGCCGACCGACCACGGGTCCATCAGCCCGGTGCCGAGCGTGAAGGTCCAGTTGAACGCGCCCGCATGCAGCAGCCGGTCGTCGGGGCCCAGCCCGTACCAGCCCTGATGCATCATCCGCCGCGCCCAGATCGCCCGGTGCGCATGGCAGACCGCGCGCGGGTTCCCCGAAGTCCCCGAAGTATAGATGATATAGGCCAGCCGATCCGGATCGCCCATGTCATACGCGACGGGCGGCAGATCGCGCATTTTCAGCAGCTCGTCGGCGCCGATCACCGGCAATCCGGTGTCGTCCGGGCAGGCCACGTCCTTATCGCGCAAGATGCCCGCAGGGCTGAGCTGCGCCACCATCTTGGCCACTTCCGGCGCGGTCAGCATTGACGAGGTCGGCACCGGCACCATCCCGGCGGCGATCGCCGCCAGATAGGCGATGGGAAATTCGACCGTGTTTCCCAACCGCATCAACAGGATGTCGCCCGGTTTGAACCCTGCCTGCTTGAGCCCCGTCGCGGTGCCCAGTACCGCCGATTTCAGCTTGGCATAGTTCCAGCGATCCGACCGGGTCGGCGACAGCACGGCCAGCGCGATCTTGTCGGGCAGGTCATCGGCATGGGCCAGAACATGGGCGGCCAGGTTGAACGGGGCGGGGCAGGGCGCGGGCGCGCCTTCGTCGAATATCGCTTGCATGGAGGAGGTCTACGCAAGCTGCTCGATTGTTGCAAGAATTCACCGCGCTGCTATGTAAAGGCCATGAAAGAAACCCGCGACCCAAAATCCCTGATCCGCATCGCCCGCGAAAGCGGAGCGGAGGCGGCACCGGAACCGCTCGACCTGCCCGCGCGGGTGCGCGAACTGCGCAAATCACTGGGGCTGACGCTGGAACAGGCGGCCAACCAGGCCGGGCTGGCGCGCTCGACCCTGTCGAAGATCGAGAACGGCCAGATGTCGCCGACCTACGAGGCACTGAAGAAACTGGCGACCGGGCTGGAAATTTCTGTGCCGCAACTGTTCACCCCGCCGATGCGGGAAAAGGTCAACGGCCGGATGGCGGTCACCCGGTCTGATGAGGGCGTGGCACATGCCACCGCCACCTACGAACATGAATTGCTGGCCTCGAGCCTGACCAAGAAACAGATGCTGCCCTATCGCGCCCGGGTTCGGGCGCGGTCGATGGATGAATTCGACGGCTGGGTGCGCCATGACGGCGAGGAATTCCTGTACGTGCTGACCGGGGTGGTCCGGCTTTACACCGAATTCTATGAACCGGTCGAAATGCGCCGTGGCGACAGCGCCTATTACGATTCCACCATGGGCCATAACGTGGTGTCGGTCAGCGATGACGACGCCACGATCCTGTGGGTGACCTCGCTGGCCTGACGCGCCGTCCGGTTCGTTTCGACCCGACGAGGGCGGGAAACGAGCACCCCGTGCCCGATCACACCCTGTCGGACTTCAATGCTTGTCTCTATTCCGGCCTGAGATCGCCGCCTCGGGACTGCCTTTGGCGGGATCGTTTTCGAACAGACGGACCTTAGAGAATGCTCTGCACCCGGCGGGCTCCGCCGGAAATATCCTGGCCGATACCGTCGATGGTGGCACAGCCGGCCAGAGTTGCGATCAGCAAAAGAAGGGTCAGTTTTTTCATCGGTTCACTCCTGATACCACCAGACGTCGGGCGCCCAGCCGATACGGTCGCCATAAATCGGTGTATTTGATGGAAAATGCAACGCCCTTGAATGGGCGATGCGGCTCGGACCGCCGCCCCAGATCGGGATCACGTAGCGCCCGGCCATCAGCAACCGGTCGAGCGCCCGCGCGGCGGCGGTGAAATCTTCGCTGCTGCGTGCGGTCAGCATGGTGTCGATCATCGCGTCGATGGCAGGGTTTTTCACCCCCATGAGGTTACGCGACCCTTCGATATCGGCGCGGTCGCTGCCCCAGTAGAGGGCCTGTTCGTTGCCCGGGCTGAGCGACAGGTAGCGGATGAAGGGCATCATGTCGAAATCCTGCCGTGCCTCGCGTTCGGCATATTGGGCGTTGTCGACCTCGTCGATCCGCATCTCGATGCCCAACCGCTGCAGCGCAGCGCGGTAGATTTCCATCACCGTGCGGGTCTGCTTGTCGCCCTGCCGCATCAGCATGGTGAAGGCGAAGGGCTGACCGTCCTTGGCGAGCTTTCCTTCGGTCACGGTCCAACCCGCCTGCCGAAGCAGTTTCTGCGCCCGGACCAGATCGCGGCGATTGCGCGCCTTGGCGTCGCCTTCGGGCAGGGTGATCCCTTCAAGCGTACCGGGCAGCAGATCGGCGGCGAAGGGTTGCAGTAATTCACGGGTGCGCCCTTCGGCCGGGCCGGGGCGCAGGCCGAGAGCCGAGTTGGAGAAATAGGAGGAGATGCGCGGCTGGCGCCCGCCGGTGACGGTGCCGTTGATGTAGGGAAAATTGAAGGCCAGGATCATCGCCTCGCGCACGCGCCAGTCTGCGAAAACCGGGCTGCGCGCATTCATCACATACCCCACCATGCCGGTCGGACGTTGATGCGGTATCTCGGATTTGACGATATCGCCCGAACGCACCGCGGGGAAATCGTATTGCGCGGCCCATTTTTCGGCGTTGGTTTCACGGTAGAAGGTTACCGCCCCGGCCTTGAAGGCCTCGAACAGCACCGACTGGTCGCCGAAGAATTCCAGCCGGATTTCATCCAGGTTGTTGGTGCCCCTGCGGAACGGCAGGTCCTTGCCCCAGTAGTCGGGGTTGCGCGACAACGTGACATAGCGGCCCTGTTCGTAATCGCCCACGACGTAAGGACCGGTGCCCAGAGGGATGTCGTGCAGCGACGATTCAGTGAAATCCTTACCCTGCCACTGCGCCTTTTTCAGGATCGGCCGCATCCCGGCGATCAGCGCCAGTTCGCGGTCTTCGATATTGAAGCTGATCCGCAGTGTGCGCGGGCCGGTCTGTTCGATCCGCTCCACCTTGTCCCAGAAGCCGCGGTAACGCGGGTGGCCGGCGGTGCCGAGGGTTTCATAGGACCAAATCACGTCCTCGACCGTGACCGGGCTGCCATCGGAAAACGCCGCTTCCTCGCGCAGGGTGAATTCGACCCAGGACCGGTCGTCGGGCACTTCGACGGTTTCGGCCAGCAGTCCGTAAAGGGTGAAGGGTTCGTCCCAATTGCGTGCCATCAGCGATTCGTAGCCGAGGAATCGCAGCTGCCAGGGCGACGTCCCCTTCAGGATGAACGGGTTGAGCGAATCGAATCCGCCGGTATTCCCCACGACCATCGCCCCGCCTTTGGGCGCGTCGGGGTTGGCATAGGGCAATGCGCTGAAATTGGCCGGCAGCGCCGGTTCGCCATACATCGCGATTCCGTGACTGGGGCCGGCCTGCCCCATGGAGGCCAATAAAACAAGAGCCGTGACGCCGATGCCCCGCGTAAAGGACCGGAAAATCTCTGATCGCATTGTGGCAACAATCCTACTCTGCCTTTATTTTCTTTGGACTTAGCCTAGGGGGGGATTCAGGCCAATTCAATTTTTTAGCTTGGAAGGTGGCGCTTCATTGCTTATAAAGGGGTTACTGCTCGATAGGTTTCTTGCCTGTATGAAACCTGCCTCAATAACTTAACGCCGGCTTCGTGCCGGCGTTTTTTTTGCGTATTTCCCCCGACTCGTCAGGGCCACGGGCTTGCGATATTCTGCGCCTGCAAAATGAGGCAGAGGAGAGCTCAATGACATTGCAGGGAAAAACCGCCGTCATCACCGGGTCGAATTCCGGGATCGGGCTGGGCGTGGCGCGGGAACTGGCGCGCGCGGGCGCCGATATCGTTTTAAATTCCTTTACCGACCGGGATGAGGATCATGCGCTGGCGGCGGCGATCGGCTCGGAATTCGGCGTCACCGCGCGCTATGTGGCGGCCGACATGTCGAAGGCCGGCGACTGCCGGGCGCTGATCGAAAGCGCCGGAACCTGCGATATCCTGGTCAACAATGCCGGTATCCAGCACGTCGCGCCGATCGACGAATTTCCGGCCGACAAGTGGGACGCGATCATCGCCATCAACATGAATTCGGCCTTTCACACCACCGCCGCCGCTTTGCCGAAGATGCGGGCTGCGGGCTGGGGCAGGGTGGTGAATATCGCCTCCGCCCACGGTCTGACCGCGTCGCCCTACAAATCGGCCTATGTGGCGGCCAAGCACGGTGTGGTGGGGCTGACCAAGGTGACCGCGCTGGAAACCGCCGAGGAACCGATCACCGCCAACGCGATCTGCCCCGGTTACGTGCTGACCCCGCTGGTCGAGGCGCAGATCCCCGACACGATGGAAAAATACTGCATGGGCCGTGAAGAGGTGATCAAGAAGGTGATGCTGGATCGCCAGCCGAGCCGCGAGTTTGCCACCGTGGAACAGTTGGGCGGCACCACCGTGTTCCTGTGTTCGGACGCGGCGGCGCAGATCACCGGCACCACGATCAGCGTCGATGGCGGTTGGACCGCGCTTTAAGCTGCGGAAGGGGCTCAGGCTTCTGGCTTGGATTTCTTGCCTGGCGTTTGCACCGGTTTCTTGGGGTTGGGATAAACCAGACCGGCCGAGATCACCAACTTGGCGGCGTCTTCCACGGTCATGTCGAGTTCGATCACGTCGCGGCGCGGAAAATAGAGCAGGAAGCCCGAGGTCGGGTTCGGCGTGGTCGGCACGAAGACGCTAAGCAGATCGTCGTCCTCGGGATGACCGGCGCGGCTGACGATTTCGCCCTTGGCCTCGGTCGACACGAAACCGACGGCCCAGATGCCCTTGCGCGGGTATTCGACCATGCAGGCCTTTTCGAAGCTGCGTTCGGACTGGGCGAAGACGGTTTCGGCGATCTGCTTCACTCCGGAATAGATCGAGCGCACCACCGGCATCCGTTCCACCAGCGATTCCGCGAAGCGGATCAGCGACCGCCCCATCAGCCCCTTGGCGATCCAGCCCACCAGGATGGTGAAGAACAGGAAGAAGAAGATGCCGACGCCACGCAGATTGATGCCGATATACTGTTCCGGCTGGAACCGTTCGGGCACCAGCGGCAGCACGAAACTGTCGACCCAGCCGGCGAAGGACCACAGGAACCAGATAGTCAATCCGACCGGCGCGATCACCACGATCCCGGTCAGGAAACTGGAGCGCAGCCGGGCAAACAGCCCCGGGCGTCGGGGCGGCATATCTGGATCGAACGGCGTGTTCATTCTGAGCGGTTCCCGCGGCGGTTTCACAAGCGTCAACGCTTAGATAGGCGCTTTGCCGTCGCGTCACAATGACTGGTTTAATCCGCGGCGGCTATTGCGGGCCGCTCAGCCCAATTCGCGGGCTATTGCGGCGGCGAGCCGGGCATTGTTCAGCACCAGCGCGATATTCGCCTCGAGGGATCGGCCCTCGGTCAGTTCGAAGATCCGCTGCAGCAGGAACGGGGTCACCGCCTTGCCGGCAATGCCTTGCGCTCCGGCTTCGGCCATCGCCTGCACGATGATGGGGTCGATCTCCGTTTTCGCGATCTCGGCCTCGGCCGGGATCGGGTTGGCGATCAGCTGACCGCCGGGCAGTCCCAGTTGCGCGCGCAGCGCGTGCGCGGCGGCGATATCGGCGGCGCTGTCCATCCGCAGCGGCGCGATGAGGTCGGAGGCGGCGGACCAGAAGGCGGGGAAGACATCCTGCCCATAGGCGATGACCGGCACGCCGTAGGTTTCCAGCACTTCCAGCGTTTTCGGCAGATCGAGGATCGCCTTGGCCCCGGCGGCCACCACGGTGACCGGTGTTTCCGACAGTTCGCGCAGGTCGGCCGAAATGTCGAAGCTGTCCTCGGCCCCCTTGTGCACGCCGCCGATACCGCCGGTGGCGAAGACCTTGATCCCGGCCAGATGCGCCCCGATCATGGTCGCCGCGACGGTGGTGGCGCCGGTGCCGCCCGCGGCCATGCAGGCGGCCAGATCGGCGCGGCTGAGTTTGGACACCCCCTGCGCCTGGGCCAGGTTTTCCAGCTGCGCATCGGTCAACCCGGCATGCAATTGCCCGTCGATCACCGCGATGGTGGCGGGAACGGCACCCGCGGCGCGGACCTCGGCCTCGACCCGGCGGGCGGTTTCGAGGTTCTGCGGATAGGGCATGCCATGGGTGATGATGGTGCTTTCCAGCGCCACCAGGGCGTGGCCTTCGGACTTGGCTGTGGCAACTTCGGGGGACAGGATCGGGGCGTATGTCATGCGGGTTCTACTCCGGAAACGAAGGTGGCGGCGGCGGCAAGCGCGCGATCGAGGGCCTGTTCACGCGATGCACCGGTGGTTTCGGCGGCCATGTGGGCCGCCATGAACGTATCCCCCGCGCCGGTGACACGGGCAACCGGAACGGCGGCGGGCTTGGCAAGGATCAGGCCCGCGGCGCTGGCGTCGCAGGCGGGATTGGCACCGTCTGTGACCAACGCACGCGCCGCGCCGTGCCGCAGCAGCGTCTTCGCCGCCTCGGCCGCGCTGTCGAAGCGCAGTTGGCACAGGATGCCCGCCTCTTCGAGGTTGACGTACAGCACCGCACGCGGATGGCGCAGGAACGGCAGCAGCCGGTCGGCCTTGCCCGGGGAGGCCGGGGCGACGCGCAGATCGGCACGGGCAAAGGCGGCGTTGGTGGCGATTTCTTCCAGCAGGGCGACGGTCAGGTTGCCGTCGAGCGCGATCAAACCGTCGTAGGGGCTGTCCGTCGTGCCCAGCGGGCCCTGCATCAGCGGGCGCAGGATGTTGACGCCCGCCGCTTCCAGCGAATGCGCATCGGCGATCGCCGCGATCAGACCGTTGGCGCCCTCGACCGCGAGGTAACGGTCGGTCGGCAGGTTATCGGCACGGTAGACATGGCGGGTGCACACGCCAAGCGCGTCACACGCCGTAAGCAATTCGTCTCCCTCCGCATCGCGGCCGATGGCGGTTAATACGGAGGGCGACAGCCCGAACCGGCCCAGGGCGACCGCTATATTCATCGCCACGCCACCGGGCAGCCGTTCGATCCGGCCCGGCACGTCCTGCCCTTGCCGCATCGCGATGGTGGCACGGCCGATCACATCCCACAGGACCGATCCGATGCACAGGATATCTGGAGCTGTTGTCATGGAATCGCTTTGACACCGAATAATGGGGCGTTTCAAGAAGTTACTGCGGGCGATATGAAAACAGCAGCGTGACGTCGGGGCAGGCCCGCATGACCTGCCCGGCACTATTGAGAGAGGTGAAAGAGAAGGCGGTACAGCGTCATCATGGATGCGATCGATGCACCGGCCGATTCGCTTTACAAATCCTGCGGCTTCGGCGAAACCACGCGCCGGGCCAAAGGCTGCGGGGCAGGGGAGTGGCGTCTGCCGCCGGCCCGAGGTGGCAGGTTTTTCCGTTTCGCGACGGTGTAGGGGTTGCCATCACCACAAATATCCCTTAAACGCGCGCTCACTTCACAGGCGGGGTTGGGCCCAGCGGGGAGACATCCCGCAAAGGTCCACCGGTTGGGCATATGCCCTGAAAGCCCCGCCCAGGCGCAAACCGGAAAAGGAATATGGACATGGCGCTTCCTGAATTCACTCTGCGTCAGCTGCTCGAAGCTGGCGTTCACTTTGGTCACCAAACCCAACGCTGGAATCCGCGTATGGGCGAGTACATCTACGGCTCGCGCAACGGCATCCACATCCTGGACCTGACCCAGACCGTCCCGATGCTGGACCAGGCTCTGAAAGTCGTCGGCGACACCGTTGCCAAGGGCGGCCGGGTTCTGTTCGTCGGCACCAAGCGCCAGGCTTCGGCTCCGATTGCGGAAGCAGCCGAGAAATGCGCGCAGTATTACATGAACCACCGTTGGCTCGGCGGCACGCTAACCAACTGGCAGACCGTTTCGCAGTCGATCAACCGTCTGAAAGCCATCGACGAACAGCTGCAGACCGGCGCTGAAGGCCTGACCAAGAAAGAGCGTCTGAACATGGAACGCGACCAGCAGAAGCTCGAAGCTTCGCTCGGCGGTATCCGTGACATGGGCGGCGTTCCGGACCTTCTATTCGTGATCGACGTCAAGAAAGAAGCGCTGGCAATCGCTGAAGCCAACAAGCTGGGTATCCCCGTCGTGGCCGTGGTCGACACCAACTGCTCGCCCGATGGCGTGGATTACATCATCCCCGGCAACGATGACGCAGCGCGCGCGATCTCGCTTTACTGCGACCTGATCAGCCGCGCAGCTCTGGACGGCATGTCGGCACAGCTGGGCGCTGCAGGCGTCGATCTGGGCGCGCTGGAAGACGCCCCGGTCGAAGAAGCCGCCGAAGAAGGCGCCGAAGCCTAAGCCGCTGTCATGAAACTGATACCGGGCGCGGGCTATCCCGCGTCCCGGGACGTACAATACTTATTCCGAGGAGAGCCACTCATGGCGATCACTGCTGCACAGGTTAAAGAACTGCGCGACACGACGGGCGCAGGCATGATGGATGCGAAAAAAGCGCTGACCGAAACCGATGGCGACATGGAAGCCGCCATCGACTGGCTGCGCACCAAGGGTCTGGCCAAGGCGGCCAAGAAATCGGGCCGTACCGCGGCCGAAGGCCTGGTGGCCGTTGCCGTCGAAGGCGGCAAGGGTGTCGCGGTCGAGGTGAACTCCGAAACCGACTTCGTCGCCAAGAACGCCGAATTCCAGGAAATGGTCAAAGCCATCGCCGGCGCGGCCCTGAACGTGGCCGATGTCGAGGCGCTGGTTGCTGCCGATCTGGGCGGCAAGACCGTTGCCGACACCATCACCGACAAGATCGCCACCATCGGCGAAAACATGGGCGTGCGCCGCATGGCGTCGGTCGAAGGCAACACCGTCGTTTCCTATGTCCACAACGCCGTTGCCGGCGGCATGGGCAAGATCGGCGTTCTGGTTGCGCTGTCGGGCGACAATGAAGCCTTCGGCAAGCAGGTCGCGATGCACATCGCAGCTGCGAACCCCGCAGCCCTGGCCGAAGCGGACATGGATCCGGCGCTGGTCGAAAAAGAACGTTCGATCCAGATCGATATCGCACGTGAATCGGGCAAGCCCGAGCAGGTCATCGAAAAGATGATCGTCGGCCGGATGAAGAAATTCATCGCCGAAAGCACCCTGCTGGGTCAGGCCTTCGTGGTGAATCCCGATCTGACCGTGGAAGCCGCCGCCAAGGAAGCCGGCGTCGAAATCACCGGTTTCGTGCGCCTGGAAGTGGGCGAAGGGATCGAGAAGAAAGAAGAAGATTTCGCAGCCGAAGTGGCCAAGGCTGCCCAAGGCTGATCTTCCGATCAGATATGACTTTGAAACGCTCCGCCTTTGGCGGGGCGTTTTTTCTTTGTGCCGCATCCCGGCAAAGCCGCAAAAAAAGAGCGGTGCCGTTTTATAGGCACCGCTCCAATCTAAGGATACGCCCCTTAAAATTGGGGATGAGAAGACGCGCATCCAGTGCTGGTTGCGGACCGAAAATATTGGCCGCAAACCAGCGCCCGGTAGGACCGGTCGGAAAGCAGGGCCCAGAAATCACTGGGGTGCTATCCGATTGCTCCCTGGCCAAAGCCACCACTCACGGAACACGTAAATTGTGTCCGCAGAAAACTTTTTAAGAAAGTAAGGGATTCCCTACCTTTTCGAACAAAACCCAGCAGTGTTTTGATTTTTATACACTTTTCCGGTCTGCGGGGTGTCCGGGCCGCGGTTTTAGGCTTCCACGACGAACATCTGGTTCTGCAAAGCGGCCTTCAGAACCGCCTGTGCGGTCGTTTCCACATTCAGCGCTTCGCGCGCGAGACGCAGGTGTTTTTCGACCGTGGCCGATGTCAATCCCATCAGCAGCGCGATGTCCTGCGTTGTCTTGCCGTCGCCCACCCATTCCAGTGCCTCGCGCTGACGCTTTGTCAGCCTGTGCCCGGCGGAATAGGGCAGGGTCATGATCTTCAGATGCGCGACGTTGTTCATCACGATGATGTCTTCGCCATGCTCGGCCCAGACCTCATCGATTTCGTCCTGGCTGATATCGGCTTGCGCAGTCAGTGCGATCGCCCCCTTGGAGCGCGGCGAGATGGATTTGAAACTGACGGTGTAGCCTGCCACCACATCCATCGAGACGTTGAATTCGACCACGCGGCGTTCGCTTTCGCTCAGCGTGCCGCTTTCCATCATCTTCTGCAGGATGTTCCAGCTGCTGGCGCCTTCGTTTTCCAGCACCCATTTCACCATCGGGGCCTGGAAATAAAGCCCTTGGCCCATGAACACATCCGTATAAGCCGGAGAATGATTTGTCAGAACGATGAAATCTTCGGGATTACCCAGCGACGTAGTGGTACGATAGCGGGTATAGCCATAGAGCAGCCGATCGAAACCGTACTCGGCCATCTTCTTGGTGTGCATATCCCAAAGCTCTTCAATGCTCGGCGCATTGGTCATTGCCTTCAGATACTTCCTGAGGCTCATTCCATCCCCATTATTCTGGTCCCACGAGCACGAAGCAGGCGAGTTCAACTTTTAAAAAAACAACCGTAATATATATTTTTAGCTTTTGTGAATGGGAGTGTCGATAGCAGCGATGATATGTTTTCAAAAACTGTCGTTCAGACGCAACTTTAAACGCAGTTCTATCGCGCCTCTGTTAACCGCGGTTGCGCACCCCGGGAGGAACTGGGGAGCGCCGCATCCTGTCAAAGCTCGATCACGAACATCTGATTCTTCAAAGCGGCCTTCAGAACCGCCTGCGCGGTCGTTTCCACGTTCAGGGCTTCACGGGCCAGGCGCAGGTGCTTTTCGACGGTGGCTGGCGTCAGCCCCATCAGCAGCGCGATATCCTGCGTGGTCTTGCCGTCGCCCACCCATTCCAAAACTTCTCTCTGCCGCTTGGTCAGGCCTCGGCCAGCGCCCGAATGGGGCAGGGTCATGATCTTCAGATGCGCGACGTTATTCATCAAGACGATATCTTCACCATGCTCGGCCCAGACCTCATCAATTTCGTCCTGACTGATATCGGCCCGCGCGGTCAGCGCGATCACCCCCTTGTTGCGCGGTGAAATGGATTTGAAGCTGATCGTATATCCTGCCAGCACGTCCTGCGAGATGTTGAATTCGATCACGCGGCGTTCGCTTTCGCTCAGCATGCCGCCCTGCATCATTTTCTGCAGGATGTTCCAGCTGCAGGCGCCTTCGTTTTCCAGCACCCATTTCGTCATCGGCGCCTGAAAATACAGGCCCTGGCCGATGAACACATCTGTGTAGTCCGGTTTGTGATTGGTCAGGACGATGCAATCTTCCGGATCGCCGAACGACCTTTTGCTGCGATAGCGGGTGAAGCCATAGATCAACCGGTCGAAACCATATTCGGCCATCTTCTTGGTGTGCATATCCCAAAGCTCTGCGATGCTTTGCGCATTCGTGATCGCTTTCAGATACTGGGTGAATTGCATCCCTTCCTCATTCCGCCGGCACTATCGCTTTGCTCTCAAACACCGCGATAAATATTATATTATCTGAGATCTTTTTAAATCTGTCGATAGTCGCAAAGCTAAATGTATAAACCCGCAGGATCAATACAATGCAGAATAGTATTGCCCCTTTAAACCCGGCTCAACCCAGCCGATTATCTAGGGCTGTCACGCCTACGTGGATCAAAGCACCCGGCTCAGCCCGATCTGCACCTTCTTCAGCGCCGGCAGGTACTGCGCCACGACCTGTTGCGGATCGTTTTGTGTCGCCGCCATGCCGGTATTCAGCGCCGCCACCACATTGCCACGACCGTCGCGCAGCGGCACCGCCAGCGACCGCAGCCCGGTTTCGATTTCCTGATCGTTCAGGGCATAGCCATTGTCCCGCACTTTGGCGATTTCCGCCATGATGTCATCCGGGTCGGTCAGGCTGCGCGGGCTGCGCGGCGTCAGGTCCGAGGCATCGAGCAGCGCGCGGGCCTGGTCGTTGGGCAGGGCGGCCAGCAACACGCGCCCCATCGAGGTGCAATGCGCCGGCAGGCGCGACCCCGGCATCAGCCCGATCGACATCACCCGTTTCTGTGCCGCGCGCGCCAGGTAGACGATTTCGGTCCCGTCGAGGATCGACACCGAACAGCTTTCGCCGATCTGTTCGGTCAGTTGATCCAGCCAGGGCTGCACGATCTGCGGCAACGGCAGCGAAGCGATCGCCCCCATACCCAACCGCAACACCCGCGGCGTCAGGGTGAAATACTTGCCGTCGTAATCGGCATAGCCTTCGGCATGCAGCGTCAGCAGGCAGCGCCGCGCGGTGGCCCGGTCCAGTCCGGTGTCCTGCGCCACCTGGGAAATCGTCAGGCGCGGCGCATCGGCGCGGAAACATTCCAGAACCCGCAGCCCCTTGGCGAGAGAATGGATGTGATCGGTGGTTTTGTTCATGATACGCACATCTTTGGACGGGATATGAACAAAAATCACTATTCGCACAAAAACCTTAGCGCAAGCGCCATTCTGTCCTATGTCCGTTCTGAGGAGGAACCGGAACGATCATGGACAAGACCATAGACAACCTTGATGAGGCAGTATCAGGCATACCCGACGGTGCCGTGCTGATGATCGGTGGCTTCGGCGGTTCAGGCGCGCCGATCGAGCTGATCCATGCGCTGATCGACCGCTACCGCGCCACCGGGTCGCCCAAGGACCTGACGGTGGTGAACAACAATGCCGGCACCGGGAAGATCGGAATTTCGGCGATGATCGATGCCGGAATGGTGCGGAAAATCATCTGTTCCTATCCGCGCACCAAAGACCATGAATCCTTTGCAAGCAAATACCTGTCCGGCGAACTTGAACTGGAGTTGGTGCCGCAGGGCACGCTGTCGGAACGTATCCGTGCCGCCGGCGCCGGTATTCCCGCCTTCTTCACGCCGACCAGTTACGGCACCGATCTGGCCGAGGGCAAGCAGATTCAGGAATTCGATGGCAAACCGTATGTGATGGAACGCTGGCTGAAGGCCGACTTCGCCTTCGTGAAGGCGGAATTGGGCGATCCGCATGGCAATCTGACCTATCGCTTGGCGGCACGCAACTTCAACCCGATCATGTGCATGGCTGCCGACACCGCGATCGCACAGGTCAGCAGGGCCGTACCGCTGGGCGGGATAAATCCGGTCGACGTGATCACCCCCGGCATATTCGTCAGCGGCATTGTCGAGGTGCCAGATCCGCAACAGGAAGAAGACCTGATCCGCGCCGGGGAGGTGTATTGATGAACTGGCAGAAACTGACCAACGCGCAAATCGCCTGGCGCGCGGCGCAGGACATCGAAGACGGCGCTTATGTCAACCTTGGCATCGGCTTTCCCGAAATGGTCGCCAAGTACCCGCCCGAAGGCCGCGACGTGATCTATCACAGCGAAAACGGCATCCTTGGTTTCGGCGAAGCGCCGCCCGAGGGCGAAGAAGATTGGGATCTGATCAATGCCGGCAAGAAGGCGGTGACGCTCAATCCCGGGGCATCGATTTTCCACCATACCGACAGTTTCGCCATGGTGCGCGGCGGGCATCTGGACGTGGCGATCCTCGGTGCTTACCAGGTGGCGCAGAACGGCGACCTGGCGAATTGGCGCATCGGAACGTCGGGCATTCCGGCGGTGGGCGGCGCGATGGACCTGGTGCATGGGGCAGGGCGCGTGGCCGTGGTCACCGACCACACCACCAAGGACGGCAAGCCGAAACTGGTCGAACGCTGTTCCTTCCCGCTGACCGGGGTCGGTTGCGTGACCCGCGTCTACACCTCGCTCGCGGTGGTTGACATCGAAGACGGCCATTTCGTGCTGCGCGAAAAAATCCCCGATATTTCAATGGATAACCTGCAATCCTTGACCGGCGCACCGCTGCATCTGGACGGCGCCGTTCTGGACCTCATCACACCGGAGCTGACATGATGAAAGACGTCTTTATCTGCGATTACATCCGCACGCCCATTGGCCGTTTCGGCGGCTCTCTGGCCTCGGTGCGCCCCGATGACCTTGGCGCGATCCCGCTGAAAGCGCTGGCCGAACGCAACCCCGGAATGGACCTTGCCGCGATCGAGGAAGTGATCTTTGGCTGCGCCAACCAGGCCGGTGAAGACAATCGAAACGTGGCTCGCATGTCCTTGTTATTGGCGGGTTTTCCGGATTGTGTTCCGGGCAGCACCGTGAACCGTTTGTGCGGTTCGGGGATGGATGCGGTGATCACCGCCGCGCGGACGATCAAGGCGGGCGAAGCCGACCTGATCGTTGCCGGCGGCGTCGAAAGCATGTCGCGCGCGCCCTTCGTGATGCCCAAGGCCGAAAGCGCGTTTTCACGCTCGAACACGGTCTTCGACACCACCATCGGCTGGCGCTTCATCAACCCGTTGATGAAGGCGCAATATGGCGTGGATTCGATGCCGGAAACCGCCGAGAACGTGGTTGAGGAATTCGGCATAAGCCGCGAAGATCAGGACCTTTTCGCGGTTCGATCGCAGCAGAAAGCCGGTATGGCGCAGGAAAACGGGCGACTGGCGCATGAAATCACGTCTGTGACGATCCCGCAGCGAAAAGGCGATCCGATCATCGTCAATACGGACGAACATCCGCGCCCGTCGACCACGCTGGAAGCCCTCGGCAAGCTGCGCGCGCCGTTCCGCGACGGCGGATCGGTGACGGCCGGCAATGCCAGCGGTGTCAATGACGGCGCCGCCGCGCTGATTATCGCCAGTGAGGAAGCCGTTAAGAAACATGGCCTTACGCCGATCGCCCGTATCCTGGGCGGCGCCACGGCAGGCGTTCCGCCACGGATCATGGGGATCGGGCCGGCACCGGCATCGAAGAAGCTGATGGCGCGGCTGGGGCTGACGCCAAGCGATTTCGACGTGATCGAGCTAAACGAAGCGTTTGCCTGCCAGGGGCTCGCCACGTTGCGCGAACTGGGTGTTGCCGACGACGATCCGCGGGTGAACCCGAATGGCGGCGCGATTTCGCTGGGCCATCCGCTGGGCATGTCGGGGGCTCGGATCACCGGGACGGCGGCGCTGGAAATGAAGCTGAACGGCGGTAAGCGGTCTCTGTCGACGATGTGTATCGGTGTCGGTCAGGGCATCGCGATCGCGCTGGAAGCCGTTTAAACGCAAAAGGCCGGGTGAAAACCCGGCCTTTGTTTGTTGCTGTATGCAATTGTTAATACTTGGCAATTCATGACTTGCCCGGTCGTTCGCAGCAAATTATTTTTAACATAATACTGATTATACGTTTCTCTTATAGTGAGATAGTCTAGCGCCTTGGCGTGCCGGAATATGCGTGGGACGCGGCAGAACCGCGCCACCTGCCTTTGACGATCAGAAGAACGCCTGCAGCCCGGTCTGTGCCCGGCCAAGGATCAGCGCGTGCACGTCATGCGCGCCCTCGTAGGTGTTCACGGTTTCCAGATTGACCATATGGCGGATGACGCCGAATTCCAGGCTGATGCCGTTCCCGCCATGCATGTCGCGCGACAGACGCGCGATATCCAGCGCCTTGCCGCAGTTGTTGCGCTTGATGATCGAAATCATCTCAGGCGCCGCTTCGGCCTTGTCCATCAGGCGCCCAACCCGCAACGACGCCTGCAGCCCCAGGGAAATCTCGGTCTGCATGTCGGCCAGCTTCTTCTGATAAAGCTGCGTCTGCGCCAGCGGTCGCTTGAACTGGTGCCGGTCGAGCCCGTATTGACGCGCCGCGTGCCAGCAGAATTCTGCGGCGCCCAGAACGCCCCAGCTGATGCCGTAGCGCGCCCGGTTCAGGCAACCGAACGGCCCCTTGAGCCCCTCGACATACGGCAGCAGCGCGTCTTCGCCGACTTCGACGTTGTCCAGCACGATTTCCCCGGTGATCGAGGCGCGCAGGCTCATCTTGTTCTGGATCTTCGGCGCCGACAGGCCCTTCATGCCTTTTTCCAGAACGAAGCCGCGAATCTTGCCGCCATGGGCGTCGGATTTCGCCCAGACGACGAACACGTCGGCGATCGGGCTGTTGGAAATCCACATCTTCGATCCGTTCAGCACGTAACCGTTGTCGGTCTTGGTGGCGCGGGTTTTCATCCCCGCCGGATCCGACCCGGCATCGGGTTCGGTCAGGCCGAAACAGCCGATCCATTCGCCGCTGGACAGTTTCGGCAGGTATTTCTGCCGCTGTTCCTCGCTGCCGTAGGCATAGATCGGGTACATCACCAGGCTCGATTGCACCGACATCATCGACCGGTAGCCGGAATCGACCCGCTCAACCTCGCGCGCGACCAGACCGTAGGACACGTACCCTGCCCCAATGCCGCCGTACTGTTCCGGCACGGTGACGCCCAGCAGACCCATTTCACCCATCTCGCGGAAAATCTCGGGGTCGGTATGTTCCTCGGCAAAGGCTTTCAGAACCCGCGGCTGCAGCTTTTCCTGACAATACGCATGGGCACTGTCGCGGATCATCCGCTCGTCTTCGTTCAGCTGATCGTCGAACTTGAAGGCATCGGCCCAATCGAACGTGTTCAGATCGGGGGCGTCCTTGGCGCGCAATGCTGGGCGATCGGTCATGATAAGGTCCCTTTCATGAGTTTTCCTTGCGTTTATACAAGCGATACGCCAAAGATGCCCGTCAACACAGCGAAATTATCGCATCACTTCATGAGTTAAACGCATGATCGCACCGCAAAGGCGCCTGTTGCCCTCGATCGCCTCGCTGCGCGCGCTGGAAGCGCTGGACCGTTTGGGCAGCGCAACGGCGGTGGCCGAGGAACTGAACCAGACCCAAAGCGCGGTCAGCCGCCAGTTGCAGGCACTGGAAACCCAGCTGGGCACCACCCTGATCATCCGCGAGCGCAAAACCATGCGGCTGACACCGGCGGCGGCGGAGTATGCCGGGACGATCCGGGGGGCGCTGCAGGTGATCGCGCAGGCCTCGGTCAAGGTGCAGGTCAACCCGCAGGGCGGCAGCCTGAACCTGGCGATCCTGCCCACCTTCGGGATGCGCTGGCTGGTGCCCCGACTGCCCGATTTTGCCGCCCGTCACCCGGATATCACCATCAACATGGCGACCCGGCTGAAACCCTTCGATTTCGCCCGCGAAACCTTCGATGCGGCGATCCATTTCGGCAATGCCGAATGGCCGGGAACGGAACACCTGAAGCTGAAGACGGAAAACCTTTTGCCGGTCTGTGCGCCGCAGGTGTTGCGCGATGTGACCATCGCCCATCCGCGCGACATGGCGCAGATGCCGCTTCTGCACATCGAAACCCGCCCCGCCGCTTGGGCACAATGGTTCGAAAGCTACGGCGTCGATGCCAGCGGCGTCAGCGGCACGCTGTTCGACCAGTTTTCCACCATCCTACAGGCGGCGGTACACGGGCTCGGCGTGGCGCTGCTGCCCGATTACCTCGTCCAGCAGGACCTGGAAGACGGCAGGCTGGTGGTCGCCTATGGCGGGCCGACCCGGCCGTTGGGCGCCTATTACCTGGTCTGGCCGGTGACGAAATCCAACGACAACGCACTGAAGACCTTTCGCGACTGGCTGGCAACGCAGGCCGAGGACGAAGACCCCCTGCCCCGTTGATCTGTCAGCTGCCGGGAATCGGCGCGTTTTCCGCCGCGAATGCCGCGACGGAAATTGCCCGGCTCAGCCCAAGGCATATCCGGCGCCGCGCACGGTGCGCAGCGGATCCGAACCGCCGAACCGGGTCAGCGCCTTGCGCAACCGGCCGATATGGACATCCACGGTGCGGGTATCGACATAAATGTCGCGGCCCCAGACCCGGTCGAGAAGCTGTTCACGGCTCCACACCCGGCCGGGTTTTTCCATGAAGGTCGACAGCAGCCGGAATTCGGTCGGCCCCAGTTTCAGCGCTTCGCCGTCACGGGTCACCCGGTGGGTTTCGGCATCCAGCACGATATCTTCGTATTCCAGACGTTCGCCCACCGTGGCCGGCCGGGTCCGGCGCAGTTGCGCCCGCACCCGCGCCATCAGTTCGACCAGCGAATAGGGCTTGACGACGTAATCGTCGGCCCCGGTTTCCAGCCCGCGCACCCGGTCGACTTCCTCGGACCGGGCCGACAGCATGATGATCGGGATACCACGGGTTTCCGGCCGGGTTTTCAGCCGGCGGCAAACCTCGATCCCAGACACGCTGGGCAGCATCCAGTCCAGCACGATGATGTCGGGGTTTTCCTCCTCCACCATGATCAGGGCATCTTCGCCATTCTCGGCCTTAACAAGCCGGAATCCCTCGGCTTCGAGGTTATAGGCCAGAACTTCGCGCTGTGCCGGTTCATCCTCTACGACAAGAACCGTCGGTTGCGTTGTCGACATCGTTCTCAGACCTTTCCAAGTTTCGGATCAATCGAGGTCTGGTCGCCTTTCGGCCGCCCCGCTTCGGGCAGTTCACCCTTGACCAGATACACCACCTGTTCGGCGATCGAGGTGACGTGATCCCCCATCCGTTCGGTGTTCTTGGCAATGAAATGCAGATGCATGCAGGCGGTGATGTTGCGCGGATCTTCCATCATGAAGGTCAGGAATTCGCGGAACAATGCGTTATACATCTGGTCGACGTCTTCGTCGCGATGGATCACGTCCATCGCCAGTTCCGCGTCGCGCTGGATATAGGCATCGAGCGCGTCCTTCAGCATCAACTGAACCTCGCGCGCCATCCGGCGCAGCGCCGCGTGCGATCCGGTGATCGGCGACATCTGCACTAGAACGCCGGTGCGCTTGGCCATGTTCTTGGCGTAATCGCCGATCCGTTCGAGGTTACCGGCGATCTTCATCACGCTCAGGATCACCCGCAGGTCCGACGCCGCCGGTGCCCGGAGCGCGATCAACTGGGCGGTGTTTTCGTTGATCAGAAGCTCCAGGTCGTCGATCGCCTGATCGCCGTTACGAACCTTTTCGGCCAGTTCCTCATCGCGTTCTTCAAGCGATTGCGACGCCTTGAGGATCGCTTCCTCGACCAGCCCGCCCATCTTCATGATCTGCGCCTGGATCGCTTCCAGGTCGCGGTCAAAGGATTTTACGATATGTTGTTCGCTCATTACGGAGTCCTCAATATTGGTCCGTTGAATCAGCCGATCCGGCCGGTGATGTAGCTTTCGGTGCGCGGGTCGACCGGGTTGGTGAATATCTGGCTGGTTTCGCCGAATTCGACCAGGTTGCCGAGATGGAAGAAGGCGGTCTTCTGGCTGACCCGGGCCGCCTGCTGCATCGAGTGGGTGACGATCACCACCGAATAATCCTGGCGCAGTTCGTCGATCAGTTCCTCGACCTGCGCCGTGGCGATCGGGTCGAGCGCCGAACAGGGTTCGTCCATCAGCAGGACCTCGGGTTCGGTGGCCACCGCGCGGGCAATGCACAGGCGCTGCTGCTGGCCGCCGGACAAGCCGGTGCCGGGCTGGTCCAGGCGGTCCTTGACCTCGTCCCAGATGGCGCCGCGGCGCAGCGATTTTTCGACGATTTCGTCGAGGTCGGCCTTGTTGCGCGCCAGCCCGTGGATGCGCGGACCATAGGCGATATTGTCATAGATCGATTTCGGGAACGGGTTCGGTTTCTGGAACACCATGCCCACCTTGGCGCGCAGCTGCACCGGGTCGACCTGCTTGTCGTAGATGTCTTCGCCGTCCAGCAGGATCTTGCCCTCGACCCGGCAGATGTCGATGGTGTCGTTCATCCGGTTCAGGCAGCGCAGGAAGGTGGATTTACCGCAACCCGACGGCCCGATGAAGGCGGTGACCGTCTTGTCCTCGATCTTGACCGAAACGTCCTTGATCGCGTGGGTGTCGCCATAGAAAACCTGTACGTTCTCGGCGTCGATCTTGATTTCTTTCTGCTCCACGGCGTTCTCCGGAGTGAGTGTGTCGTACATTGGATAGGACCCTTGTAACAGCTTACCAGCGGCGTTCGAAGCGGCGGCGTAGAATGATGGCGACGGCGTTCATCAGCAGCAGGAACACCAGCAGGACGATGATGGCGCCCGAGGCGCGCTCGACAAAGGCCGGGTCGGCGCGCTGCGTCCAGTTGTAAACCTGAACCGGCAGCGCCGCGGCGGGATCGAACAGCCCTTCCGGCGGAGCGGCGGGGAATTCGCGCACGAAGGCCACCATGCCAATGAGCAGAAGCGGCGCGGTTTCGCCGAGCGCCTGCGCCAGCCCGAGGATGGTGCCGGTCAGAATCCCGGGCGCGGCCAGCGGTAGCACGTGGTGAAACACCGACTGCATCTTCGACGCGCCCACACCAAGAGCGGCATCGCGGATCGAGGGCGGCACCGCCTTCAGCGACGCGCGGGTGGCGATAATGATCGTCGGCAGCGTCATAAGCGTCAGAACCAGCCCGCCGACGATTGGCGCCGATTGCGGCAGCCCGGCAAAATTGATGAAGATCGCCAGCCCGAGGATACCGAACACGATGGACGGTACCGCCGCGAGGTTTGAGATATTGACCTCGATCACATCGGTGAGCCAGTTCTTGGGCGCGAATTCCTCGAGGTAGATCGAGGTCGCGACTCCGATGGGCAGCGCCAAAACAAGCACCACGATCACCATGTAGAACGAGCCCAGGATCGCCACGCCCAGCCCGGCGGCTTCGGGGCGGTTTTCCGACGCGTCCGCACGGGTCAGGAAGCCCGGATTGAACTTGGTGCGCAGCAGGCCCGCGTCTTTCAGCTGGTCGGCCAGTTGCAACTGCTGCGGCGACACGTTCTTGTCGCGCTCGGCGCTTTCCATCGTCACCCGGCCCTTGAAGTAGCCGTCGATCCGGCCCGAGGCGAGGAAATCGAAACGCACCGTTTCGCCGATCATGTCCGGGTTGGCCAGAACGTAGCGACGCAGCTCTGCCGGGCCTTCCTTGGAAATCATCTTGGCGGCGTCCTTGGATTTCAGGCCCTCGACACCGATTTCGGGCTTCTCGAATTCCTTCTCAAAGGCCGCCTTGATCAGCGGCGCATAGCCGAAGGTCGACACCTTGGCGATCTTTTCCAGATCGCCGCTGCCGTCCTTGTCCAGCTTCGCCGGATCAAGATAGATATCGAGTGCGATGAAGGTCTGCCGGAAGGCCGAGGACCCGTTGTAAAGAACCGATCCCAACAGCGCGACCAGCGCCAGGATGGCGATACCGATGGCGACGGCGCCATAGGTGCGGAAGCGGGCCTCGGACGCATTGCGTTTCTTGGTGCGCGCATCCTGTCGCAGAAGCGAACTGGACGGCTTGCCGCGCGGCGAGGTTTCGGGCGTCGATGCGTCGGTCATTCATACTGCTCCCGGTATTTGCGCACGATGTAGAGCGCGAGGACATTCAGTCCCAGCGTGACGACGAAAAGCGACAGGCCGAGCGCGAAGGCCACCAGCGTTTCGGGGCTGGCGAATTCGGTGTCGCCGGTCAGCTGGCTGACGATCTTCACGGTGATCGTCGTCATCGCTTCGAATGGATTGAGGCTGAGCTTGGCGGCGGCCCCTGCCCCCATCACCACGATCATGGTTTCGCCGATGGCGCGGCTGGCGGCCAGCAGCACGGCGCCGACGATCCCCGGCAAGGCGGCGGGCAGGATCACCTGCTTGATGGTTTCGGACTTGGTCGCGCCCAGACCGTAGGACCCGTCGCGCATCGTCTGCGGCACCGCGTTGATCACGTCATCGGACAGCGACGACACGAAGGGGATCAGCATGATGCCCATCACCACGCCCGCGGTCAGCACCGACGACGACGAATTGCCTAGGCCCAGCGGTTGCGCGAAGTAATCGCGCAGCAGCGGCCCGACGGTGATCAGCGCGAACAGCCCGTACACGATGGTCGGGATGCCGGCCAGGATTTCGATCGCTGGCTTGGCGAAGGCGCGCACCGGCTTGCTGGCATATTCGGACAGGTAGACCGCCGCCAGCAGTCCGATCGGCACCGCGAAGACCAACGCCACGAAGGACACGTAAAGCGTCCCCCAGAGCAACGGCAGGATTCCAAGGTCGGACCCGCCGCGGAACTGCGGGTTCCAGGTCATGCTGAAGAAGAAATCGCGCGCCTGGTAGAGCTTGAAGAAATGCAGTGTTTCGAACAGCAGCGACGAAATGATCCCGATGGTGGTCAGGATCGCCACCGACGACGACAGGATCAGCAGCGCCTTGATCGCGCGTTCGGAAACGTTGCGGGCGCGGTATCCTGGATGGATGCGCAGCATCGCGAAGGCGGCGCCGGCAAGGCTCACCCCGATTACGACCACCGCCATCGCCATGCGCAGGCCCGAGGCAAGTTCACGATAGACCGTCGCGGCCCCGAACACGTTCGGTTTGATGTCCGAGGCGACGGCGACCCCCACCTCGCCCAGACGTGCGCGCAGATCGGTCAAGTCGGTGTCCAGCGTGGCGATCTTGTCCTCGGTCATCACCCCGTCGGCGACGGCAACGTCAAGACCATCCGCGATCCGTCGCACGTCGGACATTACCAGGCTGAGCGATCCGCCTTCGGGAATATCGCCCGGTTCGATCTGCTTCGAAACCTGGTTTTCGATGTAAACCGGCTGCAGGATCAGCCAGAATATGGTCAGCAGAAGCGCCGGAACGGCACCGAACAGCGCGACGGTTAGACCGTAGTAGTTGGGCCGCGAATGCAGTTTGCGGATATCGCCGCCGGCCGCCCGGATGATGCGTGAGCGGCCGAGATAGAAACCGGCACTGGCGATCAGGAAGACGACAAGGATAACAAGGCCGGCGCTCATGGCTGCTCCATCGCGGAAGTGTGTTGTAGTCGGTACAGGTGGCGCCGGTCGGCACCACCTGCGGGATTGGTACTTAGTTCAGCGGACCCATCGGCGTGCCGGCGGCAACCATTTCCTGGGTCTTGGCCAGTTCCGGGTCGGACACCAGGCCGTATTCGGCCAGCGGGCCGTCCGGACCAGCGATTTCATCCGACACGAAGAAGTCGATGTATTCCTGCAGGCCCGGGATCACACCCAGGTGCGCCTTCTTCACGTAGAAGAACAGCGGGCGCGACACCGGGTATTCGCCGGTTGCGATCGATTCGGTCGAGGGAACGACGCTGCCCATGGTCGCGACTTGCAGCTTGTCGGTGTTGTTTTCGTAGAACGACAGACCGAACACGCCGACCGCCTGGGGGTTGGCTTCCAGACGGGCCAGGGTTTCGGTGTAATCGCCGTCGATATCGACGGAAACGCCGTCGGTGCGCAGCGCGTGGCAGGCTTTCTTGGCTTTCTTCGCGTCGCCGTCATTGGCTTCCTCGAAGATGTCATAGGCGCCCGTGGCTTTACAGCCGGCTTCCAGGACCTTCTTGTCGAACACTTCGCGGGTGCCGTGCTTGGTGCCCGGGATGAAGGCCAGGATTTCCTGATCGGCCAGATCGCCGTTCACGTCGGCCCAGGTCTTGTTGGGGTTATCGACCAGCTTGCCGTCGACGACGACCTTGGCGGCCAGAGCGCTGAACCAGTCCGCCGGGGTGAAGGCGAATTCCGGGCCGTTGATGTCCGACGCGAAGACGATGCCGTCATAGCCGATGCGCACTTCCATGATTTCGTTGATGCCGTTGGTAGCGCACAGGTCGATGTCCGACTGCTTGATGCGCGAGGACGAGTTGGCGATGTCGATGGTGTTTTCGCCAACGCCTTCACACATCTTCTTGCGGCCGGCACCCGAACCGCCGCCTTCGACCACGGGGGTCGGGAAGTCGAAGTTTTCACCGAAGGCTTCGGCCACGATGGTTGCATAGGGCAGAACGGTCGAAGATCCGGCGATCTGGATCTGATCGCGGGCCGAAGCGGCGGTTGCGGAAACGGCAGCGATCGCCAGAGCAGAGGCGGTCAGTTTCACGAAGGACATAAGGAAACTCCTGATTTCGTTTTAGCACGACCATCTCGTGATGATCTCAAGGGGCGTCGTATTTGTTTCGCACGATGCTTTTGTGACAGGAGTGTAACAGCTGTATGACAATCCGAGCTTTCCGGCTGCCAACTTGTCACATCAGGTCAAGGAGATTGCATAAGTCACTGCTATTAATGTATTTTTTTACAGATACACTTTTTATACGGAATATCGCCGCACGGCCTGCCGCCTAGACAAGTGACGCCGTTAGTCTAGCGCCGGAAGAATCACGACGAAGCTGCTGCCTTCTCCGGGCGTGCTTTCGATCTTCATCCGGCCACGGTGCCGGTTGACGATATGCTTAACGATCGCCAACCCCAATCCGGTGCCGCCCATTTCGCGCGAGCGGTGGCTGTCGATGCGGTAGAACCGCTCGGTCAGGCGCGGCAGATGCACCGGATCGATGCCCGGCCCGGTATCGCGCACCTCGATCCGTACCCCGGGTCCGCGCAGCGCCGGGTCGCGCTGCATCTGGGACAGGCGGACGGTAACGGTCTGATCTTTGCCGCCGTATTTGATCGCGTTCTCGATCAGGTTGGTGAACACTTGCCGCAGCTGGTCTTCGTCGCCGGGCACCAGAACAGGGGTCGGGGGCAGGTCGTCCTGCAGTTCGACGCGTGCCTTTTCCGCCACCGGCGCGATGCGGCGCAGGGTCGATCTGATCAGTTCGGTCAGATCGGTGCTTTGCGACGGGCGAATGCGTTCTTCGGATTCCACCTGGCTCAGCGACAGCAGGTCGCTGACCAGACGGTTCATCCGCCCCGCTTCGTTCATCATGATGCCCAGAAACCGTTCCTGCGCGGCCGGGTCCTTGCTGGCGGGGCCTTGCAGGGTTTCGATGAATCCCATCAGCGCGGTCAGCGGCGTACGCAGTTCGTGGCTTACATTGGCGACGAAATCGCGCCGCATCTGGCCCAACGCCTCGACATGGGAAATGTCTTCGAAACTGACAAGCACACCGCTCGCCTCGGCCAGTTCGACATAACCGCAATGCACCTGATAGGTCATGTCATTGCGGTCCATGCTGGTCAGATAGCGGGTGGTCTTGGGCTGGCGCGTTTTCTGGCAGGCCTCAATCGCATCAAGAACCGACGGCTGCCGCAGGACAGTGATCAGATGACGCCCGGTCAGCCCCTGCCCCAGCAATTTTTCGGCCCGCGCGTTGGCGCCGACGACCCGGTCGCCATCTGTGACCAGAAGCGTCGGCAAAGGCAGGGCATCAATCAGCCCCTGAATGGCTTCCTGTGTCATAGCCCGGATCAGTCGATTGCTTTCAACCCCGAACGGAACCGGCGCATGTTGTCCTGATAATGCTTGGCGCTCCAGCGCAGGGCCGCGATGGCATCCTCGTCGAGTTGCCGCACCACCTTGCCCGGCGATCCCATCACCAGCGATCCGTCGGGGATTTCCTTGCCCTCGGTGATCAGTGCATTGGCGCCGATCAGGCAGTTCTTGCCGATCCTGGCGCCGTTCAGCACCGTCGCGCCCATGCCGATCAGGCTGTTTTCGCCGATGGTGCAGCCATGCAGCATCGCCTTGTGGCCGATGGTGCAGCCCGCCGCGATGCTCAGCGGATACCCCTTGTCGGTATGCATCACGGTGCTTTCCTGCACGTTGCTGCCGGCGCCGATGCGGATTTCCTCGTTATCGCCGCGCAAGGTGCATCCGAACCAGACCGAAGCGCCTTCTTCCAGCACCACGTTTCCGATCACGTTGGCATCCGGCGCGACCCAGAAATCGCCGTTTTCCGGCGTGGTGGGGGCGATTCCGTCCAATGCATAAAGGGTCATGAGATGTCCTCGAATTCGTTTTGCAGGTTGCGCACATGCTCGACCAGCGCCGGTTGCTGCAGGCGGCGCAGCCGGGTCGCCTGAACGATGGTTTTCAATTCTTCCGCCGTCTTGTCCAGATCGTCGTTGATCAGCACGAAGTCATAGCTGCCCCAATGGCTGATCTCGTCCCAGCTTTTCTGCATCCGCTTGGCGATCACCTCGTCGCTGTCCTGATCGCGGGTGACCAGCCGGCGGTGCAGTTCCTTGATCGAGGGTGGCAGGATGAAGATCGACAGGGTATGCGCCGCAAGCGCCGAGTTGCGGATCTGTTCCGCACCCTGCCAGTCGATATCGAACAGCACGTCCTGCCCGTCCTCGATCGCGGCCTGAACCGGCCCCTTGGGTGAACCGTAGAAATTGCCGAACACGTGGGCGTGTTCCAGCATCTCGCCATCGGCCACGTCGCGCTTGAACTGTTCCTCGGTCAGGAAATGGTAATCCTGCCCGTCCACTTCGCCGGGGCGCGGTTGACGGGTGGTGGCAGAGACCGAGAACCGGATAGTCTGGTCCCAGTCGCGCAACCGTCGGGTCAGGGTCGATTTGCCTGCGCCCGAGGGCGAGGACAGGATGATGAGAAGGCCGCGTCGCTGGCTCATTTTCCGGTGTTACTCCACATTCTGCACTTGTTCGCGCATTTGATCGATCACGGTTTTCAGGTCCAGCCCGACCCGCGTCAAGGCGGTGTTTTGCGATTTGGAACAGAGCGTGTTGGCTTCTCTGTTGAACTCTTGCATCAAAAAATCGATTTTGCGCCCCACCGGTTTGCGTTCCTGCAAAAGCCCGCGCGCCGCACCGACATGCGCTTTCAGCCGGTCCAGTTCCTCGGTCACGTCGGTTTTCACCGCGATCATCGCCAGTTCCTGCGCGATGCGTTGTTCATCCACGCCGTCTGAATTCTGCGTCACCCGCGCCAGCGACGCGCGCAGCGCATCCGCCATGTCCGAGCGTCGTGCCGCGACTGCCTCCTCGGCCTGTCCGACCAGCGTTTCGATCTCGTCGACCTGGCGGCTCAGCACCGCGTGCAGCGCCTCGCCCTCTGATCTTCGCATCGCCAGGAATTGCGTCAAAAGCGCCTCGAAATCCGCGATCAACGCCGCGGCCAGAGCCTTGGTTTGCTCCTCGGGTGATGCCTGTTCCAGAACGCCCTTGAAAGACAGCAGATCGGCGGCGGTGGTTTCGGACAGCGTCAGCCCGCGTTCCTTGGCCTTGTGTTCGACCGTCGCCAGCGCCGACAGGATAGAGGCCAGAACATCCTCGTTGACCGCAAGTTCGCTGCCGGTTTCTTCCCGCTGTATCCGCAGCGTCAGCGCTACATTTCCACGCCCGAGCGCCTTGCCCAGTCTGCCGCGCAATGCGGTTTCCAGCCCTTCGATCCAGTCAGGCACGCGCAACCGCAGGTCCAGCCCCTTGGCATTGACCGACCGCATTTCCCAGGTCCAGCTGAACGACGCATGGGCGCCGGTGCCGGACGCGAACCCTGTCATCGACTGTATCAAAGGCCCCTCCCCCCGCGTGAGATTTCCTTGGGCTTAGCGCAGTTTACGCCCGGAGGCCAGCGCAACGGACGGCGGGACGCCGTTAACCAGAAAGATAAATTTGTCGTCAAATTTGCGCCACCCTGTGCCATATTAACCCATCGGTAACCATTGCGCCCCGGCAAGCGCCAGTTTGATGCGAGGTACCCCATTGGTACAGATCTCTCCTTTCCTGACCGATCGCCGATTTGCTGACCTGGACGAAATCGACGCCTACTGGCATGCGCTGAAGGGAACGCGCGCGATGCCATCGCGAGCGGCCGTCAATCCAGGCGAAATCGACGGTGCGCTGCAGCGCGCCTTCATCCTGCAACGGATCGCGCCGGGCCGCACCCGGTTGCGCCTGGCGGGAAGTGATCTGCGCGACCTGATGGGGATGGAACTGCGCGGGATGCCCCTGACCGCATTTTTCGTGCCACAGGCCCGCGACCGGGTCGAAATCCTGTGCGCCGATGTCTGTGCCCTGCCCGGCCTTGCCGATTTGCGTTTGCAGGCCGAAGTCGGACCGGGCACGCCCGCGTTCGATGCCCGAATGAAGCTCTGGCCCCTTGTCGACGACCAGGGCCGACCGACGCGTATCCTGGGTGTGTTTTCATTCCAAGCCGGGATCGGGACCGCGCCACGCCGTTTCCGGATCACCGCCTCGCGGCTGCACCGGATCGACAGGGATGGCTCATCCATCGGGAAGCGGCCGACGACGGCGGGGCGGGACAGGCCTTATCTGAAGTTAGTCAAAACCGGCGAGTGATACCTGCGGCCTCATGCGACGGATGAAAGCCGGTCAGGACCCCGCCCCCGTGGTCCGTCAGCCAATCACCTTGTTTTTTTTGAAGTGTGGGAGGATAGGCGCACCCGTTTGGGCGCGCCTATTGTTTGATCAGACCGCTCTGACCTGACGGTCCTCGCGCAGCGCCGAAAGTTCCTCGGCGACGAGGAAGGCCAGTTCCAGCGACTGGCTGGCATTCAGGCGGGGATCGCAGGCGGTATGGTAACGGGCCGACAGGTCTTCTTCGGTCACCGCGCGCACGCCGCCGGTGCATTCGGTAACGTCCTGCCCCGTCATTTCGAAATGCACGCCGCCCGGCACGGTGCCTTCGGCGCGATGGATGGCAAAGAACTCCTGAACCTCGCGCAGCACCGCGTCGAACGGCCGGGTCTTGTAACCCGTCGCCGACTTGATCGTGTTGCCGTGCATCGGATCGCAGGACCAAACCACGTTGGCGCCCTCTTCCTGCACCGCCTTGATCAGCCGCGGCAGGTGTTCGCCGACCTTGCCGGCACCGAACCTTGCTATCAGGGTCAACCGGCCCTCTTCGTTCTCCGGGTTCAGCTTCTCCATCAGCACCTTGAGGTCCTCGGCGGTGGTGGTGGGGCCGCATTTCAGACCGACCGGGTTCAGCACGCCGCGGGCGAATTCCACATGGGCGCCGTCGGGCTGCCGGGTGCGGTCGCCGATCCAGATCATGTGGCCGGACCCGGCCAGCCACTTGCCGGAGGTGGAATCGAGACGGCACAGCGCCTCTTCATATTCCAGCAGCAGCGCTTCGTGGCTGGTGTAGAAATCCACCGTCTGCAGTGTGTGGGCGCGATCGCTGTCGACACCCGCGGCCTTCATGAAATCCAGCGTGTCGCTGATCCGGCCCGCCATTTCGCGGTACTTGGTGGCCTTTTCGCCTTCGGTAAAACCCAGCGTCCACTGATGCACCTGGTGCACGTCGGCATAGCCACCGGTGGAAAAGGCCCGCAGCAGGTTCAGCGTCGCCGCCGCCTGGGTATAGGCCTGCAGCATCTTGGCCGGGTCGGGAATCCGCGCTTCGGGGGTGAAATCAAGTTCGTTGATGATGTCGCCGCGGTAGCTGGGCAGTTCCACGTCGCCCACCGTTTCGGTCGGGGCCGAACGCGGCTTGGCGAACTGGCCGGCCATGCGGCCCACCTTCACCACCGGCACCTTGGCGCCATAGGTCAGCACCATCGCCATCTGCAGCATCACCTTGAAGGTGTCGCGGATCGCGTTGGCGCTGAATTGATCGAAACTTTCGGCACAATCGCCGCCCTGCAGCAAAAAGGCTTCGCCGCGCGAGGCGGCACCGAGGGCAGACTTCAGCTTGCGCGCCTCACCGGCAAAGACCAGCGGCGGATACTTGGCCAGCTGCGCCTCGACGGCGTGCAGCGCGGCCTGATCCGTATAGTCGGGCATCTGAACCCTAGGCTTCGATCGCCAATTGGTTTTTTGCCACTCGCTCATGGTCGTTACTCCGGTTCGTCAGTTTAGGTCGTTTTTCTATACATAAAGCGTCGGACGCTGACCATAACCGATTCAAAAACTTCATATATCGGTAGGTCCCGACTTCCCGACCCTTGCACGACATCCAAAAAGCTGCTGTGGTCATTCATAATCTGCCAAAGGACCGTTGCCATGAATAAGTCGCGCAATGCTGTCGAAGTATCCGGTGTCCCGGACAAGCCCCGCCGCTTTGTCTTTGTTTTAATGGACAATTTCACGCTCATGAGCTTTTCGGCGGCGCTGGAATGCCTGCGCCTTGCCAACCGGATGTCGGGAAAGCGGCTGTATGACTGGACCATGATCAGCGAAACCGGCGAAAGCGTGCAATGCTCGGCGGGCACCGAATTCAAGCTCGACGGCGCGCTGGGCGAACTGACCCGTGACGACACGTTGATCCTGTGCGGCGGTGAACATGTTCAGAAAGCGACCACCAAGAAACTGCTGTCCTGGCTGCGCCGCGAGGCGCGCAAGGGAATCATGATCGGCGGCGTTTGCACCGCCACCTATGCGCTGGCCAAGGCCGGGTTGCTGGACGGCAAGCGCGCCACGATCCACTGGGAAAACCACGACAGCTTCACCGAGGAATTCGACGAGGTCGAACTGACCAAATCGGTCTTCGTTGTGGATGGCAACCGGATGACCGCGGCGGGCGGCACCTCGGCGATCGACATGATGCTGAACCGGATCGCGAGCGATTACGGGGCGGACCTGGCCAATGCGGTGGCCGACCAGATGATCTATTCCACCATCCGCACCGATCAGGACACGCAGCGCCTTTCGGTGCCGTCGCGCATTGGCGTGCGCCACCCCAAGCTGAGCCGGGTGATCCGCGACATGGAGGCCAATATCGAGGAACCGATCAGCCCCTCGGTTCTGGCGCAGCAGGTCGGCATGTCGACGCGGCAGCTGGAACGGCTGTTCCGGCGCTACCTCAACCGCAGCCCGAAACGCTATTACATGGAACTCAGGCTGCAGAAGGCACGCAACCTGCTGATGCAGACCGACATGAGCGTGATCAATGTGGCGCTGGCCTGCGGCTTCGCCTCGCCGTCGCATTTTTCCAAATGCTACCGGGCGCATTACAACACCACCCCCTACCGCGAACGCGGCAGCCATGGCACATCGGCGAACGGGTGATCAGAACTGTTCCATGACATCGCGACCGCCCATTCGCTGGATCAACGAAATGAAATCACGCTGCATGACGTGCCGGCCAACATTAGCGGCGTAGTCGTCATAGCTTTCGAAGATGCCGTCACGGTCCGGCGCTTGTACCATGCCGGGCAGGCAAAGGACGTGAACCAGAATGTCTCTGAACATGGGATGCTCCTGTTGATGCGGATCGCGAAAGGACGACCGCATTCCCGGGATGCTTCTGCCGTCCCGAAGCATGACGGGCTTGGATAGCATCGCACCCGATGGAACCGGGATGGCGAAGTTGAAAACACCGCTGTGCGCCTGATGTCTTTCGTCGGGAGGGATTCGCCCCCGCCACCGGCTGCCGTAACGTTAGGCATTGTCGCGAAAAACCGCTTCGGGCACATGACACGGCCCGATCCGCACCGTCCCCACATGGTTCTATCACCGGTTTTCCGGCTTGCCGGCCCGGCTTTGGTCGCAAAATGCACGAAAAACGTCGCGATATGGCTCGAAAATGGCCTTGCGACAGGCCAAGCGGGGCGGTTGTCGGACCTGCGAAAACCCTCTCGCGCATACCGAATTCTCGGTATTGCTCAGTCCTTTTCATTTTCGAAAACCGGCGATAGGGTTCGCACCGGACCTTTGTTCCAACATGGGAGAAGATTAATGAAAAAACTACTTATGGCGACGGCTGCAACCGCGCTGATGACCGGCAGTGCGCTGGCCGACGACCACGCCGTCAAACTGGGGGTGATCCTCGGCTTCACCGGCCCGATTGAATCTCTGACGCCCTCGATGGCGGACGGCGCCGAACTGGCGATGAAGGAAGTGACCGACAGCGGCAAGCTGCTGGGCGGCAAGGCCGTGATGCCGGTGCGCGCGGACTCGACCTGCATCGATGCGGGCGCCGCGACCGCCGCGGCCGAACGTCTGGTCACCGCCGAAGGCGTCAAGGGCATCATGGGCGCGGATTGCTCGGGCGTGACCGGCGCGATCCTGGCCAATGTCGCCGTGCCGAACGGCGTCGTGATGATTTCACCCTCCGCCACCTCGCCGGCGCTGTCGAGCGCCGAAGACAACGGTCTCTTCTTCCGCACCGCGCCGTCCGATGCCCGTCAGGGTGAGGTCATGGCCGATGTCCTGCTGGAACAGGGTATCGAAGAAGTCGCGCTGACCTATACCAACAACGACTACGGCAAGGGTCTGGCCGACAGCTTCAAATCCGCCTACGAAAGCAAGGGCGGTACCGTGACCATTAACGCAGCCCATGAAGACGGCAAAGCAGACTACACCGCCGAAGTAGGTGCACTGGCCGCCGCTGGCGGCGATCGTCTCGTCGTCGCCGGTTACGTTGACCAGGGTGGCGCAGGTATCGTCCGCGCCGCACTCGACAGCGGCGCATTCGACACCTTCCACTTCCCGGACGGCATGATCGGCCAGGCACTGGAAGACAACTTCGGCACCGACATCGAAGGCTCGACCGGTCAGCACCCGGGCACCGACAGCCCGGGCGCGGCGAAATTCGTCGAACAGGTCGGCGATGCGTTCGACGCAACCTCGCCCTTCACCCCGGAATCCTATGATGCCGCGGCCCTGATCCTGCTGGCGATGCAGGCGGCCGGGTCGGTGGAACCAGGTGACTACAAAGACAAGGTCATGGACGTGGCCAACGCACCGGGTGAAAAAATCTATCCCGGCGAACTGGGCAAGGCGCTCGACATCATCGCCGGTGGTGGCGACGTTGACTATGTCGGCGCGACCGCCGTCGAACTGATCGGTCCCGGTGAATCGGCTGGCAACTATCGCCAAGTCGAAATCAAGGACGGCAAGCTCACCACGGTCAAGTATCGCTAAGGTGCGTATCTGAGAAAAAACTGAACAGCCCGGCACAAATTGCCGGGCTGTTCTGGTATAACCGACAAAGAAAAAGGCGCAAAAACGCGCCAAGACGGGGGAAAGCTTGATGATCGTCGTTGAAGACGTCCATAAGCATTTCGGTGGTTTTCACGCCGTGGACGGCGCGACCCTGACCATCGAACAGGGTTCCATCACCGGGCTGATCGGCCCGAACGGAGCCGGAAAAACAACTCTTTTCAATGTGATTGCCGGTGTTCTTCCACCGACTTCGGGTCGGGTCACGATGGATGGCGAAGACATCACCGGCCTGCCGCCGCACGACCTGTTTCACAAGGGATTGCTGCGCACCTTCCAGATCGCGCACGAATTCTCCTCGATGAGCTGCCGGGAAAACCTGATGATGGTGCCCGGCGCGCAATCGGGCGAAACCCTGTGGAACACGTGGTTCGGACGCAAGCGCATCGCCGACGAGGAACGCGCGCTGCGCGCCAAGGCGGATGAGGTTCTGGAATTCCTCACCATCAGCCATATCGCCGACCTGAAGGCGGGCGAGGTGTCGGGTGGCCAGAAGAAGCTGCTGGAACTGGGTCGCACCATGATGGTCGACGCCAAGATCGTGTTCCTAGACGAGGTCGGCGCGGGCGTGAACCGCACCCTGCTTTACACCATCGCCGACGCGATCAAGCAGCTGAACCAGGAACGCGGCTATACCTTCGTCGTCATCGAACACGACATGGATTTCATCGAAAAGCTCTGCAACCCGGTGATCTGCATGGCCGAAGGCAAGGTTCTGGCCGAGGGCACCCTGGCCGAGATCAAGGCGAACGAACAGGTGATCGAGGCCTATCTTGGTACGGGTCTCAAGAACAAGGACAAGGTGGGCGCATGAGCGGCAATCCCTATCAGGACGATCGCGGCAACAAGGACCGCACGATCACCAAGGCCGGCGGCGGCACAATGGACACCGCAACCGGAACCGACCACGTAATGAACACCGCCAACGCCTTTCTGATCGGCGACAGCATGACCGGCGGCTACGGCAAGACCGGGCCAGACATCCTGCACGACTGCACCATCGCGGTGAACAAGGGCGAAATCGCGGTCATCGTCGGCCCCAACGGCGCCGGCAAGTCGACCGCGATGAAGGCGACCTTCGGGATGCTGCATCTGCGCGAAGGCTCGGTGCGGCTTGACGGTCAAGACATCACCAATCTTTCCCCGCAGGCGCGGGTGGCGCAGGGCATGGGCTTCGTGCCCCAGACCAGCAACATCTTCACCTCGATGACGGTGGAGGAAAACCTGGAAATGGGCGCCTTCATCCGGACCGACGATTTCCGCGATACGATGGCGCAGGTCTACGACCTGTTCCCGATCCTCAAGGAAAAGCGCAACCAGGCGGCGGGCGAACTTTCCGGCGGACAGCGCCAGCAGGTGGCGGTGGGTCGGGCCTTGATGACCCAGCCCAAGGTGCTGTTGCTCGATGAACCCACCGCGGGCGTCAGCCCGATCGTGATGGACGAATTGTTCGACCGCATCATCGAGGTCGCGCGGACCGGGATTTCCATCCTGATGGTGGAACAGAACGCCCGCCAAGCGCTTGAAATCGCGGACAAAGGCTATGTCCTCGTACAGGGCGCCAACGCCCATACCGGCACCGGCAAGGAACTGCTGGCCGATCCGGACGTGCGCCAGAGTTTCCTGGGGGGCTGAGCGATGATGTCGAAACTTAAAAGAAGAAAAACATCTTATGTTTCAATGGCTCTTTTCTATTTCTGCGCCTCGCAAGCCGTTGGTGCCAATGCCGTTGTCGCACCTGCTAAACCGGAAACGATGAAAGCCAGTTGCCAGTTCATTGAATATTGTCTTGCAGGTGAAACGTTCTCATCTGGCGAGAATTGTCGATCTGAAAACACTGCTTTGTATTTCAACACGGATGGTGAGACAGGCATTGCAACGATCACTCACCCAAACGGTACGAAAACATTAGGAACCGCACTGCAATACGACCGATACGGAAACGCTTCGTATGTTGTTGTTGCAACTGGTGATGGCGCTGGAACGTCAATGATTACGTTGATGCCTAATATGGACGCGATCTGGACTGGTCACTTCACCTTATCGCGCAACATCGCCAGCACTCATTTTGGATTTTACGAGGTGACTTCGTGATGGATTTCCTGAACGCCATTGTGGCGCTTTCCAACTTCGTTCTGATCCCCGCCGTCGCCTATGGCAGCCAGCTGGCACTTGGCGCGCTCGGGGTGACCTTGATCTACGGCATCCTGCGGTTTTCCAACTTCGCCCATGGCGACACCATGGCGTTTGGCACCATGGTGGTGGTGCTGTTCACCTGGTGGTTCCAGTCGATGGGCATCACGCTCGGACCGCTGCCGACCGCGCTGCTTGCCCTGCCCTTCGGCATCATCGCCTGCGCGGCGCTGGTGATCGGCACCGACAAGATGGTGTATCAGTTCTACCGCGAACAGAAGGCCAAGCCGGTGATCCTGGTGATCGTGTCGATGGGCGTGATGTTCATCATGAACGGCCTTGTGCGCTTCATCATCGGGCCGAACGATCAACGCTTCGCCGATGGCGAACGCTTCATCATCTCGGCGCGGGATTTCAAGCAGATGACCGGCCTGCGCGAAGGGCTGGCGATCAAGACCACGCAGGGCATCACCGTTGTGGTCGCCGTGATCGCCGTGGTTCTGCTGTTCTGGTTCCTCAACCGCACCCGCACTGGCAAATCGATGCGCGCCTATTCGGACAACGAAGACCTGGCGCTTCTGTCGGGGATCAATCCGGAACGGGTGGTGCTTTACACTTGGCTGATCGTTGCGGCGCTGGCCACCGTGGCGGGTACGCTTTACGGATTGGACAAGACCTTCAAGCCGTTCACATATTTCCAGCTGTTGCTGCCGATCTTCGCCGCCGCCATCGTCGGCGGTCTGGGCAGCCCGCTGGGCGCCATCGCCGGCGGTTTCGTGATCGCCTTTTCCGAGGTCACCATCACCTATGCCTGGAAGAAGGTGTTGGGCTACTTGCTGCCCGAGACCCTCGAACCTGACGGGTTGGTGCAGCTTCTGTCCACGGACTATAAATTCGCCGTCAGCTTCGCGATCCTGGTGATCGTGCTTCTGTTCAAGCCGACCGGACTGTTCAAGGGGAAATCGGTATGAGCGACATGATGAAGAAAACCGGGCTGTTCGGCCTCGTGGCCGTGTTGATCCTGCTGACCGGATTTATGCAAAGCTGGAACACCGCGTTGCAGATCCTCAACATGGGGCTGATCAGCGCCATCATGGCCTTGGGCGTGAACCTGCAATGGGGGTTCGCGGGACTGTTCAACGTGGGCGTCATGGGCTTCGTCGCTCTGGGCGGGCTGGCCACCGTGCTGGTATCCACCCGTCCCATCCCCGAAGCCTGGAGCGCGGGCGGGTTCGGTATCCTGCTGGGCCTGGTGCTGGGCGCGGCGACCATCGTCGCGGCGATCCTCGCCTATACCCGCATGGCCAAGGGCAAGGGGCGGACGCTGGCGATGCTGGTGATCCTGGTCGGGGGCTTCTTCCTCTACCGCTGGGTCTTCGACCCGGCGGTCGGCGCGGTCGAAGCGATCAACCCCGCTTCGCAAGGCAATATCGGCGGTTTGGGCCTGCCGGTGCTGCTGGCCTGGCCAGTGGGCGGGTTGCTTGCCGCAGGCGGCGCCTGGGTGATCGGCAAGACGGCCCTGGGCCTGCGCTCCGATTACCTGGCCATCGCCACGCTGGGCATCGCCGAGATCATCATCGCCGTAATGAAGAACGAAGACTGGCTGGCGCGCGGCGTGAAGAACGTGATCGGCCTGCCGCGCCCGGTGCCATACGAGGTCGACCTGCAGGCCAGCCCGGCCTTCGTCGAACGCGCCACCAGCCTCGGCCTCGATGCCACCACCGCCTCGACCCTTTGGGTGAAGCTGCTCTACGCGGCGCTGTTCACCGTTGTTCTGCTGATCCTGCTGTGGATGACGCAGCGGGCGCTGCATTCGCCCTGGGGCCGGATGATGCGGGCGATCCGCGACAACGAGGTCGCGGCCGAAGCGATGGGCAAGAACGTCACCCGCCGCCATCTGCAGGTCTTCATCCTCGGGTCCGCCATCTGCGGCATCGCCGGGGCGATGATGACCACGCTGGACGGGCAGCTGACGCCCGGCACCTACCAGCCGCTGCGCTTCACCTTCCTGATCTGGGTGATGGTGATCGTCGGCGGATCGGGCAACAATATCGGTGCCGTTCTGGGTGGCTTCCTGATCTGGTTCCTCTGGGTGCAGGTTGAACCGCTGGGACAGTGGCTGATGCAGCTGATCACCATGGGCATGGCCGAAGACAGCGCGCTGAAGGCTCATCTGCTGGACAGCACCGCGCATATGCGACTGCTGACCATGGGATTGGTGCTGCTACTGGTGCTTAGGTTCAGCCCGCGCGGATTGATCCCGGAGAAATAAAACCGATGAGCAGGACGGTGAACTTAGATTGAGCTTACCGTCCTGCTCGCCATTCAGCACTCGGCCGTGGCCAAATCCTGTTCACGGCCTTCGTCGTGCCGGATCCGGCTCTTGCTGCGGCGCTTCTCAGTTTTATCTTTGCGTTTCCTTGCTTCGCCTTGATCGCTAAGCGGCCCGGAACCTGTTGAACCCCAGTTTTCTCTTCTTTTCACAAATATCCCGGGGTGAACTGGCCTTGCCCAAGAAGGGGAAATGCCCCCTGCCCGCCCCTGAATCTTCATGACCATGCGGTCAAAACTTCACACCGGCGTTACACTCGGCACCTACGCGGACACCTGTGCAATCGGGGTGTAACCGGAAATTCGATTCTCCTGATTTCAACCCCGGCCCCCCGGCTGCACCGTCCCTTCCGGGGCGCTTTGCCATTCCGCTGACCCGGCAGTCCGATGCCGCAGCGGCCCATTCAAACCTTGCCCGCCGGGCAAGGCCGAGCGGAGAGAAAGAATGAACCGTATCACCGTTACCGCGGCAGCCGCTTTCGCGATGGTTGCCAATGCAGCCTTCGCGGAAACCGAAATCACCTGGTGGCACGCCATGGGCGGCGCATTGGGCGACACCGTCAACCAGATCGCGGCCGACTTCAACGCCAGCCAGGGCGAATACAAGATCACCCCGGTTTTCAAGGGCACCTACGAGGAAACCTTAACCGCCGGAATCGCCGCTTTCCGTGCCGGCGAACAGCCCAACATCCTGCAGGTCTTCGATGCCGGTGCCGCGACCGTGATCGGCGCCAAGGGCGCCACCATCCCGGTGCAGGACCTGCTGACCGACAACGGCCTCACCTTCGACATCAACGATTACATCTCGGGCGTGCGCTATTTCTACGCCGACAGCGAAGACAAGATGATCGGCATGCCGTTCAATTCGTCCTCGCCGATCATGTATTACAACGTGGACGCCCTGGAAAAAGCCGGCGTGACCCCGCCGAAGACCTGGGAAGAATTCCAGTCGGTGACCGCGCCCGCGCTGAAGAAGGCCGGTTACACCGCCCTGTCGCAGTCGCATCTGCCGTGGATCTTCACCGAAAACTTCTTCTCGCGCCACAACCTGCCCTTTGCCACCAATAACAACGGCTATGACGGCACCGACACCAAGATCCTGGTGAACAGCCCCGAAATCAAGGCCCACTTCAAGGCCGTGACCGAATGGCAGAAGGACGGCTATTTCGAATGGTTCGGCACCGGCTGGGGCGACAACCAGGCGCCGTTCGAACAGGGCAAGGTCGCGATCTGGCTGGGGTCTTCGGGATCGTTCGGCGGGTTGATGAAGAAAGACCTGCCGTTCGAATTCTCCGCCACCTACCTGCCCTACTGGGAAGCGGTGACCAAGGAACCGACCCAGACCTTCATCGGCGGTGCGTCGCTGTTCGCGATGGCCGGCAAGTCGGCCGAGGAAAACAAGGCCACGGCCGAATTCTTCCGCTTCCTGACCTCGGCCGAGGTTCAGTATTACTGGCACAAGTCGACCGGCTACGTACCGGTCACCGAAGCCGCCTACGAACTGGCCAAGAAAGACGGCCATTATGACCGCTTCCCGGCGGCCGAGGTCGGCATCAAGCAGTTGTCGCTGCCCGGCGGCAAGAACACCAAGGGCTATCGCATGGGCTTCTACGTCCAGATCCGCGACGTGATGAACCGTGAATACGGCCGCATCCTGACCGGCGAAACCGATGTCGAAACCGCCTTCAAGACCATCGAAGACGAAGCCAACAAACTGCTGGCCCGCTTCGGCAAGACCCAGTCGTAAGACCGGTACGATGTCACGATCACCGGTGGCCGCCCCCGTGGCCGTCGGTTCCGCTTGAAAGGGCCCGAATGTGAAACGCGCTGGCTTCGCCAATACCTGGCTTCCGATCCTGCTGCTGATCCCGCAACTGTCGATCGTCGCCATCTTCTTCTACTGGCCCGCTCTCGAGGCGGTTCAGTCCTCTTTCTTCCTGCAGGATCCGTTCGGATTCGGATCGACCTTCGTGGGCTTCGAAAACTACGCCGACCTGTTCGGATCCGCCGAATACCGCAAGGTCGCCTGGTTCACGGTGATCTTCACCCTGCTGGTGACCTTCCTTTCGCTGGCCATCGCGCTTTTGCTGGCGGTCAAGGCCGACACCATACTGCGCGGGGCCAAGACCTATCGCACCCTGCTGATGTGGGTCTATGCCGTGGCGCCCCCGGTCGCGGGCTTCATCGGCGTCATCATGTTCAACCAGACCTGGGGCCCGCTGACCAACCTTGCCGGCCTTGTCGGCTGGGATTTCGTGCTGGGGGTGAAATTCAACGACACCGCCTTCGCGATGGTGCTGGTGTCGGTGTGGAAGCAGGTGCCGGTCAACTTCATCTTCTTCCTGTCGGGGCTGCAATCGTTCCCGAAATCGGTGCGCGAAGCGGCACTGATCGACAACCGCTCGGCCTCGGGACGGTTCTGGGACATCACCTTCCCGCTGCTGGCGCCGACCGGATTCTTCCTGCTGATCACCAATATCACCTATGCGCTGTTCGACACCTTCGGGGTGGTCGACACGCTGGTGAAGGGCGAACCGGGCAACAACCCGATGACGCTGGTCTACAAGGTCTATGTCGACGGGTTCCGCGGCAACGACCTTGGCGGGTCCTCGGCGCAGTCGGTGATCCTGATGGTGCTGGTGCTGGTGCTGGCGCTGACGGTGTTCCAGTTCCGGCTTGTCGAACGCCGCATTCATTACACCTGAGGTTTCCCAATGGTCGATATTTCCGTCACACGAACCGCCCGCCGTCCGATCCGCTGGACCGTGCTTCTGGACCACGCGGTGCTGATCGCGGGGTCGCTTTTCATGCTGCTGCCGCTGTTGATCGTACTGCAGACCACCACCATGCCCGATACCGACATCATCCAGCACGGCCCGCAGCTGAAAATCGGCGACCAGTTCGACGAGAACCTGCAAAAGGCGATGGTTCAGGCTTCGGGCTTTTCCGGCGAAAACACCGGGCTGCGGATGATGCTGAATTCCTTCATCCTCGGGCTCGGCTTCGCCTTCGGCAAGATCGTGCTGGGGATGATGGCGGCCTATGCGCTGGTCTATTTCCGGCTGCGCTTCGCCACCATCGCCTTCTGGCTGATCTTCACCACGCTGCTGCTGCCGCTCGAAGTGCGCATTCTGCCGTCCTACAAGGTGGTACAGAACCTCGGCATGCTCAACACCTATCACGGGCTGATCGTGCCGCTGATCGCCTCGGCCACCGCCACCTTCTTCTTCCGACAGTTCTTCCGCTCAGTGCCCGAGGAACTGGTCGAAGCGGCGCGGATCGACGGCGCCGGGCCGGTGAAGTTCTTCGTCGATATCCTGGTGCCGCTGTCGCAGACGATGATCGCGGCGATGTTCATCATCATGTTCGTCTATGGCTGGAACCAGTACCTGTGGCCGACCATGATCACCACCGAGGAAAGCATGTACACGCTGGTGCGCGGCATCAAGCAGATCACCCAGGTTTTGGAAGGCGCCGCCGTTCCGGAATTCGGACGTTCCAACCTGCTGGCGATCATCGCCGTGGTGCCGCCGGTGGCGATCGTCATCTTCTTCCAGAGCTGGTTCGTCAAGGGCCTGACGGAATCTGATAAGTAGGGAAATCCAACATGGCTGAGGTCAAACTCAATTCTGTACGCAAGATCTATCCCAACGGGGCCGAGGCGGTCACCCCGTCGAGCTTCCACATCCAGGACGGTGAATTCGTCGTGCTGGTCGGGCCTTCGGGGTGCGGAAAATCCACCCTGTTGCGGATGATCGCCGGGCTCGAAGAGATCACCGAGGGCGAGTTGATGATCGGCGACCGCGTGGTCAACCATACCGATCCGGCCGACCGCGATATCGCGATGGTGTTCCAGAACTATGCGCTTTACCCGCACATGACCGTTAAAAAGAACATCGCCTACGGGCTGAAGAACCGCAAAACCCCCGGTGATGAAATCGAACGCAAAGTGGCCGAGGCGGCGCAGATGCTGAACCTGGGCGACTATCTCGACCGCAAGCCGTCGCAGTTGTCCGGCGGTCAGCGCCAGCGCGTCGCGATGGGCCGCGCCATCGTGCGCGACCCGGCGCTGTTCCTGTTCGACGAACCACTGTCCAATCTCGACGCCAAGCTACGCAACCAGATGCGGATCGAAATCAAGGCGCTGCAGCGGCGGCTCGGCGTCACCTCGATCTACGTCACCCATGACCAGGTCGAGGCGATGACCATGGCCGACCGGATCATCGTTCTGAACGGCGGCCGGATCGAACAGATCGGCTCCCCGTCTGAGATCTACCATAACCCGACCTCGACCTTCGTGGCCTCCTTCATGGGCGCACCGCCGATGAACCTGCTCGATGCGCGGATCGCCGACGGCACGGTACAGCTCGATGGCGGCGCCCATGTCGCCGCCGCGCCGAACGGCAAGACCGGGCCGGTCACGCTGGGCATCCGCCCCGAAGACGTCAAACTCGATGCTGCCGGCGCACTGCATTTCGACATCGACCTGATCGAGGAACTGGGCGCGCACCGGCTGCTGCATGGCAAGGTGGCCGGGCAACCCTTCACCACCCATTTGCTGAAGGATGTGACGGTCGAACCGGGCCGCCACGGCGTACGTATCGACCCCTCCAAGCTTTGCCTGTTCGACACCACCGGCAGCCGGCTATGACCACGCTTCTGGATACCTTGCCCGCCGTCACCAATGCCGAACGCGCCCGCATCCTGTCGGCGCCGCGCACAGCAGAGGCGCATCGCGCGCTGATGGCCGATATACCGGCGATGACCGCGCTGCAAACCGGCGGCGCGGCGACGCAGGACACGCTGCCGGACACCCTGTCGGTCATCGCCTGGAACGTCGAACGCTGCCTGTTCCCGCAAGACAGCGCACGCCATATCGCGCCGCTCGAGCCGCAGGTCGTTCTGCTGTCCGAGGTCGATCACGGCATGGCCCGCACCTGCCAGCGCCACACCACGGCGGACATGGCCCGCGCACTAGGCATGACCTATGTTTTCGGGGTGGAATTTTTCGAACTCGACCTCGGTGGCCCGACCGAAATGGCCTTCTGCCGCGACGATTTCAACGCGCTCGGCTGGCATGGCAACGCGATCCTGTCGGCGGTGCCGCCGCAACGGGTGACACTGATCCGGCTCGACGATCATGGTCACTGGTTCAACGGCAACGACGGCGCGGGCGACCCGCAACAGCCGCGCCTGGGCGGTCGCATGGCGATCGCGGCGGTGCTGCCGTCGCAAACCGGCCCGGTCTGTGTCGTCTCCCCCCATCTCGAAAGCAACGCCTCTGCCCAGCACAGACATGAACAGTTCGCGGTTCTGCTCGACGCGCTGGAAGAGTTCGCACCGGGCATGCCGGTGGTCATCGGCGGCGACCTGAATACCGGCAATCACCTGCCGCCCCGGTTCGACTGGCGCGACGAAACGCTGTTTTCGCTTGCCGAAACCCGCGGTTACGACTGGAGCGCAACGCCTGCGGGCGTCACCACGCGGCCCAGCCTGATCACCCCGCATCCCGAACGGCGGATGAAGCTCGACTGGTTCTGCACCCGCGGCCTGAACTGTTTCGAAAACCGGCTCCTCCCCGCGATCGACACCGACAGCCGCCCCCTATCCGATCACGAAGCGATCTGGTGCCGGCTGAACCTGGCTTCCGGACCCTGACAAAGCCCCTATCCGGGCTTCTTCTTTTGGGAAATATCCTGGGGGTGAATGCGTTGAAAATCTGACAGATTTTCAACGCAGAGGGGGCAAGGCCCCCTGCCCGCCCCCTCAGCGCCCCTTGAACAATCCGCCCAGGATGCCGCGCACGATCCGCCGTCCCGTGGTACCGCGCAATTCCTTGACCAGCGCCTTCCCAAGCGCCTCTCCCACGGTATCCCCACGCGCATTGCTGCGGCTTTTGCGCGATGTCGACCGCTTGACGTGGGCACCGGTATAGCGCCGCGCCGCCTTGAATTCGCGTTCCATCTCGTCGGCCTCGGCCTCGCGCCGCTCGGCTTCCTCGGCGTTCTCCGCCGCCTGCTGCGCCCGCTTGGCAAGGATTTCATAGGCCGAATGCCGGTCGTTCAGCACCTCGTATTTGCCGGCGATGGGCGAGGCGTCGATCAGCCGCTTGCGCTCGCCCGGATCGATCGGCCCCAGCCGCGACGACGGCGGCCGGATCAGCGTGCGTTCGACCACCCCCGGCACGCCCTTCTTGGCCAGGAACGATGTCACCGCCTCGCCGACGCCCACTTCGCGGATCGCCTCTTCGGTATCGAAGCGGGGATTGTCGCGATAGGTTTCTGCGGCCAGCCGCAATTCCTTGCGGTCGCGCGCGGTGAAGGCGCGCAGCGCGTGCTGCACCCGGTTGCCCAGCTGGCCGAGGATATCCTCGGGCACGTCGGCGGGATTCTGGGTGATGAAATAGACCCCTACACCCTTGGACCGGATCAACCGCGCCACCTGTTCCACCTTGTCGACCAGCGCCTTGGGCGCGTCGTCGAACAGCAGATGCGCCTCGTCGAAGAAGAAGACCAGCTTCGGCTTGTCGGGATCGCCCACCTCGGGCAGGTCCTCGAACAGTTCCGACAGAAGCCACAGCAGGAAGGTCGCGTAGAGCCGTGGCGAGGCCATCAGCTTGTCCGCGGCCAGGATGTTGATCCGCCCGTGCCCGTCGAGATCGGTGCGCATCAGGTCCGCCAGTTCCAAAGCCGGTTCGCCGAACAGTTTCGCCCCGCCCTGATTTTCCAGCACCAGCAGACGGCGCTGGATGGCACCCACCGACTGGACGGAAATATTGCCATAGCGCAGGCTCAGGTTGGCACGGTTTTCCCCGACCCAGACCAGCAGCGCCTGTAGGTCCTTCAGGTCCAAGAGCGGCAGCCCCTGCTCATCGGCCAGCCGGAAGGCAATGTTGAGGATGCCTTCCTGCGCCTCGCTCAGTTCCAGCAGCCGCGAAATCAGCAACGGGCCCATCTCCGCCACCGTGGTGCGCACCGGATGGCCCTGTTCGCCGAACAGATCCCAGAAGGTGACCGGGAACGCCTGATAACTGTAGTCACCGAACCCGATCTTACCCGCGCGGTCCATGAACGCGTCATGCAGCTTGAAGTCGGGCGAGCCCGCAGCGGCAAGCCCCGACAGGTCGCCCTTGACGTCCGACAGGAAGACCGGCACGCCCCGGGCGGAAAACTCTTCGGCCATGATTTGCAACGTGACGGTCTTGCCGGTCCCCGTAGCGCCGGCGATCAGACCGTGGCGATTGGCATATTTCAGCTTCAGCCCCTGCTTTTCGCCGTATCCTTCGCCACCACCGCCGATGAAAATACTGTCCTGCACCCGAATGCCTTTTCTTTAATCAATCCCGTCCAGCGTAAAACTACATCGTTAAGCCCTTTATGTCACAGTAAAAAATACGCCACACCGGCTTCCGCAGCGATCGTTGAGTTGCCCCGGGATATGCCGACAGTCGCAATTTTCAAGGCCGCGCCGTTTTTTTTGCATTCTTTCTTGGTGAACCCTGTTGACGGATTGTTACAAACGTCCTAGCGTTTCGTTAATGAATAAGTCGGCCAGTCCGACGGGGAGACAAAATTTCGGAAAGGGGTCATGTATTTGGCCCCTTTTCGTCATTTCAGGCGTATCGATTTTAAACTGGGCAGGAATTTGCCATTTCCCGTCTTCGTGACGTCTTTCCCGCCTGACAGCCATGCGCAGCCATGCTAGAGCCGTGCCATAGAAAACCGAGCAATGATGGGGATAACATGCCCAAATTTTTGAATATTCTTCCGGTCATCGCGGCGCTGGCCCTGACCGGAGCCGCGGTCGCGCAGGAAACCGCGCAGCAACCCGCGGCAGATCCTGCCGCCCCGGGCCTGAGCTTGGGCGAACAGGCCCAGGTAGAACCCTATATCCGGGAAAGCTCGGGTGATTGGAAACTGGAATGCCTGAGCACGGGCAGCGACGAGGAACCCTGCCAGCTGCTGCAGGAAATGACCGCAGAAGACGGCGGAATGCTGGCCACGATACGCCTGTTCCGGCTGGAAAACGGCGGCGAAGCGGAAGCTGGCGCGGTGATCGCGGTGCCGCTGGAAACCCTGCTGACGGCGCAATTGACCATGTCCGTCGATAGCAATCAGCCCCGGCGCTATCCGTTCACCGTCTGCGACCGGTTGGGCTGCTATGCCCGTATCGGACTGCGCAGCGAAGAAATCGCCGAATTCAAGCGCGGCTCCAAGGCGACCTTGTCGATCGTGCCCTTCGTGGCCCCCGATCAACGGGTGAACGTCGACATGTCGCTGAAAGGCTTCACCGCCGGCTATGAAATGGTGACACCGACCAAGATCCAGTAACCGACCAGACCTGGAAACGCGAAAGGCCGCCCCTTCGGGCGGCCTTTTCATTGCCGACAGGCCGGTTGAGATCGCGAAGGCCTCAGATCCTTTTCAGCGCCATGACCGCGTTCAGCCCGCCAAAGGCGAAGGCGTTGGACAAGGCATAGTCGACCGATGCCTCGCGCGCTTCGTTGGGAACCACGTCCAGCGCACATTCGGGATCGAATTCCTCATACCCGATCGTGGGCGCAACCACCCCGTCGCGCAGCGCCATGATACAGGCCAGCAATTCGACCGCACCGGTGGCGCCGATCAGGTGGCCGTGCATCGCCTTGGTCGAAGAGATCATCAGCTTGTCGGCATGCGGCCCGAACACGTCGGCCACGGCGGCGCATTCGGTCTTGTCATTGGCCGCCGTACCGGTGCCGTGGGCGTTGATGTAACCGACCTGGTCGGCATTGATCCCGGCGTCCTGAAGCGCGCCGGAAATCGCCCGCGCCGCGCCCTGTTTCGACGGCATCACGATATCGGACGCGTCCGAGGACATCGCGTAACCCACGACTTCGCACAGGATCTCGGCCCCGCGCGCCTTGGCGTGTTCGTATTCCTCGAACACAAAAACACCGGCGCCTTCGCCCTGAACCATGCCGTTGCGGTTGGCGCTGAACGGGCGGCAGGCTTCCTTGGACATCACCCGCAGCCCTTCCCAGGCCTTGACGCCGCCGAAACACAGCATCGATTCCGACCCGCCGGTGACCATCGCCTTGGACATGCCTGACCGCACCATCTGGAACGCCTGCGCCATCGCGTGGTTCGACGATGCACAGGCGGTCGACACGGTGAAGGATGGCCCCTTCAGGTTGTATTTCATACTCAGGTGGCTGGCCGCGGCATTGTTCATCAGCTTGGGAACAACGAAGGGATGAACCCGGTTCTTCCCTTCCTCGTACACCGCACGGTAATTGTCATCCCAGGTCGACACGCCGCCGCCCGCAGTGCCCAGCACGACACCGGCCTTTGCCGCCAGTTCCCCGGTGAATTCCAGCCCGGCCTGCGCCATCGCTTCCTCGGCCGCGACCAGGGTGAACTGAGTGAAGCGGTCGTAAAGTGTCATCTGCTGGCGGTTGAAGCGGCCGTCGGCTTCGAAGCCCTTGACCTGGCCGCCTATCCTGATCGCCAGCCGGTCGACGTCGCGAAATTCAAGCTCCCCGATGCCGCAACGGCCTTCTTTCATGGCATCGAGCGTTTCCCCGACCGAATGCCCAAGCGCGTTGATCGTCCCCGCGCCGGTGATGACGACGCGGTTCATGCGGTCTGCTCGGCCACCAGCTTTTCGATCCCGCTGATGATCGAAGAGACCGAGGAGATGTCGAAATCGCTCTGTTCGGGTTCGTTGGCGTTGAACGGCACGGTGATGTCGAAGGCTTCCTCGATCGCGAAGATGCTTTCCACCAACCCCAGGCTGTCGATGCCCAGGTCTTCCAGCGTGCTCTCCATCGTGACGTCCGATGGTTCCAGAACCGCCTGTTCTGCAATGATTTCGATCACTTTGTCCTTGATGCTCATGATCCCGGCCTTCTCCTCGTGATTGAGGCTGATTTAGTCGGTCTTTGCCGACTTGGAAACAGCTTTCTGCAATGCCGCCACGTCCCGGAACAGGCGCGGCAGGCGGCGCAAACCCTTATAGACCTCGATATGGGTCTCCATTTTCATCGCCGGATAGCCCAGCATGACCCGTCCGGCGGGCACATTGGCCAGAACCTTGGTGGCGCCCCCGGTGATCGCATGATCGCCGATGAACAGGTTGTCACTGACGCCGGTCTGTCCGCCCAGCACGACGTTATTCCCGATACGTGTCGATCCTGCGACACCGACCTGGGCGCAGATCAAACAATCGTTGCCGATCTCCACGTTATGGCCGATCTGCGCGAGGTTATCGAATTTCACCCCGTTGCCGATGCGGGTGTCGCGCACGGTGCCGCGGTCGATGCAGCTGTTGGCTCCCAGTTCGACGTCGTCGCCAATGGTCACGCTGCCCAGCGAATGGATGCGGGCATAGCTTTGCGACGCTAGGTCACCCTGATCGCCCAGGCTGTCGCGGACCCGCTCGATGGTCGATTCCTCAGGCGTGACGAAGGAAAACCCGTCGCCGCCCACCACCGCGCCGGGCTGGGCGATGAAGCGCGCGCCGATGGTCACGCGGGCGCCGATTTTGACCCCTTCGCGCAGGTATGCCCCCGCGCCCAGCACCGCATCGTTGCCAATGAAACAGTGCGGCCCGATCACCGATCCGTCGCCAATCCGCGCGTCCGCGCCGATCACGGCCAGCGGGCCAACGGACACGCCGTCGCCCAGTTGCGCGGTGGGATCGATCACGGCGGACGGGTGAATGCCCGGCGCATATCCCTGCCCCGGATCCATCATCGCCGACAGGCCGGCCATGGCGAAACGCGGGCGCGGCGCGGTGATCGCCGCCTCGAGCCCCAGTTCCTGCCAGTCGGCCCCGGCCCAGAGCATCGCGGCACGCGCCCGCCCCATGGGCAGGCCGGCGGCGAATTCGGGCTTCATCGCCAGCGCCAAGTCGCTGACCTGCGCCATCGCGGGTTCGGCCACACCGGACACGATCAAGTCGGTGTTTCCGAACGCCTCGGCCCCCAAAGAGGCCGCGATTTCCTTGATGCTGTAGCTCATGCGAATGCCCCCGGGGTTCCGTCCGGGGCCAGACTTATCCCCGAACAGCGTCCAAGACCACCCCTGCCTGTTCAAGCGCCTTCCAGATTCGCCCGTCGCGTCCGTAAACGTCGCGGCGGTAATGCGCCTTGCCCTTCGCAGGCACGGTAGCGGTGCGATAGATGATATGCACCGGGATGTGCTGTTCCAGGTCGATCTTGGTTTCGCGCCCGGTCTTCAACACGCTGTGGAACTGCCCTTGGGGATCGTCGCTTTGCCGCGCCAGCAGCGCATAGGCGAATTCGAACGGATCTTGCAGCCGGATGCAACCATGGCTGAAGGCGCGGGTTTCACGCGCGAACAGGCTCTTGGCCGGGGTGTCATGCAGGTAAACGTTTTGGGGATTGGGGAACATGAACTTGACCAGCCCCAGGGCATTGCGGCGCGACGGCGGCTGCTTCATGTCGAAGGGGAAATTCCGCTTGTCGAACTGGGTGAAATCCACCTCGCCACGATTGACCAACTGGCCGCGGGCATCGGTCAGCCGCAGATGGCTGACCGCGTTGGGATCTTTCTGCAGCATCGGCAGGTATTCTTTGACCGCAATGGACCGGGGCACGTTCCACGTCGGGTTGACGACCATGTGTTCCATCACGTCGGAAAATTCCGGGCTGCGGCGATCATGCTGGTTCATCCCGACAACCGAGCGCGTCTCGAACGTCACCTTGCCGTCGTCAACGATCTTTGCGGTGAAATCGGTCAGGTTGACCAAAACGTGACGCTGGCCGCGCTCATGAGGCAGCCAGCGTTCGCGTTCCATCGCGACCATCACCGAATGCAGGCGCTGTTCCACCGGTACGTTGATTTCCGACAGGGTCGAAGCCCCGACCACACCGTCGGTTTCCAGCCCGTGGTCGTCCTGGAACAGTTGTACCGCGGCTTCGATCTGCTTGTCGTATACCATCGTGGCGCTGCGATCGAGATAGCCCATCCGCATCAGCCTGTTGCGCAGCTTGACCACCGATGCGCCCCGGTCGCCGGGTTCGAGTTTCTTGCCCGGCACGGTTTCGCCCCAGCCGCCACGCGCCAGCAATCCCTGCAGACGCAGCATTTCCTTGCGCAGACGGATATATTCATGTGACTGCGGCGGCAGATTCTGCATCACCGCGGCGGGGTTGCCGTTGACCAGATCGGCCATGTTTTCCGCCCGGTCGCGGAATTTCACCTTGCGGACCACGCCTTCGTCGATGCTGGACGGTTTCACGATTCCCGACTGTAGGTCGCGGGCATAGCGCAGATAGGCCTTGGACAGCGCCACGTCGAGCATACCGCGGTCGCGCGGCGTCTTCGCCGCACGCATCTGCGCGATCAGCGCGTCGACATCATAGCGTTCCGTCGGCAACCCGTGGCTTGCCGCGCCTTGCAGCGCCGAAATAAGCGCCTTGCGCCGCGCGAGGTGTTCCTCGCCCTCGCCGGTCCACACCGCCCCGAACCCGGATTCGCGGTAGAACCGGGCCAGTTCACGATCGTCGGAGGCATATTCTGCAACCGCCTGCCGGAATGCCGGCATCTGGGCCTGCACCGTCTGCGGCGAGACAGAGGACACCACACAGGCTGTCAGAACGACCGCCGCGAAACGGGAAACAGAAGAACGGGTCAATGGCAGCATGGGCACGTCCCTTTTGAAATCACATGGTTGATATACTACCATCATATCTCGCCAAATTCACGCATGCTGTCCATTCACATTTGCTCAAGAGTACAAATCGACAAGGGGGTTGATGCAGTTGTGCAGCGGTTTCCCGATCCGGTAACCACGTTCACAATTATATCAGCAAAAAATCGCCGAATCGGCTTGATTTGCGAAATTTCCCCTAAAACGACGCTTGGTGGAATGTTTCTTGTATGTAATAAAACATCTGCATCTGGGGATGAATTGGCAGGTTCCGCGTAACATCGCGGACAACAGGAAAGCGACAGGACGGGCGCTACTATGACGAAACACAGCTCTACGAGCTTCTCGCGGCGCGGGTTGCTAGGTGCATTTGCAGCCACCACGATCGCCGCGGCACCGACTTTTTCCAACGCAGCAGGCTTCCTTCGAGGTTCCGGCGATATCCGCCGGATCAAGATGTATTCCGGTCGGACCGGCGAAAAGCTGGACATGATCTACTGGATCGAAGGCGAATACATTCCCGACGCGCTGAAGGAAATCACGTATTTCATGCGCGACTGGCGCACCGACACCGCCAAGAACATCGACGCGCGGACCATCGACATCATGGCAGCGTCGCACAATCTGTTGGACGTCACCGAACCTTACATGCTCCTTTCAGGCTACCGTAGCCCGAAAACCAACGCCATGCTGCGATCCAATTCGCGCGGCGTCGCCAAGAATTCGCTGCACATGAAGGGCCAGGCCGCCGATTTGCGCTTGGCATCGCGTTCGGTCAGCCAGATGGCGCGCGCAGCCTCTGCCTGTTCCGCCGGCGGGGTCGGTCGGTATTCGCGATCGAACTTCGTGCACATGGATTGCGGGCCGATCCGCACTTGGGGCGCCTGATCCCTCTGACCAACACCGTTCCGACCCGTTCCCAAAACCCGTCCGCTTCGGACGGGTTTTTCGTTTCGGCCCCGGTTGCGCGGGCGCAGGCCGAACGCCCGGCAATTGATCCGAAGGCCGCAACGCGGTAACCGGAACCCCGACGCCAGAGGACCCGCGACATGACCAAACCCTTCCTGATCCTGCAACTGCGCCCGGAAGACGAGGCCGCCGATAACGAATACAGCGCCTTCCTGAGCAAGGGCGGGATCGACGCGGCGCAAACCCATCGCATCCGGCTGGACCAGCAAACCCTGCCCGATCTTCGCCTGTCCGATTACGCCGGGGTGATCGTCGGCGGTGGCCCCGGCTGCGTGTCCGACCCGGCCGCCACCAAGGACCCGGTCGAGGCGCGGATCGAGAAGCAGATCCTGTCGCTGATGCCGCGCATAACCGGCGACGACATCCCTTTCCTTGGCTGCTGCTACGGGATCGGCATCCTTGGCCATCACCTCGGCGCGGTGGTCAGCAAGAACCGCTATGGCGAACCGGTCGGCCCGGTGGAATGTCACCTTACCGAGGCCGGCAAGACCGATCCCCTGCTGGATGGCGTGACCAGCGCCTTCAACGCCTTTGTCGGCCACAAGGAAGCGCTGCAACACCTGCCGGAAGGCGGGGTGCATCTGCTTAGCTCCGACCCCTGCCCGTTCCAGATGGTGCGCTACAAATCCAATGTCTACGCGACGCAATTCCACCCCGAAGCCGACGGCGACGTGTTCGAATTGCGCATCAGGCTGTACAAGGACAAGGGCTACTTCCACCCAGACGAGGCCGAAGCGCTGATCGCCACGTGCCGCGCCGCCCACGTGACACAGCCCGAAATCATCCTGCGCAATTTCGTGACCCGCTACGCTGCGGGACAGGCGTGAAGCGCGCATCTTTATAGCGCGCCGGTCGACACACCATCAAACCCGCGTGCATCATGCGATGTCGATGAATACGGGACCTATTGTTCCGAAAGCAACTCGGCGATGACCGGCCTTTGTGCCTGGATGCGCGCATGGTCGAGCACAAGCCCGTAAGGTCCGAGCACCGATCCCAGAAAATCATAGAGCGGCTTTATCTCTTCGAAGGGTACCGTCACGATTTCGAGCGCCGTCGCCCCCGACACGGTGCGCAGCGATCTGTCCGCACCGTTTGCGAGCAGTGATGTCAGGATCTCTTCGCGACACAGCAGCGCCGCCATGTGCAGCGGGGTCGAACCATCCCGGTTGGGTTTGTTCACCTCTGCCCCCGCCGCCAACAGCGCCTCGACCGCGCGCGGTTTGTCGAACGTCGTCGCCACGATCAGCGCCGTGGCGCCGGATGGATCGAGAGCATCCGGATCGGCGCCCTGCGCCAAGGCGGCTTGCAGCGCCGGAATGTCGCCGTTGAACGCGGCCTCATGCAGGCTGATACCGGTCACCGGCGGGCTGATCAGCGCCTCTTTCTCGGCCTGCAGCACTTCGTCCATCATCGCGACCAATTCGTCGCGGCTGTAGCTGAACGCGTGCCCCTGATTGAGCTGTACGACTTGCTGCAGGGCCCGGCGAATTGTCATTTCCGCTTCGGCCTGTTCCGGCACGACCAGATAGCGCGGCTTGGGATTATCCGCGGTCAGGAAATCCAGAACCGCCAGCGCAACGTCGTCGGGGTCCTTGTATTGCGACCGGTCCAGCGGCCCGGTGATAAGATCGAGCATCGACCCGTAGCGCGATCCTTCGCCGGAATAGCCCGCGGCCTGCATCCGCTTGACCATCGAGGCTACGATCTTCGACTTGTAATTGCCCGGTTCTACGGCCGCCACACGCACATTGAACCGCGCCATCTCGGCGGCCAAGCTGTCGGTATAGGCTTCCAGCCCGTGCTTGCTCATGCTGTAGACGCCGGAAAACGGCGATGAAATCACGCCAGCGATCGAGGTCACGTTCATGATACGGCCTTCGCTTTCGATGATCAGGTCGGCAAATGCCTTGGTCACCCGGAATGGCCCCAGCAGGTTCACGTCGAACAGGAAATCCAGATCGCTTTCCGGGGTTTCGATCAGGGGGCCGATATGGGCGACGCCGGCATTGTTGATCAACCCGTACAATCCTCGACCTTCGGTTTCCACCAAAGCCACCGCGGCCTCGATATCGCTTTGTATCGTCACATCGAGCCGCACCGACTTCACGTTGGGCATCCGGTTCAGCCGCTGCATGTCCTCCGGCTTGCGCGCACCGGCATAGACGAAGAACCCGTTTCGCGACAAAACCTGCGCCATCCGCAACCCGATCCCGGAGGTCGCACCGGTGATCAGGACCGCCTTGCGGTCTTTGTCGGACTGGGCGCTTGCGCGATCTGGATAGAGCGCCAGAAGGCTTATCGAGACGGCAAGAAAGATCAGCAATTTTGTGGGCCTGAATGCAACCAAGGGTCCAATCCTTCCGCTCGGGCGCTTTCGCCGCTCCGGTCTATCTCATGCGTATCAATGGCCTCTTTTTACGGACGAAACGGATTTTGCGCGTTGACCCATGTCAACGCCTTGCACTGTTCCAGTGCCTCAAGACCATCGTACGACCCGATCGTTTAAAACGGCAAAGCGTCCGCAAGTAGTCATGTAGAGGAAGAAAATGGCGCACCCATCAGGATTCGAACCTGAGGCCTCTGCCTTCGGAGGGCAGCGCTCTATCCAGCTGAGCTATGGGTGCCTGAGGCTGTGATTAACCCAAGCGATTTGCGGGTGCAATCGGTAACGCGCCTGAAAACGGCAAAAAATTCCGGGCGGCAGCGCCGTGCGCCCCGCCCGGCCTTTGGGTCAGCCGAACAGATCGTGCGCCAGTTCCAGCGCCTCGACCAGCGTGTCGACCTCTTCGCGTGTGTTATAAAGCCCGAAGGACGCCCGGCAGGTGGCCGACACGCCCAGATGATCCATCAACGGCCCGGCACAATGATGCCCGGCACGCACCGCGACGCCCTTCTTGTCGAGGATGGTGGAAATGTCGTGCGCATGCGCAGCACCTTCCATGGTGAAGGAAAATATCGCCGCCTTGTTCGCCGCGTTGCCCTGCACGTTCAGCCAGTTCAGCCCGGTGAACCTTTCGCTGGCATAGGCGCGCAAGCCGGCCTCGTGCGCGGCGATGTTTTCCATCCCCAGATCCATCATGTAGTCGAGCGCGACACCCAGCCCGATGGTCTGCACGATGCCAGGCGTACCGGCCTCGAACTTCATCGGCGGATCGTTGTAGATCACCGCGTCCTTGCTGACTTCCCTGATCATGTCGCCGCCGCCCATGAAGGGGCGCATTTCGGCCATCCGTTCCTTGCGGACATAGATCGCCCCGGACCCCGAGGGACCATAGAGCTTGTGTCCGGTGATGGCATAGAAATCGCAGCCGATTTCGGACACGTTCACCGGCATGTGGACCGCGCCCTGCGATCCGTCGACCAGCACCGGCACGCCCTTTTCACGCGCCGCGTCGCAGATCGCCTTCACGTCGACGACGGTGCCCAACACGTTGGAACACTGGGTGATGGCGATCAGCTTGGTCCTGGGGGTGATCGCGTCGATCACCTTCTGCGGGTCCAGCGCGCCGGTGGCGTCCACATCGACCCACTTCAGGGTCACCCCCTGCCGTTCGCGCAGGAAATGCCACGGCACGATATTGGCGTGGTGTTCCATCACCGACAGGATGATTTCATCGCCCGCGTCCATCCGCGGCATCGCCCAGCCATAAGCGACCATGTTGATGCCCTCGGTGGTGCCGGAATTCAGCACGATCTCGTCCTCGTCCGCCGCGCCAAGGAACCGGGCGATGGTGCCGCGTACCGCCTCGTATTTATCGGTGGCGAGGTTGGACAGGTAATGCAGCCCGCGATGCACATTGGCATATTCGTGGGAATAGGCCTGGGTGATGGCATCGATCACCACCTGTGGTTTCTGCGCCGAGGCGCCGTTGTCGAGATAGGTCAGCGGCTTGCCGTTCACCTCGCGCGCGAGGATCGGGAAATCGGCGCGGATTTTTTCAACATCATACATGATCAGGACATTCCTGCGGGTGAAGCTCCGATCAGGAGCAGGAAGAAAGACAGGCAGATCGCGATGCCCAGCATGGAGGCGACAAGCACCATGATCGACTTCAGGATCGACCCGAAGCCTTGCGCTTCGTCGATGAAGGCGACGGTGATCCAGATCCCCCACAGCCCCGCGGCCAGCGCCAGCATGTCGCTCAGAAAGGTGGAGACGAAAAACAGCAGAAAGACGACCGCCTGCAGCACCAGCCGCAGCCCCTGCAGCCAGACAACGAGCGCCAGCATATCGGCCAGTTGCGCCTTGCCGCCCATCATCTGGCCGATCCAGGTCAGGACATAAGTGCCGATCACGATGCCGCCGCCAAGGATCATGGCAAACATCCAGGGCGACGCGAATGGCGCCGGCACCAGTTCCGGCACCGCCAGCAACGGCACCGTCACCCCGTTCAGGATCGCGTTGAGCACCACGATCAGCGCCAGCGCGGTCCAGAGCAGCGACGCATCAAGCCGCAGGGCAAGAATCTGCCGCGCGGCATGGCGCGGATTGCGCAGCGTATCAATCGCCAGTTGTTTCGGGTCAGGCAGGGTCATCGGTCATCCCCCATTCGACGCGGACCAGCGCCGCGATCCAGAACCAGGCAAACAGCATCAGCCACAACAGCCCGACCCCGTCCAGTACCGGCCCGCCGCCGATGAACCCCGCCACCAAGCCGTGGAACAGCAGCACCGGGGAGGACGCCAACAGCGCCCAGAACAGCGACAGCCGCGCGCCGTAGCCGGTGCCCTTGCCGCCAAAGGCGCGGGCGCCGACATGCACGATGAAGGCCATCACGTAAAGCAGCAGCGGCATGATGAAGAGCCATGCCAGAAGCGTACCGCCCAACAGCATGTCCAGCTCTTCCCCGGTCATATAGGCCTGCCGCGCCAGCCGCGGCCATTGCGCGACGAAGACCAGGACGCAACCGATCATCAGGATGACCAGCGCCCGGTCCTCGCGCGGGCCGCGCGCGACCATCCGGGCCACCACGCGGCCCGGGCCTTTGTAGGTGGCGACGATATCTCGGGTCACCGACATCAGTCGCGCCGGCGTTCCAGCCAGCCTTGCAGCCGGCCTACGATTTCCTCGCGCAGTCCTTCGTCCTCGATTTCCTCGACCGCTTCGGCAAGGAAGGCCAGCACCAGAAGATCGGTGGCCTGGTCTTCGGGCACGCCGCGCGAACGCAGGTAAAACAGGGCCGTTTCATCGATCGCGCCGCTGGTCGACCCGTGCGAACAGGCCACGTCATCGGCATAGATTTCCAGTTCCGGCTTGGCCAGGAACTGTGAATCGTCATCCAGCAGCAGCGACTGGCTGATCTGGTAGCCGTCGGTCTTCTGCGCCCCTTCCTTCACCAGTATCTTGCCCTGGAACACGCCGGTCGCGCCGTTGCGCAGCACCTTCTTGAACACCTGGCGGCTTTCGCAATTCACCGCGTCATGGGTGATGAAGACGGTGTCGTCGTGATGGAACTCACCATCGCCCATGCAGGCCCCGGCGACATGCGCCACCGCGTCGTCACCGGTCAGTTCGATCACGCATTCGTTGCGTGTCATCACCCCGTTGGCGGTCAGCGTGAAGGATTTGAACAGGCTTTCCTCACCCAGCCGGGCGAATATGTGGGTCGCGGCGCGGCGTTCGTGATCGCGCCCCTGGGTACGGACATGGTGGAAGCGCGCCTTGTCGGCGACCTTGACCTCCATCACCTTGTTGAGCCGTGCCGCGGCGGGGCCGTTTTCCAGAACGGTCAGTTCGGCGCCCTCTTCCAGCTTGATCACGTGGTGCAGGATCGCGTCCGAGGTTTCCGAAGCGTGGAGATAGCTCAGGTTCACCGGCTTCGACACCTTGCCGGTCACCCGGATCAGCACGCCATCAGTCGCAAAGGCACTGTTCAGCGCCGCCAGCGGGCGTTCCACCGGCGACTGACCGTTGGTTTCCAGCACACCGTAAAGCCCCTTCGCCCAATGAATATCGGCATCGATATCGGCAAGGCGCGAAATCTCGATGCCCTCGGCTTCGAGATCGTCACTGGCTTCGGCATCGAACACGCCGTCGACGAAAACGATCCGCAGACGATCAACGTCATTGAAGACCGTTGCCTCATCCGCGCTGAACAGCGCCGCCGGGGTCACCTCGGGGTTCGCCAACGTGTCGGGACGGGTGTATTTCCAGTATTCGTCGCGCCGTCCCGGCAGCCCCATCGCGCGCAGCCGCGCCAGCGCGTCCTCGCGCGCCTCGGACAGCCAGCCGGGACCCGCAGGCAGGCTCATCGCCGACACCCGCGCCTCGGTCGCGTCCAGTTTCACCTGCGTCAACGCCATTACGCCACCTCCGCCAGGATATCGGCATAGCCGTTCTTTTCGACTTCCAGCGCCAGTTCGGGACCACCGGTTTTGACGATCTTGCCGTTGGCCATGATGTGCACGACGTCCGGCGTGATATGATCCAACAGGCGCTGGTAGTGGGTGATGACGAGGAAGGAACGGCCTTCGCTGCGCAGCGCGTTGACGCCTTCGGCGACCAGCTTCATCGCGTCCACGTCGAGCCCGGAATCGGTTTCGTCGAGGATGCACATTTTCGGTTCCAGCATCGCCATCTGCAGGATCTCGTTGCGTTTCTTTTCACCGCCCGAGAAACCGACATTGACCGGCCGCTTCAGCATCTCGGCGTCGATTTTCAGTTCCTTCGCCTTGGCGCGGATCACCTTCAGAAACTCGGTCGAGGACATTTCCTCTTCGCCGCGCGCCTTGCGCTGCGCGTTCACCGCGGTGCGCAGGAAGGTCATGTTGCCGACACCGGGGATTTCAACCGGGTACTGGAACGCCAAGAACAGGCCCTCGGCGGCGCGTTCCTCGGCTTCCATCTCCAGGATGTTCTTGCCATCCAGGATCGCTTCGCCGCCGGTGACTTCGTACCCGCCCTTGCCCGACAGCACGTAGGACAGGGTCGATTTGCCCGACCCGTTCGGGCCCATGATCGCGTGGACCTTACCGGTCTCCACGGTCAGGTTCAGCCCCTTGAGGATCTGCTTGTCCTCGTCTTCCAGTTTGACCTGCAGGTTCTTGATTTCCAGCATGTTCAGTTTCCTTTTCCTGTTCGCGTGGCAGCCCTGTCAGGGCCGCGTCATGAGTTGAACCACCCCAAGCAGCTTGTCGCGCGGCACAGGGGTTGGTGTGACGTTGAAACGAGCCATCCGGCCGATCATCTCGTCCGGCTTGCCCAGAAAATCCTCGATCGCGTGCAGCCGCTTGCGGTCTGCGTAATCGTCGATATAGAGCGTCACCGGACGGGTGATCCGGAACGCCGTTGCCAGGGCGCAACCGACCCGGAACCGGCCATCGACCAGCACCACGTCGGGATGGGTGAAGCGGGGATTGTCCCAGACCGCCAGCGGATAGCGGGGGAATTTTTTCCATTCGCTGTCATCGACCGGGTGGCCCCATTCCTTGGTCGGGCCGATATCGGCATGGACGACATGCACCTCGCCCTTCGGCGGGTTGGCGGCGAAGTAATCGCGCATCATCCGCGCCCAGTCCGGATCGCTTTCTACCGACCAAACCACCTTGCCCAGCTCGGCAGCCATCACGGTGGACCCGCCGCTGCCGTATTCGAGGATGCACTCCGCCCCGGCATAGGTGCGGCGCAGCGCGATCGCCTCTGCCTCGGGCAGCGTCAGCTCGGGACGGCTGGGGATATCGGGGCGTGTATCCAAGTCAGTCCACCACCACGGCAGTGCCCGATGCCGATACCATCAGCATCGACTGCCCCACCACTTCGTAATCCAGATCGACGCCGACAACGGCATTGGCGCCAAGCGCCGCGGCGCGCTGTTCCATTTCGCGCAGGGCGGTGTCGCGGCCGTCCTGCAGCTTGCTTTCATAGGCGCCCGAGCGGCCGCCGATGATGTCGGTGATCCCGGCGAACATGTCGCGCACCACGTTGGCGCCCATGATCGCCTCGCCCACGACGATCCCCTTGTAATCGGTGATCTTGCGGCCCTCGATGGAATTGGTGGTGGTAACGATCATGCCAGATACTCCTGCGGAAGATGGGACACATAGCCTGCGGCCAGGGTCTGCACATTGGCACGCGCGGCCAGTTCATCAAGGCACAACAGCGCCAAATCGTGGCTGCCGAACACGCCCGCCGCCAGCAGCGCCAGATGCGCGACCTGTTCATCGGACCATGCAGAGCGGTCTTCGAAGCTGCGGATATAGACCGCGTCACCGTCGATCAGCTGGCTGCCGATGCGACGCCGGTTGAGCCTGTCGTTCTGCGAATTATGCAGCATACGCGCCTTGGGACGGATGAATTTATGCAAAACGAAGCCCTGCGCGCGCAGCTCGGCATCGAGTTCGTGCAAATCCGGTTCGCCATCGTAGAGCCGGTAAAACCGCATCTCGGCGATCACCGCGACGGCCTTTGACAACTTGCGCCGCCCCGATTGCAGCACCTGCACTTCGGCCCCCTGTGCATCGACCTTCAGCAGGTCGACGGGCGGCAGGTCGTCCAGCTGATCCAGTCCAACCAGGTCGAGTTGATGTTCGACCTCAGTGCCTAGATGGCGGCGGAAATGGCCCAGGTAACCGATGCTTTTTTCCGACATCTTATAGAGCGACGACATCTCGGACGCCTTATAGGCATTGAATACCGCCGGTCCGGGCTTGCCCACCGCATGCCCCAGAACGCGCAGACAGTCCAGTTTGGCCTTCTCCAACGCGTCGCGCGCCGTGTCGTTGGGTTCGAATCCCCAGACCTCGGCCAACCCAGCCTCGGCCAGCGCCTCATAGACCGGCGCTTCGATCGGATTGGCCCCGACATCGGCAATGCGGACCGGGCGGATGGGGGCAAGCCCCTCCGCCAGATACGTCAGCAATGTCTTGGCCAGATGAGTCATGGCTTGTCTTTCTTGTCCCAGTACCCGCTACGTTTCATTTCCGCGATCTGACGTGCTCGCTCGGCTTCAGAACTATCTCGTTTTGCCTGCAGTTTCTGAGCCAGAGTCTGTTTCTCGCGTTTCCCGAACAAAGTCGTGAGCGCAACAATCGTTGCAATTCCAATGGCTATCCCGAAGATCAGCCCAATCGTCATGTTGGCGACGCTGCTTAGCGCCACCACACTAAGAAGAGCGACAATCACCCCGACCAGCACCGAAACCCGGGAACTGCTCTTATGCGCAGGGTGATCGATCTGCTTCAGCAATGCCTCTTCTATGGAATTGCCGATCATCTTAGCCTACCGAGCCCTCAAGGCTGATCGCCACCAACTGCTGCGCTTCCATCGCGAATTCCATCGGCAGCGCCTGCAGCACTTCCTTGCAGAACCCGTTCACGACCAGCGCCACGGCCTCTTCCTCGTCCATGCCGCGCTGACGGCAATAGAACAGCTGATCGTCATCGACCTTGGAAGTGGTCGCTTCGTGCTCCACCCGGGCCGAATTGTTGCGCACCTCGATATACGGCACCGTATGGGCGCCGCATTTGTCGCCGATCAGCAGACTGTCGCACTGGGTATAGTTGCGCCCGTTCTTGGCCTTCGGGTGCATCGACACCAGACCGCGATAGGTGTTCTGCGCATGGCCCGCGCTGATGCCCTTCGACACGATGCGCGACTTGGTGTTCTTGCCCAGATGCACCATCTTGGTGCCGGTATCGGCCTGCTGGTAATTGTTCGCGATGGCGATGGAATAAAACTCGCCCTGGCTGTCATCGCCGCGCAGGATGCAGGACGGGTATTTCCAGGTCACTGCCGAGCCGGTTTCCACCTGGGTCCACATCACCTTGGACCGGTCGCCACGGCAATCGGCGCGCTTGGTAACGAAGTTGTAGATGCCGCCCTTGCCTTCCTCGTCGCCCGGATACCAGTTCTGAACGGTCGAGTATTTCACCTCGGCGTCTTCCTCGACGATGATTTCGACCACCGCCGCGTGCAGCTGCGCCACGTCACGCTGCGGCGCGGTGCAGCCTTCCAGGTAGGACACGTAGGATCCCTTGTCGGCGATGATCAGCGTGCGTTCGAACTGGCCGGTGTTTTCCGCGTTGATGCGGAAATAGGTCGACAGTTCCATCGGGCAGCGCACCCCCGGCGGCACGTAGACGAACGACCCGTCCGAGAACACGGCGCTGTTCAGCGTGGCATAGAAGTTGTCCGATTGCGGCACGACCGAGCCGAGGTATTTCTTCACCAGCTCGGGGTGTTTCTTGATCGCCTCGGAAATCGAGCAGAAGATGACGCCCGCCTTTTCCAGCTCCGCCTGGAAGGTGGTGCCCACCGAAACGCTGTCGAACACCGCGTCCACCGCGACCTTGCGGCCCTCGGCGGGGGCTTCGTCCGCCCCTTCGATCCCGGCGAGGATCATCTGTTCCTTCAGCGGGATGCCCAGCTTTTCATAGGTGGCCAGCAGCTTGGGATCGACCTCGTCCAGCGACTTGGGCTTTTCCTCCATCGATTTCGGACGGGCATAGTAATACTGGTCCTGGAAATCGATTTCCGGGTAGTTGACCATCGCCCATTTCGGTTCTTCCATCTGCTGCCAGCGCTCCAGCGCCTGCAGCCGCCACTCGGTCATCCATTCCGGTTCGCCGTTCTTGTCCGAAATCAGCTTCACGATATCGGCATTCACGCCCTTGGGCGCGTATTCCATCTCGATCTCGGTTTCCCAGCCGTATTTGTACTTGCCGCCGACTTCGCGGACGGCATCGACCGTTTCCTGATCGACGCCTTCCTTCACCTTGTCGGTCCCCTTGGGGTTGTCCACAACAGTCATGTTCTTCTCCAGTTCGCGTCTCGGTCACGCCGCGCGGGCGTGGAATTTCTTCTGCTTTGCGGCCCAGGCTTCTGCAAAGCGCATCACGTCGTCTTCTTCGGTCTCCAGCCCCAGCGACACCCTTATCGCGCCGGCGGCCACGTCTTCGTCATATCCCATCGCGGTCAGCACCTTGCTGGCGCGCACCTTGCCGCTGGAACAGGCTGACCCGGCGCTGATGGCGAAGCCGGCCAGGTCCATCTGCATCACCTGCGTTTCGCCCTTCCACCCCGGCGTGGCGAAACAGCTGGTATTGGGCAGCCGCTGGGCATCCTTGCCGACGAAAATAGTCTCCGGCGCCAATTCGGCGAGGGTGGTTTCCAATTTGTCGCGCAGCACGGCCACGCGATCCCATCTCCCCTCGGCCAGGTCGCGCGCCGCCACTTCCGCCGCGGCGCCGAAACCGGCAATGCCGATCACGTTCTCTGTGCCCGCGCGCCGGCCCATTTCCTGCCCGCCGCCCTTCAGTTGCGCCGCGATATCGGTACCGCGCCGGATCACCAGCGCGCCGACGCCCTTCGGCCCGCCCAGCTTGTGCGCCGATACCAGCGCCGCCGTGGCCCCGGACCAGTTGAAGGCCAAAGGCAACTTGCCGAACGCCTGCGTCATGTCCGACAGTGCCAAACCCTCGGGCAGATCCTGCACCACGCCGGTTTCCGAATTGGCCAGTTGCAGCACCGACGCAGCCGGATCGGTCACCGTCACGCCGCCATTCGCATTCACCGGCAAGTCCGGTTCGACCCAGGCCGACACGGCATCATGCTCGACCAACGCACCGTGAAATCCGCGCCCGGCGCAGCACAAGGCCGCCGCCTCGGTCGCGCTCGAGGTGAAGACCACATCGGCGCCATCGGCGCCCAGGGCCGCCGCCACCTGACCGCGCGCCTTCTCGATCACCGCTTTCGCCGCCCGCCCCTCGGCATGGACCGAGGACGGATTGCCATAGACATCCATCGCCGCGACCATCGCCGCGCGCGCCTCTGCCCGCAGTGGCGTGGTAGCGTTATGATCCAGATAGACGCGGTTCATTTCTCGCGGTCCTTCATCTCTTGCAAAGCGGCGCCAAACTCCGCCGCAACATCTGCCCGCAGGTAGTACTTGGTATTAGGGTCCGCCACGTCTTTCGCTTCGATGTCCATCAAGCGCAAAAGCGGGATCAGAATGGCCCCTGAAATCTCTGCATATCCCGGCTTCGGCACAGTGAGCCGGTTGCGCATTTTTGTCAGGAACTTGCTCTCCGCGCTCCAGGTTTCGAGGGCATCCCCTGCTGCGCGATCAAGGAACCGCAGCAGATCATCCAGCCCCATGCCTTGAAAAGCGATGCGCTCAAAATCCGAACGACGTCTTTTCCGCTGCTCCGCCAGTGTCTGGCGCCCCCAGACATCGACGACAACAACACCATCGCCACCGTCAAGAACGGGCGGCAACGCCTGCAGTGCATCAAGGGGGGAAAGAGCGGCGGTGTTCATGGATTACTCCTCGTCCACCACGTCGAACAGGTGCGGCACCGCAGGACAGGGCGCCAGGCTATTCCCGACCACGTCCGACAGCCGCGCCTGGTGCAGGAAGACGTAAACATGCGCCGACAGGCTTTGCCACAGCCGGTTGGTCACCGATTGCGCCTTCGATCCCGACGCGGCACCGCTGGCGCCGGCGCCCTTGTGCATCGCGTCCACGGTTTCATCCACCGCCGACAACACCTCGACCACGCGGATTTCGCTGGTCGGCCGGGCCAACCGGTAACCGCCGCCCGGACCGCGCACTGATTCGACCAGTCCGGCGCGGCGCAGCTTGACGAAAAGCTGCTCCAGATAGGGCAGCGAAATGTCCTGCCGCTTGGAAATCTCGCCCAGCGTGACCAGCGCGCCCTCGTCCTGCAAGGCGATATCGGCCAGCGCTACCATAGCGTAACGACCCTTGGTACTGAGTTTCACCGCGCTCATCCTTTGCGAACTGATTGACGATCAGGCCTGCAAGGCTTATCTCGCTAGAACCCGCCCGGTATATTCACCGGCAATTTAGAAAAGTTCTAAGGTGCTTGAGCGAATTCGTCAAGAATAACCGCGCACCTATATGCAGGAGACAGGCACGCAATGCCCGAGGTCATTTTTCCCGGTCCCGAAGGTCGCCTTGAAGGCCGCTATCATCCGCAAAAAGACCGCGACGCGCCGATTGCCATCGTCCTGCACCCGCACCCGCAATTCGGCGGCACGATGAACAACAAGGTTGTCTACAACCTGCATTACGCCTTCTACAATCTTGGCTTCACGGTGCTGCGATTCAATTTCCGCGGCGTCGGGCGCAGCCAGGGCGAATATGACCAGGGCGTGGGCGAGCTCAGCGATGCGGCCTCGGCGCTCGATTACCTGCAGTCGATGAACTCGAATTCCAAGCACTGCTGGGTCGCGGGCTTCAGCTTCGGTGCCTGGATCGGCATGCAACTCTTGATGCGGCGGCCGGAAATCACCGGTTTCATCTCGGTGGCGCCGCCGGCCAACATGTACGATTTCTCGTTCCTCGCCCCCTGCCCCAGTTCGGGCCTGATCATCAACGGCACCGCAGACCGCGTGGCGCCGCCCGCCGATACCGAGGCGCTGGTGAACAAGCTGCACGAACAGAAGGGCATCACCATCACCCACGAACAGATCGAAGGCGCGGGTCATTTCTTCGAAAAGCCCGAACACATGGACCAGATGATCGGCACGGTCAGCGACTATGTGAAGCGCCGGCTGACCGAAAACAGCCGCTGAGGTCCGCGATGGGCGTTGCCGAGGATCTCGCCGATGCGCTGGCCCGCGACACGATCGAGGCCGCCGAGGCGCTGAACGACGACAATTTGATCGATCAGGTCGCCAAGCAGATCGGCGCGTCGTCGCAAACCACGCAAGAGGCCTTCCTGACAGCCGTCCGGGTGCGGCTGGCGGAAAAGCGCGCGCGCAAGTTCCTCGAAGGCCGGTTGAACAGCGCCCTGGCCGCATCGAAAAGGGCGAAGGAGTGAGCGCCCGACTCGACGCGCAGCTTGCCTTCCTGACCGAGGCTTGCCGGCTGAAACAGGTGGACCGGCAGAACATCCTGCAGGACCTGTCGCGGCCGGAAAATTCCGCCGAGCACAGCTGGCACGTGGCTCTGTACACGCTGCTGATGGATCACCCGCAATTCGGCGCTTTCGACCGCGACCGCGCCATCGCGATGATCCTGTTGCACGATCTCGTCGAAATCGACGCGGGCGACCACCCGATCCACCAGGATCACGACCCCGAAAAAATCGCAGCGGCCGAACGCGCCGCCGCCGACCGGCTGTTCGCCCTGCTGCCGCCCGATCAGGCCACCACGCTGCGCGCGCTGTGGGACGAATTCGAGTCGGGCACCAGCGCGGAGGCGAGGTTCGCCAAACAAATGGACCATGTGCAGCCGATCCTGCAGGCGGTGTCACCGCAATCCCCGCGCGCGGATCAGGTATCGGTGGTGCGCGGCAACCTGTCCGACGGACGGGCGCGCAACCTGCACCGTGACTGGCCCGAATTTCACGCCCAGGTGACGGCGCGGATGGAAAACGCCGATCCGGAACGGTCCGACCTGACCGCTCGTGTCGGTTTCCTGAACGAGGCCGACGCGTTGAAATCCGTTTACCGCGCCACCCTCATCGCCGGCGGATCGCGGCGCGAAAACAGCGCCGAACACAGCTGGCACCTGGCGCTTTATGCGCTGGTTCTGGGGGAACATGCCGCGACGGGCGTCGATATCACCCGCGTCATCCGGATGCTGCTGATCCACGACCTGGTGGAAGTGGATGCCGGCGACGCGCCGATCTTCGCCACCTATGACATCGCGGCGAAGGAAGCCGAGGAACTGGCGGCGGCTGAACGGATTTTCGGACTGCTGCCCGGCACGCAGGCGGCCGAGTTGCTGTCGCTTTGGCAGGAATTCGAGGCCAACGAGACGCCGGACGCGCGCTTTGCCAAGGCGCTGGACCGGTTCCAGCCTCCGAACCAGAACTTGGCTTCGGGGGGCGGGTCGTGGATCGAATATAACGTGGATTATGACACGATCGCGGCCCGGGTGGGCGCGAAGATTGCCCATGGCGCGCCGGTTCTCTGGGACTGGATTGCGCCTCAGATCAGGGATTTCCTGGCCGAACGGGCATAAGGGGGCGCTGCCCCCGCCGCGCGTTGCGCGGCTCCCCCGGGATATTTTGCAAAAGAAGAAGTTCCCGGCGCATCTCCCGATCAGCGCAGGATCGGGATGTGCGGGGCGGCGGTTTCCGGCAGAGTTCCGGTCAGGCGCGGATCGCGGGCGATTTCGATCTGCCGCTTGATCGCGGCGAATCCCGAACGGCGGTAGAAATCAAGCGCGGCCGGATGATCCATCGTGCAGGTATGGACGTGAAACCGGCTGATCGGTTCGGCCCAAGCCTTTTCGATCGCGCGGTTCATCATCCAGCGCCCGGCGCCGGTGCCGATCGTATCAACGGCGAGGCCGAAAAAGGCCAGTTCACATTCGCCCTGCTGGCGCAAATCGAGTTCCAGCAGACCGACCGCTTCACCATCCCGTTCCGGCACGTAAAGGTGATTGCGCGGATCGTTCAGGATCGCGGCAAGATCCGCATCGGGCATTTCGAGCCGCGAAAACCAGAGCCAATCCTCGCCACCGACGCGGCGGAACAGGGCGCGGTACCAGTCCGGATCGGGGGCGGTGACGCGGCGCAGGGTCAGGCCCGGGTCGGTTTCCGGCCGCGGTTCGGGCCGCGCGCGCATTTCCAGGTGGGTGACCACCGTGGCCACATGGCCCGTGGGCACATCGTAAAATCCGGGCTGCAGCATCATTTGGCCTTCCGTTTCTTTTCTTCCACCACCTTCTGCGCCAGATCGCGGGCGATGGCGAAGGCGCCCTTGATCTTGTCGCTGTCGGCTTTCCAGTCGCGGCGCACGACGATCTTGTTGTCCTTGACCTTGGCCAGCCCGTTCTGCGCCTGGATGTATTCCACCAACCCCTGCGGCGAGGCGAACTTGTCGTTATGGAACTGGATCGTGGCGCCCTTCGGCCCGCCGTCGAGCTTTGCGATGCCCGCCTTCTTGCACATCTCCTTGATCCGCACGATCAGCAGCAGCGTGTTGACCTCCTTCGGCAGCTTTCCGAAGCGGTCGATCAGTTCGGCGGCGAAGCCTTCCAGTTCAACCTTGCCCGACAAACCACTGAGGCGGCGATACAATCCCAAGCGCACGTCAAGATCGGGCACGTATTTTTCCGGAATCAGAACCGGCACGCCGAGGTTGATCTGCGGCGCCCATTGATCGTCGACGTCGCTCAGGCCTTCCAACTCGCCGGCCTTGATCTTGGCGATCGCCTCTTCCAGCATCGACTGATAAAGCTCGTATCCCACGTCGCGCATCTGGCCCGACTGTTCCTCGCCCAGCAGGTTGCCGGCGCCACGGATATCGAGATCCTGAGAGGCCAGCGTGAAACCGGCGCCGAGCGTGTCGAGCGACCCCAGAACCCGCAGCCGTTTTTCCGCCGTCGCCGTCAGCTTGGCGCGCGGCTTGGTGGTCAGGTAAGCGTAGGCGCGGGTTTTCGACCGCCCCACCCGGCCGCGGATCTGGTAGAGCTGCGCCAGCCCGAACATGTCGGCGCGGTGCACCACCATCGTGTTGGCGGTGGGAATATCAAGCCCGCTTTCCACGATGGTCGTCGCCAGCAGCACATCGTACTTGCCGTCGTAAAAGGCGTTCATCCGCTCATCCAGATCGCCCGCCGCCATCTGGCCGTGGGCGGTGATGAAGCTGACCTCGGGCACCTGTTCGCGCAGGAATTCCTCGATCTCCGGCAGGTCGGAAAGGCGCGGCACCACGTAGAAGCTCTGGCCGCCGCGATAATGTTCGCGCAAAAGCGCTTCGCGGATGGTGACGGCGTCGAATTCGCTGACATAGGTGCGGATGGCCAGCCGGTCGACGGGCGGCGTGCCGATGATCGACAGGTCGCGAACACCTGACAGCGACAGTTGCAGCGTGCGCGGGATCGGCGTGGCGGTCAGCGTCAGCACATGGATGTCCGAGCGCATCTGTTTCAGCCGCTCCTTATGCGCGACGCCGAAATGCTGTTCCTCGTCGATGATCAGCAGGCCAAGGTTCTTGAACTTGACGTTCTTGGCCAGAAGCGCATGGGTGCCGACCACGATATCGGCGGTGCCGCGCGCCATCGCGTCGCGGGTTGCGCTGGCTTCCTTCGCGCTAACGAAGCGCGACAACGGTCTGACTTCTATGGGAAATCCACGGAAGCGTTCGGCGAAGCCCTTGTAGTGCTGGCGCGCCAGCAGCGTGGTCGGCGCGATCACCGCCACCTGCACGCCGGACATGGCGGCGACGAATGCGGCGCGCATCGCCACCTCGGTCTTGCCAAACCCCACATCGCCGCAGATCAGACGGTCCATCGGCCGGCCCGAGGTCATGTCGCTCAGCACGTCATCGATCGCGCGCAGCTGGTCGTCGGTTTCCTGGTACGGGAACCGGGCGCTGAAGGCTTCCCAGGCGTGGTGCTGCGGTTCCAGCACCGGCGCGTGGCGCAATTCGCGTTCGGCGGCGACCCGGATCAGCCGGTCGGCCATTTCGCGAATGCGTTCCTTCAGCTTGGCCTTCTTGGCCTGCCATGCGCCGCCGCCCAGACGGTCCAGCAGCGCTTCGTCATGGCCGTATTTGGTCAGCAGCTCGATATTTTCGACCGGCAGGTAGAGCTTGGCGCCCTCGGCATATTCCAGCTCGATGCATTCATGCGCCGCACCGGCGGCGGTGATCACTTCGAGCCCCACATAGCGCCCGATCCCGTGATCGAGATGCACCACCAGATCGCCGGGCGTGAGCGAATGGGTTTCGGTCAGAAAGTTTTCCGCCCGCCGTTTCCTGCCCGGTTTGCGGATCAACCGGTCGCCCAGAACGTCCTGTTCGGAAATCACCGTCAGATGCGGTGCCTCGAACCCGTGTTCCAGTGGCCAGACCGCCAAGTGCAGCCCGTGCTTGCCTATGCCCCTGATGTCGCGCACGGTGACCGCGCCGATCAGGTCCTCGTCTTCCAGCAGACCTTCGATCCGCTCGCGCGCGCCTTCGGAATAGGAGGCGACGATCACCGGCCCCTGCTCCATCCTGGTGCGAATATGACCCGCTAACACTTCGAAAAGATTGACGTTTTCCAGTTGCCGTTCGGGCGAGAAATTGCGCCCGATCCGGCCGCCCGCATCGATCACGCCGGGGCCGGACGCCTGCGCCAGCGGGTGAAACTGCACCACGCGGCGATCGGCGACGGCCGCTTCCCAGGCCGCATCGTCCAGATAAAGCCGGTCCGGCGGCACCGGTTTGTAAACCGTGTCCATCCGCCCCTTCTGCCCCATCGCGATACGGCGGGTTTCATACTGATCCTCAATCGTTTCGAACCGGCTCAGCCGCGACGGGGTGACCTGATCGTCCAGCGTCACCGGCGCGCCCGGCAGGTAATCGAACAGCACTTCCAACCTTTCGTGGAAAAACGGCAGCCAATGTTCGATGCCCTGATGCTTGCGACCCGCGCTCACCGCCTCGTAGAGCGGGTCGTCGGTGCCGGCAGCGCCGAATTCAAGCCGGTAATTCTGCCGGAACCGCAGGATCGCGGCCTCGTCGAGGATGACCTCGGACACCGGGGCCAGTTCGACAACCTCCAGCTTTTCGGTGGTGCGCTGGCTGACCGGATCGAACCGCCGCGCCCCGTCCAGGACGTCGCCGAACAGGTCCAGCCGCACCGGCCCGCCTTCGCCCGGCGGGAAGATGTCGATGATGCCGCCGCGAACGGCGTAATCGCCCGGTTCCATCACCGTCGGCGCCTGGGTGAAGCCCATGCGGACAAGGAATTGCCGCAGCGCCTGTTCGTCGACGCGGTGATCGACCCGCGCGGTAAACGCGGCCTCGCGCAGCACGTCGCGCGCGGGCACCCGCTGCATCGCCGCCGACACCGTGGTCAGCAGCACGAATTGCTTCGGCGCGCCATGCACCAGCCCTGCCAGCGTCGCCATCCGCGCGGCCGAGATATCGGCATGCGGGCTGACCCGGTCATAGGGCAGACAATCCCAAGCCGGGAAGCTGAGGACAGGCATGTCGGGAGCGAAAAATCGCAGTGCGGCTTCCATCGCCGCCATGCGCTTGTCATCGCGGGCGACATGAATCACCGGGCCGTCGCACTTGCCGATCTCGTCAAGGATCAGCTTGGCGTCAAAGCCCTCAGGCGCGCCCCCCGCGGTGATGAACGGTCTGCTCTTCGTCATGGAAGATGTTGTATCCCAGTGGTTTGAAGTGGTCTTGATCGAAGCGGTCGGCCAGGCTTGAATAGATGCCCCACATCGAGGTGACGAAGATGGATATCATCCCGATCACCTGGGTCCAGATGCGTTGCCGCGTCAGGTATTTGCGCAGCAGGCTTCCGCTGGCCTGCTCGGTGCGGATACGATGGGCGCTCCTGATCCGCAACAGCCAGACGATCGACATCGGAAAGCCGAGGCAGAAAAGCGCTTGGGCGATCTGCAGATTGTAGACGAAGCCCAGCAACAGCAGCGATGTCAGCAGGAAACAGGCGAACCCCAGCAGCCACAGCCCCGAGACCTCGGTGATATAAAGCAGCCGGTTGATATTGATCCGCGCCATATCTTCCAGATCGGCCTGCGCCTCGCCTCCCTTGCGGGCGGCGCGCACAACCATGTCATAAGGCACGCCCAGCACCCAATGGCTGGCGCCGGACCACATCACCGCCAGCGCAATCCAGAACCACAAGTTCGAAAAGGATCGCAGATCCAGCACTTCATTCAGCGTCTGATACCAGGTCAAGCCAATGTTTCCCGTCTGTTCCTTGCCGACTGCATACTTTGCCCGCGCGGCAATTCCTACCCTTGAGATGCAGGAAATTACATGTCACCCATGTCTTACTGAGAAAGGACATAACCGATGCCATATCAAAGCCAGGCCCCCTTCCCCCATACCCGGTTCCGTCGCACCCGCCAATCACCGCAGATCCGGGCGCTGGTGCAGGAAAACACCCTCGGGGTCGGCGATCTGATCTGGCCGGTCTTCGTGCGCGACGGCGAAGGGGTCGAAGAACCCGTCGCCTCGATGCCCGGCGTGATGCGCCGCTCGGTCGACAAGATCGTCGATGCCGCCCGCGAAGCCGCCGATCTGGGCATCCCGGTGATCTGCCTGTTCCCCTATACCGACCCGGCGCTGAAAACCTCGGGCTGCGAAGAGGCGTGGAATCCCGACAACCTGTCGAACCGCGCCACCCGCGCGATCAAGGACGCCGGCATCGACATCGCGGTGATGTCGGACGTGGCGCTGGACCCCTACAATGCCGACGGCCACGACGGCTTCGTTGTCGACGGCAAGATCGTCAATGACGAAACCGTCGAAGCGCTGGTCAAGCAGGCGCTGGAACAGGCCCGCGCGGGCGTCGACATCATCGGCCCCTCCGACATGATGGACGGCCGCATCGGCGCGATGCGCGCGGCCTTGGAAGCCGAAGGGTTCAAGGACACCATGCTGCTGTCCTATTCGGCAAAATATGCCAGCGCCTTCTACGGCCCGTTCCGCGACGCGGTCGGCGCCAGCGGCGCGCTGAAGGGAGACAAGACCACCTATCAGATGAACCCGGGCAACACCGACGAGGCGCTGCGACTGATCGAACGCGATCTCAGCGAAGGCGCCGACATGGTGATGGTGAAGCCCGGCATGCCCTATCTGGACATCTGCCGCAGGGTGAAGGAACGCTTCGCGGTGCCGACCTATGCCTACCAGGTGTCGGGCGAATACGCGATGATCCAGGCGGCGGCGCTGAACGGATGGATCGACGGCGAAAAGGCGATGATGGAAAGCCTTCTGTGCTTCAAGCGCGCCGGCTGCGACGGCATCCTGACCTATTTCGCGCCCGCCGCGGCAAAGAAACTTCACGGCGTGCGATAAGCCGCTCATCGGGGCGCGATTTGCGTGACAGAACGCGGGTTGCGCCCTATACTGTCTTGCAACCGGCAGATATAGCCGGAGAGCAGTCAGTCAACGAACAGGCGATACCATGACACAGTTTACACGACGCAGCTTCACGCTGGCCGCCTTGGCGGGCGCTGGTGTGACCGCAGCCTGCGGCAACGGCGTAGGCAGCACCGCAAGTTCCACCATCGATGCCCGCGTCGACAAGACGCTGGAGTATCTTTACAGCCGCTACCCCAACACCCGTGATCTGGCCGACAAGTCCAACGGCATGCTGGTGATGCCGCTGGTGACCGAAGCCGGGTTCGGCATCGGCGGCGGCTATGGCCGCGGTGCGCTCCGAGTCAACGGCACGACGGTGGATTACTATTCGGCTGCAAAGGGCAGCATCGGGTTGCAGATCGGCGCGCAGCAATTTGCCCATGTTCTGTTCTTCATGACCGAGGACGCGCTGATGCGGTTCCGTCATTCGCCCGGCTGGGCGGCGGGAGCCGATGCGGAATACGTGCTGAAGGACCAAGGCGGCAACCTGCGCGCCGACACCACCACCGCGACCAGCCCGGTCGTGGCGGTGATCTTCGGTCAGGCCGGGCTGATGGCCGGGGCGACTCTGGAAGGCGTGAAATACACCCGGATCATTCCCTGATCCGACGAATCGGACAGATCGATTGCAAACGCCCCGCGGCTCAGACGGCCGCGGGGCGTTTTTATTGAATACGGTTAAGTTATCGGCAGAAGCTCTCAGCTCTCTGCCTTCTTTTCCCAGCGACCCGATCCCTCGGACCAGTACTGCGCCGAACAGCCCGCGCCGGTGAGCTGCTTCCACTGCCCCCGCGCCACCTGCACCGCCTCTTCCTCGGTGCCGTCGAACAAGATGCAGACCCGTTCCATCGCCTGCACCTCTTCCGGCGTTACCTCGGCGCCGTCGATCGTCATCAGGCAGGCCGGATCGTTGCCCGGCACCTCGCCCACCACGGTCAGCAGCACCGGCTGCAGCGCGTCATGCGGCCCACCCAACAGCCCGTGCGGCAGGAACCCTTCCTCGGGACCCAGCCATAGCCTCTGATCCAGCCATTCCATCCGGCCGCGATCCTGGCCGCGCACCGCCACCTTCCAGCCGGCGGCAAGCGACTTGCCCGCCAGCATCGGCAGCGTCACGTCCAGCGGCGTGCGGGTCAGGTGATAGAAAAACGCGGTCCCCAACCGATCAGCCCTCGTAGCTGTCGGCCACCAGCCGGTCCAGCGCCATAACGCCCCAGCCGGTCGCGCCCTTGGGCGCATAGGAGGTGTCGGTTTTCACGCTGGCGACGCCTGCGATATCGAGGTGGATCCAAGGCATGTCGTCCTTGATGAAGCGCTGCAGGAACTGCGCCGCGGTGATCGACCCGGCAGGCCGGCCGCCGGTATTCTTCATGTCCGCGATGCGCGATTTCAGCATGTCGTCATAGGCCTGACCCAGCGGCATCTGCCACGCGCCTTCATCCGCGGCCTCGGCGGCCTTCAGGAACGCCTTGCACAGATCGTCGTCGTTGGAAAACACGCCCGCGTTTTCATGCCCCAACCCGATGATGATCGCGCCGGTCAGGGTCGCCAGGTCGATCACGCCCGACGGGTTGAACCGGTCCTGCGCGTACCACAGCACGTCGGCCAGCACCAAACGGCCCTCGGCATCGGTGTTGATCACCTCGATCGTGTCGCCCTTCATCGATTTCACCACGTCGCCCGGGCGGGTGGCGTTGCCCGAGGGCATGTTTTCAACCAGCCCGACCAGACCGACGACATTGGCCTTGGCCTTGCGCAGCGCCAGCGCGCGCATGACACCGGACACCACGCCGGCGCCGCCCATGTCCATCGTCATATCTTCCATCCCGGCGGCGGGTTTCAGGCTGATGCCGCCGGTGTCGAACACCACGCCCTTGCCCACCAGCGCCAGCGGCGGCGTGTCCTTTTCGCCGCCCTGCCATTGCATCACGACGACCTTCGAAGGACTGTCGCTGCCCTGCCCGACCGACAACAGGCTGCCCATGCCGAGCTTTTCCAGATCCTTCTCTTCCAGCACCTCGACGTTAAGGCCGATATCCGTCATCGCCTGCAGCCGCGCGGCGAATTCGGTGGTGGTCAGGACGTTGGCCGGTTCATTGATCAGATCGCGGGTGAAGAACACGCCTTCAGCCACCGCCAGAAGCGGTGCGGCGGCTTCGGCCGCCTCCTCCGGCTTGGAACAGGCGATCACGGTTTCCGCGTTTTCTTCCTTGTCCGCGGTCTTGTGATCAGTGAAGTCGTATCCGCGCAGGGCGATCCCCTGAGCCAGTTGTTCAACCCGCCGCAGGTTGCCGGCCAGGATCAGCTGATCCTGGCCGCCCTTGACCTTGGCCAACGCCGCACCGGCCTTGCGCGCTTCGGTTTCGGACGGACGCCGCGACAGGCGCAGCACGTCCAGCGCCTCTGCCTCCATCCCCACCGGGCAGGCGATCGAGGCGACCTCACCATCCTTCATCTTGTCGAACCGTTCGGATCCGACGAACCGCGCCAGCGCCCCCTTGCTCAGCCGGTTCACCCGCCGCGCGCCGGGGTCGAGCTTGCCTTCGCTATCGACGATGACGGCGACGCGGCCACGCTGGGCGGCAATGAGATCGAGATCGGTTGCAACGAAACGAATGGAAATCGGCGCGGTCATCTGGTGCTCTCCTAATGAATACCCCCCGATACCTAGCGCCCCGCCGCCGACATTGCCAGATAGCAGTTTTCCCCCCCGGCGACATCTTGTAACGTCCCGGCAGAAATAAGCTTTGCCTTGGGGGGCCCGTGTCCAGATTCGACAGATACATGCTGTCGCAGTTGATGGTGCTGTTCGGATTTTTCGCGCTGGTTCTGGTGTCGATCTATTGGATCAACCAGGCGGTGCGGCTGTTCGACCGTCTGATCGGCGACGGCCAGTCGGCTTTCGTGTTTCTCGAATTCACCGCGCTGACCCTGCCCAACGTGATCCGGCTGGTGCTGCCGATGTCGGTGTTCGCCGGTTCGGTCTATGTCACCAATCGATTGTCGAGCGAATCCGAACTGGTGGTGATGCAGGCCACCGGGTTCAGCCCGTGGCGGCTGGCCCGACCGGTGATGTATTACGGGCTGATCGTCGGGGTGATGATGTCGGTGCTGACCCATGTCCTGGTGCCGATCAGCCTGGGCCAGATGAAGCTGCGCGAAGCCGAGATTTCGCGCAATATCACCGCAAGGCTGCTGACCGAGGGCACCTTCCTGCACCCGACCGACGGCGTTACCTTCTATATCCGTGACATCACTCTCGACGGCACGCTGAAAGGCGTGTTCCTGTCGGATCGCAGAAGCACGGAGAGGGCGATGACCTACAGCGCCAGCCGCGCCTATCTGGTTAATGACGACGGCGAGGTGAAACTGGTCATGGTGGATGGGCTGGCGCAAAGCTACCTGCGTGAGGGCAACCGGCTATTTACTACGCATTTCACTGATTTTTCATATGATATCAGCGAATTGATTGGCGCTCCTGACCTTCATGTGCGGCAGATCAGGCACAGCCCCACTTGGGAACTGGCACGCGAACCGGCCGCCATCGCGGCGGAAACCGGCGAAAGCGTCGGCCGCGCCATCGAAGAGCTGCATTACCGTGTGAATCAGGCATTCCTGTGCGTGGTTGCCGCCTTGATCGGATTTTCCACCCTTCTTGTCGGCGGTTTTTCTCGCTTCGGCGTCTGGCGGCAGATCGTGGCAGCGCTGGTGCTGCTGGTGATCGTGAAGCTGGTCGAAGGGCTGGTGACCGACGCCGTGCGCGCCGATGTCGATCTGTGGCCGCTGGTCTACGCCCCCTCGATCGTGGGCGCCGCGATGTCGGCGACGCTGCTGCACTGGGCCGCACGGCCGCGACGACGGCGGCGGGCCGCAACGATGGGCACGACGGAGGCGGCGGCATGAAACTCGACCTCTATTTCGCCCGCAAGTTCTTCACCATCTTCGCCGGGATCACCGGGGTGTTCTTCCTACTGATGCTGCTAATCGATTTCGTCGAACAGATCAGCCGCTTTTCCGCCGAGGGCATCCCGCTGACCGACATTTTCGAACTGACGCTGCTGAACACGCCCGAGGGGCTCTATAACATCCTGCCGCTGGTGATGATCCTGGCTACGATCACACTGTTTCTGGGGCTGGCGCGGTCGTCGGAACTGGTTGTCGTGCGCGCCTCGGGGCGTTCGGCACTGCGCAGTCTGGCGTCGCCTCTGATCGTGGCGGCGATCATCGGGTCGCTCACGGTCGCGATGTTCAATCCGATCGTCGCGGCGACTTCGAAACGCTATCACGAATTGTTCGAGGCCTATAAAAGCGGATCCTCCAACGTGTTTTCGATCAGTGCCGAAGGGCTGTGGCTGCGCCAGGGCAGCGAGAAAGGCCAGACCGTTATCCGCGCCGCGCGCGCCAATCCCGACGGCACTACCTTCTACGACGTCACCTTCCTCAGCTATGCCACCGACGGCGGTCCGCTGCGCCGCATACAAGCCGACAGGGCGGTTCTGGAAAAGGGACAGTGGTCGTTGACCCGCGCCAAGATCTGGCCGCTCGATCCCGACAAGAATCCCGAAGGCGCGGCGGAATTTCGTGAAGAACTGATCCTGCCCTCGTCCCTGACGCAGGAACGGATCCGCGATAGTTTCGGCCTGCCCAGTTCGATTTCGATCTGGAACCTGCCAAGCTATATCGTGCAGCTGGAAGAAGCCGGGTTTTCCGCCCGCCGCCACGCCGTATGGCTGCAGATGGAACTGGCCCGGCCGCTGTTCCTGATGGCAATGGTGCTGATCGCATCGGCCTTCACCATGCGCCACACGCGCTTTGGCCGCACTGGCATCGCGGTCCTGACGTCGATCATGCTGGGTTTCAGCCTGTATTACATCAGAAACTTTGCACAAATTCTTGGCGAAAATGGACAAATCCCGATTATGCTTGCCGCTTGGGCGCCCCCGGTCGCCTCGGTCCTGCTTGCGCTCGGGCTGCTTTTGCATATGGAGGACGGATGATGAAACACCGTCTTCTTCCGCTTGTCCTCGCCGCGCTTCTGGCCCCGGCCCACAGCTTGCCCGTTCAGGCGCAGGACAGCGCGCCGGGCGAACAGCAAAAGACCAAGGACGCGGTGCTGATCGCGGACAACCTGCAGGTCGTGGGCCGCAACCGGCTGATCGCCGAAGGCCATGTCGAAGCCTTCTACGACGGCAAGCGGCTGAACGCGGCACGGATCGTTTATGACCGCAAGGAAGACAAGCTGACCATCGAAGGCCCGATCACCCTGTCGGATGGTGCCGACGTCGTGATCCTGGCCGATTCCGGCGAATTGGACCGCGGGCTGGAAAACGGGTTGCTGCGCGGCGCGCGGATGATCATGAACCAGCAGCTGCAACTGGCCGCCGTGCAGATCAGCCGCGTCGGAGGGCGCTATTCACAGCTTTACAAGGTTGCCGCGAGTTCCTGTCGGGTCTGCGACAGCGATACGCCGCCGCTGTGGCAGATCCGGGCCCGCAAGACCACGCACGACCAGGAAACGCACCAGCTCTACTTTGAAAACGCACAATTGCGGATCATGGACGTGCCGGTCTTCTGGCTGCCCCGGCTGCGTCTGCCCGATCCGACGGTGAAACGGGCCACCGGATTCCTGATCCCGTCGCTGAAGCAGAATACCCAATTGGGTCTGGGGCTGAAGATGCCCTACTTCATCAGGATGGGCGACTCGCGCGACCTGACGCTGACGCCCTACCTGTCGTCCAAGACACGCACGCTGGAACTGCGTTACCGGCAGGCCTTCCGCAACGGGCGGATCGAATTCAACGGCGCGCTTTCGAGCGATTCCATCCGGTCGGGCAATCGCGGCTACCTGTTCGGCGAAGGCCTGTTCGACCTGCGCAACGATTACCAGCTCAGCTTCAATATCGAAGCAGTGAGCGACCGCGCCTATCTTGTCGAATACGACTATTCCGACAAGGACCGGCTGGAAAGCGAAGCGGCGCTGACCCGGGTCAGGCGCGACGAATACACCCGCGCGGCGTTGACGTCGTACCAGACCCTGCGCGAGGGCGAGGACAATTCGACCCTGCCCACGATCATTGGCACGGTGGAATACGAAAAACGTTTCTTTCCGAAGCTTCTGGGTGGCGAAGCTCGACTATCCCTCGGGGCGCATTCGCATTACCGGTATTCCGATCTGGATATCGACGGACGCGATATCAGCCGCGCCGATGCCGAACTCAGCTGGCGCAACAGCTGGACCCTGCCGGCCGGTATTCGCGCTGAATATCATGCCGGGCTGGCGGTCGACGGGTTCGTGGCCTCGCAAGACAGCACCGCCACCGACCAGGACACGGTGGTGACGCCGCAAACCAGCCTGACCCTGCGCTGGCCGTGGATAAAAACCGCCCGAAACGGCGCCATCCACGTGATCGAACCGGTGGCGATGATCGGCTGGTCCGGCGGGTCGAACGCCAACGTGCCGAACGATGAAAGCACCCGCGTCGAATTCGACGAAGGCAACCTGTTGTCGCTGTTGCGCTTCCCCTCCTATGACCGGCGCGAACGGGGCAGCCAAGCGGCGCTTGGGCTGTTCTGGACCCGGCTGGGCCCGCGCGGCGGCGGGTCGACGCTGGCCGTCGGGCAGGTCTATCGCGAAGTCAGCGACGCGAATTTCAGCATCAGTTCGGGCCTGACCGGCACCACCTCCGACCTTTTGGTCGCGGGTCAGGTCAAGACGGCGAATGGCCTCTCGCTCAGCGCGCGCACATTGCTGAGCGAACAGGGATTTGACGTTTCCAAGGCCGAAGCGCGCGCGGCCTGGCTATTGCCGCGCGGCGGCTTTGGGGCGTCCTATGTCTGGTTGGGCGCAGATGCCGACGAGAACCGCACATCGACCGTTTCGGAATGGCTTCTGGACGGCTATTACCGGTTCTCGCGGCATTGGTCGGGAACCGCCGATTGGCGCTATGACATCGTGTCGGACAGCACCGCCGAGGCGAGTCTCGGACTGATCTACCGGAACGAATGCGTGCAGGTAAATCTTTCCCTCTCGCGCCGCTTTACCTCTTCCACTATCGTCGAACCGTCGACCTCTTTGGGCTTTACTGTCAGGCTTACCGGGTTTAGCGCTGGCAGCGTTGATAAAAGTTATACCCGCAGTTGCAGGAACAAGGGACTATGAAACAGACCATGCGCCAGATCCTATTCGCCGCCGCTGCTGTCGGAACCATCCTGACGGCCCCTGTGTCGGCGCTGGCCCAAGGGCTTTTCGATTCGGTGATCAAGGTCAATGACCGGGTCATCACGCAATATGAAATCGACCAACGCGAATTGCTGCTGGGGGTTCTGAACGTGCCCGGCAACCACGCCAAGCTGGCGCGTGAACAACTGATCGAAGATCGGCTGAAACTTGAAGCCTCGGACGCGGTCGGGCTGCGGATCGCACAGGAAGGGATCGACAAGGGAGTGGCGGAATTCGCTTCCCGCGGCAACCTCAAGCCCGAACAGCTGTACCAGTTGCTGGCCCAGGAAGGCATCGACAAACAGAGCTTCCATGATTTCATCCTGTCCGGCACCAGCTGGCGCGAACTGATCCGCGCGAAATACAATAGCCGCGTTTCGGTGTCGGAAACCGATATCGACAAGGCGATGAACGCCATTTCCGGCGGTGGTTCCGTGCAGGTGCTGCTGTCGGAAATCATCATTCCGATCCCGCAAGGCCGCGAGGCGGACGTGCAGGCGCTGGCCGAGGAGATCAGCCAGATCGAAAGCTATGACGCGTTTTCCGATGCCGCGCGCAAGTATTCCGCCGCGAACAGCCGCAATGTCGGCGGGCGGCTGGGATGGATGCCGATCACCAACCTGCCGCCCGCGCTGCGCCCGCTCCTTCTGGACCTGGCACCGGGGGAAGCCACCGCACCCTTGCCGTTTCAGGGCGCAGTGGCGGTGTTCCAGATGCGCGGCATCCAGGAATCCGCCTTCAGGTCGCCGGAAATCGCCGCGGTCGAATATGCCGCCTATTACATGCCAGGCGGCCGCAGCGCCGAAACCCTGGCGCGGGCCGAAAAGCTGCGCGGCGAAATCGACAGATGCGACGATCTTTACGCCGTCAACAAGGGCCAGCCCGACGAATTGCTTGACCGGGTCAGCGCCACGCCGGCAGACCTGCCGCGCGACATCGCACTGGAACTGTCCAAGCTCGACAAAGGCGAGGTATCGACCAACCTGACCCGAGCCGACGGGCAGCAATTGGTTTTCCTGATGCTGTGCGGCCGCACCCCGGCCAGCGCCGGGGACACTTCGCGCGAAGACATCGCCAACCAGCTGCGCAGCCGGCAACTGGAAGCCTTCGCCGACGGCTATCTCGAGGAACTGCGCTCCGAAGCCCGGATCACCACTCGATGACCGCCCCGATCGCGCTCAGCTGCGGCGAACCGGCCGGGGTCGGTCCTGAAATCGCGACCACCGCCTGGCGACATCTGGGCGACAGCCTGCCGTTTTTCTTCATCGGCGACCCGCGCCACCTGCCCGACGGCACCCCGGTGGTGGAAATCACCGCACCGTCAGAGGCGGTCGCGGCATGCCGCGACGGGTTGCCGGTGCTACGCCATGACTTCCCCGCCCCGGCCCGCGCGGGGCAGCCCGATCCGGCAAACGCGCAAGGCGTGATCGACGTGATCGCCCGCGGCGTGGATTTGGTGCAAAGCGGTGCGGCGGCGGCGCTGTGCACCCTGCCGATCCACAAGAAGGCGCTGAAGGACGGGGCGAATTTCGCCTATCCCGGCCATACCGAATACCTGGCGGCACTGGCCAGTGTTGAGCGGGTGGTGATGATGCTGGCCTGCGACGCATTGCGGGTGGTGCCCACAACGATCCATATCGCGATCTCGGAGGTGCCGAAGCAGCTGACCGCCGACCTGCTGGCCGACACGATCCGCATCACCGACAGCGCCCTGCGCCGCGATTTCGGGATTGCCGCCCCACGCCTTGCCGTGGCCGGGCTGAACCCGCACGCGGGCGAAGGCGGCGCGATGGGGCGCAAGGAAATCGACCTGATCATTCCGGTTCTGGACCGGCTCAGATCCGAAGGCCTGTCGCTGGACGGGCCGAAATCGGCCGATACGATGTTCCACCCGGCGGCGCGGGCGCAATACGACGCGGCGATCTGCATGTATCACGATCAGGCACTGATCCCGATCAAGACGATCGATTTCGCCAGCGGCGTCAATGTCACGCTAGGCCTGCCGTTCATCCGCACCTCGCCCGATCACGGCACCGCCTTCGATATCGCCGGCAAGGGGCTTGCCGATCCGACATCGACCATCGAAGCGCTGAAAATGGCCGCGGGCATGGTCGCGAACAGGGCGGCATCATGAGCGGAATCGACAATCTTCCCTCGCTACGCGAGGTGATCGACAGCCACGGCATCGCGGCGAAGAAATCGCTCGGCCAGAACTTCCTGCTCGACCTGAACCTGACCGCGAAAATCGCGCGGCTTGCGGGCGACCTGAGCGAATGCGACGTTCTGGAAATCGGCCCCGGCCCCGGCGGGCTGACCCGCGGATTGCTGGCCGAGGGCGCGCGCAAGGTTCTGGCGATCGAAAAGGACAGCCGCTGCATGCCGGCGCTGGCGGAAATCGCCGAGGCCTATCCGGGCCGGTTACAGGTGATCAATGGCGACGCGCTGGATGTCGACCCGCTGGAGCACCTGACACCGCCAATCCGCATCGCCGCCAACCTGCCTTATAACGTAGGCACCGAATTGCTGGTGCGCTGGCTGACACCGAAGGAGTGGCCGCCATTCTGGACCTCGCTGACGCTGATGTTCCAGAAGGAAGTGGCCGAACGTATCGTGGCGCAACCGGGATCGAAGGCCTATGGCCGGCTGGCGATCCTGGCGCAATGGCGGACCGACGCGCGGATCGTGCTGCACCTGCCGCCCGAGGCCTTCAATCCGCCGCCCAAGGTGCATTCGGCGGTGGTCAACCTGACCGCCCTGCCCGAACCGCGGTATCCCGCCGATCCGAAGAAATTGGAACAGGTGGTGGCGCGCGCCTTCAACCAGCGTCGCAAGATGCTGCGCGCGGCGCTGAAGGGCATGGCACCGGATATCGAGGACCGGCTGATCGCATCGGGCATCAAGCCCACCGACCGGGCCGAAACCGTGGGGCTGGAACAGTTCTGCGCATTGGCACGGAACCTGTCGGAAAGCTGAGCGCCAGCCGCGCATTTATATTCCTGCTGAACGGTTGGGGGCGTGCCCCGCGCAAGAAACAGGCCCCTCGCGGGGCCTGTTTCACATCCTGTGACACGGATCACTCCGCCGCTTCGGGCGCTTCCGGTGCAGGGGGCGGATCCTTCGGCGCATCCGAAGAGTCGTCGGCGGGCTTGCGCGCGCGCGGTTTGCGCGGCTTGCTGGCCCGCTTGGGCTTCTCGGCTTTTGCCTCGGGCGTTTCGACCAGCCCGCTATCGCCTTCCTCGCCGTGATCGACCACGTCAGGCTGTTCGGAGCTGCCCGGGTCGGTCGCGACAGCGTCCTGTTTGCGCGCCGGTTGCGCGGCTTCGCGTTCCTGTCGCGCGGCGCGTTCGCGGTCGCGTTCGGCCTGGCGTTCGCGGTTTTCGCGTTCCTGCTGTTCGCGCCGCGCTTCCTGCTCGCGCTGCGCTTGGCTCAGCATCCGCAGGTAATGTTCCGCATGCTGCTGGAAGTTTTCAGCCGCCACACGGTCATTGCCCAGCTGCGCATCGCGCGCCAGTTGGTTGTACTTGTCGATAATCTGTTGCGGTGTCCCGCGCACCTTGCCCTCGGGGCCCGAACTGTCGAACACTCGATTAACGATATTTCCGACATTGCGGCTACTGTTGCGGTTCGGCTTCGACCGCGAACGGGATTTGGAAGATCTCATCTTACTGCTGTCCAGCCTTCACATTTTCAGCGTCGTCGGACCCGTTTCACGCCTCTTGCGCTCAATTACCAACCGGGTACACAAACGTTTTATGGCTTGGCGTCGGGCGGGAGCGGTTGAAAGCATCCAGCGCCTCGACGAAACCTAGGTAATCCGATGCGCCCGCAGACGCAAGGGTAAACAGGTTAAAAAACCGGCATTTTGGACGTCGGGCGACTTTTCCTCGTGAAATTTCAGCCCGTTGTTGCAAGAACAACGCGATCACGCCCGTCCAAGTCGGTTCGGATTTCCACGTTGCGATATCCCGCAGCGCGGAAAATCGCCGCCAAGTCCGGCCCCTGCTTCCAGCCGATTTCAACAAGGATGCGCCCGTTTTCGGTCAGGTGATCCGCAGCACCGGCGGCGATCACGCGATAAGGGTCGAGCCCGTCGCCCCCCGGCGTCAGCGCCATGTGCGGGTCATGGTTGAGCACCTCGGACGACAGTTCGCGCATTTCCGCCTCGGAAATGTAGGGCGGGTTGGACACGATCATGTCGAAACGTCCGTCGATCGCCTCGAACCAGTCCGACCGGATCAGTTCGGCACGCGCCGCCACGCCGAGGCGTTCGGCATTGCGCGCCGCGACCTGCAACGCCTTGGCGCTCAGATCGCTGCCGACGCCGGTGGCCTGCGGCCATTCGCACAGAAGGCTGAGCAGGATGCAGCCGCTGCCGGTCCCCAGATCGAGGATGCGCGCGGGCGCCGGGCCCTCCAGCGCCGCCGCGATCAGGGTTTCGGTATCGGGGCGCGGGTCCAGCACGTCGGCGCTGACCTCGAAACGGTGGTTCCAGAAATCGCGGTAGCCGAGGATTTTCGACACCGGTTCGCCCGCTGCGCGGCGGTCCAGATAACCGCGATAGCGATCCATCATTTGGTCCGAAAAATCCTCCAGCCCGAGGGAAATCAGCCCCGTCTGATCCACCCCCGCCGCATGGGCCAGCAACAACCGCGCCTCGCGCGCCGGGTTATCCTTGTCCGCGAGCCTCTCCTGTCCCAGCGACAAAGCGATCGACAGCGCCTGACCGGGGGTCTGCGCCTCTATCGCGCTCACCCTTCCATCTCCGCCAGCAGCTCGGCCTGGTGATGGGCGATCAAGGCGTCGATCACCTCGTCCAGGTCGCCCTGCATTACCTGGTCCAGCTTGTAGAGCGTGAGGTTGATGCGGTGATCGGTCATCCGGCCTTGCGGGAAATTGTAGGTGCGGATGCGTTCCGACCGGTCGCCGCCGCCGACCTGCGCCTTGCGGTCCGCGGCACGTTCGCTGTCGATGCGCTGGCGTTCCAGATCGAACAGCCGGGTTTTCAGCACCTGCATCGCGATTGCGCGGTTCTGGTGCTGCGATTTTTCAGAAGAGGTCACCACGATACCGGTCGGGACATGGGTGATCCGCACCGCCGAGTCGGTGGTGTTCACGTGCTGGCCACCGGCGCCGGAACTGCGCATCGTGTCGATGCGCAGGTCGCTCGGATCGATCTGGATGTCGACGTCTTCGGCTTCGGGCAGAACCGCCACCGTCGCTGCCGAGGTGTGGATGCGCCCACCCGATTCCGTTTCCGGCACCCGCTGCACCCGGTGCACGCCGCTTTCGTATTTCAGCCGGGCAAACACGCCCTCGCCCTTCACATGGGCGGTGACTTCCTTGATCCCGCCCAGTTCGGTTTCGGCTAGGTCGATGATCTGGAACGACCAGCCCCGCGCCTCGGCATAACGCTGATACATGCGCAGCAGGTCGCCTGCGAAAAGCGCCGCCTCGTCACCGCCGGTTCCGGGCCGTATCTCGATCATCGCCGGGCGGGCATCGGCGGCGTCCTTGGGCAGAAGCGCAAGCTGAAGCGCCTTTTCCGCCTCGGGCAGCTGCGCCTTCAGTGCGGGCAGTTCTTCCTCGGCCAGTGCCTTCATCTCGGGATCGGCCAGCATCTCCTCGGCCTCGTCGAGGTCGGACAGCAGTTGCCTGTAGGCTTTCACCTGTTCCACCACCGGGCGCAGTTCGGCATATTCGCGGCCCAAGGCGGCGATGTCGCCGCTGCCTTCGGCCATCTGCGCCTCGATGAATTCGAAACGGCTGGTGATCTGGTCTAGTCGGTCGAGAGAAATCATGCCCCTGCTCTTTCCCATTCGCGCAATTTGGTCAAGGGGCGCGTTTGTGATAGCATTGTATTTATGTGGAAACCGCTTGTCTTTCTGCTGCTTGCGACGCCTGCGCTGGCCGATCAGACGATCGGCGGCAAGGTGGTGGATTGCTATTGCACCGACACCAGCGGTGCGCGGGTGGAACTGGGCGAAACCATCTGCCTGCAGGTGGACGGCCGGATGTTCATGGCGCAATGCCAGATGTCGCTGAACGTGCCGATGTGGCGCGAAGTGGCCGAAGGGTGCCTCAGTTCAGCGCTGCGCCAGCGCATCGAGCCAGGCATCGAGCCGTTTGGCGTTGACGCCAAGATCTGACCCCCCGAAACGCAGCCGGGCATATAGCGCGATGGTGCCGTCGCGCCGTTCCACAGTTGTGAAATCGGGAAATCCCCAGAAAGCGGTCCGGGTGATGTAGGTGATCCGCCCCTCTTCGACCGACCCGGCCAGAACCCGGGTGTGCGGCCAGCCGAGAGCGATGTCCTGCAGCGATTCGAAATCCTGCTCCGTGCCCGGAATCACGCGGATGGCGCCGGCCTTGAAATCCTTGCTCCGGTCGCCCTTGATCGGCTGGTGCCAGCGGGCCGGGTCGTTGGGCGACAGCCGGACATAGGCCATTGCGGCCAACAGCGCCAATACGAGGATCGCCAGTATCTTCATGTCCCGCCCTTTTCGCCGTTCCAGAACAATTCACCGAACCCCATAGATGGCCGGGAACACGGGCGAGGCAAGATTAACGCCGCGTCCACCCCCACAGGCAGATCAGTTCCATCGCCACATGGGCGCCCGCCACCGCCGTCGCGCCGGTGGTGTCATAGGGCGGCGACACCTCGACCACATCGCCCCCCATCAGGTTGATCCCGGCCAGATCACGCAGGATGATCGCCGTCTGCGCCGAGGTCAGCCCGCCCCAGACCGGCGTGCCCGTACCCGGCGCATAGGCCGGGTCGAGCGCGTCGATATCGAAGGTAAGGTAGGTCGGCGCGTCGCCGACGATCGCCTTGACCTTCTTCGCGATCTCGGCCGGCGCGCTTTCATGCACCTCGCGCGCGTCGATCACGTTCATGCCCAGGTAGTCGTCGCATTCGGTGCGGATACCGATCTGTACCGAACGCGACGGATCGACCAGCCCCAGCTTCACCGCCTTGTACATGAAGGTGCCGTGGTCGATCCGCTCGTAATCGTCATCGGCCCAGAGGTCGGAATGCGCGTCGAACTGGATTACGCTCATCGGTCCGTATTTTTCCGCATAGGCCTTGAGGATCGGCAGCGCGATGTAATGGTCGCCGCCCAGCGTCACCGTGCCCACATCCGCCGCCAACAGGGTGCGGAAATGGCTTTCCAGCGTTTCGGGGAATTCCGAGGTCTTGGCGTAGTCGAAGGCCAGATCGCCGTAATCGACGATGGAAAAGGCGCTGAGCGGATCGTAGCCCCAGCCATAGGGTGGATCGTAGGGCTGCAGGGTGCTCGCCTCGCGGATCGCGCGCGGGCCGAAGCGTGTGCCGGGGCGGTTTGTCACCGCCTGATCGAAAGGCACGCCTGTCACGGCCAGATCGACACCGGTCAGGTCCTTGCTGTAGCGGCGACGCAGGAACGAGGTCGCGCCGGCAAAGGCGTTTTCATAGCTCAGCCCGCGCGCGTCTTCGCGGGTGAAGGCGTGGTCGATCTGTCTCTTCGCGTCCTCAAGCGCCATCGGGCTGCTCCCTTCCGAATAATTTGATCAAATTATATGGCAGAGCCGCCCTGTTCGGTCAACGCCCCTCGACCGGGGGCATCGCGGTTTCGACCAGCCGCGCGAAGAACGAGGCCCCCAACGGTGCGATATCGTCGTTGAAATCGTATCCCGGCTGATGCAGTGCCGCGCCTTCGCCCGCGCCCAGGAACAGGTAGGCGCCGGGCCGGGCCTCCAGCATGTAGGAAAAATCCTCGGCCCCCATTTCGCGCCCGGCATCGTCGATCACCATGTTGTCGCCCGCGACCTGCCGGGCGATCCCGGCGGCAAACGCGGTTTTGGCAGGATCGTTCACCGTGGCGGGATACCAGACCTCGTAATTCAGTTCTGCCTCGACGCCATAGGCCGGGCCCATTCCGTCGACGATTTCCTGCATCCGCTGCATGACCATGGCCTGCACCTTCTTGTCGAATGTGCGCACCGTGCCGTTGATATAGGCGGTTTCGGGGATGATGTTTTCCGCCGACCCGGTATGGATCTGGGTGACCGAGATGACCAGGTCGTCCAGCGCGTAATGGTTGCGGCTGGAAATCGACTGGATCGCCTGAACGATTCCCACCGCCGCGATCACCGGATCGCGCGCCTCATGCGGCATCGCACCATGGCCGCCGACGCCCTTGACGTTGATGTGGAACGTGTCCACCGCCGCCATCAGCGGCCCCGGCGTGGTGTAGAACCCGCCTTCGGTGAACCCCGGAGCATTGTGCAGGGCATAGACTTCCCCGATCCCGAACCGGTCCATGATGCCTTCTTCGACCATCACGCCGCCGCCGCCACCGTCTTCCTCGGCGGGCTGGAAGATCAGCGCCACGGTACCCGCGAAGTTGCGCGTCTCGGCCAGGTACTTGGCCGCGCCCAGCAGCATCGTTGTATGGCCGTCATGGCCGCAGGCATGCATCACCCCCGGCTTGACCGAGGCATAATCGGCATCGGTTTCCTCGGTGATCGGCAACGCGTCCATGTCGGCTCGCAGCCCGATCACCGGCCCGTCCCCCTGCCCCCGGATCAGCGCCACGATGCCGGTTTTCGCGATCCCCGGATGGATTTCATCGACACCGAAATCCTTCAACCGCTCCTCGACGAAGGCGGCTGTTTCGAAACAGTCGAATTTCAGCTCTGGATGCTGATGCAGATGCCGCCGCCAGGCGGTCATTTCGTCGGCGAACCCGGCGATGCGATTGATCACGGCCATGTGCTGGACTCCGGCTGGCTGAAAGGTCAGGGTCGCACCAAACCGCAAAACCGAAGAGGCCGCAATGCCCGATGACACCCTGATTCACGATCCCCGAGGCGGCATGCCGCGCCTGCTGGAAATCATGCGCCGGCTGCGCCACCCCGAAACCGGCTGCCCGTGGGATATCGAACAGGACTTCGCCACCATCGCCCCCTACACGATCGAGGAGGCCTACGAGGTCGCCGACGCGATCGAACGCGAGGCCTGGGACGAATTGAAGGGCGAACTGGGCGATCTGTTGTTCCAGTCGGTGTTTCACGCCCAGATGGCCGAAGAGGCCGGGATGTTCAGTTTCGATGACGTGGCCAACACCATGTCGGACAAGATGGTGGCGCGCCACCCGCATGTCTTCGGCGACGAAAGCCGCGACAAATCGGCCGAACAGCAGACCGTGGACTGGGAAAAGATCAAGGCGGCGGAACGCGCCGGCAAGGAACAGAAAGGCACTCTGGACGGTGTCGCGGTGGGGCTTCCGGCGCTGCTGCGCGCGGTGAAGCTGCAAAAACGCGCCGCGCGGGTCGGCTTCGACTGGCCCCATGCCGACCACGTCATCGACAAGATCAAGGAAGAGGCCGAGGAACTGCTCGAGGCGCGCGACGAACTGAGCCAGACCGAGGTGGAGGAGGAATTCGGCGACCTGTTATTCGTCATGGCCAACCTGGCGCGGCACATGGATGTCGATCCCGAAGCCGCCCTGCGCGCCGCCAATGCCAAGTTCATCCGCCGCTTCGAAGGCATCGAGGCCAAGCTGGCTGCCATGGGAAAGACCCCGTCGCAGTCGAACCTCGAGGAGATGGATGCACTTTGGGACGCGGTAAAGGCCGAGCAGCGCGGCGAGAAAAAGTAAGCCGATAGTTTTTATCGGGTATTGACCCGAGCGAAAGACTCGGATTTAAGATGCGGCAAATGAATGCTGTCTATCGGAGGTCACGCATGTTCAAGCCAATCAAATCTCTCGCCTTTGCCACGCTGGGCCTTGCCATCGCGGCGCCGGTCATGGCCGAAGAGGTCAACCTTTATTCCTACCGCCAGCCCGAGTTGCTGAAACCGCTGACCGATGCGTTCGAGGCGGAAACCGGCATCGACGTGAACGTGGCCTATCTCAGCAAGGGGATGGTCGAACGTCTGACCGCCGAGGGCAAACGCTCGCCCGCCGACCTGGTATTGACGGTCGACATCTCGCGGCTGTCGGCGGTGGTCGAGGCCGGATTGACCCAGCCGGTTCAAAGCGACGTCCTGACCGCCAACGTGCCCGCCGCCTATCACGATCCCGACGGCCAATGGTGGGGCCTGACCACCCGCGCCCGCGTCGTCTATGCCAGCAAGGATCGGGTCAAGCCGGGCGAAGTCACCACTTACGAAGACCTGGCAGATCCCAAGTGGAAAGGCCGCATCTGCACCCGGTCGGGCACCCATGCCTATAACGTCGCGCTGACTGCCGCCGTGATCCACCACCTGGGCGAAGACGGCGCCAAGCAATGGCTGGAAGGGGTGAAGGCGAACCTGGCACGCAAGCCGCAGGGCAATGACCGCGCCCAGGTCAAGGCGATCTGGGCCGGCGAATGCGACATCGCCATCGGCAATACCTATTACATGGGCAAGATGCTGGAAGACCCGGAACAGAAAGCATGGGCCGACAGCGTCAACATCGTCTTCCCGGTCTTCGAGGGCGGCGGCGCGCATGTGAACATTTCCGGCGTCGCGCTGACCAAATCGGCGCCGAACAAGGAAAACGCGCTGAAGCTGATGGAATTCCTGACCTCGCCCAAGGCGCAGCAGATCTATGCCGAGGCCAATCACGAATATCCCATCGCACCGGGTTCCGAACCGGGCGAACTGGTCAAAAGCTGGGGCAGCTTCACCGCAGACGACGTCAACCTGATGGAACTGGCGAAGCTGCGGCCCGCCGCGCTGCGGATCATCGAAGAAGTCGATTTCGACGGCTGATCCGGCTGCGAACGGATTGGATCGGGGCGGCGCCGAATGGCGCCGTCCCTTTTTTGTGTCGCGCCGCCGCCGGGCATTCGCGAAACGACGGAAGAGGAAAGCCGCGCATCCTGGCCCCGGACCCTTTGCGCGATCTGGACTTCGCGGGCCGAAGCTGAAAGGGTTCGGCCAGAACAGGAGAAGCGCATGGAAAGACACAGGATAATCATCGACACCGACCCCGGACAGGACGACGCGGTGGCCATCCTTCTGGCGCTGGCCAGCCCGGAAGAAATCGAGGTTCTGGGCATCACCGCGGTGGCCGGCAATGTGCCGCTGGCGCTGACCGCGCTGAACGCGCGCAAGGTTTGCGAACTGGCCGGGCGGCCCGACGTGAAGGTGTTCGCGGGCTGCGACCGTCCACTGGGGCGCGAATTGGTGACCGCCGAACATGTGCATGGCAAGACCGGGCTGGACGGGCCGGTCCTGCCCGATCCCGAAATGCCGCTGCAGGACGGGCACGCGGTGGATTTCATCATCGACACGCTACGGCGCGAACCGGCGGGATCGGTGACACTGTGCCCGCTGGGACCGTTGACCAATATCGCCATGGCATTCGAGAAAGCCCCCGACATCATGGAACGGGTGCGCGAGATCGTATTGATGGGCGGCGCCTATTTCCAGGTCGGTAACATCACGCCAGCGGCCGAATTCAACATCTTTGTCGATCCGCAAGCGGCCAAGATCGTGTTCGCGTCAGGGGTGGAGATCACCGTGATGCCGCTGGATGTCACCCATAAGGCGTTGGTCACCAAGGCGCGCAACGACGCTTTCCGGGCCATCGGCAACCGGGTCGGTGTCGCGGTTGCCGAGATGACCGATTTCTTCGAACGCTTCGACAAGGAAAAATACGGGTCCGAAGGCGCGCCGCTGCATGACCCCTGCGTCACCGCCTACCTGATCCGGCCCGATCTGTTTGCGGGCCGGCACATCAACGTGGAGATCGAAACCATGTCGGAACTGACCATGGGGATGACCGTGGCCGACTGGTGGCGGGTGTCGGGCCGCGCGCCCAACGCCACGTTCATGGGCGACGTGGATGCCGACGGGTTCTTTACCCTGCTGACGGAAAGGTTGGCCCGGCTGTGACCGCGCTGCATCTGGCCGGACCCGACGATCTTGATCGCCTGCTGCCGCTGGTGAGGGCGTTCCACGACGAACACGGGATCACCCGCAGCGACGACGACCGGATTGCCGGGATTTCACCCCTGCTTGAAGGATCGCCACATGGCGTCGCCTATCTGATCGGGCCGCAGCGGGCGCCGATCGGCTACGTGGTGATTTCCTTTGGCTGGTCGCTGGAATTCGGCGGTATGGACGGATTCGTGGATGAGATTTACCTGCGCTCCTCGATCCGCGGGCGCGGCATCGGCACGGAAGTCCTGACCTCCCTGCCCAAGGCGTTGGCCGGGGCCGGGCTGCGGGCGCTGCATCTGGAGGTGAAGCGCGACGACGAACAGACCCGCCGTTTCTATGCGCGCCTGCGTTTCCGCGACCGCGAAGACTACATGCTGATGACGCTTGACTGTTGAGACTTGCCAATTCGGCACAAAGACTTAGGTGACAGTCATGCCCCTTAAGATCCCCTTCGACAACAGCTATGTCGCGCTGCCGCCACGCTTCTTCACCCGACAGTCGCCCGATCCGGTCGACGCGCCGGAACTGGTGAAATTCAACGACGCCCTGGCGCGGGAACTGGGCATCACCCCGGGACCGGCGCTGGAAATGGCCGAGGTCTTTGCCGGCAACGCGCTGCCCGAGGGCGCGGCGCCGCTGGCGCAGGCCTATGCCGGTCACCAGTTCGGCGGGTTTTCACCGCAGTTGGGCGATGGCCGCGCGATCCTGCTGGGCGAGGTGGTCGACCGGAACGGCCGCCGCCGCGACATCCAGTTGAAGGGATCGGGGCGCACGCCCTATTCGCGGCGCGGCGACGGGCGTGCCTGGCTCGGCCCGGTTCTGCGCGAATACGTGTTGAGCGAGGCGATGCACGCGCTTGGATTGCCGACGACACGGGCGCTGGCAGCCGTCACCACAGGCGAACCGGTGTATCGCGAAACCGTCCTGCCCGGCGCGGTGCTGACCCGGGTGGCAGACAGCCACATCCGCGTGGGGACGTTTCAGTATTTCGCCGCGCGCCGCGACACCGAGGCATTGCAGGCGCTGTTCACCTATGCCCGCGACCGCCATTACCCGGACGCCGAAACTCCGCTGGATTTCCTGCGCGCGGTGATCGAACGGCAGGTAAAACTGGTCGTGCAATGGCTGTCCATCGGCTTCATCCACGGCGTGATGAACACCGACAATACCTCGGTTTCGGGCGAAACCATCGATTACGGCCCGGCGGCCTTCATGGATGTCTATCACCCGGTCACGGTCTATTCCTCGATCGATCACGGCGGCCGCTATTCCTATGACAATCAGGCCAATATCATCGCTTGGAACATGGCGCAGCTGGCCAGCGCCCTGGTGCCGCTGATGCCCGACAGCGACGCGGCGATCCGGGATTTCACCGATGCGGTCAACGCGATGCCGGGGCTGATCCGGGCCGAATGGACGGCCGCTTTCGGGCGCAAGATCGGGTTGGCGAATGCCGGGGCAGACGACATGGAACTGATCGGCGAATTGCTGACCGGGATGGCGGAAAACCGGGCCGATTTCACCAACACGTTCCGGGCCATGATCCGGGGCGAAGGCCGCGATCAGTTCACCGATCCGGTGGTATTCGATGTTTGGGCGACGAAATGGCGCGAACGGTTGGCCCGCGAAAGCGACCCGCAGGCGGTGATGCGCGCCGCCAACCCCGCCTTCATCCCGCGCAATCACCGGGTAGAGCAGATGATCGAGGCCGCCGTGGCGGGCGATTTCGCCCCGTTCGAAAGGCTGCTGCGGGTGTTGTCACGCCCCTACGAGGATCAGCCCGGGGCCGAGGACCTGACCCGCCCGCCACGCGACAACGAAGTCGTACAGCAGACCTTTTGCGGGACCTAGACCGGACCGGCCTGTTCGGCTTGGCGATGGCGGGCCTTGCCGCCGCGCCGGTTGATCAGCACGATCCCCACCGCCACCAGCAACAGCGCCCCGAAGACCTGCGGGCCGATCTGTTCGCCCAGCAGCAGCCAGCCCAGCAGAACGCTGATCACCGGTGACAGGAAACTGAAACTGGCCACGCCGGAGGCCGGGTAGATCTTCAGCAGGAACAGCCAGAACAGAAAACCGAAACCGGCCACGACCACGATCTGGAAGGACAGACCCGCGAAATGCCAGAAGCCCGGATCGCGCGTCAGCGGCCCGAAAAACGGTGCCAGCGCCAACAGGATCACCGCCGAAACCGACAATTGCCACCACAACTGCATTTCCGGCACCTGTTCGGAAACCCGTGTCAGCCGCACGGTCAGCGCGATACCGGCCCAGCCACAGGCCCCGGCCAGCGCGGCCAGATCGCCCAGCAGGCTGGCCTGGCCGCCGTTGCGATCGGCCAGCACCAGGGCCACGCCGGCCAGCGCGAGCCCAAGCCCGAGACCGCGCATCGGGGTCAGGCGTTCCCCCGGCAGCAGGAAATGCGCCGACAGCGACAGGATCACCGGCATCGAATAGAACAGGATCGAGGCCCGCGCCACGGTGGTATGATCGAGCGCCCAGAACAGGCAGATGAATTCGAACGCGAACAACAGACCCAGCAACAGGCCCGAAGCCGTGTAGACGCGCGGGAACCTGATCGGCACGCCGCGCGCGATCATCCAGATCGTCAGGATGATCACGCCCCCGGCCGAACGGATACCGGCCATGAACACCGGCTGAAATCCGGTGTTTCCCAGCTTCACCACCACCTGATTGAAAGCCAGGACGATTGCGAAGCCGACGAGCATAACGGCCCCGGCCGCGTCTATTGAAGTTTTACGTTCCATGCCGCCAACTGATGCCGAAGCGCGCCCGGCGTCAAGATGCGGAATTTATTTTCGCCGCCCCTTGAACAGGTGCGGATTGCGGCGCACGAATTCGTCGATCACCCCGGTCAGCCCGCCCAGTTCGCGCGACTTCAGATAGAACCACCCCGATCCGGCCCCGATCAGCGCCCCGACTCCGTCGACGATCAGGTCACCCATCGTGTCCAGCAGCCCCGATTTCTGCATGTTGGTGCCCAGCAGGCTGTCCATGGTGAATTCGAAGACTTCCCACAGCACCCCGACGGCCATCGCAAAGCAGAAGGCGAACAATGCGACGGCATAGGGGGGCGCGGCGTATTTGTCGCCCTGGAACATCATGAAGATCAGAACGAATCCCAACATGCCGACCCCGAGCGCACCGACCCCGTGCATCCCGATGTCCCACCACCAGAACCGGTCGTAGAAATCGAACACTTCACCCAGAATCAGCGCGCTGCCGGTGAAGATAACCGCCGCGGCGATGAAACTGGGCGGGATCTCGACCCGGATCCAGCGCGACAGGAACAGCGGCGTCACGGTCAGTACCAGCGTCGCGAGCGCGACAAAGGCCGGATACCAGCGCCCGGTGATCACCGCTCCCGCCGCGAAGAGGAAAAGCAAAACCCAAATGATCCGGACGATCCATGTCTGTTCGGAAAACACCGCGTGACTTCCCCTGTCAATTCTGTATCCAATTTCTCCATGACACTAACGACTTGTCGCATCGCAAGCTACAACCTTCAGAAATGCGTCGGGTTGGACCTGCGGCGCAGGCCCGACCGTTCGCTGACGGTGATCGGAGCGCTCAAGGCGCAGGTTGTGGTGCTGCAGGAGGCCGACAAGAGGTTGCCGCCGCGCCCGGCCGCCCTGCCCCATGACATGGTCGAAGATGACGGCTGGACCATCCTGCCCTTCGGGCAGCCCGGCGGTTCGATCGGCTGGCATGGCAACGCGATGCTGGTGCGTCCCGGCATCGGGTTGCGCGAAACCGCGCATATCGAATTGCCCGGGCTGGAACCGCGCGGCGCGATCCGGGCGGAACTGGACACGAACATAGGACCGTTGCGGGTGATCGGGGCGCATCTGGGCCTGGTTCGCCGCTTCCGGCTGTTGCAGATCGGCGCGATCGTCCGCCACCTGCGCGACCTGCCCGAAGTCCCGACGGTGCTGGCCGGGGATTTCAACGAATGGGGTTCGATGCAGCCGATGGATACGGTGGCGCACGGTTTGCGTTTCGTCCACGGCAGGCCCAGCTTCCCCGCGGCGCGCCCGGTCGCGTCGCTGGACCGGTTCGCGCTGTCGGATCACCTGCGTTTCACCCGTACCGGAGCCCACAAGGCACAACCGGCGCGGATCGCTTCGGATCACCTGCCGGTCTGGGCCGATATCACGCTTGCCTGAAACCGCGAGTGGCGCGAAAGCCTTTGGAAACCCGCTCCGATGTGCTAGCCGAAAGAAAAGTCGCACCTGAAACGAGTTATCGATGACCTTTCTTCAGATCACATCACTTTTGATCGTCCTTGCCGGCGCCTTCGGGTCCATCAATTACCTGTTCCTGAAGCTGCCCGCCGCGATCGGTATTCTGGTTGTGTCGCTGCTGGCTTCGATTTCGGTGCTGCTGCTGGATCAGATCGTGCCGGGCCTCAACATGGCCTTCACCGCGCGCAAGGTGATTCTGGGCATCGATTTTTCCGACGCGCTGCTGGAAGGCATGCTGGGCCTGCTGCTGTTTGCCGGGGCGCTGCATGTGAAATTGTCCGATCTGCGCGAACAATGGGCGATCGTGGTGCTGATGGCAACGCTGGGGGTGGCGCTGTCCACCGCCGTCGTCGGGTTCGGCTTCAGCTGGATCACCGGCATGCCGCTAATGATCGCGCTGGTTTTCGGGGCGCTGATTTCGCCCACCGATCCGGTCGCGGTGATGGGCGTGCTGCGCGAGGCCAGCCTACGCAAATCGCTGGAAACCAAGATCGCGGGCGAATCCCTTTTCAACGACGGCGTCGGATATGTGGTGTTCCTGGTGCTGGTGGCGCTGGCCTTCCCCGCCGCCGGCGGCGGGCATGGCGATGGGCACGAAACCACCGCGATGAGCGCGATCACCCTGTTCGTGCAGGAAGCCTTCGGCGGCGCGATCCTCGGCATCGTGCTGGGCTGGCTGACCTTCCGGGTGATGCGTTTGATCGACGACTACGCGCTTGAGGTGCTGATCACCTTGGGCCTGGCCTTCGGCGGCTACGAACTGGCGGTCTGGCTGCACGTTTCCGCGCCGATCATGGCGGTCTGCGCCGGGCTTCTGATCGGCGATATCGGCGCCGCGCGCGGCATGTCGGAAGAAACCCGGCGCTATGTCGGCGCGTTCTGGGAAATGATCGACGAAATCCTCAACGCCGTGCTGTTCCTGCTGATCGGGTTCGAGGTCTTTGCCGTCACGCTGGACATGCAGTTCATGACCGCCGGGATCGCCGCAATCGTTCTGGCGCTGGTCGCGCGGCTGATCGCCGTTGCAGTGCCGATCATCCTGCTGCGCCCTTTCCGCGGCTTCGGCCCCGGGGTCATCCCGATCATGACATGGGGCGGGCTGAAAGGCGGGATTTCGGTGGCGCTGGCGCTGTCGCTGCCCGAAGGTGAATGGAAGCCTCTGATACTGGCCGCAACCTATCTCGTGGTGATCTTTTCCATCATCATTCAGGGGCTGACCGTGGGCCGGGTGGCCAACCGGTTCGGCCGCGAACCCGACCTGATGTAAGCGTGGCACGTTGGGCGATATTTCTGCGCGGGGTGAACGTCGGCGGCCATGGCAAGCTACCGATGGCGGATCTGCGCCGGGCCCTGACCGGGATCGGCGCGGAAAACGTCGCCACCTATATCCAGTCGGGCAATATCGTGATGGATCACCCGGACCAGGCGCCGACGGACATCGCGGCGTCGGTTAGCGACCTTGTCGAGGCTGAATTCGGCTTCCGCCCCGATGCCGTCGCGCTGAGCCCCGACGCGCTGGACGATCTGATCGCCGCGATACCGCAACCCGAAACGGTCGATGCGAAAAACATCCATGTCTACCTCTGCGACGGCGCTCCGCCGACAGGGCTGGCGTCTCACCTCGCCCGCTATTGCACCCAAGGCGAAGAAATCCTGGCGCTGCCCCGCGCCGTGGTGGTTCTGGCGCCGAACGGGATCGGCCGGTCGAAGCTGGCCGCGCCGCTGGACCGGCATTTGAAAAACAGCGCGACCGCGCGCAACCTCAACAGCCTGCGCAAGGTGCAGGCGCTGCTCAAAGGTCAAAGCAGATGATCCGTTACCTCACCCTCGACGTGTTTTCCGACCACGCTTTCGGCGGCAATCAGCTTGCCGTCATTCCGGACGCCACCGCCCTGCCCGAAGAGGCGCTGCAGAAGATCGCGCGCGAATTCAATTTCTCCGAAACGACCTTCGTCTATCCGCCCGCGAACCCCGCGCATACCGCCAAGGTACGGATCTTCACCCCGACGATGGAGGTACCGTTTGCCGGTCATCCCACCATCGGCACCGCGGTGGCGCTGTCCCTGGCGGGGCACGGGCCGGACATGGTGCTGGAACTGGGTGTCGGGCCCCTCAGCTGTCACGCGGCGGAGCGAACCGCGCGGTTCAGCACCGAACAAAAGCTCGACATTCTCGGCCACCCGGAACCCGCCTTGATCGCCCGCGCGCTTGGTCTGTCGCTGGACAGTTTGTCGTTGCAGACCCACCCGCCGGTGATGGCGACGCTGGGCCTGCCCTTCGTGCTGAGCGAACTGACCGACCGCGCGGCGCTGGCCGGTATCACCACCGATATCGGCGCCTTCCGCGAAGGCGCGCGGCTGCATCCCGCAACGCTGGATTTCCCGCAATTCGCCTATGTCCGCAACGGCGACGTGATCCATGCCCGCATGTTCGCGCCGCTCGACAATATCCCCGAAGACCCCGCCACCGGCAGCGCAGCCGCGACGCTCGCCGCCTTTCTGGCACGAAAGGAAGACCGCAACCTTACCCTGCGCCTGCATCAGGGCGACGACATGGGGCGGCCCAGCGTCATCGATCTGCGCACCGAAGGCCAATCCGTCACCGTATCGGGCAAGGCGGTGCTGGTGATGGAGGGACGGCTGCACCTGCCCGGCTAAGCGGTTGCGGCGGCGGCGAAACATCGCTATCAGGCCGCTCCGCTTCAAAGCGGGTGGATCACAACCCGCACAATCGGTAAAAAAGTTGCGGAAAACCCGGGAGGCGTCATGCCAGACACGATCACTGAGCGCTGCGAAGCCATGGGGCTGCGGATGACCGACCAGCGCAGGACCATTGCCGCGGTCTTGCAGGAAACGCACGATCACCCGGATGTCGACGAACTTTATGCCCGTGCCAGCGCCCGCGATCCCCGCATTTCCATCGCCACCGTCTACCGCACGGTGAAACTGTTTGAAGAGGCAGGAATCCTCGAGAAACACGAATTCGGCGACGGACGCGCGCGTTACGAAGATGCCGAACGCGATCACCACGACCACCTGATCGACATGCATTCCGGCGAAGTGATCGAATTCTGCGACCCCGATATCGAAAAGCTACAGGAAAAGATTGCCGCCAAGCTGGGCTATCGGCTGAAGGGCCACCGGCTGGAACTTTACGGCGTGCCGATCAAGAAAGACTGACCGCGCGCCGGTCCCGATTCATCATCATCCGTGATCCACGGCCCATTGGCTTTTGATGCAGCCGCAGCCGCGCGCGCTTGCATCCGGCCCGGATTTGGGATTTTCCTTTGCGGCCTAAACCATTCGGGACCGCGCCCATGCACAATGCCAGAGCCAACCTGCTTTTCATCTTCGCGATGGCGCTGTTCGCGGTGCAGGACCTGTTCATCAAATGGGTTACCGCCACGGTCCCGACCAGCGAAGTGATCTTTTTCCTCGGCCTTGGCGGAACTTTGGTGTTTGCGCTGGTCGCGATGCGGTCGGGCGAAACGCTGTTCCCGCCGCTGCGCGGTCACCGCATCCTTTACCTGCGCACGTTCAGCGAAGGGTTCTGCGCGATTTTCATCTTCGTATCCCTGTCGGCGGTGGCGCTGGCGACCTTCGCCACGGTGTTTCAGGCGGTGCCGCTGGTGGTGACGATGGGCGCGGCACTGTTCCTGCGCGAACAGGTCGGGTGGCGGCGCTGGCTGGCGATCCTGATCGGGTTTTGCGGCGTGCTGTTGATCATCCGCCCCGGATCAAGCGGGTTCGACAGCGCCACCTTGCTGGTGCTGGGCGCGGTGCTGTCGATTTCACTACGCGACGTGATTTCCCGCCGTCTCCCGCCGGCGGTGTCGACCAGCGTGGTGTCCTTCCAGGGCTTCACCGCACTGATCATCGCCGGCCCGGCGCTTGGGTTTCTGCTGCGGCACCAGCCGGTGCTGCCGTCAGTCGGGGAATGGATGCTGATCGGTGCGGTGATCGGTCTGGGCATCCTCGGCTACGCCTCGATGCTGGTGGCGATGCGCATCGGCGAAGTGTCGGCGCTGGCCCCGTTCCGCTATTCGCGGATGGTCTTTTCGATGGGGCTTGGCATCGTTTTCCTGGCCGAACGTCCCGACCTGCTGACCTATGCCGGGGCGGCCCTGATCATCGCGACCGGGCTTTACACCTATCTGCGGGAACGGCGACTTGCCCGCAAAGTGGCGCCACTGGCCGGTATTGACCCCGCATAAAGCACTATTTCCGTCAGCGTTATCGCAAACGTGCCCCCTGCCCCTTTTCACCCCGCGTAAGGGGCTCTAAAAGCGCGCTCAACCGGTCCTATTTCACAAGGAAAACTGCGCCATGAGCACCATCATCGACATTCACGCCCGCGAAATCCTCGACAGCCGCGGCAATCCCACGGTCGAGGTCGACGTGATCCTCGAAGACGGCACCATGGGCCGGGCCGCGGTGCCCTCGGGGGCGTCGACCGGCGCGCATGAAGCGGTGGAAAAGCGCGACGGCGACAAGGGCCGTTATCTGGGCAAGGGCGTGCTGGAAGCGGTCGCCGCGGTGAACGGCGAAATCGCCGAGGAACTGGTCGGCATGGACGTGACCGAGCAGGTCGCCATCGACCGAGCGATGATCGAACTGGACGGCACCCCGAACAAGGGCCGTCTGGGCGCCAACGCCATCCTCGGCGTGTCGCTGGCCTGCGCCAAGGCGGCGGCTGATTTCACCGCGCAGCCGCTCTATCGCTATGTCGGCGGTACCTCGGCCCGTATCCTGCCGGTGCCGATGATGAACATCATCAACGGCGGCGAACATGCCGACAACCCGATCGACATCCAGGAATTCATGATCATGCCCGTATCGGCGGCGAACGTGAAGGAAGCGATCCGGATGGGCGCGGAAGTGTTCCACACGCTGAAAAAGGAACTGTCGGCGGCGGGCTACAACACCGGGATCGGTGACGAGGGCGGGTTTGCACCGGCGCTGGAATCGACCCGCGTGGCGCTCGACTTCGTGCTGAAGGCGATCGAAAAAGCCGGCTACAAGGCGGGCGAAGACATCTACCTCGCGCTCGACTGCGCCTCGACCGAATATTACGAGGGCGGCAAGTACGAGATGAAGGGCGAAGGCAAATCGCTCACCTCGGAAGAAAACGCCGACTATCTGGCCGAGCTGTGCAACGACTACCCGATCATTTCGATCGAAGACGGCATGGCCGAGGATGACTGGGAAGGCTGGAAGCTCCTGACCGAGAAGATCGGCGACAAGGTGCAGCTGGTGGGCGACGACCTGTTCGTGACCAACCCGGCGCGCCTGGCCGACGGCATCAAGCAGGGCGTGGCCAACTCGATGCTGGTCAAAGTGAACCAGATCGGGTCGCTGACCGAAACCCTGCAGGCGGTCGATATGGCGCATCGCGCGCGCTACACCAACGTGATGTCGCACCGTTCGGGCGAAACCGAGGACGCGACCATTGCCGATCTGGCCGTGGCGACGAACTGCGGTCAGATCAAGACCGGGTCGTTGTCGCGCTCGGACCGTCTGGCCAAGTACAACCAGTTGATCCGGATCGAGGAACTTCTGGGTGAAACCGCCGAATACGCGGGCCGCTCGATCCTGAAGTGACACAATGAACCGCAGGATTACGCCCAATCTGAGAGCAGCCTTTCTCAAAGCGATCGTAATCCTCGTTCCGTCGTATCTGGTAGCTTTCATGACCGACAAGATGGTCTATGTTGTTCCAACCTTGGCGGCTGCCGGGATATTCGCGTCAACCGTTCAGACGAAAGACGTCAATCGGCTGCTCGACGAAGGGGACGACGGGACTGATGGGCCCGAAGACGGGCCCGGGGCTCAAAATGGACTGGATGGAGCGTGATTGGCGCTTGACGAAAAATAGAAAGGCGGCCCCGCGGGGCCGCCTTTTTTAATCGGGCAAGGTTCACGGACCCGCACCACAAACGCTGCGATTGCGATATCGCGTGCCATCCTCTACTGCTGTAACACCCATCAACCGCAGGCGGGCCGCACCACATGGACGCGCAAGAGATCATCGAGAAACTGCAGTTGCAGCCGCATCCCGAGGGCGGGCATTACCGGCAAACCTGGATCGAGACCCGAACCGATGGAGCGCGCCCCGCTGGCACCTGCATCTATTTCCTGCTGAAGGCGGGCGAGCGGAGCCATTGGCACCGGGTCGATGCGACCGAGATCTGGCATTACTACGCCGGTGCGCCGCTGATCCTGTCGCTGGCCGAAACCGAGGCCGGGCCAGCCGGCGACCATGTGCTGGGTCCCGACCTCGCCACCGGGCAGGCGCCGCAGTTGATCGTGCCCGCACGGCATTGGCAGGCGGCCCGGACGACCGGCGATTTCACGCTCGTTGGATGCACCGTTTCACCGGGGTTTCTCTTCGAAGGGTTCGAACTGGCGGCGCCGGGATTCGACATTCCGCAATGACGCCTGCGCAGGGGCCGCTCAATAGGACCGGATCACGTCGATCAGGGCACGCGTCGATCCGTCACTGTCCGCGGCGGATTTTTCACCATCGAGCACCGGTTGCAGCGCCAGCGCCAGTTCCTTGCCCAATTCGACCCCCCATTGATCGAAGGAATTGATCCCGAGGATCACCCCTTCGACAAAGACCCGGTGTTCGTAAAGCGCCACGATCTGGCCCAGCACGTAAGGCGTCAGGCATTCGTAAATCAGCATGGTCGAGGGCCGGTTGCCCGGAAACACCCGGTGGCGCGCCTGGCGTTCCAGTTCGGCTCCCTCGTAGCCTCTGTCTGCCATCCTCTGGCGCGCCTGTTCCAGGGTGCGGCCCTTCATCAGCGCCTTGGACTGGGCCAGGCAATTCGACACCAGGATCCGGTGCTGGTGATCCAGTCCGGGTTCATGCCCGCGCGCCCCGACCATGAATTCACAAGGCACGATGTCGGTGCCCTGATGGATCAACTGGTAAAAAGCGTGCTGCCCGTTGGTACCCGGTTCGCCCCAGACGATCGGGCCTGATTTGCAGGGCAAATCCGACCCGTCCATCGCCACGCGCTTGCCGTTGCTTTCCATTTCCAGCTGCTGCAGGTAGGCGGGCAACCGTTCCAGCCGCTGCTCATAGGGCAGCACCGCGCGGGTGGCGTATCCCATCCCCTGATGATGCCAGATTCCGACCAGCGCCAGCAGCACCGGCAGGTTGTCGGCCAGAGGCGCCTGGCGGAAATGGGCATCCATCGCCGCCCCGCCGGACAGGAATTCGTCAAACCGGTCTGGGCCGATGGCGATCATCAGGCTCAGCCCGATCGGCCCCCACATCGAATACCGCCCGCCGACCCAGTCTTCGAAGCCGAAAACGCGTTCCGACGCGATGCCAAATTCCGAGGTCTTGTCCTCTTCTGTCGACAGGGCGGCGAACTGGGCACCCGGATCGGCGACGGTTTTGGCCATCCAGTCACGGGCAGTGACGGCATTGACCATGGTTTCGTTCGTGGTGAAGGTCTTGGATGCCACGATGAACAACGTGGTTTCGGCGTCCAGTCCGGCCAGGAGATCGGTGATATGCGCGCCGTCGACATTCGATACGAAATGCACCCGCGGCCCGTCATGATAGGGTCTGAGCGCCTTCACCCCCATCACCGGACCAAGGTCGGAGCCGCCGATGCCGATATTGACCACATCGGTGATCACCCCGCCCTGCCCGGTGAAACGCCCCTTGCGCACCGCGTCGGCGAAACCGGCCATCCGGTTGCGGGTGCCGATCACCTCCGCGATGACGTCCTGCCCGTCGACTTCGATCACGGTGCCTTCGGGCGCGCGCAAGGCGGTATGCAGGACCGCCCGGTCCTCGGTTTCGTTGATTCTGGCGCCGGCGAACATCGCGTCGCGGCGGGCTTCCACCCCGGCCCCGTCGGCCAGCGCCAGCAGCGCGGTCAGCGTCTCATCGTCGATATTGGTCTTGCTGAAATCGAAATACAGCCCATCGAAGGACCGCGCATATCGCGAAGCCCGCTCCGGGTCGTCGAACAGGGACAGGATCCGCCTGTCTTTCACGCGGTCGGCCAATGCCGAAAGCTTTGTCAAATCCATCAACTTGCCCAATGTACGGTCGCATTCCCCAGAACAGCTTTCACAGGGGCCTCCTCGGGCGGCAAATCGGCCGCGCGCAGGACCGCCTCTTTCTTATCTTCGCCTGTAATAACAATATGAAGGTTGATCGCCTCTTTCAAAACCCGCGCGCTCAGCGTGATGCGCTGCTCGTCCAGCCCTTCGGCCCGCATAGGTAACAGAAGCGGCGCATGGGAATCCAGCGCCAACCGAAGATTGTCACCGCGCGGAAACAGCGACGCGGTATGCATGTCGCCGCCCATGCCCAGGAGCGCGACGGAAATCGGCAGACAGGGGCGCAGTTCCTTCTCGAGCGTAGAGATCGCTTCTTCGGGGCTGCCTTTGGGCATGTAAAGCGGCACCAACCGCGCCGCCGCGGCGCGATCCTTCAGCAGGCGTTCCCGCAGCAACCGGGTGTTGGACCGCGGATGATCCTCGGGCAGCCAACGTTCATCGCTGAGCAGGACATCGACGCGATCCCAATCCAGTTCGACATCGCAAAGCACGTCGAAAACAGGGCCCGGCGTGGTGCCGCCGGGCACCACCAGCGTCGCCCGCTCTTCGTGCATCAGGATCCCGTTCAGTTCCCCTGCCAGCCGGTTGGCCAGATCGATGGCCATCATGTCGCGGTCGGCGTATTCGATGAGGGTCATGACCGCACCTCGCGCCAGCGGCGGCCATCGCGATGCATCAGCGCCAATGCGTCGACGGGCCCGGAACTACCGGTATCGTAAGGCAGCGGCTTATCGCCACGTTCTTCCCAGCCGGCTATGATCGGGTCGGTCCAGGCCCAGGCTGCCTCGACCTCGTCGCCACGCATGAACAGGGTCTGGTTCCCGCGCACAACGTCCATGATCAGCCGTTCATAGGCATCCGGCACTTGTTCGGCGTCCGGCCCCAGGGCTTCGGTGAAGGTCATGTCCAGCGGCACGTCAACGAGGCGCATCCCGCCCGGCCCCGGTTCCTTGATCGTGACGTCCAGATCAATGCCTTCATTCGGTTGCAGCCGGATCGTCAGGATATTCCTGTGCCGCCCCGCTTCCTCATCGAAGATCGAATGCGGGGTTTCCTTGAACACCACCGCGATTTCGCTCGAACGCGCGCGCATCCGCTTGCCGGTGCGCAGGTAGAACGGCGTTCCGGCCCATCGCCAGTTGCTCAGATGCAGCTTCAGCGCGATGAAGCTCTCGGTGGTCGATTGCGGATTTTCGACGTCTTCGAGGTAACTCTGGCGCTCCCCTTCGGCCCGGTACTGGCCACGCACGATGTCGCCCGGATCGACCGGATCCAGCGCCCGGATCACCTTGAGCTTCTCATCGCGCACCGCGTCGGGTTCGAACCGCGACGGCGGTTCCATCGCGATCAGGCAGAGAAGCTGCATCAGGTGGTTCTGCACCATGTCGCGCATCGCACCGGCACGGTCGTAATATTCCCCCCGCCCCTGCACACCGACGGTTTCGGCGACGGTGATCTGGATGTGATCGACATACTGGCTGTTCCACAGCGGTTCGAACAGCATGTTGCCGAACCGGATCGCCATCAGGTTCTGTACCGTTTCCTTGCCCAGGTAATGGTCGATCCGGTAGACCTGATGTTCGTCGAAGTGATCGGCCAGCGACCGGTTCAGCTCTTTGGCGGTTTCCAGATCGCGCCCGAAGGGTTTTTCTACCACGATCCGGGTGTTCATGTCGGCCATGCCGTAAGTGTGCAGCCTCTCGGCCAGCGGCCCGAACAGGCTGGGCCCGACCGAGAAATAGAAGGCGCGCACCCGGTCGGCCTGCATCTTGGCGGCAAGTTCGGTCCAGCCGCGATCGCCAAGCGCATCGACCGTGATGTAGAACAGAATCGACAAGAACCCCTGCATGTCCTCGTCCTTGTAGGGGAAATCGCCGTTGAATTCCGCGATCGCCTCGGTCACGAAGACGCGAAATTGCGCATCGTCCATCTCCGAGCGGGCGGCGCCGATGATCTGCGCCCCTTCGGGCATCTGACCGGCGCAATAGCGGCGGAACAGGGCGGGCAGGATCTTGCGCCGGGCCAGATCGCCGGTCCCGCCGAAGACCACCAGGTCGAAGGCTTCCACCGGAATGATTCTCGAAACCATGGCTTTATCCTCAATTCTGCCCCGGCCGACAGTCGTTGCCGGACGCGCCGTTACCGTCCTTTTAACGCAGAAATCCGCGTAAACCAGACAAATGACGCGACCGGCGGAGCCAATGGTCGGGGACGTCGCATCCGAGCCTAACACCCACTGCCCCATTCACAATGGTGTCAGCGACAAAACCTGCGCTTCCAACGCTTTGCCCGACGCGTTAGCGTCTTCTGAAGGCAAAACAAGCAGACGGAAAATGAAAGATTCGATCAGCAATCCCGCCAATGAGGGAAAATTCATGGACCCGGCCGTGACGGCGGATGGCAGCACCCGGGCGACGGTATCGCTGAACCGACCCGAAACGCTGTGGTTCAACACCGGAACGCTGTGCAACATTACCTGCGCCAATTGCTACATCGAAAGTTCCCCCATCAATGACGCCCTAGTTTACCTGACCGCGGCGGAAATGGTCCCCTATCTCGACCAGTTGGAAGAGCGGCAATGGAATATCCGCGAAATCGGGTTTACCGGCGGCGAGCCGTTCATGAACCCCGAGATGCTGGACATGGCGCGCGCCGCGCTGGAACGCGGCTACGAGATTCTGATCCTGACCAATGCGATGTTGCCGATGATGCGGCCGAAAACGCGGGCGGGACTGGTGGCGCTGAACGCGGAGTTTCCCGGCAAGATGGTCTTGCGGGTCTCTCTTGATCATTGGGACAGGACGCAACATGACGCCGAACGCGGCACGGGAAGCTTCGACAAGACCTTGAAGGGCATGGATTTCCTGCGCGACAACGCGATCGAGATGGCCATGGCGGGCCGGTCGCTCTGGCACGAAAGCGACGCCAGCGCGCGCGAGGGCTACCGTGCCCTGTTCGAGGCGCGCGGCTACCCGATCGACGCCGGCAACCCGGCACAATGCGTGCTGTTCCCGGAAATGGACCTGGGCGCGGAAGTCCCGGAAATCACCACCGCCTGCTGGGACATCCTGGGCAAATCGCCCGACGCGGTAATGTGCGCCTCCTCGCGGATGGTGGTCAAGCGCAAGGGCGCCGAAGCGCCGGCGGTACTGGCCTGCACCCTGCTGGCCTATGACCCGCAATTCGAACTTGGCGAAACATTGGAAGAGGCCGAACGCGACGTGGCGCTGAACCATCCCCATTGCGCCAAGTTCTGCGTGTTGGGCGGGGCGAGCTGTTCGGTCTGATGCGCGTATTGCGGGCGGGTCGAGGGGCGCTGCCCCTCTGCGCCAAAGGCGCATTCACCCCGGGATATTTTTTTAAAAAAAGAAGATCAGGCGCCGCTGATGGTGCCGCCGCCGACAAGCGCGCGGACCCCTGTGGTGGAGGGGCCGGACGTGGGCATACCGTTGGCGATCCGCACCGCGAGATAGGCGAAGGCCTGCGCTTCCAGCATGTCGCCGTCGAGCCCGACCGCCTCGACCGGATCGACCGGGCAGTCGAGCCCGGCGCGCAGCATGTCCATCATCACCGGATTGTGGCGGCCGCCACCGGTCACCAGCAGCCGCGCCGGAGGTGACGGGCAATGAACCATCGCCTGCATCACCGCGGCCGCCGCCATGCCGGTCATCGTGGCCGCCGCATCTGCGTCGTCCAGTTCCCGCACCAGATCGAGCATGTCGGAAAACGCATCCCGGTCGAGCGATTTGGGCGGGATTTTCGGAAAATAGGGATCGTCGAGGAAAAGCTCCAACGCGCCGGCCACCACATCGCCCTGCGCCGCAAGCGCGCCGTTCCTGTCGAAAGGCTGATCGCGCCGCTGCATCATCAGGTCGTTGAGCGGCGCGTTCGCCGGCCCGGTATCGAAGGCCAAGAGCGCGCCGTCGTCTTCGGGCCTTTCCCTATTCGGATCGATCCAGGTGATATTGCCGACGCCGCCGAGATTGAGGAAGGCCATCGGTTCCTTCGCACCGATCCACTTGGCGCAGGCGAAATGGAAAAACGGTGCCAGCGGCGCGCCTTCACCGCCCAGTTCGACGTCGGCGCTGCGGAAATCCCAGACCACCGGCAGGCCCAGCTTTTCGGCCAGATTCGCGCCGTCGCCGGCCTGATGGGTGCCGCGCCCGCGCGGATCATGCGCAAGGGTCTGACCGTGAAACCCGATCAACTCGGCGCCGTCGAATTCGCTCAGCAGCTCGAGATGTGCCTGTTCGACCAGTGTCGTGGCCCCGGCGACGCCTGCGTCACCGGGCCATTTGCCAAGCGCCGCGCGCAGCTCCGCCTGTTCCTCGGCCCGGTAGGCGCGGTAGCCTGTTTTCCCGATCTCGAAGATGGTCTGACCGTCGGTTTTCAGCATCGCCGCATCGACACCGTCGAGCGACGTGCCCGACATCGTGCCCAAGGCCCATAGCGCTTGATGCTGCCGCATACCCGATATTCCTCACCGATCAGGGGGGCCTGCGTGAAAAGCGGTTTCCCCTCTTTGCATTGCACTTTATACCGAGCCTCGCAAAGCTGTAAGGGACAAATGAAATGACCTACCATCCCAAATCGGAATTCATGCAAGTCATGATGGAGCGCGGCTTCGTTGCCGATTGCACCGATTATCAGGGCCTCGACGAGGCGCTGTATCAAGGGGTGGTCCCGGCCTATATCGGCTTCGACGCCACGGCGAAATCGCTGCATGTGGGGTCGCTCATCCAGATCATGATGCTGCGCTGGTTGCAGAAGACCGGCCACAAGCCGATCACCCTGATGGGCGGCGGCACCACCAAGGTGGGCGATCCGTCGTTCCGCGCCGATGAACGGCCGCTGCTGACGCCGGACCAGATCGACGCCAATATCGACGGCATCAAGCAGGTCTTCGCCAAATATATCGATTACGACACCGAGGCGCCGAACAAGGCGCTCATGCAGAACAATGCCGAATGGCTGGACGGGTTGAACTACCTCGAATTCCTGCGCGATATCGGGCGGCATTTTTCCGTCAACCGGATGCTGTCGTTTGAAAGCGTGAAATCGCGGCTGGACCGGGAACAATCGCTTTCGTTCCTGGAATTCAACTACATGATCCTGCAGGCCTATGATTTCCTGGAACTGAACCGCCGCTATGGTTGTTTGCTGCAGATGGGCGGATCGGACCAGTGGGGCAATATCGTCAACGGGATCGACCTGACCCGCCGGGTGATCGATCATGAGGTTTTCGGCCTGACGACGCCGCTGCTGACCACATCGGACGGCAAGAAGATGGGCAAGACCGCCGACGGCGCGATCTGGCTGAATGCCGACATGCGTTCGCCTTATGAATTCTGGCAATTCTGGCGCAACACCACCGATGCCGATGTGGGCCGGTTCCTCAAGCTCTACACCGAACTGCCGGTGGAGGAATGCGAACGCCTGGGCGCACTGGAAGGATCGGAGATCAACGAGGCCAAGGTCATCCTCGCCAACGAGGTCACCACGCTGTGCCACGGCGCCGAGGCCGCCAAAACGGCCGAGGCCACCGCCCGCGAAGTGTTCGAAAAGGGCGGCGTGGGCGACGACCTGCCGACGGTGGAGCTCAGCGCGGCCGATCTGGCCGACGGGGTGTCGATCGTGCAGTTGTTCGTGAAAACCGGATTGGCGAAATCGGGCAAGGACGCCAAGCGCCTGATCAAGGAAAACGGTGCGCGGCTGAACGACGAAGAACTGACCGATGCCGGTCTGCTGATCGATGCGGCGGCGCTGGCGGCCCCGATCAAGCTCAGCGCGGGCAAGAAGCGGCACGCGCTGGTCAAGCTGGCGGAGTGACCGGTGGGGTGAAACCCCACCCTACAGAATAAGGAAACGCTCGGTCATCTGGCCGGGCGTTTTTACGTTTAGCGAAAGATGCAGGGTGGGTTTTCACCCCACCACGCCCCCTACTCCGCAGGCAGTTTCAGCGCCTTCGCCTCTTCCCGGCTCAGTTGTTCGCCCTGCTTGCGCTTGAGCAATTCTACGCGCGCCTTTTCATAGATCGGGTCCTGCCAGAACATCATGCAGCCGTTGCAGCCGCGCCCGCAGCACCCTTCGGTGCCGACGCGGTTGGTCTTGTGCCGCCGTTCCTGCGCACCCTCGCCGATGGTATCGACCAGCGCGTCGCGCTGGCGGGCATAGGCTGCCGGGCGGTCCTTGCCGCTTGTTTCGATCCCCTGCACCGTCTTGTCGAGCTTGATCCGCGCCCATTGGTCCGGGGTCAGCGCCTTTTCCTTGCGCAGCACGGTGAAGGCGGGGAAATGCGCCTTCAGCCAATCGGTATCTTCGTGGTCGAACAGCGCGAAGGGCACGCGGATGACTGTCTTGGTCGATCCGTGAATAACCTCTTTCCGCTCGCCCGTCGCCGCCACTTCGAAATCGTACAGGCGCAGCAGAACCGTGTCCTTGGCCACAGGTGAGACGAAATCCAGAACCTCGCCCGCTTCCAGCTTGTTCTTCACCTCGACGAGGAAGGCATCCTCGGTCACCTCCGTCACGACGCCCGCATATTCCCATTGCGCGATGCTGGCCGTGTGTTCGTATCCATGCGCGTGATGGGTCAGACGGCCTTCGTGAAACGCCAAGGTATATCCGCGGTTGGACACCGTTTCCAGTTCTTCCATGAAGGGCCGCGGATCCCAGTTTTCCGGGTCCTCGTAATACGCATCAATCGCCATCCGGTAGGCGCGCGCGACGATGGCGCAGTAATATTCCGACTTGCCGCGCCCTTCGACCTTCAGGCTGTCGACGCCGATCTTCAGGTAATCGTCCAGCTTGGGCAGCAGGCACAGGTCGCGCGAATTCATGATGTAGGATCCGCGCCCGTCCTCCTCGATCGGCATCAATTCGCCCGGACGGCAGCCTTCTTCGAGCAAGAACTCAAACAGATCAGCGTTTTCCGGGGTGATGTTCAGGTCCTCGACCGTGCCGTCCTTCAGCCGCATCCGCACGCCGTAATTCCAGCGGCAGGAATTGGCGCAATTGCCCTGGTTCGCGCCCCGTTCGGCCATGAAGTTGGACAGCAGGCAGCGGCCCGAATAGGTCATGCACATGGCGCCGTGGATGAAGGCCTCGAGCTTCACATCGGGGCATTTTTCGCGGATTTCGGCCAGTTCCGGATAGGACACTTCGCGCGCCAGCACCACCAGCGACGCGCCCTGATCCTGCCAGAACTTCACCGACAGCCAAGAACAGACATTGGCCTGGGTCGAGATGTGCAGCGGGATTTCCGGGGCCCGTTCGCGCACATATTGGAACACGCCCGGATCGGCGATGATCAACCCGTCGGGCGAAACTTTACGAATGGTTTCAATATATTCGTCGAGCTTCGGGATGTCCTTGTTATGCGAAAACAGGTTTAGCGTCAGATAGGCGCGCTTGCCATGATCATGGCAGAACTGGACCCCTTCGATCACTTCTTCGAGCGAGAATTCCGATTTCGTCCGCAGGCTCATGTCGGGCGTGCCAAGGTACACGGCATCGGCACCGTAGAGCACCGCCATCTTCAGCTTGCGCAGATTGCCCGCCGGCATCAACAATTCGGAACGTTGCATCGGACCCATCCTTTTCCAGACCGGGCCTTTTGCACGTTTTTCAGATTTTTGCAAAGGGGTCAGCGTGCCGACAACGCCTCGCTCAGCACCTTGCGCACCAGCTCGCCGTCCACGTCCGAGGTCACGAAGGCCTGCCCGATCCCGCGCGCCAGTATAAAGCGCAGCTTGCCGTCCACCACTTTCTTGTCCTGCGACATCAGGTCGAGAAGCCCGTCCGCATCGGGCAGATCACCGGGAATGTCGGCCAGATCGACCTTAGTGCCCATCTCGCGCAGATGGGTGCGGATACGGCTGGGGTCTTCCTGGCTGCACAGCCCCATCCGGGCGCTGAGTTCGAACGCAAGGGCGCAGCCGATGGCAACTCCTTCGCCGTGCAGCAACCGGTCGGAATAGCCGGTGGCGGCTTCCAGCGCGTGACAAAAGGTATGGCCAAGGTTCAAAAGCGCGCGGTCGCCCTGTTCGGTTTCGTCCCGTTCGACGATTTCCGCCTTCATCTCGACCGAGCGTTTCACCGCATAGATCCGCGCGTCCATGTCACCTGCGGCAGCGCGCGATGCATTGCCTTCAAGCCATTGAAAGAATTCAAAATCTCCAAGCAGGCCGTATTTCACGACCTCGCCGTAGCCGGCGAGGAAATCGCGCGATTTCAAAGTGCCCAGAACCCCGGTATCGGCCAGCACCAGCGACGGCTGGTGAAAGGCACCGACGAGGTTCTTGCCATGAGGCGAATTGATCCCGGTCTTGCCGCCCACCGAACTGTCCACCTGCGCCAGAAGCGAGGTCGGAATCTGCACGAAGCGCACGCCCCGGCGCAGCACCGCCGCCGCGAAACCGACCAGATCGCCGATCACCCCGCCGCCAAGCGCCACGACGACGTCGGACCGTTCGACTTTCTGTTCCAGAAGCCATTCCACCGTGTCGGTGAGATGGGGCCAGCTCTTGGTCGCCTCGCCAGCGGGAAGAACCTTGGAAACCATATCGATTCCAGCGGCTTGAAGACCTTCCCTCAGGCTTTCCAGATGCAACGCCGCGACGTTTTCGTCACTGATCACCGCCACCCGCTTGCGCCGCAAGAGCGGTGCGATCAGTTCCCCCGACCGGGCCAGCAGCCCCGGCCCGATATGAATGTCATAGGCGCGCTCGCCCAATCCGACATGGACGGTATCCTGCATCAAGCTGTCTCCACTACATCGGGCCGCGTTTCGATCGCGGCGATGACCCTGTCACGGGTTTCCTCGATCGAATAGCTCGGCTCCACCGCGACTCTCAGATCGGCCTCGGCATAGATCGGGGTGCGCTGCCGGTAGAGGTCCGACAGGGTGGCGAAGGGATCGGGCGTACGCAGCAGCGGCCGGGTCGACTTGTGCCGCACCCGCTGCCACAGAAGATCCAGCCCGGCATCGAGCCAGACCGAAACACCCTGTTGCGAAATCACCTCGCGGTTCTGCCTGGCCAGGAAGGCACCGCCGCCGGTCGACAGGATGCAGCGTTCATTCGTCAGCAGCCGCTCAATGACCTGGCTTTCCTTTTGCCGAAAGAAACTTTCGCCGTCACGTTCGAAGATTTCCGCAATGCTCATGTTGGCCGCGGCTTCGATTTCGGCGTCCGAATCAAGGAACGGTACACCAAGCTTGGCCGCCAAGGCTTTGCCCACGGCTGTTTTCCCGGCCCCCATCATGCCCACCAGCACGACTGTTTTCTTCAATTTCCAGCTCATGATCCGTTGATCTCGGCCAACCCTTGCCGTTTTTCAAATTTCCCGACTGAATGACGTGATCTCGCGCAAATTGCCAGTTATAAGTTGAGGAAAATCACAAGCAAACGGGCAGCAAGAAAATGGGGCGTATCTTCAAATGGCTTTTCACTCTGGCGATTCTGGGTTTCATCGGCCTGGTCGCCTATGCTTATGTGGGTCCGTGGCTGGGGGCTGATTTCTCCGCTCCGCAAACGGAACAGCGGCTGAAGGTGGTGTTGGATGCGGGCTAGCCTGGCGCTGCTCTTCTTCTGCCCGACGCTGGCGCTGGCACAGGCGCCGCTTTCTGCAATCGACTGGCTCAACGATCCAGCGCCCGAACCGTTGATCAGCCCCGGTGCCCTGCCGATGGAACCGCCGGTCACCGACACGGCAGTCATTCCCGAAATCGACACCGCGCCGCTGGACGACGTGCGCGCCGGCGCGGTTGGGTTGCTGCCGCCGCAGATGACCGGCCTGCCAGCCAGCCTGTGGCAATACAGCCGGTCGCAGGACCTGGTCGACCTGGTCGCGGCGCAAAAGGTCAGCGCCCTGCCGGCGATGCAAACGCTGCTCTACACCCTGCTTCTGGCCGAGGCCGATGCGCCGTTGCCCGGCACCACCGAAAACTCGTTCCTGCAGGCGCGGCTTGATGCGCTGCTGGAACTGGGCGCAGTGGAACCGGTGCAGGCGCTGCTGGACCGGGCCGGCACCGATACCGCGCCACTGTTCGCGCGCTGGTTCGACGCGACGCTGCTGACCGGCGACGAAGACAAGGCCTGCGCCCGGTTGGTGCAGGCCCCGCATCTCGCGCCCTCCTATGCTGCGCAGGTGTTCTGCACCGCACGAACCGGCGACTGGAGCACCGCCGCGCTGACCTTCGACACCGCCCGTGCGCTTGGCATCCTGTCCACGCAGGAAGAGGTGCTGCTGCTGCATTTCCTCGACCCCGAACTTGTCGAGGGCGAACCGCTGCCGCATCCGCCGGTACGCCCGTCACCGCTGATATTCCGGCTGCGCGAAGCGATCGGCGAACCGATGCCCACAGCGCCCTTGCCGCGCGCCTTCTCGGTGTCCGACCTGCGCGGCAATGCCGGATGGAAAGCACAGATCGCCGCCGCCGAACGGCTGGCGCAGACCGGGGCGCTGGCGGAAAACCGGCTTCTCGGCATCTATTCCGAACGTCTGCCGGCGGCCTCGGGCGGGATCTGGGACCGCGTCGATGCGCTGCAGCGTTTCGACATCGCCCTGCGCGCCCGCGATCCCGGCATGGTCGCCGAAACGCTGCCCAAGGCGGTCACCGCGATGAAGGTCGCGCGGCTGGAAGTCCCGTTTGCCAAACTTTACGCCGATCCCCTGCTGCAACTGCCGCTGACCGGCGAGGCGGCGCAAACCGCCTATCGCGTGGCGCTGCTGTCGCCGCAATACGAAGCGGCGGCGCAACGCTATAGCGATGCCTTCGCCGACATGCGTTTTCTCACCGCGCTGGCGCAGGGCAACCCGCAGAACGCCACCGCGTCGAACGAAACGGAACGCGCCATCGCCGAAGGTTTCGCCGCGACCGGGATGCCAGAGATCTTCCGCGCCGACATCGCGGCGGGCCGCCTGGGCGAAATAATCTTGCGCGCCATGCTGCGCTATGAACGCGCGGCGCGCGGGGAACTGTATGAACTTCCCACGGCGCTTGCCACCTTCCGCGCCATGGGCCTGGAAGACGCCGCACGGCGCGCGGCGCTGCACTTCCTGTTGCTGGAGCGCCGGCTGTGAGCACAACCGACCTGCACTGGATATCCGCCTTTCTCGAAGCGCAATCGGCCGAACTGGGCGCGGCGGACAATACCCGCCTTGCCTATGCCCGCGATCTGAAGGATTTCGCTGCCTGGACGGTACGCCAGTCGGTCGATTTTACCGCGATCAGCCGCGATCAGATCGAAACCTACCTGATCGATTGCGAAGCCCAGGGGCTGGCCCGCTCGACCCGGGCGCGGCGGCTGTCGGCGATCCGGCAACTGTTCCGTTTCGCCTTCGAGGAAGGGCTGCGACAGGACAACCCGGCGATCCAGATCTGCGGCCCGGGGCGGGACAAGAAACTGCCCAAGACGCTGAGCGAGGATGAGGTCGACCGCCTGCTTGACGCCGCCCGCACCACCGGGCGCAGCGCGTCGGACAGACTGCGCAATTCCTGCCTGATGGAAGTGCTATACGCTACCGGCATGCGGGTCAGCGAACTGGTGTCGCTGCCGGTCGCCGCGACCCGTGGCGACCCCAGGGTGCTGCTGATCCTCGGCAAGGGCGGCAAGGAACGCATGGTGCCGTTGTCGCCCCCGGCGCGGGCAATGCTGGCCGAATGGCTGGCCACGCGGGACGAAATCGAGGAAGCGGCGCGCAAAAAGGGGCTGCCGGCCTCGCGCTACCTGTTTCCCAGCCGGGGCAAATCGGGGCACCTGACCCGGCACCGGTTTTTCCAGATCGTCAAGAATCTGGCGGTCGCTGCCGGCGTCGCCCCCGACAAGGTGACGCCGCACACGTTGCGCCATGCCTTCGCCACCCACCTGCTGGCCAATGGCGCCGACCTGCGCGCGATCCAGACACTGCTGGGCCATGCCGACGTGGCCACGACCGAGATCTACACCCATGTTCTGGACGAACGGCTGAAGGAACTGGTGCTGGAACATCACCCGCTGGCGCGCGAAGACTGAGCCCTCGGCGCAGACGACGATCCGCAACCCCTTGATCCGCACCGGTTTGATGCCCATAACCCTTGCCATGCAAGGGGAAACGATCGCCATGGAAACCACCGTCGCCACGCTTGACAGCGCCTTCTGGATCACCACGCTGGCGATCCTGTTCCTGCTGGTGCTGTCGGGCTTCTTCTCGGGGTCCGAAACCGCGCTGACCGCCGCCTCGCGCGGCAAACTACGCAGCCAGGCCGACAAGGGATCGCGCGGCGCGGAACGGGCGCTGAGGATCACCGAAGATAACGAACGGCTGATCGGGTCGGTCCTGCTGGGCAACAACCTGGTCAATATCCTCGCCGCTTCGCTGGCCACGTCGCTTTTCACCCGCGTCTTCGGCGATGGCGGCGTGGCGCTGGCGACGCTGGTGATGACGCTCCTGGTGCTCATCTTTGCCGAGGTGCTGCCGAAAACCTATGCCATCACCAATGCCGAAACCGCCGCCGCGCGGGTATCGTCGCCGATCCAGTTGATCGTCACCCTGTTTGCGCCGGTGGTCGGCGCGGTGCGCTGGTTCGTGCGCCTGATCCTGCGGGTCTTCGGCGTGCGCACCGATCCCGACAGTCAGATCCTCGCCGTGCGCGAAGAAATCGCCGGCGCCCTGCAGCTCGGCCATTCCGAAGGCGTGGTCGAAAAGGAAGACCGCGACCGTATCCTCGGCGCGCTCGATCTGGGAGACCGCGCGGTCGAGGAAATCATGCTGCACCGCAGTCAGATCGAAATGATCGACGCCGACAGCGATCCGTTGCAGATTCTGGCCCAATGCGTCGAAAGCAATCACACCCGGCTGCCGCTCTATCAGGGCGATCCGGACAATATCGTCGGCGTGGTCCATGCCAAGGACCTGCTGCGCGACATCCACAAGCTGCTGCTCGCCCCGGAGGCATCGCCCGAGGCGTTGAAAAACTTCAAGATCAGCGATGTCGCCATGCCGCCCTATTTCGTTCCCGACACCACCACGCTGGACGACCAGATGCGGCAATTTCTTCGCCGTCGCACGCATTTCGCATTGGTCGTGGACGAATACGGATCGCTGGAAGGGCTGATCACGCTGGAAGACATCCTGGAAGAAATCGTCGGCGAGATCACCGATGAATTCGATCCCGATGCCGAATGGTCGATTCAGAAAACCAAGGACGGGCAGTTCCTTGTCGATGGGTCGGTGACGATCCGTGACCTGAACCGCGCCCGGGATTGGAACCTGCCCGATGACGAAGCCAACACCATCGCCGGGCTGGTCATCCACGAAGCGCAGATGATCCCGACCGCCGGACAGGTGTTTTCCTTCCACGGATTCCGCTTCGAAGTCGTCGGGCGTGAACAGAACCAGATCACCAAGCTGAAGATCAGGCCGCTGTGACGGCCATGACCATCGCCATCCTGATCCTCGCCGCCGGCAGTTCCTCCCGCATGGGGCCGGGGCGCGACAAACTTCTGGAACCGCTGCACGGGCGGCCCCTGCTGACGCTGATGCTGGACCGGGCCCATGCCACCGGCTGCCCGGTCTATGCCTGCCTGCCTTCGCCGTCCCACCCACGGGCGCGGCTGATGGATGATCGGACGACATCGGTCTGGGTCCCCGATGCCGACGAAGGCATGGGCGCGTCGATCCGGACCGGGATCCGCGCGCTGCCCGACACGGTCGAGGCGGTGATGATCCTGCCCGCCGACATGCCGGAACTGACCGCCGAGGATCTGAGGACGGTTCTGAACGCCTATGAATCCGGACGCATCGTCCGCGGCACCAGCGCGGAGGGCAAGCCGGGCCATCCGGTGATCTTTCCGCGCGATTGCTTCGACGACCTGAAGGCGCTCGGCGGCGATCGGGGCGCGCGCGGCGTTCTGACCGATCATGCCGAGCGACTGAAGCTGATCCCCCTGCCCGCGCGACACGCGCTGACCGACCTTGACACGCCAGAGGCCTGGGCCAACTGGCGCGCCGGGCATTCAGCCGAATAGAACCCGGGTTTCGCGCGCGCTCAGGGTTTGCCGCGCGGCCGGATAGACCTTGTCGGCGCTGTCCTGCATCAGCTGCGGGAACAGGCTGACGATTTCGTTCCGCTGGGCTTCGTCCATGCCCAGCAGGCTCAGATCGCCGGGCTGGAAGCTTTCGCTCCAGCAGCCATCCCCCTGCACCACCTGGTGCGTGTCGAACATGAAATGCACATAGGTCACGGCCTCGTCGCCCAGCTGTTCCACCCCGTCCAGAAAGGTCAGGTGGATCGCGGCAACGAACACTTCATCGCTGCCGAACCAGAGCGCGGTCTTCGGGGCGTCGATCATCATCCGGTGCTGCGGCGACACGGTCAGGTCACGACAAGGAACCCCATCGCCAAGCGCGCCCCTGCGGATCAGCACCGGGCGCAAACCCGGCTTCCCCTCCAGTTCCGCCGCGGCCAACTCACGCTTCCCTGCCCAGCGAACCGGCTGGAACCCGTTATCGCGGGTCAGCACCATATCCCCTGCACGGATATCGCGGGCGGCTTTTTCCCCGCCCCGCGTCATGATCATGCTGTTTTCGGTAAAGCACGGGACATGCACGACATTTTCGATGTCACTGAAATACAGAACCGACCCGTCTTGCCATTCCACGCTGCCGGTTTCGGGATCGTTCGGATCATAGGTGATGTTGGCCAGGCCGTTGACGTAAAGCGTGTCGCCCTTGGTTTCGCCATTGGCGCCGCCGTCGATCTTGAACCGTTCGCCATTGCGCAGGCTGTCATCGACGAAGAAGCTGTCATCGCCATCGCCGCCCATTGCGGTGTCGCCGCTTGAGATCTGGAAACTGTCGTTGCCCGCCTCGCCGAACATCGTGTCGCCGCCCAGGCCGCCGATCAGCAGGTCGTCGCCCGCGCCGGCCTCGATCCAGTCATCGCCGAATTCGGCATCGATCGTGTCATTGCCCAGCCCGGCGCGGATCGTGTCGTTGCCATATCCGGCGCGGATGCTGTCATCGTCGGCGCCTGCCCCCGGATCGATGGCATCGCCGCCATCGACGCGGTCGCCATCGGGATCGCCGGTAAAGCTGTCATCGATCAGCTCGCTGCCCGATCCGCCCTCGACGATCCCGTCGCGACTGTCCGCCGGAATACCCATCGCGGCCAGCTGCGCCACGTCCGACACATCGGCCGGGGCCACCCCGATCAGGGTCAGCGCCTCACCATGCGGGAAGGACAGCACGGCGTTGCCCGCCCCGTCGTCCGACACCACCACGTCGTTCACATCGACCGGGTTGCCAGCGTCGTCGGTCAGGCTGGACACGTCCAGCAGGTCCTTGCCGCTATAGGTCCCGTCGGTGTTCTGCACCGGCGCGTCGAAGCCTTCGACCCTGTCAGTGCCGGAAAAATCGGCCAACACCAGCGTGTTGGTGCCGCTGCCCAGCACCAGGTGTTCGACGCCTTGGAAATTGGCGGTTGATGTGCCGTCGGACACGGTGCCCGCGCCCTGGTTGGTTTGGCTCAGGTCGATGGTCAGGTCGTCGGTGACCGCGGACATGTCGAGGATGTCGCCAGTGACCTCGTCCTGGTCTTCCATCTCGATCGTGTCGTTGCCGAAATCGTTTTCCAGCGTGATCGTGTCGTCGCCATAGCCGGACCAGATGAAATCGTTGCCGGTGCCGCCCGCCATTGAATCATTGCCGAAACTGGCGCGCATCCAGTCGTCGCCGGCGCCGCCCAAAAGCGTGTCGTCGCCCTTGTCGCCGTTCATCCAGTCGTCGCCGGAGCCGCCCGAGAAATAGTCGTCGCCGTCATAGGCTTCGAAACTGTCGGCGCCCTCGCCGCCCATCGCACTGTCATTGCCGATGCCGCCGTAAAGGCGGTCGTCGCCGGTGCCGCCCAGCAGGGTGTCGTCGCCATCGCCGCCTTCCAGCTGGTCGTGGCCGCTGCCGCCGTCTATGTAATCATCGCCGTCGCCGGCCAGAACGGTGTCGTCGCCGTCCCCGGCCCGGACCACGTCGTCATTCGATCCGTCGGCGGCGTCGTTGTTGTCGATCCGGTCGCCTTCGGGATCGCCAGTGTAATAGGGATCGATAAAATCGCTGCCATCGCCGCCCTCGACCACATAGTCGCCCGCCATGGGCGGCGCATAGGCGGTGTCGGAATAGCCCGTGTTGAACGCCCCATTGCCGACCTCGGCCGTGCCGGCGGCGATCACGCCGTCGCCGTCCAGATCGGTGTCGGAATGATTGTCCAGCACCAGCGTGCCATAGCCGTCATTCGCATCCGTTCCCGGCGCGATGAACAGTGTCGTCAGCACCGGCGCACCAGCATCGGAGGACACCAGCATCGAGGCGTCGAATTGCAGATAGCCATCGCCCATCCCGGTGACATTTTCCTGCACCAGAGCGTAATCGCCCGCCGTGGCCGGTTCATAGGCATAAAGCACCGTGCCCGCCTCAAAATCGGCCTTGCTGTCATAGACGTTGACGCCGGTGATCCGGGTCGCGCCGGTCAGTTCGCCGTCAAGCGTGACCTGTTCGACGATCACCTCGACGATCTGGGTGTCGGTGAAGCTCTGGCTGCCGTTTTGCAGCACCACCTGCCCCGCCCCGTCCTGGCCGGTGCCGGTCAGCACGTCCAGATCGGGATTGGACACAACGTCAATGCCATATGCGATGAAAGAGGTGTTCATGCCAGTACCTCCTCAAGACGTCCGCCGGACAGGCAGGACCGAAATGCGCCGCGCGGGCGGGCTGTAAATAAACTTGCTGCGATGACTGGCTCGCTTGCGTTGGTCATACTTCCCTCGGACTCTAGAACGCGCGCGGGGCTGGTTATTTAAGCGCACGACGTGAAAAAGCGGAATTTCACCCCTTCTTTCGCAACTTTTCGGCAGAATTGCGTCTGAACTGGGGGAATTCTGTTTCAACACGCGCAAAGGCCACCCATTGGACCAGCCCTGCAAAGGTGTCGGGATTCAGTCGTTTCGTTCCCCCCCCGGGAAAAGTCGGAAAAGGGACAGCCCCCGGTCCCTTTTCCGGCTGCCCCCGCCGAGGCGGAGACAGTGCTGCATGACGCAGATTACTTGGTGAAGTTCAGCAGGGTCGCTTCGTGCTTCTTAAGCGACCGCCGCGCGGCGTGATAGTTGCCAACGCCTTCACGTTCGCGCAGTTCCGGGAACAGGGTGAAGATTTCTTCGCGCTGATCCTTGCCAATGCCCTTGAGCGACTGATCGCCCGGCTGGAAGCTTTCGGTCCAGGCCCCGTCCGACAGCACCACTTCGTGCTGGTCGAACATGAAGTGGATATAGGTGGTGCCCACCACGTTGACCTTGTGGATGCCTTCCAGGCCGACCAGGTGCTTGGCCGCGGCCAGGACCTCGGTTTCGTTGAAGTAGAGGTTCACCTTCTCGTTGGTGATCAGCACCCTATGGTTCGGGCTGACCATCATGTCGCGCTGCGGCAGGCCGTTGCCCAGGGCGCCCTTGCGGATCAGGATCGGCTGCAACTTGGGGTCGCGCGCCAGTTCGATCCCGGTCATCTTGCGGGCGCCGAGCCAGCGGATTTCCTGGATCCCGTTGTCGCGGGTGATGACCTTGTCGCCTTCCTTCAGCGTCTCGACCATCCGCGCGCCCTGCGTCGTCGCGATCAGGGTGCCAGGGGTGAAACAGGGCACGATGTTTTCGATGTTGGTGAAAGTCGCCGTGCCGGTGACGTCGCCCGCGCCGTCAAGGAATTCGACGGTGCCGTCGAAGCCGTTGCCGTCGCTGTCGGTGACCAGATCGGCCAGGCGATAGTCGCCGATCCCGTAGAGCACGAGCGTATCGTCGTCGTTGCCGCCCGCGCCACCATGCACGGATTCGCCCATTGTGATGCCCATGATGGTGTCTGCATCGTCGCCGCCCGAGATTTCGTCGACACCGCCGCCGCCCTGCAGCAGGTCGCCGCCGGCGCCGCCGATCAGCGTGTCGTTGCCCGACCCGCCATAGATCTCGTCTTCGTCGATCTGGCCGTCGAGATAGTCGTCGCCCGAGCTGCCGTAAATCGTGTCGTCATCGTCAGCACCGTAGATGGTGTCATCGCCGGCGCCGCCATGCAGGTAATCCCGACCATTGTCGGGACGCAGGTCGGTATCGTCGGGGATGTTGACCGCATCCGGATAGGCCGGATCGAGCCCGCCATAGACAAGGTCGTCGCCCGAGCTGGCATAGATCGTATCGGACCCTTCGCCGCCGATGATGGTGTCGCCACCGCTGCCGCCGTCGATTTCGTCGGCGTCCAGACCGCCATCGATGCTGTCGGTTCCGCGGCCGCCCATGATGGTGTCTGCGTCATCGCCGGTCATGATGGTGTCGGCGCCGTCGCCGCCATCGACGAAGTCGCGGTCGTTGTCGGGATCGCCGTCGGCGGGATAAAGACCCGGATAGCCCATGTCGGGCAGCGCGCCGTCCAATGCGCCGGGCCCCGAGGTGATAAGGTCCGACCCGCCGCCGCCTTCGATCGAATCGCTGCCGTCGCCACCGTCGATCGTATCGTCGCTGGCGCCGCCCAGAACGGTATCGTCGCCGTCATAGGCTTCGATGATATCGTCGTTCGGCGACAGGCCCGGCCAGATGTTGTCTTCGTTGTCGACCATGTCGCCTTCGGGGTCGCCGGTATAGCTGGCGTCGATGTAGTCATCGCCGTCGGTGCCCTCGACGATGCCGTCCAGCCCGTCTTCCTCGCAGCCTTCGATGGTCGAGAAATGCACGTCACTGACATAGACGCGCTGCGCGTCGTCGCCGCCGTTGGTATAGGAAATTTCGATCCGGATGACCGGGCCCGCGATTTCCACCAGGGCGCTGGCTTCCGCGTCGGTCGGTTCATAGGTGCCTTCCGTGCCGCTGACGGTGTTGCCGCTCAGGCCGACATCCGAACCGGGGGTGATGGTGACCGGGACGAGATTGCCTTCGGCGTCATAGCCGTTGATCGTCACCCCATCGAGATGCAGACCGCCGCCGTTGTCCGGGTCGGATCCGAAATCGACATCGTTCAGCCGGAAGCTGACATTTTGAACGTTGCTGTCATAGGCCTGATCGGTGGAGGTAAAGGACAGCACCACGGTCGAGGTGGCGTCGGTACCACCCTCGCCGCCCAGCCCCAGCAGCTTCAGAGCGGACTTCGGATCGAACGCTTCGCCCGCTGCAACGTAATTGTCGGAATTGACGGTCAGCGCCTCGGCGCCTTCGTCGTCTGCCGTGAAATCCACATTCACGGCAACGCCGCCGGTATCCACGGTGGTCGATGCACCCAAATTGGTGCCGTATGCGCCGAACAGGGACCAATCCAGAACCAAATCAGCCATTTGAACCCTCTTTCACCTTTTGCGATGGGGCATTCCCCATACTGCGCAGTGCAGTGGCGGAACCGTGAGGGCCCCGCCCGAAGCCAAATCCAACAGATCGCGCGGTTAATCGTGAACAGAGGCAAAACTTCCCCGCCCGGCGCCCGTTACGGACTGCCGGTTGGGACGCGAACCACCGGTTGCAAATCACCGCGTCAGTTGCGTCACCTCGCATCCACTTGAATGCATGACCTGTACTTTGTTGGCCGCCCCCGCAGCCAGCAGACGTATCCCCCCCCAGTAGGGCTACACCCAATACATACTTAAGAGAAACTTCCCGACAAAGGGATGATTTTAGACGACTTGCCGATATTCCGTCTAAATTCGTCAAAATTCCGGACATCCGGGAAACTCATTGGTTCCAATTCACCTGCTAAAAGGCAAAATATTTACCATGTTACGCATGTTTTGCACCCGCATTACGGAAACAATCCGGATATGAGGGATATTTTTCTACCCTAGAGTGCATCACTGTTTCCATTGGTCGGACAGAGGGCTGCACTTTTGTTCCGTCAAATTTCTGCCGCAAATAAGTGTCAAAAATTAGGAGAATGTTATCCAACCGGGGACAATAGCCGGAATGTCTGGCGATTTTTCCACGTTTGAATCAATTCAGGACGAATCAAATTCTACGTTTCGACCCTGAATCGGGCAAAAATGTGACCAAGATGTGCCCCGAACCGGCGCCGCCCCGAGCATGGGGCGTCCGCCTCCCCGTTTGGGGATCGCGGGGCCGTGACAATCACGAACACAAACAGATCAAATTGGAAAACCGGTGGTACCCAAGGCCGGACTCGAACCGGCACGGCCGTTAAGCCGGCGGATTTTGAATCCGCTGCGTCTACCATTCCGCCACTTGGGCACGCTGGGGCAAGAATTACCCGTCTCTTTTGCCCGCGTCCAGAGGCAAAGCGCTGGATTTTCGACAAACCTTCATCCTTCCTGGCGTCCGCGCCAAACGGCATCCCGGCCGCCTGTGCGATTGCGGTTGACCCCATGACGCCGACATGGCGTAACGGAACCAAAAGGGCGCATGTAGGAATGATCCGCAGACTGTATCACTGGACCCTGGCCTTGGCCGATCACCCCAGGGCGCTTTGGGTTCTGGCGCTGATTTCCTTCGTCGAGGCCTCGGTGTTTCCGATCCCGCCGGATGTCCTGATGATCCCGATGGTTCTGGCCCGCCCATCGCGCGCGTGGCTCATCGCGACCGTCGCCCTTGTCGCCTCGGTTCTGGGCGGGCTTCTGGGCTATGCCATCGGCGCCTTCTTTTACGAAGAAATCGGCCGCCCCATCCTGGAAACCATGGGTAAGGCCGACGCGATCGCAGCGTTCAACGCCCAGTTCAACGCCGCCGGTTTCTGGCCGGTGCTGATCGCCGGGCTGACCCCGTTCCCGTTCAAGGTGATCACCATCATGTCGGGCTGGACCGGTCTTCCGCTCGTCACTTTCATCGTCACGGCCATATTGGCCCGCAGCCTTCGCTTTTTCGTCGTCGCGGCGCTTCTGTGGAAATTCGGAAATCCGATCCGAGATTTCATAGAACGTTGGCTGGGCTTGCTATTTTCGCTTTTCGTCCTCATCCTTCTGGGCGGATTCTACATGGTGAAGTACCTATGACGTCAGATATCAGCCGAAGCACCTTGATTTCGCTGGCCACCATCGGCTCTTGCGCATTACTGGGCGGTGCCTTCCTGTTTCAGTTCTTCGGCTATCCACCCTGCGAACTGTGCCTGTGGCAACGATGGCCGCACGCCGCCGCCATCGTCATCGGCGCCGCGGCGCTGTCGATGAATGCGCGGGTGCTGGCCTGGCTGGGCGCCTTTGCCGCCGCAACGACCAGCGGGATCGGCGTGTATCACACCGGGGTCGAACGGCACTGGTGGGAAGGCCCGGACAGCTGCACCGGGTCGGGCGCACTGGACGTCGGCAACCTGCTGTCCACCGACGGACCCGGCATCGTGATGTGCGATCAGGTCGCGTGGGAAATGTTCGGCCTGTCGATGGCCAGTTGGAACGCGCTCGCGTCTTTCGGGCTGATGATTCTGTGGCTGATGGCCGTGCATCGCCGCTTCTGACCCGCGATCGCAGGCGTCAAACGCGCCTGCCCCCGACACTTCGTCATGAAACGCCAGGCCCCCGCGGCACGGTCCCGCCTATACCTTGTAGGCCAGCCGGATACCGCCCCAGTGAACCCCGTTGACGACGATCGGCGCCGACAGGTCCTTCATCATCACGAATTCCCCGTTGCCCATGTCGCGGCGATAGGCCTGCAGCAGGAACGGCCTTGTGCTTTGCCCGGCGGCCAGACCGACCCGGTCGTCGAAGATCCGTCGGTTGCGGGCATAGGCGGTGTTCCAGTCGATCATGTCCGTCATCTGCGGCATCGAGAACTTCTTGTTGTGGGTCGGCAGATAACCGTCCTGATTCACCGCAGCGCAGAACACGATATTGTCGGCAAATTCCAACATCGGTTCCTGAAAGGCGGGCAGTACCGCATCGGTGAAATTGGTGAACCGCGCCATCACCTGTTGCGGGTTGCTGCCCGGAATCGGCTGGTAATCCCGGTCCATCAGGTCGGCCATCGGAATCTGCCCGCTATTCACCGCCTGCTCGAAGCAAGCGGAAATATCCCGCGCCAGTTTCTTGACCGCCTCGATATAGGGCGTGTCGACGGTTTCAACGCCCAGACGCGCGCTCATGCCGGTCAGGGCTTCGGAATTTTCGGTCAGCCCCTGCATCGTGTCGAGCGCGTTTTTCAGGCTTTCCGACGAATCTGTCACCTCAGCCGACAATTCGGTCACCGCGTTGCGCACGTCGCCCACCGCCTGGCTGATATCACCGGTGGCGGCCACAATGTCCCGCTGGGCCGAACTGACTTCGCCCAAGGTCGCGGGCAACGCATCGATTTCACCGCCGATCCCATCCGTTTGCTGGCGAATCTCGCCCGCCGATTCCACCGCCAGGTCGGCGATCTTCATCAACTGGCGCAATTCGCCCGACAGCGTGGAAATGGTTTCCTGGATCTCGCCGGTGGCTTCACCGGTCAGGGTCGACAGGTCCTTGACCTCCTGCGCCACCACCATGAAGCCGCGGCCATGCCGGCCGGCGCGCGCCGCTTCGATCGACGCGTTCAGCGACAGCAAGTTGGTCTTGCGTGAAATATTGTCGACCTCGCCCGACACCTGCGCCACCCGCTGCAGCGCGGTTTCCAGCGTCGAAAGCTGATCGGAAATCCGCGTTACCCTGTCGATCAGTTCTGTGATCCCGCTGACCATCGACGTCAGCCTGCCGCTGGTGGCGACGACACGTGCCTCGGCCGCACCGGAAATTTCGACGGCATTGTTGGCCGAGGCCAGCACCGAGCGGCTTTGCGATGCCATTTCCTCGGTCTGTGCGGCGATTTCCTGGAACACTTCGGCCTGCCGGTCGACCCGTTGCGAGGTGTCGGAGATTTCGCCGGACACTTCGGCGATCGAGATGCTGAGCCCGCCGATCCGACTGGCGATTTCGGTGATTGCTTTCTGGCGGTCGTCGGTATCGGCATCCCCCGTATTCACGGGAACGGCACCTTCGGATTTGATCTGGCTCGCGTCCATGAGGTTCCTCCAACCTGGTAGACTGACATTGATCGTTGATATTCAGAACGGACCGAAAGTCCCTAGTTTTAGGACATCAACCTTGGGTAAGCCCCGCAGCGAACGCCCCCGAACGAAGGGTTGAACGGGGCGGACGCGCAGCAAAAGAAAAGGCCCCCACGATGGGGGGCCAGTTTCACGGATCAGGTATCGTTGGTTACCGCCCGGTTTTTTGCCTGTTTCCCGATCCATGTTTTGGGGCGAGCGCACCCGCCCCGAAACTTGTTCAGCTGCAACCGCTCGTCGCGCCGCAGGTGTTGCACTTCATGCAGGTGCCGTTGCGCACCAGCGTGTAGTTGCCGCAATCGCCGCAGGGGTCACCTTCGTAGCCCTGCATCTTGGCCTTGGTCCGCGCGTCCATGCCGACCGCGCCCGACGCGACCGCAGTGGTGGTGGTCATCGTAACGCTTTCCGGCGTGCCCGCGGTTTCCGGCACCAGTGTCTGCAGTGCCGCTTCGGGATCGGTGCCGTTCAGCACCGTGGCACCGGCGGTCTGGCCGCCCTGCAAGACCACCAGTTCCTGCGGCAGACGCTTGCGCAGATAGCCGGTCGAACTGATCTGTTTCAGAACTTCCAGCGACCGGCTGGCGGCGCTTTCGCTCATCTCGGAAATGTTCGACACGCCCTCTTCCTCGCCGCGACCGATATCATCGAAGCTCGCGCCCTCGGGTTTCACATGGGCCAGGTCGGTCCGGTCCAGATAGGAAACCGCCAGTTCGCGGAAGATGTAATCAAGGATCGAGGTCGCGTTCTTGATGCTGTCATTGCCCTGCACCATGCCTGCCGGTTCGAACTTGGTGAAGGTGAAGGCATCGACGAATTCTTCCAGCGGCACGCCGTATTGCAGGCCCACCGACACGGCGATGGCGAAGTTGTTCATCATCGCGCGGAACCCCGCGCCTTCCTTGTGCATGTCGATGAAGATCTCGCCCAGGGACCCGTCGGAATATTCGCCGGTGCGCAGGTACACCTTGTGACCGCCGACAACCGCCTTCTGGGTATAGCCCTTGCGCCGTTCCGGCATCTTTTCGCGGTGACTGCGCACGATTTCCTTGACCACAACCTTTTCGACGATCTTCTCGGCCAGCACCTTGGCCTTTTCCTGCGTGGTGCCGGATTCCAGCACTTCCGCCGCGTCCTCGTCATCCTCGATCAGCGCCGCCGCCAGAGGCTGGCTCAGCTTCGATCCGTCGCGATACAGCGCGTTGGCCTTGATGCCCAGCGACCAGCTCAGCTCATAAGCCGCCTTGCAATCCTCGATCGTGGCGTCATTGGGCATGTTGATGGTCTTGGAAATCGCGCCCGAGATGAAGCTCTGCGCCGCAGCCATCATGGTGATGTGGCTGTTGACCGACAGGTAGCGCTTGCCCCTCTTGCCGCAGGGATTGGCGCAGTCGAAGATGTGGTAGTGCTCTTCTTTCAGATGCGGCGCCCCTTCGAGGGTCATGGTGCCGCAGACGTGGTCGTTGGCCTGCTCGATGTCTTTCTTGCTGAAGCCCAGATGGGTCAGGATGTCGAAGCTCGGATCGTTCAGCTTCGCCGCCGGGATGCCCAGGGCGTTGCGGCAGAATTCCTCGCCCAGCGTCCACTGGTTGAACACGAAGCGGATGTCGAAGGCCGTGGCCAGCGCGGATTCGACCTTTTCGATCTCGGTATTGGTGAAACCGTGGCCGATCAGCGCGGTGTGGTTGATCCCCGGCGCGTTGCCCATGGTGCCGTGGCCCACCGCATAGCTGACGATTTCCTCGATCTCGCTGCTGGAATAACCGAGGTTTTCCAAGGCTGCGGGGACCGAGCGGTTGATGATCTTGAAGTAGCCGCCGCCGGCCAGCTTCTTGAACTTCACCAGCGCGAAATCGGGTTCGATACCGGTGGTGTCGCAATCCATCACCAGACCGATCGTGCCGGTCGGCGCGATCACCGACACCTGCGCGTTGCGGTAACCGTGCTTTTCGCCCAGCTCCAGCGCCTCGTCCCAGGATTTCATCGCCAGCTCGACCAGCCGCGCGTCGGGGCAGTTGGCGTGATCCAGCGGCACCGGCTTGACCGCCAGGTCCTCATAGCCATGCCCGTTGCCTTGCGCCGCATTGCGGTGGTTGCGGATCACCCGCAGCATGTGCTTGGCGTTGCGCTCATAGCCCGCGAAAGTGCCCAGTTCCCCGGCCATTTCGGCGCTGGTGGCATAGGAAACGCCGGTCATGATCGCGGTCAGCGCGGCGCCCATGGCGCGGCCTTCGTCGCTGTCATAGCCCAGCCCCATGTTCATCAGCAGCCCGCCGATATTGGCATAGCCCAGGCCCAGGGTGCGGAAGTCGTAGCTGAGCTGCGCGATTTCCTTCGACGGGAACTGCGCCATCATCACCGAAATTTCCAAGGTAACGGTCCACAGGCGGGTGGCGTGCACGTAATCCTCGGCCTGGAATTCGCCGTCCTTGTAGAAGGTCAGCAGGTTCATCGAGGCCAGGTTGCAGGCGGTGTCGTCGAGGAACATGTATTCCGAGCACGGGTTCGAGCCGCGAATTTCACCGTCTTCGGGGCAGGTATGCCAGGCATTGACGGTGTCGTGGAACTGGATGCCCGGATCGGCGCAAGCCCATGCGGCGTGACCGATGTCCTCCCACAGGTCGCGCGCCTTGATGGTCTTGGCCACCCCGCCGTCGGTGCGGCGCAGCAGTTCCCAGTCGTCGTCGTTTTCCACCGCCTTCAGGAAGGCATCGGTGACGCGGACCGAGTTGTTCGAGTTCTGCCCCGATACGGAAGCGTAGGCCTCAGAGTCCCAATCGGTGTCGTAGGTCGGAAACTCGATGCTGTCATAGCCCTGACGTGCGTAATCCAGCACCCGCTTGATATAGGTTTCGGGGATCGACACCTTCTTGGCGCCGCGCACCGCCTCTTTCAACGCGGGGTTCTTTTTCGGGTCGACCGCGTCCTCGCCGCTGCCGTCCCATTCACGGATCGCGCCGAAGATCGCGTTCAGCTTGTCCTCGTGCATCTTCGACCCGGCGACGATGCTGGCGACCTTCTGTTCTTCCTTCACCTTCCAGTTGATGAATTCCTCGATGTCGGGGTGGTCGACATCGCAGATCACCATCTTGGCGGCGCGGCGCGTGGTGCCGCCCGACTTGATCGCGCCGGCGGCGCGGTCGCCGATCTTGAGGAAGCCCATCAGGCCCGACGATTTCCCGCCGCCCGACAGGGCTTCCCCCTCGGCACGGAGGGAGGAGAAGTTGGTACCCGTGCCCGAGCCGTATTTGAACAGGCGCGCCTCGCGCACCCACAGGTCCATGATGCCGCCTTCATTCACCAGGTCGTCCGATACCGACTGGATGAAGCAGGCATGCGGTTGCGGATGCTCATAGGCGGACTTCGATTTCACCAGCTTGCCGGTCTTGTAATCGACATAGTGATGCCCCTGCCCCGGCCCGTCGATGCCGTAGGCCCAGTGCAGGCCGGTGTTGAACCACTGCGGGCTGTTCGGGGCAGCCTTCTGGGTGGCCAGCATGAAACGCATTTCGTCGAAATAGGCCTGCGCGTCTTCCTCGGTCGAGAAATAGCCGCCCTTCCAGCCCCAATAGGCCCAGGCCCCGGCCAGACGGTCGAAAACCTGTTTGGAGCTGGTTTCGCCGCCATAGGTCACGTCCTTCGATGCCGGAACCGAACGCCACAGGAATTCGGGCACGCCGTCTTCCTTGACCTTCTTCAGCTGCGACGGCACCCCCGCCTTGCGGAAGTATTTCTGTGCAATGACGTCGGAGGCAACCTGGCTCCAGCTGGACGGAACTTCCAGCTCATTCAGCTTGAACACGATGCTGCCATCGGGATTCCTGATTTCGGAAGAAGTGGTTACGAACTCAAGATCGGCGTATGCGTCCTGCCCTGCCTTGGTGAATTTTCTTTCAATTTTCATTTCGCTGCCCCGTGTTCGGCTGTCCCAGTGTTGGGATGTCATTGCATCCTGTGCCGCCTGTTTCAGGGCGCAGGGTATAGCTGCCGGCTCACGGAAAGCGTACAATCCGCGTCGGTGTCAGAGCCATGGCTCGAGATATAGAAGCTGTCCCCCGCCGCCCACGCCAACTACATGTTGTGGCGTTATCGGTCGACCCCCACAACTTGGCGTACATCCGCCTATCCGGTCAACGAGTTTATTTGTGGTTTTTTCAAATTTTGGCGGTTGACCGCGGCAGGGAATTTCAGTCGCTGCGATTCCCCGCGCAGGTTCTGCAATGCGGCAATCTGCAAGCGCTGCACGAAGGGGGCTCGGGAAGGGTCTATGAAACAACGGAAAATTTACTTCGCGGCAATTTCGGCGGCAAAAACCACCAAATCTAGTCACCATCATAAGTTTTACACAATATATACGAAGGTGAAGATCGACTGTCATAGGCGCGCCCTGGTCGGGCGAGATGATTCTGCAGGCAGATATGCGCACCGCGCGGCACCTGCCAGAAAATGAGGCAACCCGAGTCTCCCGATCCCGCGCGCCTCTTCGCTGCCGCGCCTCTCGCTCTGTCGCCGCGCGCGACAGCTGCGTAGCGGGCCCCGCGCCCCGGGCCGCGACACACCAGATATGGTGGCCACAAATACAAAAACACTAGGACAGGAACACGAGGCGCGCGTACCGCGCCCGTCGCCATCCGTTACTTTGATTTGAAATTGGTCGGGGCGGCGAGATTCGAACTCACGACCCCCTGTACCCAAAACAGGTGCGCTACCAGACTGCGCTACGCCCCGAACCGTCGCCGGTCTAACCCGGCGGACGGGAATTGAAAAGTCCTAATCGGCGTTTTCATCCGCGCAGGGCCAGACCGCGTCTTTGGCATCGAAACCGGGATGGCGCAGCACCGTTCCGGCGGTGATTCCCATCGCTTCGGCCAGGCCGCCGCCAATCTCCAGAACCGCCAACACGCCATCGCCGCCGGGAATCGCCGTCAGGTCGCCCGGCTGCGCACGGTGATGGATGCGCACCACGGTGCCGGCGTCGTCGATGAAAAGCATGTCCAGCGGGATCAAGGTGTTCTTCATCCAGAATGCCACCCGCCGCGGCGAGGGATAAAGAAACAACATGCCGGAAGATCTTGGCAGGGTTTCGCGGAACATCAGCCCGCGTGCGCGTTCCGCATCGGTATCGGCCAGTTCCACCGAAAACCGCGCCTGCCCCCAATCGCCTTTCAGGAAAACCGCGTCCTCGCGACAATCCTGTGCGGCCGCCTGTGTCGCCAGGATGGGCCACAAAACGGCCAGCACGGTACGCACCAGCCACCTCATCTGTCAGTGTTCGTCCAGTTTCAACGCGGTTTCCCAGGCCGACACCTCGGTCGCCATGCGACCGCGACGGCCCTCGATGACCCGCAGCCCGACCGCTTCGCCGGGTTGCAGATCGGCCAGGCCCGAGCGGCGCAGAACCTCGACATGCACGAAAACGTCTTCGCTGCGCCCGAACACGTTGGCGAAGCCGAATCCCTTGCCCTTGTCGAACCACTTCACCCGCGCCGGTTCCAGCGGCGCGGAACGGATGACTTCGGGGTCGATATCTTCGAAATCGGCCAGCGCGGCCATGCCGGATCCGGCGGGCGGTTCGATGCTGAACACCTCGGTGGCCTGAATGCCGCGATCCGTTTCCTGGACCACGATCTCGATCTTCGCACCATCTGCAACCGAGCTTTGCCCGAAATTTCGCAGTACATTGGCGTGCAGCAGAATATCCGGTCCGCCTTCATCGGCTAAAACGAATCCGAACCCTTTCACCGGATCGAACCATTTGACTTGGCCAGATATCCTGCGGGTGCCGTTAACATCAGTATTCACAGCTTCGATACCCACATGATCGTCATCCCCATTCATTTCATGTGACAAAGTCATGTGTCGTTGCAAGGTAAAAGTTGAAAATTTTTCAACTGTTTGCATTCCACGTCACGCGAAATTCATGGGTTCAGGCGGGTCACCGCCCAATTTTTTCCAGCGCTTTCGCGGCGCCAGACAAACCTGTCATGGAGCCGGAACGCACCGTCTGCCCAGAACTCAATCTCAACTGGATCGATTCTGTAACCTCCCCAAAAGGATGGGCGGGCGGGATTCGGTCCATGCTGCGCCGTTACTTTGGCCACTTCCGCCATCAATGCGGCGCGCGAATTGAGTGGCCGGGACTGCTTCGACGCCCATGCTCCCAGCCGGCTCTTGAGCGAGCGGGACTTGTAATAGGCATCCGCCTTCGGTCCATTTTCGTGACTGACGGTGCCGCGCACCCGGATCTGGCGTCGCAAGCTTTTCCAATGCATCACGAAAGCGGCCTTGCCGGCCTGGTCCAGTTCGCGGCCTTTCGCGCTTTCGTAATTGGTGTAGAACACGAAGGCATCGTCCTCGATTTCCTTCAGCAGGACCATGCGCGCATTGGGCAGACCGGTTTCGTCCACGGTCGACAGCGCGATCGCGTTGGGATCGTTGATTTCGCTTGCTTCCGCCTCTGCCAGCCAGCGCCGCGCGATTTCAAACGGGTCGTCGCCTGCGAAAATGCCTGTCCTGTCGGTCATCTCTGCCCTTCCAGTGCCGCCCAAAAGATTGCCCGTCCATCGTTCCATCGGGTCAAGCGGCACTTGATGCACGACAGACGATCCCCTAAAGGATTTCAACGCAAACACTTGGTCGGAGAAAACGTAATGTCAAACCAATTGATGGCGGGAAAACGCGGCGTGATCATGGGGCTTGCAAATGACAAGTCGATCGCCTGGGGGATCGCCAAGGCCTGTGCAGACGCCGGGGCCGAAATGGCCTTCACCTATATGGGCGATGCTTTCCGCAAACGGGTCGCACCTCTGGCCGAACAGCTGGGCGTCGAAACGCTGATCGATTGCGACGTGTCCGACCCCGCCTCGATCGATGCCGCTTTCGCCGAAATCGAAGCGAAATGGGGCAAGATCGATTTCCTGGTCCACGCCATCGGATTTTCCGACAAGAACGAATTGCGCGGCCGCTATGTCGAAACCAGCCGCGACAATTTCCTGATGACGATGGATATCAGCTGCTACAGCTTCACCGCCGTCATGCAGCGCGCCGAAAAGATCATGAATGAAGGCGGCAGCGCGCTGACGCTGACCTATTACGGTGCCGAACAGGTGATGCCGCACTACAACGTGATGGGCGTGGCCAAGGCGGCGCTGGAAGCCTCGGTGAAGTATCTCGCCGAAGATCTGGGAAAGGACGGCATCCGCGTCAACGCAATCTCCGCCGGACCGATCAAGACACTGGCCGCCAGCGGCATCGGCGATTTCCGCTATATCCTGAAATGGAACGAACTGAATTCGCCGCTGCGCCGCAACGTGACCATCGACGACGTCGGCAAATCGGCGCTCTACCTGCTGTCCGACCTGGGGTCCGGCGTGACCGGGGAAAACCTGCATGTCGACGCCGGATATCACGTTGTCGGGATGAAGGCGGTGGACGCGCCCGACATCGACGTGGTCACCGGCCGAAAGGACTGAGCGATGAGCATCGACAACCGCCTGCCCCACGAAAAAGGCTTCCATATCAGCTGGGACCAGATTCACCGCGACAGCCGGGCGCTGGCCTGGCGGCTCGACGGGCAAGGCCCGGATGACGGCAACTGGCGCGCCATCGTGGCGATCACCCGGGGCGGCATGGCCCCGGCGATGATCATCGCGCGCGAACTGGATATCCGCACCGTCGACACGATCAGCGTGAAATCCTACAACCATCAGGACCAGATGGAGGCCCAGGTGCTGAACCACCCCGACCCCGACCTGATGGGCGACGGCACCGGCATCCTGATCATCGACGACCTGGTCGACAGCGGCAAAACCCTGGAACTGGTACGCGAAATGTACCCCAAGGCGCATTTCGCCACCGTCTACGCCAAACCCAAGGGCCGCCCGCAGGTCGACAGCTATATCACCGAGGTCAGCCAGGACACCTGGATCTTCTTCCCGTGGGACATGGCGCTGCAATATGTCGAACCCTATCGCGGTACCGACTGAACCACGACCGGATCGACATGTATGAACCGCCGCCGATCATCCGATTGGCGGCGGTTTCGCTTCAGAACAGGGGAATCCTGCGATTGAGCATCAGCAGCAGCGGTGCCAGCGCGAAATCAAGCGCAAGCGTCAAGGCCGCGAGTTCGCCGAAGGACAGATCGAACCCAGCCCGCAGCGGAACCAGCAGCAGCAGGTGCGAAAAATAAATCGCCGAGGACAGGTCGCGCACCGTTCGCCCCCGCAGTCGCAGCGGCAGAACCCTGGCGAAGCGGAACAGCATCGGCGCGACCAGAACCGCGGAGAAGACGACTTCGTAGATCCCCTCCGCCGGCATGAACACGGAATTGAATCCGACTTCGCCGGCCAAAGCGGCGATCCCCAGCCCCAACAGCCCCCAATCGCGCGCCTGGATTTTCCCTTCGGCAAATCCGGTGCGGCGGATCACGACGCCGATCGCCACATAGGGGAACCCCATGAACAGGAAATTCCGGCTTTCCGCCTCATGCACCCGCCGGAACGCCAGATGCGCCATGTCGTAGGTCATGTTTTCGTAATATTGCAGCGCGACACCGGCGGCGACCAGCAGCACCGCCAGCCCGACAAGCCGCCGGTTACCGAGCTTCCGCAGCAGGTGGAAAATCAATCCGCCCCCCAGAAGCGCCGGCAAGAACCACAGATGCGCGTAACCGAAGATCGCGTAGAATCCAAACCGCAGCAGGGAAAAATCTTCAAAGATCAGCATAATCGGCAGATAGAGCAGCGACCAGATCAGGTAGAAGCTCAACACCCTGCGCGCCCAGGGCCAGATGCCGTCCCGCGTCTGCGCCTCGAGGAAATAGCCGCTCATCACGAAGAAAAACGGCACGATGATCCGCGCCACGCCATTGAGGAAGTAAAAATGCGCCTCGGGGCTGACGATCAGGAAGAAGGAAGAATGCGCCAGCACCACCATGCAGGCCAGGATCAGCCGGATGATATCGAGCCCGCCATAGCGCGGCTTATCTTGTGAAATGGGTATCGTCGCTGTCGCCAACATATGCGCTTGAATGGGTTTTCCCGATTGGACCGCTTCGCTTTTGAACCTGCGCGATCGTTGCGCCGCGATCAACCGTAAGGCCCCGGTTTGCCCCGGATTTTCCCGCCCCCGGGGATAACCCCCCCATATTTCGCGAAGCCGGCCGGTTGCGCGGCCACTTGGAACGGTAGCGCACGAACACCGCCCCGCGACCCTGTGGCGAACTTGGCGCCGTGGCTCATATCCCGCTTGTGCGGGTCGCCGCGGCGGCTATCCTCCCCAAAAAACACAGACAGGGATAACGCCATGATCCGCACGGCACAGACTTTCGCTTCCCCGGTGGTGCAGGCCAAGGGCTGGATCAACGGGATCAGTTTCCCGCCCGACCGGCCGCTGATCGATGTCAGCCAGGCCGCGCCGGTCGATCTGCCGCCCGAGGGGCTGCGCCAGGCGATCGCGGACGCGGCGCTGAACGATCCCGGCGCGCATCTTTACGGCCCGGTCCTGGGCCTGCCGGAACTGCGGCATGAAGTGGCGACGCGGTTTTCAGCCTCCTATGGCAGCGACATCTCGGCCGGACAGGTCTGCATCACCTCGGGCTGCAATCACGCCTTCTGCGCCGCAATGATGAGCCTGACCGGCGAAGGAGATGAGGTCATCCTTCCAACGCCATGGTATTTCAATCATAAAATGTGGCTCGACATGACCGGGGTGAAGGCGGTGCCGCTGCCTGCCGGGGCGGGCATGCTGCCCGATCCCGATCAGGCCAAGGCGCTGATCACGGACCGCACCCGCGCCATCGTGCTGGTCACTCCGAACAATCCGTGCGGGGCGGAATATCCCGCCGGGCTGATCGCCAGTTTCCGCGACATCGCCCGCGCGGCCGGGATCGCCCTGGTGGTCGACGAAACCTATCGCGATTTCCATTCCGTCAGCGGTGCGCCGCATGACCTGTTCACCGACCCGGACTGGGACGACACGCTGATCCAGCTGTATTCCTTTTCCAAGGCCTACCGGCTGACCGGGCACCGGGTCGGTGCGATGGTCGCCTCGCCCGCGCGGCTGAAACAGGTGGAGAAGTTCATCGATACGGTCACCATCTGCCCCAACCAGCTGGCCCAGCGGGCGGCGCTGTGGGGGATGCGCAACCTAGATCAGTGGCTGGCCGGTGAACGCGACGAAATCCTCGACCGGCGCGCCGCCATCGCCGAGGGCTTCCCGGTGCTGGCCGATAAGGGCTGGAAGCTCTTGGGGGCGGGCGCCTATTTCGCCTATCTCGAACACCCGTTCGAACGCCCTTCTGTGCAGCTGGCGCAGGACATGGTCGGCGCGGTCGGTGTGCTGGCCCTGCCTGGCGCCATGTTCATGCCCGAAGACTACCCCGCCGGGCAGCGCCAGCTGCGCATCGCCTTCGCCAATGTCGACCGGGACGGGATCGCGCAGCTTTACGACCGGCTTGCCGGCCTGCGCCCTGCGCTCTCTGCCCTTGTGCCCAATCGGGTCTCGTCCTAAACACGGACAAACGGAATTCAACGACCAAGGCGTAAGGGATAAGCATGGCGAGCGGTGTCACCTCGAAAACATTCATGTGGGGCCTGATGGGGCTTCTGATCCTGGGTCTTGGCGGGTTTGGCGTCAGCAATCTGTCGGGCAATATCCGCAGCATCGGCAGCGTCGGCGATGTCGATATCGAGGTCGAGGATTACGCCCGCGCGCTGCAGGAAGACATCCGCGCCGTCGAGGCGCAGACCGGCCAGTCGCTGAGCTTCGATCAGGTCGAAGCCTTCGGCATCGACGGCAACGTTCTGGGCCGGCTGATCGGCCAGGCCGCGCTGGACAACGAGGCGCAGAAGATCGGGCTGTCGATCGGCGACGACAACCTCAGCAAGCAGATCTTCGAAATCGAGGCGTTCCAGGGCGCGAACGGTTTCGACCGCGAAACCTACAAGTTCGCGCTCGATCAGGCCGGGTACAGCGAAGCGAAGTTCGAAGAGGACCTGCGTGCCGACAGCGTGCGCGGCATCCTGCAAAGCGCGGTGATCTCCGCCGCCTCGATGCCGTCCTCCTATTCCGAAACGCTGGTCGCTTACGCTGCCGAACGGCGCAATTTCACCTGGGCCCGGCTGGACGCGGCGGACCTGGCCGCTGACCTGCCCGCCCCGAGCGAAGAAGACCTCGTCGCCTATCATCAGGACAATGCGGACGATTTCACCACGCCCGCGATGAAGCGGATCACCTACGCATGGCTGTCGCCGGATGACCTCGTCTCCGAAATCCCGGTCGAGGAAGACCGGATCCAGGCGCTTTACGAAAGCCGCAGCGACGAACTCAACGTGCCCGAACGGCGCCTGGTCGAACGTCTGGTCTATCCCGACGCGGACGCGGCCGAAGCCGCCAAACTCGCGCTGGAAAACGGCGAAAAGGATTTCGAAGCTCTGGTCGCGGATCGCGGGCTGGAACTTCAGGACATTGACATGGGCGACGTCAGCAAGGCCGATCTGGACGCTGCCGGCGGTGCGGTGTTCAACGCCGCGGTGAACGACGTGGTCGGCCCGTTCGACACCGGTCTTGGTCCGGCGCTGTTCCGCGTCAACGGCGTGTTGCCCGGCCAGACCGTGACGCTGGAAGAAGCGCGCGAAGAGCTGCATGCCGAACTGGCCTCCGACGCGGCGCGGCGCAAGATCGCCACCGTGGCCGAAACCGTCGACGACCTGCTGGCCGGCGGCGCCGCGCTGGAAGAACTGCAGAAGGAAACCGGAATGCAGCTTGCCAGCATCGACTGGCACCAGGACGCACCAGACCCGGTCGCGGCCTATGGCGCATTCCAGGAGGCCGCCGCCAAGGTACAGAGCGGCGATTACCCCGAAGTGATCTATCTCGACGATGGCGGCATCGTGGCGCTGCGGCTGGAAGAGGAAATCCCCGCCAAGCTGCAGGATCTCGACACCGTGCGCGACGCGGTGATCGCAGGCTGGAAGGTCGAAGCCACCACCGAGGCGCTGGCCGAACAGGCGCAGGCGCTGGTCGCAAAGCTGGTGGCGGGCGAAGACATGGCCGCGCTTGGCCTGACCGCGCAGGTGGAAACCGACATCACCCGCGATCAGTTCATCCCTGACACCGGCGAAGGGTTCCTCGACACCGTGTTCGGCATGGAAGCGGGCGACGTGACCGTGATCACCGCCGCCGACAGCGTCGCGATCGTCAAGCTGGACAAGGTGCTGGGCCCGGATGCGTCGAACCCCGAAATCGGCGAGTTCCGCGACATGTTGTCGGAACAGGCCAACGCCGGTATCGCACAGGATCTTTACGCGGCTTACGCCCGGGCGATCCAGAACGACGCCGGCATTGCGCTGGACCAGACCGCGATCAACGCGGTCCACGCCAATTTCCGCTGAGTGAAGGAACGCTGAAGTGGAGTTGATCCCCTCTTACGACGAATTTGCCCGCGCCTACGAGGCAGGGGAAAATCAGATCGTCTATACCCGTCTGGCCGCCGATCTGGACACGCCGGTTTCGCTGATGCTGAAACTGAGCGGCGCGCAGAAGGACGCCTTCATGCTGGAATCGGTGACCGGCGGCGAAGTGCGCGGGCGCTATTCGATCATCGGCATGAAGCCCGACGTGATCTGGAAATGCCACGGCGTAACCAGCCACATCAACCGGGCCGCCCGTTTCGATGCCGACGCGTTCGAGCAACAGCCGGGCGACCCGCTGGCCAACCTGCGCAGCCTAATCGCCGAAAGCCGCATCGATCTGCCTGACGACCTGCCCGCCGCCGCGGCCGGGTTGTTCGGCTATCTTGGTTACGACACGATCCGGCTGGTCGAACACCTGCCCGACGTGAATCCCGATCCGCTAGGCCTGCCCGACGCGGTGATGCTGCGGCCCTCGGTGGTGGCGGTGCTGGACGGGGTCAAGGGCGACGTCACCGTGGTGTCCCCGGCCTGGGCCAGCGACGGCCAAAGCGCCCGCGCGGCCTATGCGCAGGCGGCCGAACGGGTGATGGATGCGGTGCGCGACATGGAACGCGCCCTGCCCCAACAGGCCCGCGACCTGGGCGAGGCCGAAGAGGCCGCCCCGCCGCAGTCGAATTTCACCAAGTCCGGCTATATGGAAGCGGTCGAGAAGGCCAAGGAATACATCCGCGCCGGTGACATCTTCCAGGTGGTGCCGAGCCAGCGCTGGACGCAGGATTTCCCGCTGCCGCCCTTTGCCTTGTACCGGTCGTTGCGGCGCACTAACCCGTCGCCCTTCATGTTCTATTTCAACTTCGGCGGTTTCCAGGTGGTGGGCGCCAGCCCCGAAATCCTGGTCCGCGTGTTCGACCGCCAGGTCACCATCCGCCCGATCGCAGGCACCCGCCCGCGCGGCGCGACGCCGGAGGAAGACAAGGCGCTGGAGGCCGATCTGCTGGCCGACAAGAAGGAACTGGCCGAACACCTGATGCTGCTGGACCTTGGGCGCAACGACGTCGGCCGGGTGGCCAAGATCGGCACCGTGCAGCCGACCGAGCAATTCATCATCGAACGCTATTCCCACGTGATGCATATCGTGTCCAACGTGGTGGGCGAGCTGGCCGAGGATCAGGACGCGCTGTCGGCCTTCTTCGCCGGGATGCCCGCGGGCACCGTGTCGGGCGCGCCGAAGGTGCGCGCGATGGAGATCATCGACGAGCTGGAACCGGAAAAGCGTGGCATCTATGGCGGCGGCCTGGGCTATTTCAGCGCCGGCGGCGACATGGACATGTGCATTGCGCTGCGCACCGCGATCGTGAAGGACCGCAAGCTTTACATCCAGGCCGGCGGCGGCGTGGTCTATGACAGCGATCCGGAAGCCGAATACATGGAGACGGTGCACAAATCCAACGCCATCCGCCGCGCCGCGGCGGACGCGGCGCGGTTCACCCGCTACGGCAACGCGTGATCCGATTGTGCGCGGCCCTTCGGCCCGCGCGCTTTATGTCTCGTCATCGGCCTTTGGCCACTGCCTCGGGCAATGGGGGCGCTGCCCCCGACGTTGAAAAGTCTTGGCTTTTCAACGCCTCCCCCGGGGTATTTCGACCAAGAAAAAGAGGTGCGCCATGACCCGGGTGATCCTGTTCAACAAGCCCTTCGACGTGCTGTCGCAATTCACCGACAAGGGCACGGAGGGCAGCAAGCGGGCGACGCTGTCCGATTTCATCGACGTTCCGAAGGTCTATCCCTCCGGGCGGCTGGACCGCGACAGCGAGGGGTTGATGGTGCTGACCGACAACGGCCGGCTGCAGGCGCGGATTTCCAAACCGAAGAACAAGATGGAAAAGACCTATTGGGTGCAGGTCGAGGGCGAAGTGAGCGACGAGGCGCTGGAGCGGTTGCGGCGCGGCGTGGAACTGAAGGACGGCAAGACGCGCCCCGCCAAGGCCGAGCGGATGGACCCGCCCGATATCTGGCCGCGCAATCCGCCGGTGCGCTTTCGCAAATCGGTGCCCGACAGCTGGCTTTCCCTGACCATCAGCGAGGGCCGCAACCGGCAGGTGCGGCGGATGACGGCCGCTGTGGGTTTCCCGACGCTGCGGCTGATCCGGGTGCGGATCGGCGATTGGAGCCTTGAGGAGTTACAGCCCGGCCAGTGGCGCGACGCCTAGTCCCGCACCGCTTTCAGCACCGCCGAAACCGGCGCCAGCGCCACCTGTGCGGCGCGGTCCTGCAGCCCCCACAGCAGCAGCGCCGAAATGGTTTCGGCGCGCAACCGGCCGACCATGATCACCCCGTATTCCTGCTGGCGCGCCTTAAAGGCGGCCTGATCGAGAAAGCGGCGGATCACCGGGGCCTTCTGCCCTTTGCTGTCGAAGTCGCGAAACACGGTGACCGCGGGCACGCCGGATTTCACCGCCAGTTTCTGCGCCGTGTTGAGTCCCTTGGCAAACAGCACCAGCCCGTGACCGGTTTCCTGCAGGAGTGCCGCGGCCTGGTCGGACACTGCACGGTCGGTTTGCAGGCCGGTGGCATCGCCCTCCATCACGCCGACCACCTCGGGCAATTCGCGCAGCCCGGCGCGGAGCAGCATTTCGGTGTCGCTTGCTGTTGCGCCGGCCGGAATATCGGTCAGCGCCAGCACCTCGAACCCGGCCGCGCGGTAGCGCGACATCGCCGCCTTGGCACCGGGGTTGGTGGGGCTCACCGCGAAGGTCAACGGATAGGGGAAGCTGGCCAGCGCCTCGTGGCCGATCTTGCTGTTGCCGTCATCGATCAGGATGATCGACATCAGCGGCTTGTCCTCGGAATTTTCGAACGCTTCGCCATTGGCGTCGAGCGGTGAAAGCGGGTCGGCCGGGTCGAGGTTGACGGTTTCCGTGTCCCCGGCGGTTTCAGTCGCTTCGTCGGTTTCGGTCAGGCGGCTGGCCGGGGTGCCGATGCGCGGGGCGGAGGTGCTGTCGCCGCCGACGGTGGGCAGTTTCGGTCGTGACACCGGGGTTTCGGGATCGAGCGCCACGACATGGGCCGGGACGCGGTCGGTGCCATCATCGGTTCCGGGGCGCGGCACCGCATCGGCGGTTGCCGGCGCGATGGGGGCGGCGTCGTCAGCCATGCCGGCGGCATCGGGCAGATCGGGCGCGGCGCCCTCTTCGGGCAGGGCGGCCAGTTCCGGTTCCTCCGGTGCGGGCGGTTTTACCGGTGCCGGCACCGCTTCGGGATCGGTTTCGGGCGCGGGCATCGCAGGCGCCTCGGCAGGCGTTGTGGCGACGGGGACATCTTCGCCAGTCGCGACGGCCGGCGCCGCGCCCGTGTCGGCGGGCGGCACCAGGACGGCTTCGGGCACCGCAGCTTCGGGCTGGTCGGCCGGCGCGGTATCGACGGCGATGCCGCTTTCGCTGTCGGGTTGCGGTTCGGCGGCGCGGGGCGCTTCGCTGGTGGTTTCGACAGGGGCGCTTTCACCCGGCAGGCTGGCGGCGCGGTCTTCGCGCGCGCCGTCGAAACCACTGCCGGGAATCGGCGTCACCTCGACCGTTTCGGGCTGCGGCACCTGTGGCATGGTGGCCACCGAAACCACGCCCGCCGCGATCACCGACACCATCGTCCCGACAAGAAATCCGCCCAGTGCTCCTTTGGCCAAGGTCTGCCCCCTCAAGCTCATGTGTCTATATTTTACGCCGTTTGCCCCCCTTGACGCTCCGGCGCAAGCCTGAACAAGTATAGCGCGACGAAGATGGGCCGAAAGCCCCCGAATTGCAAAGAGTGTCCAGATGCTGCTGCTGATCGATAATTACGACAGTTTCACCTATAACCTCGTCCATTACCTGGGCGAATTGGGTGCGGACATCGAGGTCTGGCGTAACGATGCGATCGACGTGCAGCAAGCGATGGCGATGAAACCTGCGGGCATATTGTTGTCGCCCGGACCTTGCGATCCGGATCAGGCGGGGATCTGTCTGGACCTGACGCTGGCGGCGGCCGAAACCAAGACCCCGCTTCTGGGCGTCTGCCTGGGCCATCAGACCATCGGACAGGCCTTCGGCGGCAAGGTGGTGCGCTGCCACGAAATCGTGCATGGCAAGATGGGGCTGATCCATCACACCGGCAAAGGGGTGTTCGCCGGGTTGCCCAGCCCGTTCGAGGCGACGCGCTATCATTCGCTGGTGGTGGAGCGCGACACCCTGCCCGACTGTCTCGAGGTGACGGCCGAGCTGGAAGACGGCACCATCATGGGGCTGCAACACAAGGAACTGCCGATCCACGGGGTGCAGTTCCATCCCGAATCCATCGCCTCGCAGCACGGCCACAAATTGCTGCAGAACTTCCTTAACGAAATGAAGGTGCCGGCATGAGCGACGCGCTGAAACCGCTGATCGGGGCCGCCGCCGAACGACCGCTGACGAGGGCCGAGGCCGAACAGGCCTTCACCATCCTGTTCGAGGGCGAAGCGACCCCGGCGCAGATCGGCGGGCTGCTGATGGCCCTGCGCACCCGCGGCGAAACGGTCGAGGAATACGCCGCCGCCGCTGCCGTGATGCGCGCCAAGTGCCACAAGGTGAAGGCGCCCAAGGGCGCGATCGACATCGTCGGCACCGGTGGCGACGGCAAGCATACGCTGAACATTTCCACAGCCACCGCCTTTGTCGTGGCGGGTGCGGGCGTGCCGGTGGCCAAGCACGGCAACCGCAACCTGAGTTCGAAATCGGGCACCGCCGACGTGCAGACCAGAATGGGCATCAACGTGATGGTCGGCCCCGACGTGGTGCAAAAGGCGCTGGACGAGATCGGCATCGCCTTCATGATGGCACCGATGCATCACCCGGCGATGGCCCATGTCGGTCCGGCGCGGGCAGAACTCGGCACGCGCACGATCTTCAACATCCTAGGGCCGCTGACCAATCCGGCGGGGGTCAAGCGCCAGCTGACCGGCGCCTTTTCACGCGACCTGATCCGGCCGATGGCCGAAACCCTGGGCGCCCTGGGCAGCGAAAAGGCCTGGCTGGTGCACGGGTCGGATGGCACAGACGAATTGACCATCACCGGCAAAAGCTGGGTTGCGGCGCTGGAAGAGGACGGATCGGTGGTGGACAAGGAAGTTCACCCGGACGATTTCGGCCTGCCGGTGCACAGCTTCGACGCCATCGTCGGGGGTGAACCGGAAGAAAACGCCGCCGCCTTCCGCGCGCTGCTGGACGGGGCGCAATCGGCCTACCGCGACGCGGTGCTGCTGAACGCCGCCGCCGCCTTGCACGTGGCGGGCAAGGTCAAGGACCTGAAGGACGGCGTGGCGCTGGCGCGCGAAAGCATCGACAGCGGCGCGGCCAAGGCCAAGCTGGAAGCGCTGGCCCGGATCACCTCGGCAGCAGGTTGATGGGGCTGCCCGACATCGGGACCTGGGGCGATCTGGATTTTTTCCGCGACGACTGGCCCCGGATCGACGCGGCACTTGCCGAGGACGACCGCGACATCCTGCCCCCCGCGCCGCAGCGCTTCGCCGCGCTGCAACTGACGCCACCGGAACAGACCCGCGTCGTGATCCTGGGCCAGGACCCTTACCCGACACCGGGCCATGCCCACGGGCTGGCCTTTTCGGTGGAACCGGACGTGACGCCCCTGCCCCGGTCTTTGAAGAATATTTTCAAGGAAATGCAGGACGATCTGGGCGTGGCGCCGGAAACCGGCGACCTGCGCGGCTGGGCGCGTCAGGGGGTGTTGCTGCTCAACACCGTTCTGAGCGTTCCGGCGGGCGATGCACATGGCCACAAGGGCTTGGGCTGGCAGGCGCTGGCGCATCAGGTGCTGGAAAAGACCTCGGGAAAACCCACCGCCTATATCCTCTGGGGCAAGCCCGCGCAGAAGCTGGCGGATCACATCCGGCCCGGCGATCACCTGATCCTGAAATCGCCACACCCCTCGCCGCTGTCGGCGTCGCGCGGTTTTTTCGGCTCGCACCCATTTTCAGCGGTCAATTCATGGCTTAAGAACCGGGGGGAGCCCGCAATCGACTGGGCAATGAAATCGGAGGCAGCATGACCGGAACGGTTCTCGACAAGATCAAGGCTTACAAGCTGGAAGAAGTGGCTGCCGACAAGCAAGCCAAGCCGCTCGAAGCGGTCGAGGCCGAAGCCCGCGCCGCAAGCCCCGTCCGCCCCTTCGCCGAGGCGCTGCAGAAGGCCAGCCGCACCGGCTATGGCCTGATCGCCGAGGTGAAGAAGGCCAGCCCCTCCAAGGGCCTGATCCGCGAAGATTTCAACCCACCCGAACTGGCCAAGGCGTACGAAGCCGGTGGCGCGACCTGCCTGTCGGTGCTGACCGATACACCGTCCTTCCAGGGCGCAAAGGACTTCCTCGTGGCGGCGCGCGAAGCCGTGTCGCTGCCGGTGCTGCGCAAGGATTTCATGTACGACACCTACCAGGTGGCCGAGGCCCGCGCGCTTGGCGCCGATTGTATCCTGATCATCATGGCATCCGTCTCCGACGCGCAAGCCCAGGAACTGGAAGAGGCGGCCACTGAATGGGGCATGGACGCGCTGATCGAGGTGCATGACGCTGCCGAACTGGAACGCGCCACGCTGCTGAAATCGCCGCTGATCGGCATCAACAACCGAAATCTCAAGACCTTCGAAACCACGCTCGACACCACAAGGACGCTGTCGAAATATGTCCCCGCCAACCGGACGCTGGTGTCGGAAAGCGGCCTCAATACGCCCGAGGACCTGGCCGACATGGCGCGTTACGGCGCGCGCTGTTTCCTGATCGGCGAAAGCCTGATGCGCAATGACGACGTGGAAACCGCGACCCGCGCGCTTCTGGCCAACCCTCTGACAGCGGCGGGGATGTGACCATGGCTGAACTGACCCATTTCGACGCCAAGGGCGACGCCCACATGGTCGACGTGTCCGACAAGGCGGTGACGTCGCGCATCGCCACCGCCGCCGGCTGGGTGCGGATGGCGGATGAAACCTTTGCCATCATTTCCGAAGGCCGGGCCAAGAAGGGCGACGTTCTGGGCGTGGCGCGGCTGGCCGGCATTATGGGGGCGAAGAAAACCCCCGACCTGATCCCGCTATGCCATCCCCTGCCCGTCACCAAGGTGTCGGTGGATCTGACGCTCGACCCCGACCTTCCCGGCGTGCAGATCGAAGCGACGGTGAAAACCACCGGCCAGACCGGGGTGGAGATGGAAGCGCTTACCGCCGTAAGCACCGCCGCACTGACCGTCTACGACATGATCAAGGCAGTCGATAAGGGCATGGAAATCGGCGGCATCCGTGTGACGCTGAAGGATGGCGGCAAATCGGGCCGCTTTGAGGCGTCATGATTTCGGTCGAAGAAGCCCGGTCGCTTTTGTTCGGCCTCGTCACCCCGCTGGACGCCGAAACCGTGCCTTTGGTACAGGCCGCGGGCCGCGTGCTGGCCCGGGACGTGTCCGCGAAGCGCACCCAGCCACCCTTCGCCGCCTCGGCGATGGACGGCTACGCGGTACGTGCCGATGAGGTAGCGAAAGGCGCATCCTTCGAGGTGATCGGCGAAGCCGCCGCCGGTTCGGGCTTTGCCGGACGCGTGGCGCCGGGACAGGCCGCACGGATCTTCACCGGCGCGCCGGTGCCCGAAGGGGCGGATTTCGTCGTGCTGCAGGAAGATGTCAGCCGCGACGGCGATCACATCAACATCACCGGTGATACCGGAGCCAGCCACAACATCCGCCCCGCCGGCGGCGATTTCAAAACCGGCCACCGCTTTGCCGCGCCGAAACGGCTCGACCCGGCCGATATCGCGTTGTTGGCGTCGATGAACATCGCCGAGGTGCCGGTGACGCGCAAACCCGTGGTGGCGCTGATTTCCACCGGCAACGAATTGGTGATGCCCGGAGAAACCCCCGGTCCGGACCAGATCATCGCCTCCAATACCTTCGGGCTGAAAGCGCTTCTGAATCTGGCCGGGGCCGAAACCCGGATCCTGCCGATCGCGCTCGATACGCCCGCCTCGCTGCAAACCGCTCTCGACCTTGCGGAAGGGGCCGATCTGATCATCACTATCGGCGGCGCCTCGGTCGGCGATCACGATCTGGTGGCGCAGGTTGCCGCCGACATGGGGCTGGAACGGACCTTCTACAAGGTGGCGATGCGGCCGGGAAAACCGCTGATGGCGGGCCGGCTGAACGGCGCGATGATGATGGGGCTGCCGGGCAATCCGGTATCGGCCATGGTCTGCGGCACGCTCTTCGCCGCGCCGGTGGTCGAAGCGCTGCTAGGGCTGCCCGCGCGCGCGCCGGAACGGTTGCAGGCCGAGCTGGCCGTGGATGTCGCGGCCAACGGGCCGCGCGAACATTACATGCGCGCGGTCCTCAAGGACGGATTGCTGACCCCGCTGCCCGACCAGGACAGTTCGCTTCTGTCGGTGCTGAGCACGGCAAACGCATTGCTGATCCGACCCGTTCGCGATCCGGCGCAACCGGCGGGGCATATGGTGGATTATATCCCGATTTGACCGGCCTGCGCCTCGGCTGTTGACACAAAACGTGAACATGAGTAGAACAAACCCAAATCACCAAACCCGGAGGGGCGCTCATGCTGACGAAAAAACAGCTCGATCTGCTGCAATTCATCCACAAGCGCATGCAGCGCGATGGCGTCCCGCCATCTTTCGATGAAATGAAGGAAGCGCTGAACCTGCGTTCCAAATCGGGCATTCACCGACTGATCACGGCGCTGGAAGAACGCGGCTTCATCCGCCGTCTGGCGCATCGCGCCCGCGCGATCGAGATCGTGAAACTGCCCGACAGCATGACCGGCGACAGCGGCTTCAGCCCCAAGGTGATCGAAGGCGGCCGTCCCGAATCCACCCCGCGCGACGCAATCCCGGTCGAGGCGGTGCATGCACAGGAATTGCCGGTGATGGGCCGGATCGCCGCCGGTGTCCCGATCGAGGCGATCAGCCACGCGTCGCATCACGTGGCCGTGCCCGGGTCGATGCTGTCCAGCCAGGGCGAACATTACGCGCTGGAGGTGAAGGGCGATTCGATGATCAACGCAGGCATCAATGACGGCGACGTTGTGGTGATCCGCGAAACCAACACCGCGCAGGACGGCGATATCGTCGTGGCGCTGGTCGAGGATCACGAAGCGACCCTGAAAACCTTCCGTCGCAAGGGCGGCAGCATCGCTCTGGAAGCGGCCAACCCGGCTTATGAAACCCGCGTTCTGCCTGCAGACAAGGTGAAGGTGCAAGGCCGCCTTGTCGGACTGATCCGCACCTACTGAGCTTTCCTTGACTTCCAAGGCCTGTCGCCCGCCAACTGGCGGGCGGTGACGATTCTGGGTCCCTGTTCCGTGAAATAGACCGCGACCGCACCGGTGCGGCGCAGCAGGGCGGGATCGAAGACACGACAGGGCAAATCCTGTTCGATCAACTTGTTGCTGATCAGCCAGCCGCCCTCGTCGCAGCCTGCGCCGTCGGTGGCGCGCTTGCCTGACTCGACCTGAAACGGCGTTCCGTCCGCCCAGCGACGTGCCGCAACCGGTTGCGGCGCGGCATCGCCATCGTTTTCCAGCCAAATCCCGGCGACGAAACCTGATCCGCGTTCCTTGCTCAGCGCCCTGCCCTTTTCGGTCATTATCCCGGCCAAGGTTCCGTTTTCCGCGACCAGAAGGTCGGGCCGGTCAGTTCGCGCCCACAGCAGAAGCGCGATGCCCATCGGCGCAAGACCGATCCAGTTGAAGCGACCACGCCAGAGAACCACCAGCAAGGCCCCGAGGGCAAAGACCGGCAGAACGACCCAATCCGGGCTATGTACCATGCGCACCGCGTCGTCGCGCGCCGCCACCACATGCGCCACGCCGAGAATCCAATCCAGCCCCAGCCCCATCAGCCACAACACCGGCGTCTCGGCTCCAAGCGGCATCAGCAACGCCGCCAGCAACGCCGCCGGGATCACCAGCACGCCCATCAGCGGCACCGACAACAGGTTCGCCGGCAGGCCCAGAACCGCGATCTGATTGAAATGCGCCGCCGCGAAGGGGGCTGTCGCGGCACCGGCCACTGCCGAGGACAGGCAAACCGCCAGCACCGGCCGCCAGATGCCGCGCCCCGCCATCCGCCCGCTGTCGCGAATTCTGCCGAAAACGAAGACCAGCGCTGTGGTGGCGGCAAAGGACATCTGGAACCCCGGGCTGAGCAGGCTTTCGGGCCTGATCAGCAGTACCGCGACCGCCGCGACCGCCACCGCGCGCAGCGACAGCGCCCGATGATCGAACACCACCGCCATCAGGAACACCGCGACCATCACGAAGGCCCGTTCGGTCGCCACGTTGCCGCCCGACAGCGCCAGGTATCCCGCCGCAACCGCCAGCGCCCCAATCGCCGCGATCTTCTTGGCCGGAACCCGCAGCCCGACCGTCGGCACCAGCGCCAGCAGAACCCGGATGGAAGCGAAGACGAACCCTGCCACCAATCCCATGTGAAGCCCTGAAATCGCCAGCAAATGCGCTAGGTTGGCCCGCCGCAGGTCCCACAGCATGTCCTGCCCGATGGCGGAACGGTCACCGGTCATCAGCGCCGCGGCAAAGGCGCCGGTCTCGCCGGGCAACGCCGCCTGCACCCGGTCCGACAGCGCCAGTCGCGCCGCCACCAGCGGCACGCCGGCGCGGCGCGGTTCCAGCAGCAGAACCGGCGTGCGGGTATAGCCGACGCCGCCGATCCGCTGGAACCAGGCGTGGCGCTGGAAATCGAAACCGCCCGGTTCCGCCGGACCCGAGGGCGGCGACAAATGCGCGGTCAGGATCACCACCTCTCCCGGCATCGGCCGGTGCCAGCGCCGATCGCCATGCAGGGCCACCCGCACCCGCTCCGGGGTTCGATCGGGCGCGTGATCGCGCAGCACCACGTTGTCCAGGGTCAGGCGCATCGCGTCGCTGCCCGACCGGTCGATGGCGATCACCCGGCCCTGTACCGGGCCATAATAGCGGTAGTGCAGCACCGGCGCGGCCACCCAATGGGTCCGCGCAGCGGCCAGCAGTTCACCGCACGCGATCAGGGCCAGCGCCCAGAACAATGGTGAAACCGCCGGCCCCACGCGCAGGGCCAGCCCACCTGCGCAAAGAGCGGCAAAGCCGATTGCCGCCTGCACCCCCCAACCGGGTTCCACCAGCCAGCAGAAATATCCACCGATCCCGGCCCCAAGGAATACCGGAACCCAGGGGAACAGCGCCCCCCGCTGCGCCACAAGCGCCATTGCGATCCGCGCGAAGGGTACCAAGTCTTGTCCTTGCATCGGCAGGTGGATAGACAGGCGAAAACGCTAACCCCGCATTGGTTATCGAAAGGTTAATCCAGATGTCCTCACAAGTCGTGACCCGCTTCGCCCCCTCGCCCACCGGCTTCCTGCATATCGGCGGCGCGCGCACCGCGCTGTTCAACTGGCTCTATGCCCGCGGCCGCGGCGGCAAGTTCCTGCTTCGGATCGAAGACACCGACCGCGAACGGTCCACCCCCGAGGCGACCGCGGCGATCTTGCAGGGGCTCGACTGGCTCGGGCTGGATCATGACGGCGAGGTCATCAGCCAGTTCGAAAACGCCGCCCGCCATGTCGAGGTCGCACAGCAACTTCTGGCCGAGGGCAAGGCCTATAAGTGCTTCGCCACCCAGGACGAAATCCAGGCCTTCCGCGATGCCGCGCGGGCCGAGGGCAAATCGACCCTCTACCGCAGCCCCTGGCGCGACGCCGATCCCGCCACCCATCCCAACGCGCCCTATGTGGTGCGGATCAAGGCGCCGCAGGGCGGCGAAACGGTAATCCGGGATCAGGTTCAGGGCGACGTGACGATCCGCAACGACCAGCTGGACGACATGGTGCTGCTGCGCTCCGATGGCACCCCGGTCTACATGCTGGCCGTCGTCGTCGATGACCATGATATGGGCGTGACCCACGTGATCCGCGGCGACGACCACCTGAACAATGCCGCGCGCCAGATGATGATCTATGACGCCATGGGCTGGGACGTGCCGGTCTGGGCGCATATCCCGCTGATCCACGGGCCGGACGGCAAGAAGCTCAGCAAGCGCCACGGCGCGCTTGGCGTCGATGAATACCAGAAAATGGGCTACCCGGCGGCCGGCATGCGCAATTACCTGGCCCGCCTGGGCTGGAGCCACGGCGACGATGAATTCTTCACCGACGCGCAGGCCAAGGAATGGTTCGACCTGGGCGGAATCGGCAAATCCCCGGCCCGGTTCGATTTCAAGAAGCTGGAAAACCTCAGCGGTCAGCATATCGCCGCGTCGGACGATGCTGCGCTGCTGCATGAGCTGCAGGCCTTCCTTGCCGCGACCGATCAACCGGCTTTGAGCGACGACAAGATCGTAGTTCTACGTAAGGCGATGTACTGCCTCAAAACCGGAGCCAAAACTTTCCCGCAACTGATTGAAAAGGCTGAATTTGCACTTGCGGACCGGCCGATCGAGCCGGATGCGAAAGCGGCCAAGAACCTGGACGATGTATCCCGTAGTATACTGATGGAATTGACGCCGCATTTGCAAAATGCTAGCTGGTCGCGGAACGATCTGGAAGGCATCGCCAACCAGTTCGCGGAATCGCGGGACATGAAGTTCGGCAAGTTTGCTGCCCCCCTCAGGGCAGCATTGGCGGGCCGCACGGCAACTCCCAGCGTTTTCGACATGATGTTGGTCCTTGGCCGGGAAGAAACGATCGCCCGACTGACCGACGCCGCAGGCTGAAGGGCACAGCGCCCCCGCGCTTCGCGCAACAAGAATATAAATGCCCGGCCGTCCGGCTAAAGGGCCTCGTGATGAAGGGAATACAATGACCGAATCCACCAAAACCGCAACGCTGAGTTTTGACGGCAAGACGCTTGAATTGCCCATGTTCACCCCGACCGCTGGCCCCGATGTAATCGACATCCGCAAGCTCTACGCCCAGGGTCACGTGTTCACCTATGACCCCGGTTTCACCTCGACCGCGTCCTGCGACAGCACCATCACCTTCATCGACGGCGACGAAGGCGTGCTGCTGCATCGCGGTTACCCGATCGACCAGCTGGCCGGTAAATCGCATTTCCTCGAAGTGTGCTACCTGCTGCTTTACGGTGAACTGCCCTCGGCTGCGGAACTGGAAAAGTTCGAAACCACCATCACCCGCCACACCATGATCCACGAACAGATGCACAATTTCTTCCGTGGCTTCCGCCGCGATGCGCATCCGATGGCGATCATGGTTGGCGTCGTGGGCGCGATGGCGGCCTTCTATCACGATTCGACCGACGTGTCGGACCCGCATCAGCGCGAGGTCGCCTCGCATCGCTTGATCGCCAAGATGCCGACCATCGCCGCGATGGCCTATAAGTATTCGGTCGGCCAGCCCTTCGTGTATCCGCGCAACGATCTGGATTACGCGGCGAACTTCCTGCACATGTGCTTCAGCGTGCCGGCCGAGGAATACCACGTGAACCCGATCCTGAGCCGCGCGATGGACCGGATCTTCACCCTGCATGCCGACCACGAACAGAACGCATCGACCTCGACCGTGCGTCTGGCCTCCTCTTCGGGCGCCAACCCGTTCGCCTGTATCGCCGCCGGCATCGCCTGCCTGTGGGGTCCGGCCCATGGCGGCGCCAACCAGGCCTGCCTGGAAATGCTGCGCGAAATCGGCACCGTCGATCGCATCCCCGAATTCATCGCGCGCGCCAAGGACAAGAACGATCCCTTCCGTCTGATGGGCTTTGGCCACCGGGTCTACAAAAACACCGACCCGCGCGCCAAGGTTCTGAAACAGTCGGCCGACGAGGTGCTGGAACTGCTGGGCGTCGAGGACAACCCGCTGCTGCAGGTCGCCAAGGAACTGGAAAAAACCGCCCTCAACGACCCCTATTTCAAAGAGAAGAAGCTGTTCCCGAACGTCGACTTCTACTCGGGCATCATCCTCGAGGCGATGGGCTTCCCGACCTCGATGTTCACCCCGATCTTCGCGCTGTCGCGCACCGTCGGCTGGGTCAGCCAGTGGAAGGAAATGATCGGCGATCCGCAGAACAAGATTGGCCGCCCGCGTCAGCTGTATCTGGGCGAAACCGCCCGCGATTACGTGGACGTGGAAAACCGCTGATTCCCGCACGCAGGCATTTTTGAGAAAGGGCACCTGGTTTTAGGTGCCCTTTTCTCTGTCCGATAAGCTTGGCGGACAGGACTTTAGTTCTGTCAAACTTCCCGACGACACGGGCCGAAAACCCGCGATCGGCACCCGTTTTTGAGGACTGAAATACAGCATCGACGCAGCAACAGCGACTCAGGCCAGTGCCAAAACATCGCCACAATCCAAGGACTTATCATCCCGAACGGGATGACAGTGCGAATTGTGAAACACCACTGTATCGCAGGCATCGACAATGCCGCCCTGATTGCGGCATTTTTTTGACCCCTCTCCACGCACTCAGCTACTTTAGGATATTGCTTGATCTCTTATGTCTGCCTTCATCCTGAGGGGAAGTTCCCAATGGCATCCACCACCGAAACATCATCTGAATCGTTGACCCTGCTGCTGGGGTGCGATCCGCAGGTCGAACTCACGGTCGTGCAGAACGGAGCTGGCACGCTGACCGATCCCTATACGTTGCACTTCACCCTCACCAATCCCGAAACCGGGGAACCGGTGGATATCGACGGTCTCTTTTTCGACTTCGCCGACGACACGCTGATCGACGCATCGCAGGTCTATCCGGGCGTCAACGAACCCGTGGACGATATGTACGGGTCCGATACACCGATGGTGACCGGTTTCGATACCGGTGATGGCGATCAGGACGCGCTGCCCTGCGGCGTGGAAGTCGAGGGCAGCTATGACGCCATGCTGCAATTCGGGCTGGAAGACGACAGTTCGGCAGGCTGCACCGACGAGGTGCAATTCACCCTTTGGAGCGAAGAACCCGGCGGTATCGGCATCGACGATCTCGACCTCGGCAGTTTCGCGGTGGTCGTGGAAGACGGTTCCGGCGACGGCTGGGTTCTGTCGCCGAATGACGGCGAGGGCGAAGTAACCGGCGACACCGACGTCATTGCCGGGGAAATCGATGGCCAGACGGATATCGAGCTCACCCTCACCGAGGAATTGAACGAAGACACCGGATTGACCGAAATCCGCGTCGACCTGTCGGTCGGTGAAGACGGCGACATCGGCGATCTGCGCGGTTTCTTCCTGAATATCGAAGACGAAAGCCTGTTGAACGGGCTCAGCGTCACCGGCGACGAAGTGACCGGGTCGCAATTCGACGCAAACAATGTCAGCAACCTCGGCCACGGCGTGAACATGAATGGCGAAGCCGGGGAATTCGACCTTGGCATCTTGCTGGGCACGAACGGCATTTCCCAAGACGACCTGCAGCAGGTCAGCTTCACCCTCGGCCACGAAAGCGAAAACCTGAGCGTCGAGGATTTCGCCGGCGAAAGCTTCGGCGTTCGGTTGACCTCGGTCGGGGACGAAGACGGCGAGCGCGAAGACAGCCTGAAGCTGACCGGCGATCTGGGCGATCTCCTGATCCCGCCCTGTCCGGATCAATACGAGGTGGACATTCCCGAAGATTGTCAGTGCGATGACCTGGCGCAGGATGACGATATGCTGATCGCCTGATCAATCGTCGTTTTCGCGGGACCTATCCCTATTGAAAGTGCACCATAAGGCGCCCTTTTCGCTTGCAACGGTCGGCTCAGCGCCCTTCGAAATGCGGCGGGCGCTTTTCGGTGAAGGCCAGCACGCCTTCCTTGAAATCGCGGCTCTGGCCGCAGGCGCCCTGCTTGCGGCCCTCGACTTCCAGCTGCCGTTCCAGCGTGTTGTCCCAGCTGCCACGGATCGCTTCCTTGACATGGGCATAGGCCAGCGACGGCCCCTTCGCCAGATGCGCCGCGCGGGCCTGCCAGACGCTTTCGAATTCGCCGTCGGCCACCGCTTCCCAGATCATGCCCCATTCGTCGGCCTGCCGCGCACTGATCTTGTCGGCGAACAAAGCCGCCCCCATCGCCTTGGCCATACCCATGTTGCGCGTCATCCAGTAGGTGCCGCCGGCGTCGGGGATCAGTCCGATCCGGGTAAAGGCCTGCATGAAATAGGCGCTTTCGGTGGCGATCACCACGTCGGCGGCCAGCGCAAGGTTGGCCCCTGCCCCAGCCGCGGGACCGTTGACCGCGCAGATGGTCGGGATCGGGCAATCGTAGATCGCCTTCAGCATCGGCGCGTATTCGTCGCGCAGGGTGCGTTCCAGGTCCAGGTTGGCCGCACTGGCCCGGTCGCTCAGATCCTGGCCGGAGCAGAACGCCTTGCCCGCGCCGGTGATCACCAGAACCCGCGCCTTCTTGGCGGCTTCCTGCGCGGCATCGGCGATCTCGGCCCGCATCCGGGTGTTGAGCGCGTTCATCTTGTCGGCCCGGTTCAGCGTCAGAACCGCGATATCTTCTTCGATGGCAAGGGTAATCGTTTCGTACATGGGGCGTGCCTCCTCTGGTGGCCGGAATATAACCGACCGCGCGGTAGGCTAAAACCCCAACCCGGCGTCAGTCGTCCATAATTTCGGCCAACCGCGCCTTTTCCTCGTCGCTCAGCGCCTCGATCTTCCGCTCCGGCGTGGCCTGACGGCGCCGCAGATAGACCAATCCCAATCCCAGCCCGGCAATCAGCATGATCGGCCCGGCCGCCCAAAGAACCCAGTTGGCGCCGCGCGCAGTCGGGTTCAGCAGCACGTATTCGCCATAGCGATCGACGATATAAGCCACGGCCTCTTCGTCGCTGTCGCCCGCAACCAGCCGTTCGCGCACCAATAGCCGCAGGTCGCGAGCGAGTTCGGCGTTGGAATCGTCAATATTTTCATTGCGGCAGACGAGGCAGCGCAAGTCCTTGGAAATCACCCGCGCCCGCGCTTCCAGCTCGGGATCGTCGAGGATTTCGTCGGGCTGCACCGCCCAGACAGGCGCTGCGACAAGGATCAGGGCAAGGATCAGGCGCTTCATTCGGCGGGTACTCCGGCGGCGGTCATCTTGCGGGCGCCGGCGGCGACGCGGTAGCGGCGGTCGGAAAGGCTCAGCACGCCGCCAATCGCCATCAGGATTGCCCCGCCCCATATCCAGTTGGACAGCGGTTTGTAATAGCTGCGCACGGCCCAGCCGCCATCGTCCTGCGGATCACCGATCACAACGTAGATGTCGCGCAGGATCCCGTTGTCGATCCCCGCTTCGGTTGTCGGCATCCCGGATACCGGATAGGTCCGTTTTTCCGGATGCAGCGTCGAAATGGCCTTCCCGTCCTTTGACAGGCTCACCGTTCCCATGGTCGAAATGTAGTTCGGTCCCTGTACCCGGTCGACACTGTCCAGAACCAGCGTGTAACCGGCGATTTCGAACGGCTCGCCGGTCTGCACCACCCGGATGTCTTCCTGTTCCCAGGCCATCAGCCCGGCAATAGCCAGCATGACCACTCCGAGGCCGGAATGGGCCACCGACTTGCCCCAATCGGCGCGTGGCAACCGCATCAGCCGCTTAAACCCGGATTTCCCGGTGCGTGTCCAAAGATCAACCGCCGCCCCGAAGATCAGCCAGCTGCCAAGGAACAGACCCACCGGCCCCAGCAGCGACCGGCCCGACTGTACCGCCCAACTCAACCCGGCCAGCGCCAGTGCCAGCACGAAGGCCGGCAACAGCTTCTTGAAGGTGCGGCCGAGCGAGGCACGCTTCCAAGGCAGCATCGCGCCCACCGGCAGGATCAGCCCGAGGGCCACCATGAACGGGGTGAATGCCATGTTGAAGAACGGCGCGCCGACCGACAGCTTGCGGCCAAAGGCGATCTCGGCCACCAGCGGCCATATCGTGCCGATGAAGACCACGAAGGCGGCGACCGCGAGAAGGATATTGTTCACCACCAGCCCGCTTTCACGGCTGACCACGCTGAACACGCCCTTCGCCTCCATCGCGCCGGCGCGCGCCGCGTAAAGCGTCAGGGCACCGCCCATGAAGACCGCGAGGATCGCCAGGATGAACACCCCGCGCTCCGGGTCATTGGCAAAGGCATGAACGCTGGTGATCACGCCGGAACGCACGATGAAGGTACCGATCAGCGAAAATCCGAAAGCCATGATGGCCAGAAGGATGGTCCAGCTTTTCAAGGATTCGCGTTTTTCCACCACGATGGCCGAATGCAGCAGGGCAGCGGCGATCAGCCAGGGCATGAAGGAGGCGTTTTCGACCGGGTCCCAGAACCAGAAGCCACCCCAGCCAAGTTCGTAATAGGCCCACCACGATCCGAGCCCGATCCCGATGGTCAGGAAAATCCAGGCCGCCAGCGTCCAGGGCCGCACCCAACGCGCCCATGCGGCATCGACCCGGCCCTCGATCAGCGCCGCGACGGCGAAGGAAAACGCCATCGAAAGCCCGACATAGCCAAGGTAAAGGAACGGCGGATGGAAGGCCAAACCGGGGTCCTGCAGCAGCGGGTTCAGGCCCTCGCCGTCAAACGGCGGCGCCGCCATGCGCAAAAACGGGTTCGAGGTGAACAGGATGAAGCCGTAAAACGCCACCCCGATCGCCGACTGAACCGCCAGCACCCGCGCCTTCAGCGTCGGCGGCAGGGCGCCGCCGAACCACGCGGCGGTGGCGCCGAACAGGCTCAGGATCAGCACCCAAAGCAGCATCGATCCCTCGTGATTGCCCCAGACGCCGGACACCTTGTAGAGCATCGGCTTCAACGAATGAGAATTCAACACCACCAGCCGAAGCGAAAAATCCGAGGTGACAAAGGCATAGGTCAGCGCGGCAAAGGAAAAGGCAACCAGCAGGAACTGCGCGTTCGCCGCCGGTTCGGCAACCGCCATCCAGCCGGGCCAACGCTTATGCGCGCCGATCAAGGGAACCACCACCTGCACGCAGGCGACGAGGAAGGCGAGGACGAGGGCGAAGTGGCCGAGTTCTGTAATCATGCCCCGGTTATAGAGCTTTGACTTTGGCGGGCCAATGGAATTTAGACCGTAGGGTTGATCACATTGTCGCGGGGTCGATGGACGGGGGCAGCGCCCGGCACGGTTTTCGCGGCATGCTCAGGTTTCGGGAACGCTACCGCGTCTCCCGCCAGTCCTCCAGTGCGCGGTTGTGTTTCGGGGTGAGCGTATCCAGCGCCAACGTGGCGTCGCTACCGGTATCGGCCCGTTCCCCCAGCCGTTCCAGAACCGCCACGTTCGTCATCACCTGCGGCACGCGGGCGATGGTTTCCGTAAGTCGGGATTGGAATTCCTGTCCCTTGGCCTGATGCCGCGCGCCGAAATAGAACGACACGATCGCCCCCAAAAGCCACCACAAGGGATCGGGCACCAGCGCGATTCCCTGCATCCGGGTCGCGAACCACGCCGGGTCGGCCATCGCCGCCACGAACAGCCCCAGCGTACCAAGCGCCAGCCCCGGCCGCGGCAACCGGTTCACCGCATCCATCAGCCGGTCGAACCGGCCGCGTTGCGTTGGGTAAAATTCCGCGCCGAACTGGTGCAGCGCCGCCGCACGCGCCTGCGCCGCGCGAATTTCGCCGGCCTCAGTGTTTTCGCGAAACACCTCCACCGTTTTGCGCAATTCCCGCAGTCCCGGGCCGAACAGCAGGTCGAACAAACGCGCCATCAGTCCCATTTCGCCACCCTTTCTCTGAATTCCGCGTCGCTCAGGTGATACCGCGGCGCGATGAAGGTCTCGGCCCGTTTTATCCAGCCGCCCTTGCCGCCCGAGCGGGTGCGGGCATATTTGCGGCTTGCCGGGCGGGCGTCGGCCAGCCGGAAGTAGTAGTTGCGCCGCGCGATACCGTAGGCATCGGCCAGATGACCCGGTGCCGCCCGCACCGCCGCCTGCGCCGCATCCGCTGTCTGCGGCCCGATAATCCCGGCGACGGCGACATCGTGTCCCATCTGGCGCAACAGCCGTTGCAGGATCTTCACCGCGTTGGCGCCGGCGTTCACGTACATGTCGAAAACGCTGGGCTGCAGCAGTTCGGGAAGCCGGGCGATGCCAGGTTTGTGGAAATAGTCGGTCAGGAAGATGTCGACCGCACGGTCCCTGCCGAGCGCGCGCAGATCGGACACATCCACATCGCCGTCACCGTCCAGATCCAGCCCGAGCCTGCGTAACGTGTGAATGGTTACCCCGTGCTTCGTCACGCCACCCGAATCGTCGGGATCGTCGACGAAGCCGCCTTCGCGCGCCACGATCCCCTCCGCGATCTTCCTGACATCCAACATGAAAAACCCCAGCACTGCCCATTACGGGATCAGGCTGGGGCGAAAGGGTTAAGCGCGGGCAAATGTCCCGCTCGGATCAGCTTTCGGGGGTCTGATAAACGCCCTGTTCCTTCAGCGCGTCCACGACTTCCTTGGGCATGTAGCTTTCGTCATGTTTGGCAAGGATTTCATCGGCTTCGAATACGCCGTTCACGTATTTACCGGTGCCGATCATGCCTTGGTTTTCCTCAAACAGGTCGGGCAGGATGCCGGTAAAAACGACCGGAACGGTGGCACCGCCATCGGTAACGCTGAACCGGACCGTTTCGCCGTCGCCACGCTTCAGGCTGCCCTCTTCGACCAGCCCGCCGATGCGGAAGGTTTCCGACGGCCCCGGCGGTTCCGCCATGACCTGGCTCGGCGAGCGGAAGAAATTGATCCCGTCGCGCATCGCATAACCGATCAGCCCGGTGGACAGCGCCAAGGCCAGCGCAGCGACCACGATCACCTGAATACGACGCTTTTTCTTCAAGCCTTTCATGTGCTTGCTCCTCACCGCACGATCTTCGAACAGACTACCGGTCGCCCAATAATACATTCAACAGTTAGCATTGAAATGCCGCAGCGCAAGCCCCCCGGGCTGCTACTTTTTGTCAGCGGCAGTGACTACGCCGGTTCCGACAACTCCGATCAGGCCGACTGGAAGGTGATCTTGCGGCGCAGGAACTGAGTCGCGCGGTCCGACACCTTGCGCGGATCGCCGGTGGTCAGGAACATAGACTCCTCGCCCGGCCCGGTCATGCCGGGATGTCGCTCCAGGTAATCGGCCAGGCTTTCGGCCACCAGGTTGGCCTGCGAATAAACCTTCACATCCGGCCCCAGGGCATCCTGGAACACGTCCTGCATCAGCGGATAGTGGGTGCAGCCCAGGATCGCGGCCTCGGGATTGGGCATCTTGCGCTTCAGCGCATCGACATGCGATCGGACAAGGGCTTCGGCCAGGATCATATCGCCGTCTTCTATGGCATCGACCACGCCACCGCAGGCCTGCGCCTCAACGTCCACCCCGATGGCGCGGAACGCCAGTTCGCGCTGGAATGCGCGGCTCGCCACGGTGGCGGGGGTGGCGAACAGTGCCACGTGCTTCACCTCGACTTCGCGCGGCGGGCTGTTATCGCCCCAGCTGCGTTCGGTCAGCGCCTCGATCAGCGGCACGAACACGCCCAGCACGCGCTTGTTCGGTGGAATCCAGCTTTCCTGCATCCGGCGCAGCGCGGCGGCCGAAGCGGTGTTACAGGCCAGGATCACAAGATCGCAACCGGCGTCCCACATCCGTTCCACCGCATTGGTGGTCAGGTTGTACACGTCATCGGCATCGCGCACCCCGTAAGGCGCATTGGCGTTGTCGCCGAAATAGACCACCGGAACGTCGGGCAGCCGCTTGACCACGGCGTCCAGCACCGTCAATCCGCCCAGACCACTGTCGAAAATGCCTACTGCCATTTTTCCTGCCACCTGCAATGCGCTTATGCGCGGTGTTTCTCTTCGAACTCATACCCGTATGAAAGGGACTTGAGCGGTGTTGGGCAAAGCTCATACGTCGCTTTGCGGAGGAAATCCATCAATGCTTTCGCATCCCGTTGCCGCGCTTCGATCTCGGCCCGTTCAATCGGTTTACCGACGACAATGCGCACCGGCGTGTCGACCCGCCGGGCGAATTCTTTGATCAAAAGCCCCATGCGCAGGGTGTTGTGCATATGGCTGGCGATCTGGAACAACCGGCTGGTATGACCGTCGAAGAAGACAGGCACCACGACGGCATCGGATTTCGCCACCATCCGCGCGGTGAAATTGCGCCAACCGGGATCCATCGGGCGGGCAAAGGGCGTGGCCCCGGTCGATACGGTGCCGCCCGGGAACACCCCTACCGCGCCGCCCTGCCCCAGGTAGCTCAGGCATTCCTTACGGGTCCGCAAATTCAACTGCAGCGCCTCTTTGGTTTCGTCAAAGGACACCGGCAAAATGACCCGGTTCAGGTCCGCGGCCTTGCGGAACACCTGATGCGCCAGAATGCGGAAATCGCCGCGCGTACGCGCCAGGATATGGCCCATCATCAGACCATCGAGGATACCGTAAGGATGATTGGCGATCAGGATCAGGGGACCGGTCGCCGGAATGTTCGACAACGCCCCGCCGACGACATCCAGCGTCAGCCCGTAGCGCTCCACCATTACCTGCCAGAAATCATCGCCATTGGCGACGTCGAGGTCGTAGCCCCGTGCCCGTTTGATCAAACCCAGGCGACCGGTGACGTTTTCCATCACCCGGATCATCGTCCGCCCGGAACGGCTTTGCGCCGAATGAGCATAACTGATGTCGCGCGCGATTTGGTGTTTCGAAGACATGCCTGCCCGGCCAGAAAAGAGAATCACCGACTGATTAGAAAATCAGGCGCGTTCTGAACAGGGGAAAACGGGCCGATCGGCCCCGGGCGGCATCAAACCGCCCGGAACCGTTTCGATCATTCCGCCGCCGTGGCCATCGCCGCGCCGGGATTTGCGATCTGGTCCAACAGCGCCTCGCGCTGTTTCGCCGCCTTCGCTTCGTTCTCGGCCTTGACCGGACCGAAGCCGCGGATTTGCAGCGGCAATTCGGCCAGCGCGACAGCTGCGTCCATGATTTCGGGCGACAGTTTTTTCGCCAGCTCCGCCATGTCGGCCTCGTATTGCTTGATCAGCGCGCGTTCCATTCGCCGTTCCGCGGTGCGCCCGAACGGATCGAACGGGGTGCCGCGCAAGCCCTTCATCCGGGCCAGAACACGGAACCAGCGCATCATACCCGGACCGAATTCGCGTTTTTCCGGCCGGCCGTTCGCGCCCATCTTGGACAGGATCGGCGGCGACATGTGGAATTTCATTTTGAAATCACCGTCGAATTCCGCCTCGGCCTTTGACTGGGTGTCCAGCAGCAGCCGCGCGACTTCGTATTCGTCCTTGTAGGCCAGCAGCTTGTGATAGCCCTTCGCCACCGCTTCCTTCATCCGCGGATCGTCGAAACGATCGACCAGCTTGCGGTATTTCTTGGCCAGGCGCTTGCCCTGATATTCGATCAGCTTGTCGGCGCGGAAATCGATTTTTTCCTGCAGCGACAGCGGCTTTTCGACCACCTTCGGGCTCAGCAGCGATGCCGCCTCTTCCGGGTGCAGCGCCGCCCAGCGGCCGATTTCGAAGGCGCGCAGGTTGCGCTCCACAGCCGCGCCGTTCAGCGTGATCGCGTCGATCAGCGCTTCGTGGCTCAGCGGCACCAGGCCACGCTGCCAGGCCGCGCCGAAGATCATCATGTTGGAGAAGATCGAATCCCCCAGCGTGACGCGGGCGAGTTCCGAGGCGTCGAACAGGATCACCTTGTCCTGCAGCCGCGCCTGTAGTTGCAGTTCCAGCCGGTCGGAGGGCAGCTGTAATTCGGTGTTGCGGGTGAAATCGCCGGTGATGATTTCGTGACTGTTGACCACCGCGCCGGTCTTGCCGGTCCGGGTCAGGCCGAGGGTCTTGGCCCCTGCCGACACCACCAGGTCGCCGCCGATCAGCGCATCGGCCTCGCCCGTGGCGACGCGTACCGCGCTGATATCATCGGGTTTCTCGGCGATCCGGCAATGGATGTGAACGGCGCCGCCCTTTTGCGCCAGCCCTGCCATTTCCATCATGCCCGCGCCCTTGCCATCGATCTGCGCAGCCTGTGCCAGAACCGCGCCGATGGTTACAACCCCGGTACCGCCGACGCCCGTGATCACCACGTTGAAGGTACCGTCGATCGCCGGGATTTCCGGCTGCGGCAGATGCGGCAGGTCCAGTTGTGCGGTTTCGGCCTTTTTCGGCTGCGCCCCTTCGACGGTGACGAAGCTGGGGCAGAACCCGTTCAGGCAGCTGAAATCCTTGTTGCAGCTGGATTGGTCGATAGCGCGCTTGCGGCCCAGTTCGGTTTCCACCGGCACGATCGACACGCAGTTCGACTGCACCCCGCAATCGCCGCAGCCTTCGCAGACATCGGTGTTGATGAACACCCGGCGATCGGGATCGGGGAACAGCCCGCGCTTGCGCCGACGCCGTTTTTCGGCGGCACATGTCTGAATATAAACAATGGCCGACACACCTCTGATCTTGCTTAACTTTTCCTGAACCGACATCAGATCCGCGCGTTCGTGCTTTTCGACACCCGCCGGGAAGGCGTTCAGATCGACCTCTTCCTTTTCGTCATAGACGACGGCGATGTTCTGCACCCCCATCGCCTTCAGTTCGTCCACGATCCGGTAGGCGGTCAGGTCGCCTTCGTTCTTCTGGCCGCCGGTCATCGCCACGGCGTCATTGAACAGGATCTTGTAGGTGATGTTGGTGCCGGCGGCCAATGCGGCGCGGATCGCCTGCACCCCGGAATGGTTATAGGTGCCGTCGCCCAGGTTCTGGAACACGTGGTCGCGGTTGGAAAACGGCGCCTCGCCAATCCAGTTCGCACCCTCGCCGCCCATATGGGTGAAGCCAAGCGTGTCGCGGTCCATCCACTGCACCATGTAATGGCAACCGATCCCGGCATAGGCGCGGCTGCCCTCGGGGATCTTGGTCGAACTGTTATGCGGACAGCCGGAACAGAAATACGGCAGGCGGGATGCGATTTCCTCGGCATTGTCGTTGCGGCGCACTTCCTCCAGCGCGGCCAGCCCGGCCTTGATGCCGTCGGTGCCACGGCCTTCGTCGATCAGGATCTTGCCCAGGCGTTCGGCGATCATGATCGGGTCAAGCGCGCCCTTGGTCTGGAACAGTTCCTCGCCATGCATCGATCCGGCGCCGCCGCCCATGTGCCAGCCATAGACTCGCCGCCCGCGGCGGTCGTCGAAGATCGCTTCCTTGACCTGCACCTCGATCAGCTTGCGCTTTTCCTCGACCACCACGATCAGGTCCAGCCCCTCGGCCCAGTCGCTGAACCCTCGCATGTCGAGCGGGAAGGTCTGTCCGACCTTGTAGGTGGTAATGCCAAGGCGTTCCGCCTCGCCCTCGTCGATGTTCAGCAGTTCCAGCGCGTGGACCAGGTCGAGCCAGTTCTTGCCGGCCGCGACGAAACCGATCTTGGCGCCCGGCTTGCCCCACATCCGCTTGTCCATCTTGTTGGCATGGGAAAACGCCTCGGCGGCGAAGCGCTTGTAATCGATCATCCGCGCTTCCTGTTCGGTCGGATTGTCGATCAGCCGGATGTTCAGCCCGCCCGGCGGCATGTCGAATTCCGGCGTCACAAGCTGCATCCGGTCGATGCGACCATCGACGACGGCGGTGGCCTCGATCGTGTCCTTCATCGTCTTGAGGCCCACCCAGAGACCGGAAAACCGGCTCAGCGCGATGCCGTAGATACCGTAATCGAGGATTTCCTGCACACCCGCTGGGCTGACAACCGGCATGTAGGCATCGACCATCGCCCATTCCGATTGGTGCAGCACGGTGGAGGATTCGCCGGTGTGGTCATCGCCCATCGCCATCAGGACACCGCCGTTCTTCGACGTGCCCGCCATGTTGGCGTGGCGCATCACGTCGCCGGTGCGGTCTACCCCCGGCCCCTTGCCGTACCACAGCCCGAACACGCCGTCGAACTTGCCCTCGCCACGCAGTTCGGCCTGCTGACTGCCCCAGAGCGCGGTGGCAGCAAGGTCTTCGTTCAACCCCTCCTTGAACAACACGTCGGCCTCGGCCAGCTGCTTGGCGGCGCGGTTCATCTGTAGATCGACCGCCCCGAGCGGCGACCCGCGATACCCGGTCACATAACCAGCAGTGTTCAACCCCGCCGCCTTGTCGCGTGCCTTCTGGGTCAGCATCAGCCGTACCAGTGCCTGCGTTCCGTTCAATAGAACGGGTGATTTTTCCAGATCGAAGCGATCCGTTAGCGAAACCTTCTGGCGTGTCATTATGCGTCCTCCCCACACGGCATACATTGCTCGAATATAGAGCAATAATAGGTCACAAACTTTGACCTACCAAGGAAAAATTTTTACTTTTCTGTACAGATAGTCATTGAAACCCCTTAAAGTCCAAACTGTTTCGTGTAAGTGGGCCGGACAAATCTGAAAGTTGTCGGAATGGACTGGGATAAACTAAGAATCTTTCACGCGGTGGCCGATGCCGGCAGCCTGACGCATGCCGGCGATGTGCTGCATTTGTCGCAATCGGCGGTCAGCCGACAGGTGCGCGCACTGGAGGAAAGCCTCAACACCACGCTTTTCCACCGCCATGCGCGGGGGCTGATTCTCACCGAACAGGGCGAATTGCTGTTCGATGCGACCCGCGCGATGGCCAAGCGTCTGGAAGCCGCCGAAGCGCGCATCCGCGACAGCGAGGAAGAAGTGTTCGGTCAACTGCGGGTGACCACGACGATCGGGTTCGGATCGCTGTGGCTGGCGCCGCGCCTGCCCAAGCTCTACGAAAAATACCCAGACCTGAATATCGACCTGATGCTGGAAGAACGCGTGTTGGACCTGCCGATGCGCGAAGCCGACCTGGCGATCCGCATGAAGGAGCCCAGCCAGGCCGACCTGATCCGCAAGCGACTGATGTCGGTTCGGATGCTTCTGTATGCATCGCCAGCCTATCTGGAACGCTTCGGCACGCCGGAAAAGATCGAGGATATCGCCGGCCACCGGTTGATCAGTCAGAACCCGAATTCGGCGCAGGTCGGCGCGGGCGCCAACCTGGTGCAGCACCTGATGACCTATGACGTCAAATCAATGCTGACCGTGAACAACTACTTCGGCGTTCTGCAGGCGGTGATCAACGACCTCGGAATTGGCGTGCTGCCGAATTACCTGCTGCATGATTTCCCCAATCTGGTGCGTGTCCTACCGGATGTTCAGTCGGTCGAAGTCCCGGTTTTTCTCGCCTATCCCGAAGAGCTGCGGCACTCCAAGCGAATTTCTGCCTTCCGCGATTTCGTGCAGGACGAAATCATTTCCTATCGCAAACAGATGAAAAATCAGGCGCTTATCTAACACGTTAAGAAAGCTATGCGCTGTCTGCATAACAGCCATGCTGCACCTGCGGCAATAAGGTGCTTGATCGATTCACCTCTGATGCCTATTTGAGCTTTCGACGGTGATGCTGAAGCTTTTAGCATCATCTTCATACCTCCCTGTTGGACTTGGCCGAGCTTCGTGCTCGGCCTTTTTTTTTGCGCAGCACAAAATTCGGGCGCAGGCCGGGTGACCTGCCACTGAACTTTCAACCAGTCGGAACCGGAGCCCTTTGGATTGATACGCCGATTGGCGCAGGTGGAGCAA
>NZ_JADMKU010000020.1 GCF_018219815.1 Thalassovita aquimarina
ACAGGTGCCCGAAGGTCTTCCTCTCCGCAATCGCGCTCGCTGCAACCGTCATCTATTGGCTATGAGTCCTGACCCTACGATATGTTCGATTACCGAACGATAGCGAACAATTTATCACGTCACTTCTGATAATAGAGTTCTAGGGAATTTCTTACACGAGTGAACACAGAAAGATGTAGGCCGGGCTTCAGCCCGGCCATCTTCTCACAAATCCCGGGGAACTTGCCCCCGCTCACGGCTCCAGCACCAGTTTCCCCGTCGCCCCGCGCCCCAGCACCCGTTTCAGCACATCCGCCGCATCCGCCAGCGGATAGCGCCCCTCGACCACCGGCTTGACCTTGCCGTCCTGATACCAGCCGATCAGCTCCTTCATGTTGTCGGCATAGATCTCGGGCTCGGCCCGTGTGAAGTTGCCCCAGAACACGCCGACCACGGCATATTCCTTGACCAGCGCCAGGTTGACCGGGAATTTCGGAATGGTGCCGCTGGCGAAGCCGATGATCAGCAACCGGCCATTGCGCGCCATCGACCGCGAACAGGCGTCGAACGCCTCGCCGCCGACCACGTCGTAGACCACGTCGACGCCCTTGCCGCCGGTCATGTCCTTCAGCTGGTCCTTCAGGTTCTCGTACCCGATCGCTTCGTCCGCCCCGGCCTGCAGCGCGATGGCGCGCTTCTCGTCGCTGGAACAGACCGCGATCACCTTCGCCCCCATGATCTTGCCGATCTGGATCGCCGCCACGCCGGTCGCGCCCGCGCCGCCCAGAACCACCAGCGTTTCGCCCGCCTTCAAATCCGCCCGCTGCTTCAGCGCGTGATGCGAAGTGCCATAGGCCACCATCAAGGCGCAGGCATCGCCGCCATCCATGTCGCCGATCGGGAACACCCGGCCTTCTTCGGCCACCACCTTTTCGGCATAACCGCCGAGCTGGCAAATCGTCGCCACCCGGTCGCCCACCTTCAGGGTCTTCACATCCGGCCCGACGCTTTCCACCACCCCGGCGGCCTCCATCCCCGGCACGAAGGGACGTTCGGGCTTCATCTGGTAAAGCCCCTGAACCAGCAACCCGTCGGGGTAATTCACACCCGCGGCCTCGACCTTGATCACCACGTCGCTTCCCTTGGCCGCCGGGTCCGGCATATCGGCGTATTCCAATTGCTCCAAGGGGGCGAATTCGTTGCAGATAATGGCTTTCATTCCGGGTTCCTCCACCGTTCCCTATGGCCCCTCCCCGAGGCCGTATTTTCACCCCCGAGTGTAGGGGCGCGGCCCGTTCCGGGCAATCGTTGCACCCGGCCGCGCCAAAGTGACGGTGCGGCACTTTTCGCGCCTCTTTTGACGCTCGGGACATTTGCGGAATGATTTTCCGTTTTCTCACAATCCCTTGAGCGCAAATCGGAATTCCAGACCGCCCAGACGAATCTGCTTTTGTAAATCCAAGGCCCACGCTAGTCTCCGCTCAGGGAGATTTTTACAATTCGGGAGGAGATCATGCTTGGCATGATGATGCATCGTCCGCTGATGATCAGCGATATTCTGACCTATGCCGCCGAGGCGCATCCGACAGCGGAAATTGTATCCGTGCGGACCGAGGGCGACCTGCATCGCCAGACCTATCCCGAAACGCTGGCCCGGGTGTCGCAGCTGGCCCATGCGCTGCAGGGTCACGGCATCCGCCTTGGCGACCGGGTGGCGACGCTGGCCTGGAACGGCTACCGCCATTTCGAACTCTACTACGCGATCTCGGGCATCGGCGCGGTCTGCCACACGATCAACCCGCGCCTGTCGGCGGAACAGCTGATCTACATCGTCAACCATGCCGAGGATAAGCTGCTCTTCGTCGACACCACCTTCGTGCCGATCCTCGAAGCGGTGAAGGATCACCTGCCCAAGGATCTGATCTACGTGGTGATGACCGACCGCGATCACATGCCGGAAAACAGCCTCGACGCGCTGTGTTACGAAGAACTGCTGACCGGGCAGCCGGAAAGCTTCGACTGGCCGATGCTGGATGAAAACACCGCCTCGGGCCTGTGCTATACCTCGGGCACCACGGGCAACCCCAAGGGCGCGCTCTATTCGCACCGTTCCACCGTGCTGCACGCGCTTCTGGTGACCTCGGTGCTGGGGTCCACCCTGCCCGAAGGCGCTGGCGTGCTGCCGGTGGTGCCGCTGTTTCACGTCAACGCCTGGGGCCTGCCCTATACCGCGCCGCTGCTGGGGCTGAACATGATCATGCCGGGCGGCGCGCTGGACGGGCCCAGCCTGTACAAGCTGATGGATGGCGAAAAGGTCCATTCCGCCTGGGGCGTACCCACCGTCTGGATGGGGCTGCTGGCGGAAATCAAGGCGCAGGGCCGCAAACCCGAAGGCTTCGCCGACGTGGTGGTCGGCGGGTCCGCCGCGCCGCGTTCGATGATCGAGGCGTTCGAAAAGATGGATGTCAGCGTCGGCCATGCCTGGGGCATGACCGAAATGTCGCCGATCGGCACCCATGGCAACATGCCCAACTGGGTCAAGCAGCTGCCCTTCGACCAGATGATCGACAAGAAGGCCCAGCAGGGCCGCCGCGTCTTCGGCGTGGAACTCAAGATCGTGGACGATCACGGCAACCGCCAGCCGCATGACGGCAAGGCGATCGGTGAATTGTACGTGCGCGGCAACACCATCGTGTCGGGCTATTTCAACAATGCCGAAGCGTCGGAAAAGGCGATCGACGCCGAAGGCTGGTTCGGCACCGGCGACATCGCCAGCATCGATTCAAACGGGTTCCTGTCGATCCAGGACCGGTCGAAGGACCTGATCAAGTCGGGCGGCGAATGGATTTCCTCGATCGACCTGGAAAACGCCGCCATGTCGCACCCGGCCATCGCCAATTGCGCCGCCATCGCGATGCCGCACCCGAAATGGGACGAACGCCCGGTGCTGATCGCGGTGCCGGCGGGCGACGACCGGCCGGCGCTCGAAGACATGCACGACCACATGTCGGAACATTTCGCCAAGTGGCAGCTGCCCGACGACCTGATCTGGGTCGACGAACTGCCGCTGACGGCGACCGGCAAGACCTCGAAACTGACCCTGCGCCAGCAGTTCGCGGATTACAAACTGCCCGATCTGCGCTGAGCGCCAGACATCGGAGAACCGCAAAGGGCGCCGTCAGGCGCCCTTTGCATATCCCCCGGCTATGTCCTGCAACCCGGCAAGCAGTTGCTTCATGTCGATGTCGGGGTTTTCCCTGACCACCTGCAGCTGCGCCGCCTTCCAGGATTTCGAAGCGGCCTCCAGCTTGGCTTCACCCTCCGACGTCAGGAACAGTACCCGCTTGCGCTTGTCCTGTTCGTCCGGCATCGACTTGATGACGCCCATCCGGTCCAGCGGCACCAACCCGCGCGACAGCGCCGACTGGTCGATATCCATGTAATCCGCGATCTTCTGCACCGTCGGTCGTCGCAGCGCCTTGATCCAGACCAGCGTGGAAAACTGGGTCACCGTCAACCCGTGCCCTTCCAGCGCCGCGTCATAAAGCCGGATCAACCGGCGCGACGCCCTGCGCATCGCCAGGCAATAACAGTTCCCGGCCAATACCTCGGCCAGTTCGGGCGACATTTCCCCTGTCTCGTCACGTAACGTCATCTGCACTCCCGTTGACTGCATGCATATGCATGGATTATACATGCATATGCATTGAACTGGAGATTACGTCATGTTCGACACCGTGCCAAGACCCGACCTCCCGATCGGGATCGCGCCCATCGAACAGGCCGCCAAGATGACCGGCCTGGAACAACTGCAAGCCCTGCTTCGGGGTGACTTTCCCGCCCCGTCGATGGCGCCGGCACTGGATTTCTGGTTACATGCCGTGGCCGAAGGCGAAGCCGAGTTTCGCGGCGAACCTTCGGCCCGTATCCTCAACCCGATGGGCCAGGTGCATGGCGGCTGGGCGATGACCCTGCTCGATTCGGCTCTCGGCTCCGCGGTCCATACCGTCATGGCGCGGGGCGAAACCTATGCCTCGCTGGATACCAGCGTGAAATTCCTCCGCCCGATCACGCCGCAGACCGGACAGGTGCGCGCCCTGGGCAAGCTGCAATCGCGCGGCCGCCGCATCGCCCATGCCGAGGGCCGGATCGAGGATCGGAAAGGCCGGGTGCTGGCGCTGGCCACGACCAGCTGCTTTATCCAGCCGATGCACACTGCCGGCTGACGGGCCGGGGCGTCGCAGCCCCCGCCCACCCGAACCCCGACCCGCCGCCGGTCGATGCCCATCTCGGGCAAGGCGCTTCACCGCTTCCGCACGCTCCGGCCGGGCCTGACCTACAACCACTTCAGCTTCGCCGCATGCGCCCGGATACGCTGCGCCGACAACGGTCCGCCATGCCCCAGGTAAAACCTTTTGCCACCCCGTGCCAGCAACCGCTCCAGCGACCGCGCGGTCTGCTTCGGCGCTTCCTCGAAAGGCGGGCTCTTGGGGCGGTTCTTCAGGGCGATCCCGCCCAGAAGAATGCCCGACGCCGCAAGATCGCCGGCCAGGATATTTCCGTCCGGCAACAACACCGACAGCGATCCCGGCGTGTGCCCCGGCGTGTGCAGCACCTGCGCGTCGAACCCGAAATCCTGAAGCCCGGTTTCCGCTTCCGTCATCACATGATCGGGGGTGAAATACTCGAACCGCCTTTCGATCACGCCGGATTTCTGAAACAGCCGCCCGAACAGGCCCGACGGCCGCAGCAGCGGCGGCTCCCCGGCACAATAGTCGACCTCGTCCTGATGCGCCAAGATCGGCGCTCCGGACAGGGCGCGCAATTGCTCCGCGGAACCGGCGTGATCAATATGGGCATGGGTCACGACGATAAGCCTCAGATCGGACAGGGTCAGGCCATGCCTTTCCAACGCGGCCTTCACCTTCGAAGCGGACCTCGGCAGCCCAGTATCGACCAGCATGGCGCGGCCGTTTTCCACCACCAGAAACGCATTCAGCATACCGAAGGGCAGCATCTCGACGGGAACGATTTTCGGGTCGGTCATCGGATGATTTTCCTTTTGTCGTCATCTCTGCCGTTTAGTTGGCACGACCCTGAAGGGCCCACAATTAGGCACTTTTTTGTAACCGCGACCGGCGCACCGTTGCGCACCCGGCGACGCCGCCCCACAACTCCGATCGGAGATTTGCCATGAAAGACATGACACCCCCCATCATCCAATGGGTACGCCCTGACAGCGGCAACTGCCCGGTGGCGGACACGCTGCATGCACTCGGGGGAAAACATAAACCGCGTATCCTGCATTGCCTTGCAATGAGCGACCTGTATTTTCTGGAACTGACCCGCGCGCTGGACGGGATCAGCCGCAAGGTGTTGGCCGAACAGTTGCGCGACCTTCAGGCGTTCGGGCTTATCACCCGGACTGAACGCAACGATGCGCGAAACCGCATCGCCTATTCCTTGTCCGAAAAGGGCAGCGCCCTCGCAGCGATCCTGTCGCAGATCTACGACTGGTCCGTACTGTACCCGCTATCAGCCCAGACCGACAGCCATCCCCTTGCGCGCTGAGTGGCACCCCCGGGCATCTGTACCGTTTCGGCCTACAAATCCGGCAAATGCCGACAAACTTCTGTACCGCGGTTTGGTTAAGCGCGCCCCGGTCACAAAACGTAAAAACGCCCGGCTGGCCCCTCAACCAGCCGGGCGCGTTCCCCAAAGTGCCGGGGAGATGCGAAACGGGTCTCCTCCCAATCCCCGCTCCGCAGAATCGCTTACACCCCACGATCTATACGATAAGTCTCGCATAAAATGTATAGTGGAAATCCCGGCGCCGGTTTTATGACGCCCGGAACGCGTTTCCGCCTCAGACTTCCAGCCATTCGGAACGGATATCGTCGCGGGTTTTGAACTCCTCCGGGGTGCCGGAATAGACGATTTCGCCATGCCCCATGACATAGACCCGGTCGGCGATCCGCAGCGCGATCGACAGCTTCTGCTCGACCAGCAGGATCGCCACCCCGGTTTTGGCGATCTCGGCGATCATGTCGCCGATCTGATGCACGATCTTCGGGGCCAGGCCCTCGGTCGGTTCGTCGATGATGATCAGTTCGGGATCGCCCATCAGGGTCCGGCACATGGTGAGCATCTGCTTTTCCCCGCCCGACAGCACACCGGCCAGGTTGTCGGCCCGCTCCCGCAGGTTGGGGAACATGTCAAGCATCTCATCCACCGTGTATTTTCCCGGATGGCGCATGTCCTTGATGCCAAGGATCAGGTTCTGCCGAACCGTCATCGTGGGGAAAATATCGCGGCTTTCGGGGACGTATCCCAGCCCCAGCCGCGCGATCTGGTGGCTTTCTAGGCCCGATATGGGCTGGCCCTTGAACAGGATCTCGCCCTTGGGCGGCACTTCGCCCATGATCGCCTTGGCGGTGGTGGACCGGCCCACCCCGTTGCGACCCAGAAGCGCGATCACCTCGCCCGGCATGATTTCCATGTTCACGCCGCGCAGCACGTGGGATTTGCCGTAAAACGCGTTCAGGTCCTTCACGGACAGCATCGCCTGGGTCATGCCGCATCTCCTTCGATCGCGTCCGCCTCGTCACCGAGATAGGCCTCGCGCACCTTTTCGTTGCCGCGGATTTCCGTCGGCTTGCCGGTGGCGATGATCTCGCCATAGACCAGCACGCTGATCCGGTCGGCCAGGTTGAAGACAACGCCCATGTCGTGTTCCACGATCAACAGCGTCTTGCCCTCGGTGGCCTGCTTGATCAGCGCCACCGCGCGTTCGGTTTCCGAATGCGACATGCCGGCAGTGGGTTCGTCCAGCATGATCACATCCGCCCCCCCCGCGATGGTGATCGCGATCTCCAAGGTCCGCTGATCGGCATAGGGAAGCAGCGCCGCGGGCAGGTTTGCCTTGTCGAGAAGATCAACGCTTTCAAGGATTTCCGCGGTCTTTCGCTGCACGTCATGCAGGTTGCCGACATTGCGCCAGAACCCGTAGCCGTAGCCCATCGAATACAGCACGCCGCAGCGCACGTTTTCCCGAACCGTCATGTTGGAGAAGATGTTCGACACCTGAAAACTGCGCGACAATCCCATGCGGTTGATCCGGAACGGTTTCATCCCGCCGATTTCCTCGCCGCGCAACTTGATGCTGCCCTTGCTCGGGTGGTAGCCGCCCGAGATCAGGTTGAACAGGGTCGACTTGCCTGCACCGTTCGGCCCGATGATCGCGTGGCGTTCGCCGGGCTCGATGTCCAGCGTCACGCCCCGGATGATATGCGCCGGGCCGAAGCTTTTATGCAGGTTGTTGATGGAAAGCGCCGGAATGCTCATGCCTGGCCCTCCTTGTTTTTGTGCGCCATGCGCAGGATGCCGACACCGGCAACGAACGGGATGAAGATCACGGCCCAGGTCAGCACGCCGTCATGCGGCAGGTGCATCCCGAAGGGTTCGAACACCTCGCCGTAATTGTTCGACCAGTGCACCGAAACCTCGACCAGGGTGATGAGACCGATCATGATCAGAACGATCCCCGCGATCTGAACACTCCATCTGCGGAAATTCTCGCCCGCTCCTTCGCCGCGCAGCCCGTTGAACAGCCCGACGACGATCCCGGCCAGACCTCCGGGCGCAAACATCACGATCGCGATGAACAGCAGCCCAAGGTACAGCAGCCAAGCTTCGGAATAATCCGACATCATCGACTGCATGTAGGTCAGCAGAACCGCGCCCATGATGGGGCCCGCGAAGTAGCGAATACCGCCGATATAGGCCATCAGAAGAACCATGCCGGACGGTACCAGAGACAGCGCTTCGGGAGTGAAGATTTCATAGTTCACCGCAGCCATGCCGCCGGCCAGACCGGCGAACCCGCCCGAGAAGATGAACACCAGATAGCGCACCTTCTGCGGATCATAGCCGACGAATTCCACCCGTTCGGGATTGTCGCGGGTCGCTTCGGACATCTTGCCCAGGGGCGTGCGGGTGAACGCATAAGTGCCCAGGACCCCGATGAACGTCCAGAAGGCGATGAACCAGTAGACCTCGTCGATCGGCCCCAGCGACAGGCCGAACAGTTCCGGCCCGTTCATCCGGTCGCCGGAAATGCCTTCTTCGCCGCCGAAAATCGATCCGAACATGAATCCGGCCGCCGCGATCAGTTCCGCCACGCCGAGCGAAATCATCGCAAACGGCGTGCCCGCGCGCCGGCAGGACGGCCAGCCGATGATCGCGCCTGCCAGCGCACCGCCGGCAAAGCCGATGACCGGCAGGAAGAAGACCGGATAAGACGCCCAGAAGCCGCCCTCGCCATAGCTTGCGGCCTCGATCGCGCCCATCGCGTGCACGGCGGCGTAACCGCCCAGCCCGAAATAGACCGCGTGCCCGAAGGACAGCAGCCCGGCCCGGCCCAGCAGCATGTTGTAGGACATGGCAAAAACGATATTCACGCCCATCGCGCTCATCAGAGAATAGACCGTGCGCGACGGCCCGAAGAACGGGATCACGGCAAGAACGACGGCAAGGGCGATCAGCGGAACGATCCGCCGCATGAACTTCTGGCTGCCGCTCGGCCCCAGGACGTTCACGGAATTGACTGCAACATTGGTCATAGTTCACGGTCTCCCAGCAAACCACGCGGGCGGACCATCAGGATCAGCACCAGCATCAGGAAGGGGATCATCGGCGCCAGCGAAGCGATGGTGATGCTCCCAAGTTCGGTGGCCTCGCTCAGCCCGAGCCAGCCGAAGATATCGGCAAACCGGGCATCGATGGCGACCGCGAAGGTCTGCAACAGGCCCAGCAGCATGGCGGCAAGGAACGCCCCCATCAGGCTGCCCAGGCCACCGACGACGACGACCACGAAGACGATCGGCCCCATCTGCACCGCCATGGCCGGATCGGTCACGAGGTAGTTGCCGCCGATCACGCCCGCCAGCCCGGCCAGCGCGCAGCCGACACCGAACACCGTCATGAAGATGCGCGGCACGTTATGGCCCAGATGGCCCACCATGTGGGGGTGGCTCAGCGCGGCCTGGATGATCAGGCCGGCGCGGGTACGGTTGAGGATGAACCAAAGCGCCGCCAGCATGGCCAGCGCCACGAACAGGGTGAAAATCCGGTAGGCCGGGTATTGCGCTCCGAACAATTCGAACAGCGGGAAGTCCAGCAATTCGGGAACCCGGTAATCAACTGCGTTGCGGCCCCAAACGATCTTGACCACCTCGTCGATCAGATAGGCGAGTCCGAAAGTGAACAGCAATTCGGCCACGTGTCCGTTCACGTGAACGGTCCGCAATCCGTATTTTTCCACCAAAGCGCCGACCAGCCCGACCAGGATCGGGGCAAAGACCAGGGCCAGCCAGAAGCTGCTGGCTTCGGAGATGGTGTAGGCGAAATAGGCTCCCAGCATGTAAAAGCTGGCATGGGCGAAGTTCAGAACGCCCATCATGCTGAAGATTAGTGTCAGACCGCTCGACAGCATGAACAGAAGGAGCCCGTAAATCACCCCGTTGAGGAGTGAAAATACGATCGTTTCCATGAAAACCTCTTAGCAGTAAGGTGCCGCGTGATGTCACGCGGCACCGTTCTTGGAATAAGATTCAGGCGGCCTTATGTCTTCGGGCGCTTCATCTTACAGGTGGTTTCGGTGCGGGTGTCTTCCGCTTCGATGCGGTCCGCGTCGCCCGACTTCCACCCCAAGGGCAGCTTCTCGACACCGCGCTCCACGTCGTCCGAGAAGGTCGACATGAACATCGGCTGCAGGATCTGGTGGTTGTCCGCACGCATGGTGACAACGCCGTTGGGGCTGTCGTATTCCATGCCCTCCAGCGCGAACGCGACACCCATCGGGTCGATGCTGCCGGCCTTCTCGGCCGCCATCGACAGCATGTTCATCGCGTTGTGGATGCGGTGGTAGTAGTAGTTGTCTTCGGTGTACTTGGCCTCGTAGCCGTCGACATAGGCCGCCTGGGCGTCCGACATCGGCAGGTTGGTGTTGTTCTCGACGATCGCCTTGACCTGGCCGACCGCTGCTTCGCCCATCGCCGTGGCGGCGCCTTTCGACCCGCCGTAATAGGTCAGGATCGGGCCATCAAAGCCAGAATCGGTCGCCGCCTTGATCAGCAGCACCATGTCGGCGCCCCAGTTGCCGGTGATCACCGCGTCGGCGCCCGAGCTGATGATTTTCTGCACGTAGGGGGTAAAGTCCTTCACCTTGCCCAGCGGGTGCAGTTCGTTGCCGACGATTTCGATGTCGGGGCGCTTTTCGGTCAGGTTCTTGACGGCGGCGGCGGCAACGGCCTTACCGAAGGAATAATCCTGGCCGATGATGTAGACGCTCTTGATGTCCGGCTGATCTTTCACCCAGTTGGTGACGGCCTCCATCTTCATGTCGGCATCCGCGTCGAAACGGAAATGCCAGAAACTGCAGCGATCGTTAGTGAAGGACGGGTCAACCGCGGCGTAGTTCAGGAACAGGACTTCCTCGCCGGGGTTGCGCTTGTTGTGCTTGTTGATCGCGTCGATCAGCGCCGAGGCGACCGAGGACCCGTTGCCCTGCGCGATGTAGCGAACACCGCTGTCCAACGCCTTCTGCAGCTGAACCAGAGATTCCTTGGGATTGATCTTGTTGTCGTAACCGATGACTTCGACTTCGTTGCCGTTGATGCCACCGTTGGCGTTCATCTGTTCGGCGGCATAGATCCATTCGTTCAGCCCCGCCTGCCCCGACGGCCCGAACGGACCCGAAAGCGGGTCGATAAAGGCGATTTTCAGCGTCTCCGCAGAGGCGCCGGACACGGCTACCATGCTCATAGCAGCTGCCAGGGCAACCGATGTAATGCGTTTCATAGATGTTTCCTCCCGTCTGTGGATGACGCCGCAACGTCATTTCCGCCCCCGATCAAAAGCGGGGACTCGCTTCTTGTCAATCATTTTGTGAAACTCTATTCTGCAATGCGAAACATTCGACAAGGGAGGTGTTGAATGACCGACGTGTCAACGGAGCTGTCCAGCTTCCGCGAAGCTATCGCAAAATGGATTACCGATAATTGTCCCGAGTCGCTGCGCAAGCGCCCGATCGACGAAGATTCGATCGTTTGGGGCGGCCGCAACTGGACCTTCAAGCACGAAGAACAGCGGCTCTGGATGGAAAGCGCCGTCGCCAAGGGAATGACCGCGCCGCGCTGGCCAACAGCCTATGGCGGGGCCGGGCTGAGCCGGGCCGAAGAAAAGATTTTCCGCGAGGAAATGGCGCGCCTGAAGGCGCCCAGCCCGCTGGAAAGTTTCGGGCTTTGGATGCTGGGACCGGCGCTTCTGGCCTTCGGCACCGAAGAGCAGAAACTGCATTTCCTGCCGCAGATCACCAGCGGCAAAATCCGCTGGTGTCAGGGTTATTCCGAACCCGGCGCAGGCAGCGACCTGGCTAGCGTTCAGACCCGCGCCGAGGACATGGGCGATCACTGGCTGGTCAACGGCTCGAAGATCTGGACCTCCTATGCCGACAAGGCCGACTGGATCTTCGCGCTGGTGCGCACCGACCGCGACGCCCCCAAGCATCTGGGCATTTCCTTCATGCTGATCGACATGACGTCGCCCGGCGTCACGACCAAGCCGATCCGGCTGATTTCGGGCAAGTCGCCGTTCTGCGAAACCTTCTTCGACAATGTAAAAGTGCCGAAATCCTATGGCGAAAACATCCCCTCCCATGTGGGCGAAATCAATCGCGGCTGGGACGTGGCGAAACACCTGCTGACCCATGAACGCGAAATGATCAGCGGTGGCGCGCAGGGTTTGCTGGGCGGCCGGTCCACCGGCGAATTCCTCGGCAATCTCGACGCCGACACGCTGGCCGATCCGGTGATCCGGTCGCAGGCGATGGAACTGGAAGTGGACACGCTGGCCTTCTGCATGACGCTGGACCGCTACAAGGACCAGGCACAATCGGGGTGCGGCGTCGGCAATGCCAGTGCGATGCTGAAATACTACGGCACGGAGATCAACAAGCGCCGCTACGAATTGCTGATGTCGGCGGCAGGCAGCGAAGGCACCGAATGGGACAGTCCGCACGGGTCGCTGGCAGCGGAATGGCTGCGCACCAAGGCCAACTCGATCGAGGGCGGCACCTCCGAGGTGATGCTCGACATCATCGCCAAGCGCGTTCTCGAACTGCCGTCGAAATAGGAACCTGACAGATGACAAGTCTTCTTGAAACCGAGGACGAAACCCTGCTGCGCGATTCCGCGCGGGGGTTTCTGAGCGAAGCCTCGCCCGTTTCCGCCCTGCGCGCCAACCGCGATCAGGGCCGCGCCTTCGATCCGGGCCTCTGGCGGGAAATGGCACAGATGGGATGGACCGGCGTATTGGTGCCCGAAGATCAGGGCGGCGCCGATATGGGCCACCGCGCGGCCGGTATCCTGGCCGAGGAAATGGGCACCGTCCTGGCCGCCTCGCCGTTCATTTCGACCGCCGTGATCGCCGCCACCGCCCTGCGCGGTTCGGGCAACGGCGCATTGGAAAAGATCGCCTCGGGCGAGGCGATCTATGCCATCGCGGTGGATGAAGGGGCCAAGCACGCGCCGCTGAAAACCGCTTTGAAGGCGGAAAAATCCGGCAACGGTTATCGGCTGTCGGGGATGAAAACCTTCGTCGCCGACGGCGCCTCGGCCGACCGTGTTCTGGTTCTGGCCCGCACCGCAGGCGCGGCAGGCGAAGCGGACGGGCTGACCCTATTCGATATCGACGCGGACCGCGCCGGGCTGCAGCGCGATGCCACTGGAACGGTCGATTCGCGCGATCATGCGCGGTTCACCTTCGACGGGCTGGAAGCCACCGGCGAGGATGTCGTCGGCGAGCTGGACAACGGGCTCGCGACGCTGCGTCACGGACTGCAGGCGGGACAGGCGGCGCTGGCGGCCGAGCTCACCGGGCTAAGCGGCGGCGCCTATGCGATGACGCTGAGCTACCTGAAGGAACGCCAACAGTTCGGTCGCACCATCGGCAGCTTCCAGGCGCTGCAGCACCGCGCCGCGCATCTGTGGAGCGAGATCGAGGTCACCGCCTCGGCCGTCATCAATGCCGGGCGGATGCTGGACGAGGCGCCGGATCAGGCCACACTGGCCGTGTCCGTCGCCAAGGCCCGCGCCACCGCCACCGCGAAACTGGCGGTGATGGAAGGGGTGCAGATGCATGGCGGCATCGGCATGACGGACGAATTTGACATGGGCTTCTTCATGAAGCGCGCCCGTGTCGGGGCCGAATGGCTTGGCGATTATGGTTATCACGCCGCGCAGGTCGCCGCGGCACGCGGATTCTGAGGGAGGGAACATGAAACCGACTGATCTTTTCGATCTGACTGGCAAGGTGGCACTGGTCACCGGCGGGTCGAGCGGCATCGGCCGCATGGCAGCCGAAGGGCTTGTCGCCGCCGGCGCGCGGGTGCTGATCACCAGCCGCAAGGTTGATGCCTGCGAAGCGGTCGCTGCCGAACTGAACGGCATGGACTACACCGGCAGCGCCGAAGGATTCGGCAGCGACGTGTCGACCGAGGAAGGCGTCGACGCTCTGGTAGCCGAGGTGAACAAGCGCACCGAAAAGCTGCATATCCTGATGAACAACGCGGGCCGCACCTGGGGCGCCGCGATGGGCGAACACCCCTACGAAGCCTGGGACAAGCTCTTGCGCCTCAACGTCACCGGCATGTTCCACCTGACCCAGCAATTGCTGCCGCTGCTGAAATCCGCCAGCACCCCCGACGATCCGGCCCGCGTGGTCAATGTCGGATCGGTGATGGGCGACATTCCCAAGGGCACCCGCACCTATTCCTATGCCGTGTCGAAGGGCGCGGTGCATCACATGACCCGCGTTCTGTCGAACGATCTGGCGCCCGAGGGCATCACCGTGAACGCCATCGCGCCGGGGCCCTTCGTGTCGAAGATGACCGCCTTTGCCATCGGCACCGAGGAAGGTCAGGCGAAATCGGCGCAAGGAGTGCCTTTGGGCCGCGTCGGACGCCCCGAAGACATCGCTGGCGCGCTGCTGTATCTTTGCGGCAAGGGCGGTTCCTATGTGTCGGGCGCGATCCTACCGCTGTCAGGCGGGATGCAATCGAACGCCCCCGGTTCCCTGTTCAACGAGGATCTGTAACCGATGACGCTTCCTTCAGGCAAAAAGCTGTCACGCGAAGATTTCGAGGCCCTGCTGGGCAAGGAAATGGGCGTATCCGACTGGTTCAGCGTCACCCAGGACCAGATCAACCAGTTTGCCGATTGCACCCATGACCATCAGTATATCCATGTCGATCCCGAAGCGGCGGCGCAGACGCCCTTCGGCACCACCATCGCGCACGGGTTCCTGACGCTGTCGCTGTTGTCGGCCATGGTTTACCAGATGCCCTCGATCGAGGGCATCGTGATGGGTGTCAATTACGGATTCGACCGGGTTCGTTTCATATCGCCGGTCAAGGTCGGCTCAAGGGTCCGGGGCCGTTTCGTTCTGTCCAAGTTCGAGGAACTGAAACCGGGCGAATTCCAGACCACGATGGATGTGACGGTCGAAATCGAAGGGCAGGAAAAACCCGCGCTGGTGGCCCAATGGCTTGGCCGCCGCTACATGGGAGGAGAAGCATGAGCGAAGTAAGTTTTGACGGCCGGGTGGCCATCGTCACCGGCGCCGGGGCCGGTCTGGGCCGCAGCCATGCGCTTGGCCTTGCCGCCCGTGGCGCCAAGGTCATGGTCAACGATCTGGGCGCGGCCACCGACGGCAGCGGGTCGGGATCGGACGCCGCCCGCGCGGTGGTCGAGGAAATCCGCGCCGGTGGCGGCAAGGCGATCGCCAACGGCGCCAACGTCGCCGATGCAACGCAGGTGCAGGCGATGGTCGACGAAGCGATCGCCGAATTCGGCCATGTCGACATCCTGGTGAACAACGCGGGCATCCTGCGCGACAAGACCTTCGCCAAGATGTCGCTGGGCGATTTCCGCATGGTGATGGACGTACACCTCATGGGATCGGTCTACACCGCCCATGCGCTGTGGCGGCACATGTGCGAACGCGAATACGGTCGCATCGTTTTCACCACCTCGGCCTCGGGGCTTTACGGCAATTTCGGCCAGTCGAACTACGGCGCGGCGAAATCGGCGATGCTGGGGTTGATGAACGTGCTGTCCATCGAGGGCGCGAAATACAACGTGCGCGCCAACATGCTGGCCCCCACCGCGGCGACCCGGATGACCGAGGGCCTGATCCCCGACGAACTGCTGGCGCTGCTGCAGCCCGAAACCATCACCCCCGGCCTGCTGGCGCTGGTCAGCGAAGAAGCCCCGACCAAGATGATCCTCGGCGCCGGTGCCGGTTGCTTCACCGAAACCAAGGTCTATGAGACCCAAGGCATCACCCTGCAGGACGCAGACCTGAGCCCGGAAACCGTGCTGGCCCGGATGGCGGAAATCCGTGCCCCGGAAAATCAGCAAGTGATGGGCAACGCTTTCGACCAGACCAATAAATACGTCCGGAATGCAGCGGCGGCGCGCGGCGTCACCCTGCCCGGCGAATGAACCCTGACCAAAAGGAATTTGAAAATGCGTGACGCAGTTATCGTTTCCACCGCCCGCACCCCGATCGGCAAGGCCTATCGCGGTGCGTTCAACAACACCTCGGCCCAGACCCTGATCGGGCATGCCGTATCAAACGCGGTCAGCCGCGCCGGTCTCGACGGATCGGAAATCGAGGATTGCATCGTCGGTTCCGCGATCCAGCAGGGGTCGACCGGCGGCAATATCGGCCGTCAGGCGGTGATCCGCGCCGGTCTGCCGGTGACCATCGCGGGCATGTCGATGGACCGTCAATGCGCCAGCGGCATGATGGCGATCGCCACCGCGGCCAAGCAGGTGGTGCATGACGGCATGGATATCGTCATCGGCGGCGGCGTCGAATCGATCAGCCTTGTGCAGAACGAAAAGATGCGCACCGACTGGCTGCGCGACGACTGGACCATGGAACACAAGCCCGAGCTGTACATGTCCATGCTGGAAACCGCCGAAATCGTCGCCGACCGCTATGGCGTGTCGCGCGAGGAACAGGACGCCTACGCCCTGCAGTCGCAGCAGCGCACCGCCGCCGCGCAGGAAGCGGGCAAGTTCGACGACGAAATCGTGCCGATGACCACCGTGATGAAGGTGGTGAACAAGGAAACCCGCGAAGTATCGGACCAGGAAATCACCCTGTCCAAGGACGAAGGCAACCGCCCCTCGACCACGCTGGAAAACCTCGCCGGGCTGTCGCCGGTGTTCAAGGACGGCCAGGTGGTGAAGGAAGGCAAGTTCATCACTGCCGGCAACGCGTCGCAGCTGTCCGACGGCGCCTCGGCCAGCGTCATCATGGAAGCCAAGGAAGCCGAAAAGCGCGGATTGCAGCCGCTGGGCCGCTATGTCGGCGTGATGGCCGCCGGTCTGGAACCCGATGAAATGGGCATCGGCCCGGTCTACGCGGTGCCGAAGCTTTTGAAGGCGCACGGGCTGACCATGGACGATATCGGCCTGTGGGAACTGAACGAAGCCTTTGCCTGCCAGGTGCTGCAATCGGCCAAGGTGCTGGGCATCCCGAACGAGCTGCTCAACGTCGATGGCGGCGCGATCTCGATCGGCCACCCCTACGGCATGTCGGGCGCCCGCATGGTCGGCCACGCCCTGATCGAGGGCAAGCGCCGCGGTGCCAAATACGTCGTCTGCACCATGTGCGTCGGCGGCGGCATGGGGGCTGCGGGCCTGTTCGAAGTGCTCTGATCCTATACGAAACCCAAACTACGGGACCGCATCCTCGCGGTCCCGTCAGCAAGAAGGCCCCGCAATGCCCGAACTTTACCTGATCCGTCACGCCCAAGCGTCCTTTGGCGCGGCGAATTACGATGTCCTGTCCGATCTGGGTCATGACCAATCCGAAGCCCTGGGCAAGGCGCTGGCCCTGCAGGGCGTGGAGCCGGACACCCTGTTCATCGGGGCGCAGCGCCGCCATCGCGAAACGCTGGAAGGCATTTTCAAGGGGCTGGGCCGCGAACTGCCCGAAGTGCAGATGCACGCGGGCCTGAACGAATTCGATTTCAAGAACCTGCTCGATGCCCATTACCGCGACCGCCCGGCGCCAGAAAACATGCACAGCGAACGCAAATCGCATTTCCGCACCCTGCGCGACACGGTGCTGGCCTGGCAGCGCGACGAAATCACCGATCCGCCCGAAACCTGGGCCGATTTCACCGCTCGGGTCGAAGCCGCGCGGCAGGCGATGATCGATAGCGGCGCCAAGACCATCATCGCGGTCAGTTCCGGCGGCGCCATCGGTCAGATGATCGCGGCCACGCTGAACACCCCGGCCGAACAACAGATCCGCCTACAACTGCAGATGAAGAACTGCGCGGTGAACCGCTTCGTTTATTCGGCACGCAGTTTCTACCTGCACGGGTTCAACGAAACCCCGCATATCAACGCCGCCAACGCCGACCCGCTGCTGACCTATAGCTGAGGCCCATCATGACAAAAACCGATCCCACCAAGCTGGATACCGACGTCGTCGCCGCCTATCTGCGCGATCACCTTGACGGGTTCGAAGGCCCGGTCGAGGCCGAAAAATTCAACGTCGGCCAATCCAATCCGACCTTCCGGCTGCGCACACCGAAAAAAAACTACGTGCTGCGCCGCAAACCGCCCGGAGTTCTTCTGAAATCGGCCCATGCGGTGGATCGCGAATTCCGGGTGCAAAGCGCGCTGCACAACACCGACGTGCCGGTGGCCAAGATGTACCTGCTTTGCGAAGACGACGACGTGATCGGGTCGGCCTTCTACGTGATGGAAGAAATCGTCGGGCGGCATTTCAACGACCCACGCCTGCCAGAACTGGCGAAGGAAGACCGGCTGCCGATCGTCGATGAAATGAACCGAGTGCTGGCGGCGATCCACAATGTCGATCTGGAAGCCACCGGCCTGTCCGATTACGGGCCCCAGGGGAATTACTATCGCCGCCAGATCGACCGCTGGACCAAGCAATACCGCGCCTCGGAAACCGACAAAATCCCGGCGATGGAAGAGCTGATCGCATGGCTCGACACCAACATCCCCGAAGAGGACGGCCAGCGCACGCTGGTGCACGGCGATTACCGCATCGACAACATGCTGTTCCACCCCGACCGGCCCGAATGCGCCGCGGTGCTGGATTGGGAACTGTCCACCATCGGCCACCCCTATGCCGATCTGGCCGCGGTGATCATGCAATGGAAAATGCCGCCCGGCCCCGAAGGCCGCGGGCTGGCCGGCGTCGACCGCGCCGCGCAAGGGCTGATGAGCGACGACGCCTTTGTCGACGCCTATTGCGCCCGACGCGACCTGCCCGGCATCGACAGTTTCGGCTTCTACCTGGCGTTCACATTTTTCCGCATGGCCGGCATCATCCAGGGCGTTTACAAACGCGCGCTGGACGGCAACGCCTCCAATCCCGAACGGGCGAAGACACTGGGCGGCTACGTGTCCACCTTCGCCGCAAACGGGTTGGCCGCCGCCAAGACCGTATGACGGAAGGAATGAACGTGAGAGACAGTCACATCGACCCCGCCTTGGCCGAAGACCCCTATGCGCTGCAAAAGCATCTGGGTTTCAAGATCACCGGCTGGGAAAAGGATTACGCCCGTGTCGAACTGCCGATGCAGGATCACCTGGGCAACCGTTATGGCATCCCGCATGGCGGGGTGCACGCGACGCTGCTGGATACCGCGATGGGATTCGCCGGATGCTATACCGGCGATCCGGCGGAAAAACAGCTGGCGATGACGCTGTCGCTGAACGTGAATTACGTCGGACAGATGAAGGGCAGTTTGCTGATCTGTGAAGGTTTCCGAACCGGTGGCGGCCGCAAGACCTTCTTCGCCGAAGCCAGGGTGACCGACGACCTCGGCACCCTGATCGCAACGGGAACGGCGGTGTTTCGCTACCGGTCGAGATAGGGTCAATCGGGGTTCGCACATGACGCGATGTCATTTCGTGAAATCGCGTAATTCCCTAGTATTTCAATGACTTTTACCCAGAATAAAACAGAAGGAACAGGAGGAATTTCCATGGCAGAAATGATGCAACGGGTCGTGCTGGCACGCCGCCCGCAAGGCGAACCGGTCGACGAGGATTTCCGGCTTGAAGAGGCGCCGATGCCCACGCCCGGCGACGGCGAGGTTCTAGTCCGCGTCACCCATATGTCTCTCGACCCCTACATGCGGGGCCGTATGGACGACGCCAAGTCCTATGCCAAGCCGGTCGAGATCGACCACACGATGGAAGGCGGCGCCGTGGGAGAGGTGATCGCCTCCAACCACCCGAATTTCGCCCCCGGCGATTTCGCCTTCGGCATGTTCGGCTGGGCCAGCCACGGCTGCCTGCCGGGCAAGGAACTGCGCAAGCTCGACCCGGCCCACGGCCCGGTGACCAACGCGCTCGGCGTGCTGGGCATGCCCGGTTTCACCGGCTGGTTCGGCCTGACCGAATACGGCAAGCCGAAGGCGGGCGAAACCCTGGTCGTGGCCGCCGCCACCGGCCCTGTGGGATCGATGGTCGGCCAGATGGCGAAACAATTGGGCCTGCGTGTTGTCGGCATCGCCGGCGGAGCGGATAAATGCAAGCTCGCCAAGGACACGTTCGGCTTCGACGAATGCCTCGATCACCGCGCCTATGACGACGCCAAGGCGCTACGCGCGGCGCTTAAGGACGTCTGCCCGAACGGCGTCGACATCTATTTCGAAAACGTCGCCGGCAAGGTCCTGGAAGCGGTGCTGCCGCTGATGAATGTCGGCGGCCGCATTCCTGTCTGCGGCATGATCGCCTGGTACAATGCCGGGGCGCTCGGCGGCAATCAGCAGGGCGAAAAGGACCAGTTGCCGAAGATGTGGCGCACGATTCTGGTCAACCGGCTGCATGTGCACGGATTCATCATCTCGGATCATTTCGACCGCTACCCGGACTTCCTGTCTGATGCCGGACCGCGCGTGGCCGGTGGCAAGATCAAGACGGTCGAGGATATCGCCGAAGGGCTTGAAAACGCGCCGCGCGCCTTCATGAACATGCTGAAGGGCGGCAATTTCGGCAAGCAGATCGTCAAAGTGGCGGAATAAAATCCGCCTGCGCGTGCCGCGGGCGGGAAAAGGGGGGCCTTGCCCCCCTTTTGGCCTTCGGCCAATTCACCCCCCAGGGTATTTTCACCAAGAAAAAGCAAGGGCGTTTTCCCCTTCCTGCCCAGCGCGAATGCTCCGGTGGTTCGGGGCAGCGCACCCGGGGCGGTTGTGCGCCCCGAGACGAAGCGAAAACTGCGCGCCCTGAAAGGACGCACAATTCCGGTCAGGCGGCGCGGTTGCCAGCCATCACCCGGGTCAGGTGATAATCGGTATCGCCCAGCTGCGCGTCCAGCATCACCAGGCGCTTGGCGTAATGCGAAATCGGGTATTCCCAGGTCATCGCGATGCCGCCATGCATCTGGATCGCTTCCTCCGCCACAAGGCGCGCAGCGCGGCCGATCATGTTCTTGGCCATCGAGGCATAGCGCGAAGCGTCTTCGCCGCCCAGTTCCGCCGCCGCCTTGATCGTGATCGAGCGGGCCTGTTCGATCTCGGTCAGCATGTCGACCGCGCGGTGCTGCAGCACCTGGAACTTGCCGATCGGAACGCCGAACTGCTTGCGCTGTTTCAGGTAATCGACCGTGGTCGCATGGGTCACGTCCATCGCGCCCACTGCCTCGGCGCAGAGCGCGACGATACCGGCATTGATCGCGTCCTGCATGGCATCCCCCGCATCGGCCATCAGCAGACGCGCCGGAGTGTCATCCAGCAGGACCTCGGCCGCGCCGCCGCCTTCCATCATGGCATAACCGGTCACGTTAGCATCAGCCGCCTGCACCTCGAACAGTGCCAGCGTGCCGTCGAGCTTGGCCGCGATCAACAGAACATCGGTGGCCTGGCCGCCATAGACGGTGCTCTTGCGGCCCGACAGGGTGAAATTATCGCCCTTCGCGGTCGCTGAGCAGGCGATCTGATCCAGTTCATAGGGCGCGTCGATCTCGGTGAAGCCCACCGCGTATTTCGTCGCGCCCGACAGCAGCGCTTCCTGGTCCTCGCCCGCAGCATTCAGCAGGCGCGAGGCCATCAGCGCACCCAGCACCGGTTCCGGGGTCAGTTGGCGGCCCATCGCTTCGAACACCACCGAGATGTCGAAACCGGCGCCGCCGAAGCCGCCCGCGCTTTCTGGGGCTAGCGCGAAGAGCGCACCCAGTTCGGCCAGTTCGTCCCATTTCGACGGGTCGTGGAACGGCGCCTCATAGGCCACCTTGTTGCGGTGTTCCACGGGATATTGTTCTGCCAGGTAGCGGTTCAACGTGTCGCTGAGCATCTGGCGGTCTTCGGTCAGATTGAAATCCATCGTCTCACAGCTCCAGCATGGTCTTGGTCAGGATGTTGCGCTGGATCTCGTTCGATCCACCGAAAATCGAGGTCTTGCGGTTGTTGAAATACCGCGCCGCGTTGTTGGCGGTGTCGGCCGGGCCGAACATCAGGTTGCCGTCGTTGACGTAACCCGGGAAGGGCGCGGCGGCCGGGCCAAGCGCGCGGCGGGCCAGATCCTTGAGTTCCTGGTTGATCACCGTGCCCTTGATCTTCAGGATCGAGGTTTCCGGCCCCGGCGCGCCCTGTTGCTGCGCCTTGAACAGCATCCGCAGGTTGGTGATCTTCATCGCTTCGAGGTCGATTTCCGCCTGCGCCACACGGGCGGCGAAGAGCGGATCCTCGATCAGCGGGCGACCATTGCGCTGCACCTTAGCCGCCAGCGCCTTGACCTCTTCCAGCGCCTGCATCGAAAAACCCACCCCGGCGATGCCGGTGCGTTCATGGGTCAGTAGGTACTTGGCGATGGTCCAGCCCCTGTTTTCCTCGCCCACCAGGTTTTCGTACGGCACGCGCACATCGGTGAAGAACACCTCGTTCACCTCGTGACCGCCCTCGATCAGCTTGATCGGGCGCAGCTCGATCCCCGGCGTCTTCATGTCGACCAGGATGAAGCTGATGCCCGACTGCTGCTTGGCGTCCGGGTCGGTGCGGCACAGGCAGAAGATCCAGTCGGCATGCTGGCCCAGCGTGGTCCATGTTTTCTGACCGTTGATCACCCATTGGTCGCCATCGCGCACGGCGCGGGTTTTCAGGCTGGCAAGGTCCGACCCGGCGCCCGGTTCGGAATAGCCCTGGCACCACCAGTCGGTGCCGTCCAGGATACGCGGCAGGTAATGATCCTGCTGTTCCTTGGTACCGAATTTCTGCAGCACCGGCCCCAGCATCGACAGCCCGAAGGGCACGATGCGCGGCGCGTAGGCGCGGCAGCATTCCTCTTCGAAGATATGGCGCTGTACCGGGGTCCAGCCGGGGCCGCCGAATTCCTTCGGCCAGGTGGTGGCAAGCCAGCCCTTGGCGTTCAGGATGGCATGGTATTCTTCCATAATTTCCTTGGTCAGCTCGCCCCCCGAACGCACCGCGTCGGAAATGTGGGCGGGCAGGTTTTCGGCAAGGTAACTGCGAACCTCGTCGCGGAACGCGATGTCCTCTGCGGAAAAGCTCAGATCCATCACTCAGGCTCCCTTGTTCAGATCGGCGAAAGTGGTGCCTTCGTCCGCCATCTTCTGCAGCAGCGGCGGCACCTGCCAGTAATTGGCGTCTTCCTTGGCGTATTCGGTGATGCGGGCGACCAGTTCCTTGGCCCCGATCGTATCCGCGTAGTGCAGCGGGCCGCCGCGGAAACGCGGGAAGCCGTAGCCGAACAGGAACACCATATCGACATCGACCGGGCGCTTGGCGGTGCCGTCTTCGACCACGCGAGTTGCTTCGACGATCATCGCGGTCATGTAGCGGTCGACGATTTCGGCATCGGTGAAGGTGCGCGGTGTGATGCCCTTCTCGGCGCGCACCGCGTCGATGATCTTGGCCACTTCCGGGTTGGGTTCCGGCGCGGCGTCGCCGTAGATGTAGTATCCCTGCCCCGCCTTGCGGCCGAACCAGCCGTTTTCGCAGATCTTGTCGGCCACGTCGCCGGCATAGCGTTCGTTCGGATCGCGGGTCGCCGCCTTGCGCTTGCGGGTCATCCAACCGATATCGAGCCCGGCCAGATCGCCCACCTTGTGCGGCCCCATGGCAAACCCGAAGCCTTCCAGCGCATCATCCACCTGCTGCGGCGACGCGCCGTCCAGCACCAGATAGCTGGCGGTTTTCGAATAATGCGCCAGGATACGGTTGCCGATGAAGCCGTCGCAGACCTGCGCCAGAACGCCGACCTTCTTCAGCCGCTTCGCCAGCGCGAAACCGGTGGCCAGAACATCGGGTGCCGTTTTCGCCCCCTGCACGATTTCCAACAGCCGCATCACATGGGCGGGGCTGAAGAAATGCAGCCCCAGCACGTCCTGCGGACGGTCGGTGCTGTCGGCGATTTCGTTGACGTCCAGATAGGAGGTGTTGGAGGCGAGGATCGCGCCTTCCTTGCAGATGGTGTTGAGCTTGCCGAAGATGTCCTTCTTCACGTCCATCTGTTCGAACACCGCCTCGATCACCAGATCGACATCGGACAGTACCTCCAGCCCCAGCGACGGTTCCAGCATCTTCAGCGCGGCGTCTTTCTGCTCGGCGGTCATCTTGCCGCGCTTCACCGCGCCTTCGAGGTTCTTGGTGATCGTCGCAACGCCGCGATCTAGCCCTTCCTGCGCGACTTCGACCAGACGCACAGGAATGCCCGCCAGCAGGCAGGAGGTGGCGATCCCCGATCCCATCGTGCCGCCGCCGATCACGCCGATCTTATTGATCTCGCGACTGTCGCCCTTGGCTTCGGGGATGCCGGACACGGCACGTTCGCCGAAAAACGCATGGATCAGCCCGGCGCGCTGCGGGGTCTGCATCGAATCCAAGAAGGCCTGGCGTTCGATCTTCAGCCCCTCTGTCAGCGGCAGGGACGAAGCCGCCACCGCCTCGACCACCTTGTGCGGCGAAAAGAGGTGCGCCTGCTTCGCCTTCAGCTTCGCGGCGGTGTCTTCCAGCGCCTTGTCGTCGCGTTCGACCTGCAGTTCACTGGTGCGGCGTGTCGCCAGCTTGCCGTCCAGAACGTCTTGCGCGGCCTGCAGGGCGGCCTCGCGCGGGGTGGTATCGACCAGACGGTCGATCACACCTTTTTCCAAGGCTTCCTCGGCCTTCACCTGACGTCCCGACAGCGCCATGTCGAGCGTGAAGGGAATGCCAGCGATGCGCGGCAGCCGCTGCGTGCCACCGGCGCCGGGCAGCAGCCCCAGCAGAATTTCCGGTAGGCCGACGCGCAGCCCCTTGATGCCGATGCGGGCATGGGTCGCCATGCCCAGTTCGAAACCACCGCCAAGCGCGGTGCCATGCATGACCGAAATCACCGGGATCTGGCTGGCCTCGATGATGTTATAGACATCCGGCAGCGCCGGCGGCTGCGGCGGTTTGCCGAATTCGGTGATATCGGCGCCGGCGACGAAGGTACGGCCCTCGGCATAGATCGCGATGACCTTGGCGGTGCCTTCTTCGTTCAACCGGGTGATCGCATCCTGCAAGCCCTGCCTGACCACCTGCCCGGTGGCGTTCACCGGTGGATTGTCGATGATGATCAAGGCAATGTCGCCCTGCCGTTCGATGGAAATCTTTTCGTTTACCTGGGTGACATCGGTCATCTGGCTGCCTCACGCTCCTGCAATCGTACAGAGGGATACAGGCCGTCCAGCGGCCTCCTCCTTCGCGGCCAAACTAAAGCGAAGCGACAGGCGCGTCAACGCGCGGAATTTTGTTTTGCACAGCAGAACGAAGCAATGACGTCAGGTTACGAGATGATCTCGAACCGGTTCACGTCGACCAGCCCCCGGTCGGTGATCTTGAGGTTCGGGATCACCGGCAAGGCAAGAAAGGCCAGTTGCAGGAAGGGTTCTTCCAGCGTGACGCCAAGCAAACGTGCCGCTGCACGCAGATGTTCGAGCTTTTCCTTTACCGCCTCGAACGGGTCAAGGCTCATCAGCCCGGCCACCGGCAGGGCCAGTTCGGCCAGCACCTTACCATCCCGCGCCACCACGAAACCGCCCTCGATTTCCCCCAACCGGTTGGCGGCCAGCGCCATGTCATCGTAATCGGCCCCCACCACCGCGATATTGTGGTGGTCGTGACAGACGGTCGAGGCGATGGCGCCATGCCGCAGCCCAAAGCCGCGCACGAAACCGGTGGCCATGTTGCCGTTCTTGCCGTGCCGTTCGATCACCGCGATCTTGATCAGGTCGCGACCCGGATCGGGGCGCTTGTCGCCGTCTTCGATCGGGATCACCTCGTGCAAATGCTCGGTAATGATCTTGCCTTCGATTATGCCGATCACGTCGGTGTCTTCGCGGTTGCCCGCAGTGCGGAAATGCTGCGCAGTCACCGTCGGCGCGTTGACCGAATGGCGCCCCACCGGCGGGATCGTGTCGCGCGCGGCGAAGGCTTCGTCTGTCACCTCGACACCGCCACAGAGGACCCTTTGCACATCACAGTCTTCAAGGCTGGTCAACGCCACGATATCGGCGCGCTTGCCCGGGGCGATGAGCCCGCGATCCTTCAGCCCGAAGGCTTCGGCCGCCGACAGACTGGCGGCGCGATAGGCGGCCAGCACCGGCGCGCCCAGCCCGATCAGGCTGCGGATCATGTAATCGAGATGGCCGTATTCGGCGATGTCGAGCGGATTGCGGTCGTCGGTGCACAGGCACAGGTAAGGCGCGGTGCGGTCGGTCAGCGCCGGCGCCAGCGCATGCATGTCCTTGGACACCGACCCTTCGCGGATCAGCACCCGCATCCCCTTGCGCAGCTTTTCCAGCGCCTCCTCGGCCGTGGTCGCTTCGTGTTCGGTGCGGATACCGGCGGCGATATAGCCGTTCAGGTCCTTGCCCGACAGCAGCGGGCAATGGCCGTCGATGTGTTTGCCGCGGAACAGGTTGAGCTTTTCCATCACGCCCGGGTCCTTGTAGAGCACCCCGGGGAAATTCATGAACTCGGCCAGCCCAATGCCTGTCAGATGGTCCATCAAGGGGACCAGATCGGCGGCTTCGATCCTTGCACCGGCGGTTTCCATTTCGGTCGAGGGCACGCAGGAGGACAGTTGCACCCGAATGCTCATCAGCGTGTGCAGCGCGGCCTGCTGGAAATATCGGATGCCGTCGGGGCCGATCACATTGGCAATCTCGTGCGGATCGCAGATCGCGGTGGTGACCCCGCGCGGCAGCACGCAGCGGTCAAATTCGAACGGCGTGACCAGCGAGCTTTCGATATGCAGATGGGTATCGATGAATCCGGGCACCAGAATCTGGCCCGACACGTCGATCACGCGCTTGCCCTCGTAGGCCGCGCAGGTGCCGACGATGGTATCGCCGCAGATCGCCACGTCGCCGTCGAGCAATTCGCCGGTGACGAGATCGAGCACCTTGCCTCCGCGCAGCACGATATCGGCGGGCTCCACCCCGCGCCCCTGATCGATCAGCTGGTCCAGTTCCGCCATCATGCTCTCCTGTCTCCGGTTGCGCGCCGAGGATGCCACGGAACCGGAGGGGAGGCGAGGCGCGATCAGCGTTTTTTCAAGGCATCCGCCAGCGCCGCGCCAAGCGCCCCGTTCGCCGCGCTGTCCGTCTTGCGCTGCGGCGGCTTGGCCGAAGATTTGCCAGAGGGCTTGCCGGAGAACTTATCGCGCCCACGCCCGTCACCGCCGCGCGCCGGGCCGGGTTTGCCGCCATCCTTGCGCATCGACAGACCGATCCGGTTGCGCGGCACATCGACCTCGGTCACCCGGACCTTGACGATATCGCCCGCCTTGACCACCTCATGCGGGTCCTTGACGAAACGGTCGGCCAGCTGGCTGACATGGACCAGCCCGTCCTGATGCACACCGATATCGACGAAGGCGCCGAAGGCGGCGACGTTGGTGACGGTGCCTTCCAGCGACATGCCAGGTTTCAGGTCCTTGATGTCCTCGACCCCCTCGGCGAAGCTCGCCGTCTTGAAGCTGGGGCGCGGGTCGCGGCCGGGCTTGGCCAGTTCCGACAGGATGTCGCGCACGGTGGGCAGGCCGAAAGTGTCGTCGGTGAAATCCTGCGCGTCGAGGCCCTGCAGGCACTTTTCATCGCCCATCAGGCTGCGCAGATCGCGGCCGCAGGCGGCGACGATGCGGCGCGCCACGCCATAGGCTTCGGGGTGCACGGCGGAGGCGTCGAGCGGTTCTTCACCATCGTTGATCCGCAGGAACCCGGCACATTGCTCGAACGCGCGCGGGCCCAGCCGCGCCACATCAAGCAGCTGCTTCCTTGTCCTGAACGCGCCATTGGCGTTGCGATGGGCGACGATGGCTTCGGCCAGCGATTCACCCAGCCCCGACACCCGCGCCAAGAGCGGCGCCGAGGCCATGTTCAGGTCGACCCCCACTGCGTTCACCGCATCCTCGACCACCGCTTCCAGCGCGCGGCCCAGTTGATACTGATCGACATCGTGCTGGTACTGGCCGACGCCAATGGATTTGGGTTCGATCTTCACCAGCTCGGCCAGCGGGTCCTGCAGGCGCCGCGCGATCGACACCGCGCCGCGCAAGCTGACATCGAGATCGGGGAATTCCCGCGCCGCCAGTTCGGACGCGGAATAGACCGAGGCGCCGGCTTCACTGACAACCACCTTGGTGGGTTTCGCCCCGGGAAGGTCGCGCAGCAGGTCGGCGACCATCTTTTCGGTTTCGCGGCTGGCGGTGCCGTTGCCGATGGCGATCAGCGCGGCATCGTGCTTGCGGATCAGCGCGGCCAGCGTTGCCTGCGCCCCACGCAGATCGTTCTTCGGCTGGAACGGATAGATCGTGTCGGTATCCAGCAGCTTGCCGGTGGCATTGACCACCGCCACCTTCACCCCGGTGCGGATACCGGGATCAAGCCCGATGGTCGCCTTCGCCCCGGCCGGCGCGGCCAGCAGCAGGTCCTTCAAATTACGGGCAAACACCTTGATCGCCTCGTCCTGCGCCCGCTTGCGCAGATCGCCCATCAGGTCGAGCATCATGGTCAGGCTCAGCTTCACCCGCCAGGTCCAGCCGGCGGTCTTGCGCAGCCACTGATCGCCGGGGCCGTCACCCGACACCTGCAACACCGCCGCCACCATCGCCTCGGCCCGCGCGGCGCCGGTTTCGGGGTCGGGCGCGACATCGACGCTCAACACGCCCTCGTTGCTGGCCCGCATCATCGCCAGCGCCCGGTGGCTGGGCACGTCGGCCCATTTTTCGCGATGATCGAAATAGTCGGAAAACTTCGCGCCCTTCTGTTCCTGCCCCTCGATCACCCGGGCGCTGATCACCGCCTCCTTATGCATGAAATCGCGCAACCGGCCGATCAGGTCGGCGTTTTCGCTCAGGGTTTCCGCGATTATGTCGCGTGCGCCGTTGAGCGCATCTTTGACGCTTGGCACCGCTTCGGTGACATAGGACTGCGCCAACGCCTCGGGATCGGCGCTCCGATCCGACAGGATCGCGTCGACCAGCGGACCAAGCCCGTTTTCCCGCGCGATCATCGCACGGGTCCGGCGCTTGGGCTTGTAGGGCAGGTAAAGGTCTTCAAGCTGCGCCTTGGTTTCGGCCCCCGCGATTGCCCGCGCCAAGTCGTCGGTCAGCTTGTCCTGTCCCTTGATCGATTCGACGATCGCGGTGCGCCGCGCCTCCAGTTCGCGCAGATAGGTCAGCCGGTCGGACAAGAGGCGCAACTGCGTATCGTCCAGCCCGCCGGTCACTTCCTTGCGGTAGCGCGCCACGAAGGGCACCGTCGCGCCTTCGTCCAGCAATTGCACTGCGGCCCCCACCTGCTCGGGGCGGGCGCCGATATCGGTGGCGATGGTGCGATGGATGCGAAGCGAAACGTCTTGGGCCATGAGGATCCGGTGTCTAAAGATCAGGGAGCGCCACAATAATCCCCCCGCCTGCCCGCGCAAGGGCGAAAAAAACCGCCCCGTCCCCGTCGGCTTTTCCTGGCCAAAATACCCCGAAGCGCGAGGCAGAGCCTCGCAATCGCGCGTCAGCGCTCATCCTGCGCGCCTGGGACGGGCGCACAATCCGGCAAGACCCGGACAGAAAAAACCGGGCGTCGAAACGCCCGGTCCAGGTGATAAAAGACTGAATAGGAAGGAAATATCAGCCTTTGGAAAATTCGGGATAGGCTTCCATGCCCATTTCCGCCATGTCCAGACCGTTGATTTCGGTCTCTTCGTCGACCCGCAGACCCAAGACAGCCTTCAGGACGAACCAGACCACGGCCGATGCGACCACGGTGAAGATACCCACCACGACAATCGAATACAGCTGCGTGCCCAGCGACGCCTCGGAATTGGTGAAGACAACCGCGATGGTGCCCCAGATACCGGCCAGCAGGTGAACCGGGATGGCTCCGACGACGTCGTCGATCTTCAGCTTGTCCAGGAACGGCACCGCGAAGACCACGATCACGCCGCCGACCATACCGATCAGGGTCGCTCCGCCCAGGGTCGGGGTCAGCGGTTCGGCGGTGATCGACACCAGACCGGCCAGCGCGCCGTTCAGCGTCATGGTCAGGTCGGGCTTCTTGTACAGGACCTGGGTCAGGATCAGCGCGATGATGGCGCCGCCCGCCGCAGCGGTGTTGGTGTTGGCGAAGATGCGCGACACGTCGGCGACGTCACCCACGGTCCCCATGGCCAGTTGCGAACCGCCGTTGAAGCCGAACCAGCCCAGCCACAGGATGAACGTCCCCAGGGTGGCCAGCGTCAGGTTCGAACCCGGGAACGGGTGCACCTTGCCGTCCTTGTACTTGCCAAGACGCGGACCGAGGATCAGAGCACCGGTCAGAGCGGCCCAGCCCCCCACCGAGTGCACGACGGTCGAACCTGCGAAATCCAGGAAACCGGCTTCATCCAGGAAACCGCCGCCCCACTTCCACGACGCCTGCAGCGGGTAGATGACCGCGGTCAGGACGATGGTGAAGATCAGGAACGGCCACAGCTTGATCCGTTCGGCCAACGTGCCCGACACGATCGAGGCGGTGGTGGCGCAGAACATCAGCTGGAAGAAGAAGTCCGACCCGGTCGATGCGTAGCTGTAATCGTCGGCCGCATCGGCGGTCACGCCGACAGCTTCCAGCACGCCGGGGCCCCAGACGCCCGACAACACGCCGTCGATAGACCAGCTGCCCAGCGGATACATCAGATTGTAGCCGATCAGGTAGTAGAAGATCGCGGCCAGCGAGAACAGCGCGATGTTCTTGGTCAGCTGCATGGTCACGTTCTTGGAGCGCACCAGGCCAGCTTCCAGCATAGCGAAACCGGCGGCCATCCAGAACACCAGGAAGCCACCGACCAGGAACAGCAGCGAATTCAGGATGAAGACGGTGTCGGTCGAAGCGTTTACCCCCGGGACCGGACCTTCGTCCTGAGCCAGGCCAAGGCTGGGCAACGCGACGAATGCCGCAGCCAAGCCGAGTTTCGTGATACGGTTGATTTGCATTTCCTTAATCCCCTATCCGCGACTTACAGCGCGTCTTCGTTGGTTTCGCCGGTACGGACCCGCACGGCCTGCGCCACGTCCAACACGAAAATCTTGCCGTCTCCGATCTTGCCGGTGCGCGCGGTGCTGGTGATGGTTTCGATCACCTGGTCGGCCATTGAGGCGCTCACGACGATTTCCAGTTTGACCTTGGGCACGAAATTCACCGCGTATTCGGCACCGCGATAGATTTCCGTGTGACCCGACTGAGAGCCGAAACCCTTGATTTCGGTCACCATCATGCCGCGCACGCCGATGTCGGTCAGCGCCTCGCGGACCTCCTCGAGCTTGAACGGCTTGATTGTTGCAATGATGAGTTTCACCTTGATCCCCTTGTCACTATGCTGCGGGAACCCCCGCCAGATTGCAGGACCAAGGAAGCCGGGTCCGGGGCGTTGCGTGAAGCGACAAGCCCGGCTTCGTGTTGAAACTCAGGCCGTTTTGCATATTTTTTAGTCGATATGACCTGGATGCCTATTATTTAATCATCCACGAAACGATTTCAGGGCAAACAGAAAGCCTCAACATTCCCGACCACGGCCTGTATCATGCCCAAAACGACGAGCCGAGCAGGACAAGATCATGAGCGATTCAGGTCGGAAAAGGCCGCCCCTTGTGGCTGAACGACGATATCCGGGATCCACCCGGAGCAAGCCGAAATCGACGAAACCCAAGACGGCGAAACCGAAGCCCAAATCGGCCAAGCCGAAGCGCCGCGCGGCGCTGCGCAAGCCGGCGAAAACCACCGGAAACCCGATTTCGCGGCTCTTCAGGCGGCTTTTCGGCCTGATCTTCCGCGTCATCTGGGGGTTCAGCTGGCGTATCGGCACGGTGGTGGCGCTGCTCGTGGCGCTGGCGGTGGGTTATATCTACAGCACGCTTCCGGCCGCCGAAACGCTGCTGGACGGCCGCGCCAAGGGGTCGGTCACGATGACCGACCGCAATGGCGAGGTGTTCGCCTGGCGCGGCGACCAGTTCGGCGGCGTGGTCACCGCCGATTCCGTATCGCCGCATCTGAAAAACGCGGTCGTCGCGACCGAGGACAAGCGCTTCTATCGCCATTTCGGCATTTCTCCGCGCGGCGTCGCCAGCGCGATCCGGATCAACCTGCGCGAAGGCCGCGGCCCGCTGTCGGGTCACGGCGGGTCGACCATCACCCAGCAGACCGCGAAACTTTTGTGCCTTGGCGTGGAATACGACGCCGACGATTGGGAGAGCGAAGCCGCATACGAAGCGGACTGCCGCCAGGGATCGCTGTGGCGCAAGGTCAAGGAAGCGATTTTCGCCCTGGCGATGGAAACCAAGTACAGCAAGGACGAAATCCTCTCGATCTACCTCAACCGCGCCTATATGGGCGGCGGCGCCTATGGCGCCGAGGCCGCGTCGCAGCGCTTCTTCGGCAAACCCGCCGCTGCCGTGACCCCGGCCGAGGGCGCGATGCTGGCGGGGCTTTTGACCGCGCCGACCTCGCTGGCGCCGACCAACAACCTGGAACGTTCTCAGAACCGCGCCGCCGTGGTGATCGGGCTGATGCGCGACCAGGGCTACCTGTCGGCCTCCGCCGCGCAGGACGCGCTGAATCACCCCGCCGAACTGTCCTCGGCCGCCAAAGCGCGGGCGGGCGGCTATTTCGCCGATTGGGTGATGTCCTCGGGGCCGGAATATTTCACCCGCAACACCCGGTCCGACGTGGTGATCCGCACCACGCTGGACCAGCGCATCCAGAAAGCCGCCGAAGACGCGATGACCTACATCTTCTCCGAGAAGGTGAAGGAAGGATCCAAGGCGCAGGCGGCAATCGTGGTGATGTCGGCCGACGGCGCGGTGCGCGGCATGGTGGGCGGGCGCGAAACCAAGGTCGCGGGCGTGTTCAACCGCGCCACCACCGCGAAACGGCAATCCGGTTCCGCCTTCAAACCCTTCGTCTATGCCACCGCGCTGGAACTGGGCTGGTCGTCGAACGACACGGTGATGGACGAACCGCTGACCATCGACATTCCCGGATCGGGCCCGTGGTCGCCGCAGAACTACGACAGGAAGTTCCATGGCGAGGTGACCCTGACCGAAGCGTTGCGCAGTTCGCTCAACATCCCGGCGGTCAAGGTGGCGCGCGCCGCGGGGCTGGACAATGTGCGGCGGGTGGCCGAGGGCTTCGGCATCCGTTCCGACCTGGCGCAGGGGCCCGCCCTGGCGCTTGGCGCGTCGGAAACAACGCTGCTCGAAATGACCGGCGCTTATGCCGGGATCCTCAACGGCGGCAGTTCGGTGGTGCCTTACGGATTGGTCGAATTGCGGATGCAGCATGACGAGGATCCGCTGATGACCGCGACCGGCGGAATCCGCGAACGGGTAATCAGCGAAGACGCAGCCCGCGAACTGACATGGATGATGTATAACGTGGCGACCCGCGGGTCGGGACGTCGCGCCAACCTGCCGGACCGCGAAGTCGCCGGTAAGACCGGCACCTCCTCCTCTGCGAAAGATGCCTGGTTCATCGGCTTCACCGCCGATTACGTTGCCGGTGTGTGGATGGGGTACGACGACAACACCCCGCTGACCGGCGTCACCGGATCGGGGCTGCCCGCCGAGATCTGGCATGAAACCATGAGACGCGTGCACGAGGGCATCGACCCGAAACCCCTGCCGATGCTGCGCGACGGCGCGCCCGCCAGGAATGGCGGCACCACGGACGGCGGCGGCACCCGCAACGGGATCAATCAACTGCTGCGCGATCTGTTGGGGCCGCGAAACCGCTAGGCCCGGCAAATATCACAGGTCATTAAAAAGGGGGGCGAAAGCCCCCCCTTGTCGCATCCTATGGTCCGGATCAGCTGAGCTTGCGCAGATCCGCGATCACAGCGTTGAGATCGCCCCGGCGCTGATCCAGCATCGCGCCGATTTCGGTGCGTTCGGTCAGCAGCATGTTGATGCCCTCGATGAACAGATTGAAGAACCGCGCCGACCCGCTTCTGTCCGACACCAGGAACACCACCTCGAACGGTTTTTCGCCGCGCAGATGGGCTGTGGTTTTCACCTCGATGAAGCTTTTGATCGCCCGCGCCGAATTCACCACGATCTTGCCGCCAATGAATTCACGGAACCGCTTGCCGTATTTGACAGAGATATAGCGCTGGAAAACTTTGGTGAATTCGTGCATTTGCGCCGCGCTGGCGCTGCGGGCATCGACGCCAAGCGCATAGCGCGCGATGGTAGGCACATCGGCGTAACGGGCGAAGATCCTTTCGAATTCCTTGTACATCGCGGATTCCGATTTGCCTGAATCGATCACCGCGTTGATGTCGGCGACCAGTTTGTCGACCAGCGACTTGGCGCTTGACGCGCTGAGCGCGAAGGCGGGCATCGGCACCGCGGCAGCCAGCGCAACCGCGCTGATCTGCGACAGGAAAGACCGGCGAGACGGATTATTCAGCATAAGGGTCCTCGTACGGATCAAAATACGGATCTGAATAGGGATCGGAATAAGGGTCCGAATACGGATCCACATAGGTATCCGATCCGCCGCCGCCAAGTTCGAAGCGGCGATTTTGTGTATAAAGCAGCCGCCCCTGCGCATAACTGTCGGCGCTTTCATACAGGATTGAATCCACCGTATCGGCATACCGGCCGCGATCGCCGACCTTGGACACGACCCGCGCCGCGGTACCGTAATACTTCTCGGGACTGGGAATGACGTAGGACAAAGGATCGGTGAACAGGTCGACAAACTTGCCCACCGCATCGCGTTCGTTCGAAGGCCCCAGCAACGGCAATTCGACATAGGCGCCTTCGGACGCGCCCCAGACATGCAGGGTTTCGCCGAAATCGGTATCGTCCTTGTTCACGCCGAAATCGGCCGCCACGTCGAACATCCCGCCAAAGCCCAGCGTCGTGTTGACGACGAAACGGTACAGGTTGATGCCGAATCCTTTCGGATCGCCCTGCAGCAAATGATTCACCGCCATGCTCGGTTCGGACAGGTTGTCGGCGAAATTGGCGACCCCGTCCTGGATATCGTCGGGCACCACGCTGGCATACCCTTTGCCGGCCGGCCGCAATACTGCGCGGTCCATGGCACGGTTGAACGCGTGGGTTTCGCGGTTGGCATCTTCATACGGATCGAAGACCCCGCCAGACTTCAATGCGGCGGGATCCACCGGCGTGCACCCCGCCAGAGCCAGCCCAAGACAAAGCAGGACAGACTTTACCCCGGCGGGTCGCTTGTGTTTTCTGCTGTTAACCGTCAATTGTTCAACCGAATTCTGATTATTGAACGTGTATGTAATTCATGAATGTTCCGATCTCAGCCCGCCGGGAAGCGGTTAACACTTCTCTGTGGCAGATAAGAGACATAGGAATCTCTTTCGCGCTTTATATAGCAGCGGGTCTCCTCCGACTATGCTGCTGACCATAAGATTTGTAAAAAGGTCGGTATGACACGGATGCAGCACAGCCAGACAGAAAAAGGCAGGCAGGAACTGCTGGACGCCCGGCGCGAAAGCCGCGGGCTGTACTGGAGCGTCGCGCTGTTCAGTTTCTTTGTGAACCTACTGATGCTGACCAGCCCGCTTTACATGCTGCAGGTCTATGACCGCGTGCTGGGCAGCCGGTCGGTCGAAACGCTGTTCAGCCTGACGCTGCTCGTCGCCTTCCTGTTCCTGATGATGGGTATGCTGGATATCGCCCGGACGCGGATCATGGCGCGGGTCGGCGCCCGGCTTCAACAAAGGCTGGACCGGCGGGTATTCAACGCGGTGATCCGCAAGGCGGCGGTGAAACCGGATGAACATTCGGCCACCGGACTGCGCGACCTTGAAGCGGTGCAAAGGCTGATCAGTTCCCCGGCCCTGACCGCGTTTTTCGACATTCCCTGGACGCCATTTTTCCTGTTCGGCATCATGATCTTCCACCCGTGGCTGGGTTATCTGGCGATCAGCGGCGGGTTCATCCTGATCCTGATCGCCGTCGCGAACCAGATCTTCACCCGGCAACCGACGGCGCAGGCGAACCAGGCGGCGGTGCAAGCCGAACATATCGCCGCGCAATTGCAGGCCGAGGCGGAATCGGTTCAGTCGATGGGGATGCGCGAAGCGACATTCCACCGGTGGCAGCAAAGCCGCAACAAGGCGCTGAGCGATTATATCTCGGCCAACGATTCGGGCAGCGGGTTTTCCGTCACGACCAAGGTTTTCCGGCAGTTCCTGCAATCGGCGATGCTGGGGCTTGGGGCCTATCTGGTACTGCATGGCGAAATGACACCCGGCGCGATGATCGCCGGGTCGATCCTGATGGGCCGGGCGCTGGCCCCGATCGAAATGCTGATCAACCAGTGGCCGGTGGTTCAGCGCGCCTCGAAAGGCTGGAACAACCTCGCCGAACTTCTGTCGCTGATCCCGCCCGAGGGCACGCGCACGCCGCTGCCCACCCCTAAAGCCCGGCTGGAAGTGCAAAGCCTGACCGTGGTGCCCCCAGGCGAAGCCCAGGCGACCTTGCGGATGGTCAACTTCACCCTGCCGCCCGGGACCGCCCTGGGCGTGATCGGCCCGTCGGGTGCCGGCAAATCGTCGCTTGCGCGGGCCATTACCGGGCTGTGGCGGCCGGCGGGCGGCAAGATCAGGCTCGATGGGGCCACGCTGGACCAATATGATCCGACGGTTCTGGGCCAGTTGATCGGCTACCTGCCACAGCGGGTCGAGCTGTTCGACGGCACCATTGCCGACAACATTGCCCGGCTGTCGCCCGAACCCGATCCCGAAAAAATCGTCGCCGCCGCCAAGCGCGCCGATGCGCATGACATGATCCTGAAGCTGCCCAACGGCTACGACACCCGCGTGACCGCTTCGGGCGGCCGGTTGTCCGGCGGACAGATCCAGCGCGTCGGACTGGCCCGCGCGATGTATTCCGACCCGGTAATCCTGGTGTTGGATGAACCCAACTCCAATCTCGACAACGAAGGATCGATGGCGCTGAACTCGGCAATCAAGACGCTCAAATCCGAGGGAAAATCGGTGATCATCATGGCGCACCGCCCGGCGGCGATCCAGGAATGCGATCTGCTGCTGATGCTGGACAATGGCGCCGCCAAGGCGTTCGGCCAGAAGGATGACGTGCTGCGCGAAGTGGTGAAAAACGCCCAGCAGATCCAGAAATCGACGGGACAGGGGGGCGTGAGATGACCAATCCGTCCCCGAAACCCTTTTCCGTTGCCGTACCGCTTTTCATCGGTTTCCTTGCACTGGCCGTGCTCGTGGGGGGCTTTGGCGTCTGGTCGGTCGTGACCCAGATCGCCGGCGCCATCGTCGCTGGCGGCCAGATCGAGGTGGATCAAAACCGGCAGGTGGTACAGCACCCCGATGGCGGGGTGATCGCGGAAATCCTTGTCGACGAGGGCGATTTCATCGAGGCCGACCAGCTTCTGATCCGGCTCGATCCAACCGAGCTCAAATCGGAACTGGTCATCGTCGAAGGTCAGCTTTTCGAACTCATGGCCCGGCGCGGGCGGCTTGAAGCCGAACAGAACAGCAGTTCCGCAATCAGCTTCGACCCGGCCCTGCTGCGGGCGGCGGAAGAAAACGACGAGGTGAAGGACCTGATCGCCGGCCAGGTGCGGCTTTTGCAAGCGCGCGACGAATCCGAAAAACAGGAAATCGATCAGCTTGAAAAGCGCGTGGCGCAGATCCGCAGCCAGATCGAAGGGGTCGAGGCACAGCGCGTGGCGCTGACCCGGCAGCTGAGCCTGATCGAAGAGGAACTGGCCAACCAGCAATCGCTGCTTGACCGGGGGCTGGCGCAGGCCTCCCGCGTGTTGTCGTTGCAGCGCGAAGAGGCACGGCTGAGCGGACAGGTCGGCAACCTGATAGCCCAAGCGGCGCAGGCCGAGGGACGGATTACCGAAATCCAGATCGAGATTCTGAAACTCGACACCGGCAGGCGGGAAGAAGCGGTTTCCCGCCTGCGCGACCTCCAATACCAGGAACTGGAACTGGCCGAACGCCGCCGCGCGCTGCTGACCCGGCTCAACCGGCTGGATATCCGGGCGCCGGTTTCGGGCATTGTCTATGGTCTTCAGTTCTTCACCCCCCGTTCGGTTATCCGGCCCGCCGACCCGGTGTTGTACCTGGTGCCGCAGAACCGCCCCCTGGTGATCGCGGCGCAGGTGGAAACGATCCATATCGACAAGGTCTATCCCGGTCAGGACGCAACCCTGCGTTTCCCGGCGCTGGACCAGCGCTCCACGCCGGAACTCAGCGGGCGGGTTTCGAAAGTGTCGGCGGATGCCTTCACCGACGAAAAAACCGGCCGGTCGTTCTATCGTGCGGAAATCCTGATGAATGACGGCGAAATGGCAAAGCTCCCCGAAGGGGTGACACTGGTGCCCGGCATGCCGGTCGAAAGCTTCATCCGAACCGCCGACCGCACGCCGCTGGCCTACCTGATAAAGCCGCTGACCGACTATTTCGCCAAGGCGTTCCGGGAATGATCGCCGTTGCCGCGCGAACCGGGCCGGTGCGGTTCGGTTTGGCGTTGCATTCGCCGCGCAGGGCGTTAGCGTCGCCGCCAGAAATTCCCTGACAGGAGAAAGATCATGACCGTACAAATCGAAACCCGCCTTGCCGAACTTGGCGTCACCCTGCCCGAAGCCCCGGCCCCCGCGGCCAACTACGTGCCCTTCGTGCAGGTCGGCGATCTGGTCTTCGTTTCGGGTCAGATCTCCAACGGTCCCGACGGGCTGATCACCGGCAAACTGGGCGACGACATGACCACCGCGGACGGCACCGCCGCCGCCAAGACCTGCGCCATCGCGCTGCTGGCACAGTGCAAGGCGGCCTGCGGCGGCGATCTGGACCGACTGGTGCGGGTGGTCAAGCTGACCGGCTTCGTCAATTCGACCGCCGATTTCACCGAACAGCCGCAGGTCGTTAACGGATGTTCCGATTTCCTCGTCGAGGCCCTTGGCGATATCGGCCGCCATTCGCGCTCGGCGGTGTCGGCCGCCGCCCTGCCCTTGGGCGTCGCGGTGGAAATCGAGGCGATTTTCCAGATCAAATGACCCGGTTACCCGATATTTTCCTGCAACGCCCGATCGCCCATCGGGCGCTGCACGATATTGAGCAGGGCCGGCCGGAAAATTCCCCGGCGGCGATCCGCGCGGCGATCGATGCCGGATACGGGATCGAGATTGACCTGCAATTGTCCGCCGACGGGCAGGCGATGGTGTTTCATGACTATGATCTGGAACGCCTGACCGGCGAAAAAGGCCCGATCCAGCGGCGCAGCGCTGCCGTACTGAACCAGATCCCGCTGCTGGGCGGGTCCAACACGGTGCCAACGCTGGCGCAGGTACTGGATCAGGTCGCGGGCAAAGCCCCCCTGCTGATCGAAATCAAGGATCAGGACGGGCAGATGGGCGCCAATATCGGCAAGCTGGAAGAGGCCACGGCTGCCGCGCTGCAGGACTATGAAGGCCCGGTTGCGCTGATGTCGTTCAATCCCAATTCGGTGCAGAAGATGGCCGGGCTTTGCCCGGACATCCCGCGCGGGCTGACCACATCGGCCTATCGGCCCGAAGATTGGCTTCTGCTGCCCAACGGCACCCGCGACCGGCTGCGCGAAATCCCCGATTACGACGCGTTGGATTGCTGTTTCATCAGCCACGAGGCCGATGACCTGGACCGTCCCCGTGTGGCCGACCTGAAACGGCGCGGGGCGGGCGTTCTGTGCTGGACGATCCGGTCGCCTGAAGCCGAGGCCGAAGCGCGAAAAATAGCACATAACATAACCTTCGAAGGGTATCTTGCGGAAATCCCGGGTTGATCCGAATGGTCCAAGCCCCAGATAGTGATCGGGCGCGAGGGGCCGGGAAATGAACGATCAAAAGGTGGAAATTCAACTGATTGGGTCGCTGGATCAGATCGATCCGGCCGACTGGGATGGGTGCGCCTGCCCCGAGGCCGCCCATGGCAGGCGGGCGAAAGACCCGTTCACCACCTATCGTTTCCTCAAGGCGCTGGAAGACAGCGGTTCGGTCGGCCCCGGCACCGGCTGGCAGCCGCAATACCTCGTCGTCCGGTCCGACGAACAGGTCATCGCCTGCGCGCCGCTTTACGCCAAGTCGCACAGCCAGGGCGAATATATCTTCGATCACAACTGGGCCCATGCCTATGAACAGGCCGGCGGGCGTTATTATCCGAAACTGCAAATCGCGGCGCCCTTCACCCCGGCCACCGGACGCCGGTTCCTGACCCGCCCCGGTTTCGACGCGGTGGGGATGAGCGCGCTGGTTCAGGGCGCGGTGCAGATTGCCTCGGACAACGGGCTGTCGTCGCTGCACGTCACCTTCTGTACCGAGGCCGAGGCATTGGCGGGCGAACGGATGGGGCTGATGCACCGCACCAGCCAGCAATTCCACTGGGTCAACCACGCATACGAAACGTTCGACGATTTCCTCGCCTCGCTCAGTTCGCGCAAGCGCAAGACGATCCGCAAGGAACGCCGCACCGCCAATGGTTTCGGCGGCGACATCCGGATGCTGACCGGCGACGCGATCGAACCGCAGCACTGGGATGCGTTCTGGACCTTCTATCAGGACACCGGGTCGCGCAAATGGGGCACGCCCTACCTGACCCGAACCTTTTTCGACCTGATCCACGACACCATGCGCGACGATGTCCTGCTGGTGATCGCCGAACGCAACGGATTACCGATTGCCGGGGCGCTGAATTTCATCGGGGCCGACACGCTGTACGGCCGATATTGGGGCTGTATCGAAGATCATCCCTGCCTTCATTTCGAAGCGTGCTATTATCGCGCCATCGAGTTCGCCATCGACACCGGTTTGCAACGGGTCGAGGCGGGGGCACAGGGCGAACACAAGCTGGCGCGCGGCTATCTGCCGGCGACCACCCATTCGCTGCATTGGTTCGCCGATCCCGGCTTTGCCAAAGCGGTCGGGCAATATCTGCAGGCCGAACGGGCCGCGGTGGCCGAGGATATCGAGATCCTTACCGCCTATGGCCCGTTTCGAAAGTCATCAGGGGAGGAACAGGAATGACCGAATTGCTGAGCGATACCGGCCGCAAGACCATGCTGGAGCCGCTGTTCAAATCCGGATGGGAAATGGTCGAAGGGCGCGACGCGATCGCCAAGACCTACACCTTCGACGATTTCACCGCCGCTTTCGCCTTCATGACCCGCACTGCGCTCTGGGCGGAAAAGTGGGATCATCACCCGGAATGGACGAATGTTTACAAGGTGGTGCAGGTGACGTTATCCACCCACGACGTCGGCGGGCTCAGCGCGCTTGACGCGAAACTCGCACGCAAAATGGATCAACTCGCAGAATGACCCTTTCCGAAATCATGAATGTCGAGGTCTGGAACGGCCAGACCCTCGGCGCTCTTCTGACCATCGACTTCCTCGCTTCCATCGCCGGGTCGGTTCTGGCCGCCATCGCGATCCTTGTCCTGGGCGGCATCCTGTCGGGATGGGCGCGGCGTCGGCTGATCCATCTGGGTCAGAAATACAAGGATCTGGACGACACCCTGTTCAATTTCCTTGGCAACCTAGTCCGCTACGCGATCATGGGCTTTGCCATTCTGTTCGTGCTGAACACGTTCGGGGTGCAGACCACCTCGATCGTGGCGGTGATCGGTGCCGCCGGTCTTGCCGTCGGTCTGGCGCTGCAGGGCACCTTGTCGAACGTCGCCGCCGGGGTGATGATCGTGCTGTTCCGCCCGATCAAGCTGGGCGATTTCGTGGAGGTGGGCGGACAGATGGGCACGGTCAAGAACATATCCCTGAACTATACAGAGCTGGCCAGCACCGATAACGTGCAGACGATCATCCCCAACGCCAATGTCTGGGGCAACACGATCACCAATTATTCTGTCTACGACACCCGCCGCGCCGAATGGGTGTTCGGTGTCGCCTACGATGCCGATCTGAAGCTGGCCGAAGAAACCATTCGCAACACGCTGATGGCCGATCCCCGGTCGCTGACCGATCCCGAACCGTTCCTGCAGGTCAACAACCTCGGCGATTTCTCGGTCGATTTCCTGGCCCGGACCTGGGTGCAGTCCTCTGACTATTTCGCCTACCAGGCGGATATGAAGCGCAAGGTGAAAGAAGCGCTTGACGAAGCGGGGATCGACATTCCCTTCCCCACCCGCACGGTCATTCAATCCTGATGCACCCGGCAGGACCGGGTGTCACGCACACCGTTGAAACGGCGCCCCGGATCACCACCGGGGCGCCGTTTTGTGACTTCAGGCCGCTTCCGCGATAAGCTCGTTCGTTTTCGCGTAGGCGTTCAGCGCGAGCGTATTCGTCATCTCGCTTGCCGATGCGGTCTCGACCGCAGCGGATTGATCCGTGCTTCCCAAGTCTTCGATCACCTCGGTGCTCGCGTCCGGTTCTTCCGGCGCAGTAACGGTTTCGATCACATCTGCAGTCGCAGCCTGGTCCATCAGGGCGCCGGAAACGGCTTCGTCAACCGCAGCGGCGGCGTCCGCAGCATCGGCCGCATTCGCCTCCGCCAAGCTTTCCGTGCCCTCTTCCAACGCGGTCTCCGCCACGATCTCGGAGGGTTCGGCGGCATCCGTTCCGATCGCTTCGGTGCTTGCGGCGCCAGCCGCCCCGTCAGAACCGTCGACCGGTGTGGCCGTATCCTCGGCGGGCGTTTCGGCGGTGCCGCCCTGTGTCGCTTCGATACGGTTCAACACAGCATTCGTGCCGCCGGGATGCAGCCCGTGCGGGTGACGCGTCCAGCCCACGCGACGACCGGGCAGACCGGCCTGTTCGACGGCGGAATCGAATTCCTCCGCGGTCAGCTTTCCGTCGCCATCGCCGTCGATCTTGGAGAACGCGTCGACGCTCATCTTCCGGCCCAGCCGTGTCCCCTGAAGTTCGTCGGCGGACACGCCGCCGTCTTCGTTCTGATCGAACCGTGTAGCGACCTGTTCACCAAGAGACGCCGCAGCGGCCTTGCCACCACTATCAGCGCCCTGATATTGCGCCGCGCGCATCACCGGATGTCCGTGGGATGCTGACATTACATTCATTGTGAAACCCTCACCGCATTACCTTACGAGTCAGGCTAACGGTCATGCCGCTACACATGTTTAGACCAAGCGCCGACCAATTCCGTAACCCCCTGCGGCCAAGTAAAAAAAGGGGGCTCCCGCCCCCTTCTTGCCGCACAGGTTCAGGTTGTCACTTGGCGTTGAATGCAATTGGCCACATGAAATCGAGCGGCGTGTAGCCCTTCAGATCCGCCAATTCCTTCGCGGTCAGGTTGCCCACCGGTTCCGGCATCGGGTTGCCGGTGCTCGTCTCGACGTTCCAGGACGCGGTGGCATGACAGGCATGGCAGGAAGAATTCCACGACGTCCAATCGACGACCGGCCCCTGCGGCACGCCGGCGAAGTCTTCCATCATGGTATGGCCCAACACCTTGAACTGACCATCTTCTTCAAAGGTGATCTGGGTGCCGTTCGGCGAATACATTTCGAACGCCGACCCGCCCAGCCCGGCCTGCTGCAGAATGGTCGCCCGTGCCGTCGTGGCGCTGTCATGCGGCTGATCGATCAGGCTGCGCGCATGGGCAAGGCCCGGATTCTTGTCGAACTCGAAGGTGGTCCAGAACCAGCTGGGATCGGGCGAGGTATAGACCTCTTTCGGGGTTTCTTTCATCTTGACCATGACGTGCAGCCCGGTCAGCGCATACTTTCCGTCATAGAACTGGTAGGCGCCTTCGGTTTCAGGCGTGTTTGCGGCCTCCCAACGCGCCTTGATCTCGACCGCCCCGATCGGCATCTGCACCATGTTCCCGGACGTGAGGTAGGCCGTCACCCCGGCGGCGGTGTTCAACCCGTTGCCAACGACATAGTCGTATCCGAGCATGTTGCGGGTCACTTCTTCCTTTCCGACGCCGACATCCTTGGTGTCGATCATTTCGGTCCGTATGCCCTTGTTGATCACGAAATCCGGTTCCACCCGATTTTTTTGTCCCAGCATGAATTTCGGCGCGGGTTGGAACGTATCCGGATCGCTGGGCCATGTTTCCCACACGGAAACGGTATGGCCCTCGCTTTCGATTTGCTGGTTCACCCGGGCGAACAGCATCCAGGCGATTTCATAGCGTTGTTCCGGCGTGCCGCCGAAGGCCTGATCGACATAGGTGGTCGCGAAGTCCGCATCCGACATGGTCAGCCAGTCCTGGGCCTGGATAACTGTCGGCACCATCAGCGCCGCGCCAAGAGAGAGTGATGCGATCCTGGACATGAAGGTCATCTGAAAATTCCCTTTGCAAATAATGGCATAACGACCTCTGCCAGTGCTGATGACAGCCAGGCCCAAGGCCTGAAACGGTCTTGAAAGAGATTTCAGATTAGCGGAAATGCCCTCAAAGTCTACCTATGGGGGAGTTAAATGTTTTCAGATTTAATCTTAAATTGAAGAACCGCACACATGCGACAGATACCCGTTCCGAACGGGGATCGACCCGCAAACCGGGAAAACCCGGTTTGCGGGCACAGGCGTTTACATGGCGGCCAGCAGGGCTTCGGCGCTGGAGGTTTCGCAACCGCGCGTCTGTTCGGGCTGGAACAGCGTCACCACGCCGTCCTCGACCAGCATCGCGTAGCGTTTCGAGCGGCTGAAGAAACCCAGGGTCGGAACGTCGAATTCCATCCCGATCGCCTTGGTAAAGGACCCGTCGGCATCGGCCAGCAGCGTGATCCCGGCCTCGCCCGCGCCGGTGACCTTATCCCATTCCTTCACCACGAACAGGTCGTTCACCGCGACGCAGATGATTTCATCCACCCCTTTCGCCGTGAATTGATCCTTGGTCCGAATGAAGCCGGGCATATGCGCCGTCTGGCAGGTGGTCGAAAAGGCCGCCGGCACCGCGAAGATCACCACTTTGCGTCCCTTGGTCTTGTCCGACAGCGATACGGTTTCGGGTCCTTCGTCGCCCATGAGCGACAAAACGGCCTCGGGCAGGTGGTCGTCTACTGAAATTGTCATCGTCAATTAACGTCCCTGATTGCGTTTCCTGTAAGGGCTCATATAGGGTTCGGATCAACGCCAGCCAGCAAAATTTTCCCGGGAGGACCAATAATGAAAAAGGTCGTAGTGATCGGCGCCGGACAGGCCGGATCATCCCTTGTCGCCAAGTTGCGCAATGAAGGCTTCACCGGCCTCGTGACCCTGATCGGCGAAGAACACGTCCCCCCCTATCAGCGCCCGCCGCTTTCAAAGAAATACCTGCTGGGCGAAATGGAGCTGGAACGGCTGTTCCTGCGGCCCGAAAGCTTCTACGGCGAAAACGACATCACCCTGCATCTGGACGAAACGGTGCAGGCGATCGACCGCGCCGACAAGGTGGTGATCGCTGGCGGCGAATCCATTCCCTATGACGAACTGGTGCTGACCACCGGGTCGGTGCCGCGGCGCCTGCCCGCCGCGATCGGCGGGGAGCTGGAGGGCGTTTACGTGGTGCGCGACCTGAAGGATGTCGATGCCATGGCGCCGGAATTCCGCGACGGTGCGAAGGTGCTGATCGTCGGCGGCGGCTATATCGGGCTGGAAGCAGCGGCGGTGGCGGCCAAGAAGGGGCTGCAGGTCACGCTGGTGGAAATGGCCGACCGTATCCTGCAGCGGGTCGCCTCGCCGGAAACCTCGGATTACTTCCGCACCCTGCATCAATCGCACGGGGTGAATATCCTTGAAGGTGTCGGCCTTGAAACCCTGACCGGCGAGGGCCGCGTCGCGGGCGCGAAATTGTCGGACGGCAGCACGCTGGACGTCGATTTCGTCATTGTCGGTGTCGGCATCACCCCGGCCACCGCACTGGCCGAGGCGGCGGGCATTGAGATCGACAACGGCATCAAGGTGAACAAACTGGGCCAGACCAGCGACCCGCATATCTGGGCGGCGGGCGATTGCGCCTCCTTCCCGTACAAGGGCGGCCGCATCCGCCTGGAATCTGTGCCCAACGCCATCGATCAGGCCGAATGCATCGCCGAAAACATCATGGGCGCGGGCAAGACCTATGTGCCCAAACCGTGGTTCTGGTCCGACCAGTACGATGTGAAACTGCAGATCGCCGGGCTCAACGCCGGGTACGACCGGGTGATCACGCGGGCCGGCGACAAGGACGGATCGGTGTCCTTCTGGTATTACAGGGGCGACGAATTGCTGGCTGTGGATGCTGCCAACGACCCGCGCGCCTACATGGTCGGCAAGCGACTGATCGACGGGGGCAAATCGCCTGCCCCCGATCTAGTGGCTGACCCGGAAACCGACATGAAAGCGTTGATGAAGGCATGAGGATCGTCGCCGGCGCCTTCAAGGGCCGCGCGCTGGCCTCGGTCGGCAAGGGCGATCCCGGCGCGCATCTGCGCCCGACCACGGACCGCACCCGCGAAAGCCTGTTCAACATGCTGATGGGCGGGCGGTTCGGTGACCCGATCACCGACGCCCGCGTTCTGGACCTGTTCGCCGGCACCGGCGCGTTGGGGTTGGAGGCGCTGTCACGCGGCGCGGCCCATGTCACCTTTGTCGATGACGGCAACAAGGCGGGCAGCCTGATTAAGCAGAACATCAAGATCTGCGAGGCACAGGTGCAGACCAAGATGATACGACGCGATGCCCGCAAGCTGCCGGAAAATCCCGGCGATCCCTACGACCTGATCTTCCTCGACCCTCCCTATGGCAAGGGCTTGGGTGAAATCGCACTGGCGGCCGCGCTGCGGGGCAACTGGATCGCCGAGGGCGCGCTCATCGTCTGGGAAGAAAGAGCCGCCATCACCGTGCCCGAGGGCCTGACCCATCTCGACGCGCGCAGATACGGCGACACCACGATCACGCTGCTGGAAGCCTGATCATTCGAGCTGCAGATCAACCCGGTCCGACCGTCCCTTCGCATCGATCACTGAGAGGCTGACGAAGCCTTTGCCGACGGGGCCCAGATCGGCCTGCCGCCGGTGATATCCGGTCAGCACCGGTTCGCCATTCGCCAGAATCGTGAACGGAGGCACCCCGTCACGCAGTTTCAGAACCAATCCGCCCCCATCCAGCGACAGCCGCGCCCCGTTCGGGGGAAAGGCCAGTTTCGGCGTGTCCGGTTCGGGTTCGAACACCGCGTGGCGACCGCGAAACCGCTGTAACGGCTGCGGCAGTTCCGCCGTGGACACGATCAGCGTCTCGGGCGGCGGCGGCGGCAAGGGATCAAGCTCCGGCTTCAGCCGCTGGAACGCCTTGAACAGCACCGGGGCCGCCAGATCGCCGCCAAAGGCGCCCGGCACGGGCGTCCCGTCAGGCCGCCCGATCCAGACCCCGATCACATGCGACCCGTCGAACCCCACCGCCCAGGCATCGCGATGGCCATAAGACGTCCCGGTCTTGTAGGCCAGATGGTTGCGCGGCGCGCCGTCGGGCGGGACGAGCCCCGACAGGATATGCCCGACTTGCCAGGCGGCGGAGCGGCTGACGATCCGTTCCCCCGGCTCCGCGCCCCCGGTCATGTGCAATCGCACCGCCTGTCCGCCATTGGCCAGCCCCGCATAAAGCTGCACCAGATCGCGCAGGGTGATCCCGACCCCGCCAAGCGCCACCGCCAGTCCAGGCTTGCCACCCGGGATCACCGGCGCGACCCCCGACCGCCGCAGCGCCGCCATCAACCGGCCCGGCCCGATTTCCTCGGTCAGCAGCACGACGGGAATGTTCAGCGATTCCCGCAACGCCGTCGACACCTTGATTTGCCCCCGGAAACGCCCGTCGAAATTCCGCGGTGCGTAGGCCCCGAAAGCGACCGGTCGGTCGTTGATCAGGGTTTCGGGATGGATCAGGCCCTGATCGAATCCCATCGCATAGACCAGCGGTTTCAGCGTCGATCCCGGCGACCGGAGCGCGTGTGTCATGTCGACAAATCCCTGTCCGCGCCCCTGCGCAAACCGGCGCGACCCGACCGAGGCCAGAACCTCCCCGCTGCGATGATCGGCGACCAGGATCGCGATGGACAGACGCTCGGATTTGCCGTGCAGAGACAGTTCCGCCAATTCCTCCAGCCCCGCCTGCAACCCGGCCTCCAGCGTCAGGTCGATCCGTCCGCGATCCGGTTGCAAGGAGCGCGCGTGATCCGCTGCATGGGCGGCCAGCGCCGGGAAGGCGCGACGCGTCCGAGGCACCGGGTCATAGGCGGCCGCGGCAACGTCCCCGGCCCTCAAGACCCCCGCCTCCTGCATCCGCGCCAACACCCGGCCCCGCGCGGCCTCGGCCGCTTGCGGGTGCCGGTCCGGGCGGCGCGCCTCTGGCGATTGCGGCAGCGCCACCAGCAACGCCGCCTCCGCCGGGGTCAGCCGCCCCGGTTCCTTGCCGAAATAGCTCAGCGATGCCGCCCGCACCCCTTCGATATTGCCGCCGAACGGCGCCAGCTGCAGGTAGAGGTCCAGGATCGCATCCTTGCTGACCCGCCGTTCCAGCGCCAAGGCCACCCGCATCTGCCGCAGCTTGCCCGCCCACGACCCGGTGCTGCCATCCTCCAGCAGCCGCGCCACCTGCATCGTCAGCGTTGATCCGCCCGACACGATCCGGCCGTTCCACAGCGCTTGTCCCCCGGCCCGCACCAGCGCCCAAGGATCGATGCCATGATGACGCCAGAACCGCTTGTCCTCATAGGCCAGTAGCATCGCGATATAGCCATCATCGACCCCATCGCGCGCCACCAGAAGCCGCCACAGACCATCCGCCACCGTATAGGCGCGCAGCAACACGCCATTGCGATCACGCGCCTCGGCCGAGGTGTCGACGATCAGCGGCGGCAGCTCGGTCCGGTCCACCCAGCGGTCGAACCCGTCGCGCAAGGCCCCCCCGCCCAGCAGCAGGGCGACCAGCAGGACCGGCCAGAGCCGTTTCATTCCGCGATCCGCACCCGGCCCGATGCGGTATTGGCGCGGTATTGCGGGCGGTACATGTCTTCGACCGTGGCCGCCGGATGATGGAATGCGCCCGGCGAAATCGCCCGCACGATATAGGCCAGCTCGATCGGGTCCTTGCCGGATTGGTCCACGGCGGCAAGGAACCGGTCGGCGCGGAATTCGCTGTGTTCGGTTTCGGCCGGGTCGAGCCAATCGAGCGCCCGGATATCGCCCTGCCGCAGCAGGTTGGGATTATCGATCTCGAACCCCGCCGGCAGCGGGTCGTTGATCATCAGACGCGCACCGCCATCCTCGAACGGGGTCGCCTTCAGAACCGCGACCAGCCGCATGCCGGTACGAATCTGATCCCGGGTCACCGGCTCGCCCTCGGTGGTGTAATAGCTGCGGTCGATCCGGAACCCGTATCCGCCCTGATCCACGCCGCCTTCGGGAACGCCGGTGGTGGTCAGGGTGATCGGCGTCGCCGAACCCGACACGTTGCGGATCGCTATCGGCTGCGCGCCAACGCGGTCGGCCACCATGCGGGCGAAAGGACCGTCGACCGGCCTGCCATCGATTTCCAGCCCGGAAAGCGACGGGTCCAGCACCAGCGCCTTGGCCGCCAGCAGCGACCAGGACGCTTCCTGCGTCGACATCACCCGCCCCGCGGCACCGATGCGCTGCACAAGTGCATCGCGGTCAACGGCCGCGCTGCCGGCTTCGACCGCCAGCGACAACACCCCGGCGGCATCGCGCAGGTTGGTGCCGTAATCGGCCCGCAGCACCGGTTTGTCCTCACCCGGCAGGGTCCGCAGCATGCGGGCGGCACGGCCGAACATCGCATCGGCCCGGGTCTGATCGCCGTAAGACGCCAGCGCCGCGCCCAGCTGCGCCGCCGCCAGCGGCGTGGTGAAGGCATCGCCCTTGACGTCGGCATAGTAACGCAGGTCACCCATCGCCGCCGCCCCTTCGCGCGCCAGCACCATCAGCGCATAGGCCAGGTCACCGCCGCCTTCGTCGAAGTCGGGGTTGTAGTTCACCCGGTTGCGCAGATTGTCCAACGCCATGCGGAAGGCGGTGTCGGGAACCGCGATCCCTTCGGCCCGCGCCCGGCTGAGGAAATCGGACACATAGGCATCGAGCCAGAAATCGCCCGACCCGGCCCGCCACAGCCCGAAGGCGCCGTTGCTGGATTGGCGCGTCAGCACCTTTTCCACCGCCTGATCGACCCGCTTGCGGATGCGGTCACGCCCCCCAAGCCCCAGGGATTCGCTCAGCTGGCTGAGATACAGCAGCGGCATCGCCTGGCTGGTCACCTGTTCGGTGCAGCCATAGGGATAGCGGTCGAGCGATGCCAGAAGCGCCGGCGCGTTCAGCTTGGCCAAGGGCCCCGCTGTCACCACCGCCGATCCGCTGCCGGGGCGAAGCCCGGTAAAGACCTCGTCGTCCAGCAGAAAGGTCTTGCCCGCGTCGAGCGTGAAGCGCTGCGTCAGCGACACCGCCGGATCGTTATTGCGCACCCCGATGGTCAGGTCCTTGACCAGCTGGCGGCCCTCCGGCGTCGTCAGCGCCACCCGGATCGAATGATCGCCAACCTCGCCCGCCGTCACCGGCAAGCTCAGCACTTCCTTGCCCTTCTCGGCCAGCGTCACGCCAGACGGCACCGACGCGGGATCGAGCGTCACGCCATCGGCGGTCACGTCCAGCCCCATCCGCCCCGCCGGGCCGGTGGCATGGACGATTTCCAGCAGCAACCGGCTTTGATCGCCCGGCGACAGGAAGCGCGGCAGGCTGGCGGTGACCACCACCGGGTCGCGCACCAGCACATCCGCCTCGGCCTCACCCACGCCGGTTTGCGACCAGGCCACCGCCATCAGCCGCACCGTGCCGTTGAAGGCGGGCAGGTCGAAGCCGACCTCGGCCCTGCCATCCGCCCCGACCTCAACCGGGCCGGTGAAATAGGCGACCAGTTCCTCGGTCGGCGGCGGCGACTGGAACCCGGCGCCCATGCCGGCATCGCCACCCGAACGCACCTGCCCCATTGCGCCGTTCATCCCGTCGATCAGCCGGCCGTAGAGGTCGCGAATTTCCACGCCCAACCGGCGCTGACCGAAATAGTGGCCGGAAGGATCGGGGCTCTGGAAACCGGTCAGGTTCAGGATGCCCACATCGACCGCCGCGACGGTGACATAGGCGGTTTCGCCCTCCTTCACACCTTCGACCTGCACCGACGCGGCAAGCGTCCCGCGCGGATCGGCCTCCGCCGGGGCATCAAGGCGCACCTGCAACTGCTTGTCGCCGGGATCGACCTTGGCATGGCTCAGCCCCAGCGACCGCGCCGGATTACGCCCGGCGCTAACATCCATCGGCCGGATCACCGAAGCCGTCACATAGGCCCCCGCGCCCCAGTCATCGGTCACGTCGAGCGGGATCAGGTTTTCGCCCTCGCTGACCTCGACCGCCTTCATTGCGATCACCCGGTTCGACATCACCGTGACCAAGGCCTTGCCCGCATAGCGCGGCACCAGCCGCAATTGCGCGACCTCACCACTGCGATAGGACGGTTTATCCAGCGACAGTTCCAGCGTATCGGGCGTGGTGCTGACATCGGCGGGTGCGTACCAGCCGGCATAGAAAGAACTGCTGGCCGATACGTATTCGCCGCCCTGCCGTTCCACCACCAATTCGTAATTGCCCCATTCGACCGGCACGCTGACCTTCAGCGGATCGGTGCCCAGCATCGCCTCGCCGCTGGCGATGGGTTTGCGAGTGGTGATCGGTTCCCAGTTCCAACTGCCCCATTGCTGATACCACTGGTAACGGTGGGTGACCCGGTTCAGGGTCCAGCGCACCGGCATGTCGATCTGGCTCAAATCGGGGCCAAGCGCGATCACCTGCAATTGCGCCTCGCCGCCCTCGGGCACGACGCCGTCGAACATCTGCTTGATGCCGATGATCGGTTTCGCCGGGGCAAGGTCGCGCGTCAGCCGCCGTTCGACCGGGCGGCCCGATCCTTCGGCGACGCTGACCCGCACTTCGGCCGTCAGCGGCCGGTCGGCATCCTCTATCACGGGCAGCGGCAAGGGCATCACCGCAACGCCCTGATCGTCGGTTTCGCCGCCGCCGAAGAATTCGGTGCGTTTGTAAAACCCATCATCCTGCCGCCCGTAGCGGTAGCCGGGATAGCCTTTCAGTTCCTCTGCCTCGGACAAAACCACCGAGCCGTCGACCGACAACCCGCCCGCGGGCGCGCCGAAGAGGTATTTCGCCTCAACCGTCAGGGGCGGCTGGTCGCCGGGGCGGAGGTCATGTTCGGGCAGCGACAGGGTGAAATCGATCCGCTCGGGCAGGAAATCCTCGACCAGAACGGTCTGGCTGGCCAGCGCCGGTTGATCCACGTCGGCCTTGATATCCAGCCGCCACGACCCGCGCGGCACGCTGTCGCCCAGAGCGAAGGCAAAGACATGGCCGCCCGCCTTGTCCTGCGCCGACAGCGATCGGGCGTATTCCACCCCGTCGGGCCGGGTCAGGATCGCGGTGATCGGCAAACCGCCGATCGCCGCCGCCTTGCCATCGCGGGTCAGAACGGTGGCGTGGATGGTTTCGCCCGCGCGATAGGCGCCGCGATCGGTGGTCAGGAACATATCGATCGGCGGGCTGGGTTCGCGGCCCTCCACCCCACGATCCGACAGGTCGAACGCCGGGTCCTTCAGCGACAGGAAGGTCAGGTCCCGATCCCCCTGCGCCACGGTCAGCAGCGCGGGCACCGCCGCCCCCAGCCCCCTTGTCAGCCCGGCGTCGAAATGCGCGTAACCCTCGGCATCGGTCTGAACCTCGCCCAGCACCCGGTTCGATTGCGAAATCAGCGTGGCCTTGGCCCCGGCCACGGGTTCGGCATCGCCCAGCCCGCGCACGAAGACATGCAGCCCGTCCACGCCGCTCAGCGTGGTGACGCCCAGATCGGACAGCACGAACCATTGCGTCGCCAGCGGGTCCTCATAGGGATCGGCGCCGGGCACCTCGGCCGACAGCGCGTAGATCCCGGCGGGCAGGTCGGCGATGATATCGCCCAGCGGCAAGCGGGTGGTCATGTCGCGGTTCAGCTCATTCTGCACCTCGCCTTTGCCGGCCCAAACCTGTTCGCCGATCTGGGCGCTGAAATCGGTTTCTTCCCAGTAATTCAGCGGCCGCCCGAAATAATGCGACTGGAACACCCGCAGCATGTTGCGGTCGCTGACCTGGCGCAGCGTCAGGTCCAGCGTATCGACATTCACCGTTTCCACCGGCAGCGCCGCATCGGGCGATTTCGGTAGCACGTAGGCGCGGCCCGAGAACCGGACCGAGGCGCTGCGATCGCGCACATATTGGGTGATGGTGACATCCTTGGCCATAGTTTCGCCGCTCGCCGCGGGCAGCCCTTCGCGGAAGGTCAGGCTGTAGCGTTGGCCGTGATCCAACCCGTCGACGCACAGCCGGTTGCCGCTGACCGTCACCGCCATGTCCGTGGCGGGCAGCTTGACGAAGGGCGCGTAATCGACGCCGGTCTTGACCAACGCCTCGGAAAACTCGGCACAGATGCGCGGGTCGGCACTGTCGCTTTCGGCCAGATTTTCGGTGATGCGAAATCCGTATTTTCCGATGGCGTCATCGAGCGCATCGCTCAATTCAACCCAGTTCGGTTGCTTGTCCAGCGCCAGCCGCAGGGCCGGGATCATGTCGCGGCCGCGCCCGTTGGCTTCGAACGCGTCGGCCATCAGCTGCAGGCTGTTGGCGGCAAGCGCCGGGGAACCGGCGCGCAGATAGGCGTTGATCGCCGCCGTCAGCGCGCGGTTGCGATAGCGGTTCTTGTTGTTCTTGCTGGCCTCGGCGGCCAACAGCGACAGGCGGGCATATTCCAGCCACTGGTCGGCCTGATCGGTATGCGATACCGCCCCGCCCATCCAGCGCATCGCGTTGATCCAGTCCTTCTGCTGGCGGCGTTCCTGTGCAGCGTTCAGAAGCGCCTCGACCGAATATTGCCCCGATGGATGGGTCCAGCCAATCCGCTGCGCCTGACCATGCGCCTCGTTAATGTCGCCGGGGCCCAGGAAGGGCGCAGCCGCGGCGCGCGCCGCTGCGGCATCAAGCAGCTCTGCCGGGGTTTCGATGATTTCCGCCGACCACGCCCCTTCGTAGGGCTGCCGGTCCGTGATATCGGATTTCGGGAAACAGGCGTTCGATTTTTCGTTGAAGGTGAAGGCCTTGCAACTCGGATCCACCAGGCAGGCCCGTTCGCACGCATTGTAATCGGTATCGAACAGCGCCTGCAGATCGGAACCGTAGAAATCGACATCGCGGGTCAGAACGTAGTGCCGCTGCGGCACAGCATTTTCGGCGGCACCCGGAGAGGTCAGACAAAAGGCGGCAAAAAGCGCTGAAAGAACGCGTCGCATGAAAGCGGCTCCTGCTTAAATCAATTGCCGCGATGCTGGCATGCGGATCGAAGATTCTGCAAGGGAAACCGCCCGGTATCCGGGACACCCCGTAGCAGGGCAAACTGATCAAAGGCGCGGGTCGCCCTTACGGAGCCGCGACCAGGATCAGGCCGCGTTGGCCTGTGCTGCTTCAGCGCTGCGCAGGAAGACCCAGCGGTCGCCTTCGCTCAGGTCGGGATTGAAGCGATAGCCGCCGGTGTCGAAATCGCGGATCGCTTCGGGATCGATCAACCGGCGCTGGATGATGAAACGGGCCATCGCGCCGCGGGCGCGCTTGGCGTAGAAGCTGACGATTTTCGGCACGCCCGCCTTTTCTTCCATGAAGACCGGGGTGATCACCCGCAGCTTCAGCGCGTTCAAATCCACCGCGCCGAAATATTCCTGGCTGGCACAGTTGATCAGCGTATCGGTGCCGATGTCAGCCGCCTGCGCGTTCAGCGCCTCGGCGATGTCGCCGCCCCAGTATTCATAGAGGTTCTTGCCCTTCGGGTTCTGCAGGCGGCTGCCCATTTCCAGACGGTAGGGCTGAATTTCATCCAACGGCCGCAGCAGGCCGTAAAGCCCCGACAGGATGCGGAAATGATCCTGCGCCCAAGCCATTTCGTCGTCTTCCAGCGTTCCCGCTTCCAGCCCGACATAGGTGTCCCCGGCAAAGGCCAGCGCGGCGGGCTTGGCCTCCATCTCGCCGAAATCGCGGAACCTCTCGGCGTTCAGCTTGCCCAGCTTTTCGCTGATATGCATCAGCTTCATCAGGTCATCGACCGACAGGTCGCGCGCCACGCCTGCCAGTTCCTCGGCCCGATCCGCGAATTGCGGCTGGGTGGGGGTAATGCCCTCAACCGGGGTGGTGTCAATCTTCTTGGCCGGGGAAACGACGATCAGCATGACGGGTCCTCAGAAATGTTGTTTAGAACGTTTCTAACCTGCTTCGCGCAGGACGTCCAGAAAGGCGGTGGCAAAACGGTCGGCCCGTTTTTCGCCCAGCAGACGCGTCATCGTACCTGCATCGCCCGGCCGCAGCTGCGCCACCTTGGCCAAGAGCGACGCCGAACAGCTCAGCGGTTTTTCCGACCCGTCGGTGCCGCGCGCCAGATCGGCCTGAACTTCCAGCAGACGATCATAGACTGCCCCGGCATCGCGGCCGGCCAGTTTGCGGCGGGTGGGATGCATTTCCTCGGCCGCGCCGGTGATCACGGACAGGAAATCGGCGCCGTAGCGTTCCAGCTTCTTCGCCCCCACGCCGCTGATCCGCGCCATGTCGTCGAGCGTCGCGGGCCGGGTTTCGGCCATTTCGATCAGGGTGCGGTCGTTGAAGATCACGTAGGCCGGCACCCTTGCAGCCTCGGCCAGGGCGCGGCGCTTGGCCTTGAGCGCAGACAGCAGCGGCGCGTCTTCGTCGCTGACCAATGCCTTGACCGCCGGGCGACGCTGCGCGGAAACGATGGTGTCCTTGCGCAGCATGATCGTGTCCTCGCCGCGCAGGATCGGCAGGGCGGTGTCGGTCATCCGCAAGGCGCCGTGGCGTTCGGGATCGGGGCGGATCAGGTCATGGCCCATCATCTGCCGGAAAATCGCCTGCCATTGCGGGCGGCTGTATTCCTTGCCGACCCCGAAGGTCGGCAATTCGTTATGCCCCTTGGCCCGGATGCGGTCGTTTTCGTTGCCCAGTAGAATCTCGATCAGGTGCCCCGCGCCAAACCATTCCCCGGTGCGCAGGATCGCCGACAGCGCCATGCGCACCGGCTGGGTGCCGTCGAAGACCTCGGGCGGGCTATCGCACAGGTCGCATTTGCCGCAAGTGACCTCGGTTTCACCGAAATAGCCCAGCAGGGTTTCGCGGCGGCATTTCAGCGCCTCGGCAAGGCCCAGCAGCGCGTTCAGCCGCGCATGATCGGCCATGCGCCGTTCGGGCGGCGCCAACCCCTCGTCGATCTGGGCGCGGCGTAGGCGGATGTCGTCGGCGCCGAACAGGGTCAGGGTTTCCGCCGGCGCCCCGTCGCGCCCGGCGCGGCCGATTTCCTGATAATAGGCCTCGATCGATTTCGGCAGGTCGGCATGGGCAACCCAGCGGATATCGGGCTTGTCCACACCCATGCCGAAGGCGACTGTAGCGACCACGATCAGCCCGTCTTCCTGCTGGAAGCGCTGTTCGGTCTGGCGGCGATCCTCTGCCTCCATCCCGCCGTGGTAATGGCAGGCCGCGTGACCCTCATCCCGCAGCGCCTTGGCCAGGGTTTCGGTCTTGGCCCGCGTGCCGCAATAGACGATGCCGGACTGCCCCTTGCGGGCGCTCGCGAAGCTCAGGATCTGGCGGCGGGGATTGTTCTTGGCGGCGAAGGCCAGATGGATATTGGGCCGGTCGAAGCCGCGCAGGAAGGTGTCGGGTTGCTGCCCGTCGAACAGTCGGGTGACGATCTCGGCCTGGGTTTCGGCATCCGCCGTGGCGGTGAAGGCCGCCAAGGGCACGTCCAGCGCCTGCCGCAATTCTCCGATGCGCAAGTAATCGGGGCGGAAATCGTGGCCCCACTGGCTGACGCAATGGGCTTCGTCCACCGCGATCAGGCTGACCCCGATCCGCCGCAACATGTTCAACGCCGATCCCGCGCCCAGCCGTTCCGGCGCGATGTACAGCAGTTTCAGCCGCTTTTCCTCCAGCGCCTGCCACACCGCATCGGTTTCTTCCTGGGTGTTGCCGCTGGTCAGCGCGCCCGCTTCGACTCCCGCTTCGCGCAGGCCGCGCACCTGATCGCGCATCAGCGCGATCAGTGGCGAGATGACCACCGTGACGCCGTCGCGCATCAGCGCGGGCAATTGGAAACACAGGGATTTGCCGCCGCCCGTCGGCATGATGGCGAGAACGTTGCGGCCCGCCGCGACAGCCTCGACCACCTCTTCCTGCCCGGGGCGGAAGGCATCGTAACCGAAAACATCGCTCAGAAGCGTGGCAGCGCTTGGCATGAGGACCTGTAAGATTGTTTGTTTCTGCTCTTACAGGAGTTGTCCCACACTAAGAATCGGTAAACAAGCCCCGGCGGCAGCGCACGAGGCTTGGGAACAGGATTGTCAGATAGGGATCAGTAAACCCCGAAGTTGTTCTGAACCACGATGCGGATCGCGATGATGCCCAGCAGAACCACCAACGGCGCAAGATCGATCCCCCCCATCGGCGGCAGGATCTTGCGGATCTGCGAATAGAGCGGTTCCAGCAGCCGGTTCAGCCCGTACCAGATCTGGGCGACGAACTGCTGATGCAGGTTCAGCACCTGGAAACTGATCAGCCAGCTCATGATCACATGCGCGATCACGAAAAACCAAACGACATCCAGCACAAGCATCAGGATCTGGATCAGCGAAATCATCTGCGGCACCTCTCTCTTGGGTCGCTCAACAGGTAAGCGCCGGGGTGCCAAGACGCAAGCTTTGACGCGGGGTTTCTGTTGACCCTGTCCCGGCCCGGCGACAGAGAAACACGGTTTTGAAAAGGAGCTCGCAATGTTTCCGATGGTCCGGCTGGTCAAGGAGTTCGTCAAATACCGCAACGCACCGGCGCTGCCCTATGACGGCACCCATGTATCGCGGCATATGTGCCTGCCCTGGGACCTTGACCCGTTCATGGAACTGAACAACGGCCGCACCCTGACGCTGTTCGATCTGGGGCGGCTGTTGCTGGCGAAGCGGGTCGGGCTGATTGCCACGCTGAAGCGCGAAGGCTGGGGCATGACCATGGCCGGATCCTGCGTGCGCTACCGCCGTCGCATCCGCGTTTTCGAAACGTTCGAAATGCGCTCGCGCGCCCTGGGCTGGGACGACAAGTTTCTCTATATCGACCAATCGATGTGGAAGAAGAACGGCGACTGTGCCAACCACGTCGTCTACCGTGCCGCGATCACCGATGCGAACGGTATCGTCGGCACCGACCGGGTGCGCCGCGCCCTGGCCGCCGAAACCGCCGCGATGGAACTGCCCGAATGGGTTCTGAAATGGATTGATGCCGAAAACGCACGCCCCTGGCCCCCAATTCAGGATTGACTTGCCTCAGCGACAATTCGCCTGTCATAACACGTTGCAAGAGATAAAAGATTTGGGGACAGGGATGCGCAAACGTATTTGGGGTTGGTTCTTTTTCGATTGGGCCAGCCAGCCCTATAACACGCTGCTTCTGACATTTATTTTTGGGCCCTACTTCTCGGAAGTCGTCAGCGACGCGCTCGTGTTGCAAGGGTTTCAGGAAGAAGCGGCCAATGCACAGGCCCAAGCCTATTGGGGCTTCGGCATCGGCGCGGCGGGGGTGGTGATCGCGATTCTGGCACCCATCCTTGGTGCGATGGCAGACACATCGGGCAACCGGCTGCGCTGGATCTGGCTGTTCTCAGCCATGTATGTCGTCGGGGCTGTGGGCCTGTGGACGGCGGCGCCGGATCATTTCAACCTGGTCCCGATACTGATCCTGTTCGCGATCGGCCTGATCGGAATGGAATTCGCCACCATCTTCACCAACTCGATGCTGCCCGACTTGGGCACCAAGGAAGAAATCGGCCGGATTTCCGGCAATGGCTGGGCCTTCGGCTATGTCGGCGGGCTGCTCGCTTTGATCCTGATGCTGGCGTTCTTCGCCGAAAGCGCGGCGACCGGCAAAACCTTCGTCGGCTTGTCGCCCATCTTCGGGCTGGATGCCGAAATGCGCGAAGGCACCCGCTTCGTCGGCCCGCTAACCGCGATCTGGTTCGCGGTATTCATGATCCCCTTCTTCCTGTGGGTGCGCGATCCGAAACCCACCGGTGCCCCCAAGGGCGCGGTGAAGCAAGCACTGAAGGAAGTCGTGCACACCGTGTCCCGGCTGCCGCGCACGCCGTCTCTTTTCGCTTATCTCACCTCGTCGATGTTCTACCGTGACGCGCTGAACGGGATGTATGTGTTCGGCGGCATCTACGCCGAGGGCGTACTGGGCTGGACCGTACAAGACATCGGCATCTTCGGCATCATCGCCATCATCGCCGGGGCGATCTTTGCCTGGCTCGGCGGTCACGCGGATGAACGCTTCGGCCCCAAGCCGGTGATCACCGCCTGCATCCTGGTATTGACCTTCGTCGCCATCTCCATCGTTTTCGTGTCGCGCGACAGTGTCTATGGCATCCCGGTCGGGGCGGAATCGAAACTGCCCGATATCGTGTTTTATCTGCTGGGTGCGGCGATCGGCGCGGCAGGCGGCATAATCCAGTCGGCCAGCCGCACGATGATGGTGCGCCAGGGCAACCCGCATAAGATGGTCGAAAGCTTCGGCCTCTACGCGCTGGCGGGCAAGGCGACGTCGTTCCTGGCTCCAATGCTGATAGGGGTGGCTTCCACGATCAGCCAAAACCAGCAATTGGGCGTTTCTCCGCTGATCGCGCTTTTCCTTATCGGGCTGATCTTGCTACGCTGGGTCAAACCCGAAGGAGACCCGAAGGCATGGCAAGAAAACTCCTCAGCCTCGTAGCGCTTTCGCTGATCCTGGCGGGCTGCGATTCCAGCGGCCCGCAGACCGACGGCGCGCGCCCTGCCTTTTCGACCCAGCAGGCGATTCCAAAGGCGATGATCGGGGTGCCCGCCAAGCAGCTGTTCGGGGGCCATGAACACGGATCGGCGCAACAGGCCCAGCCGCACGGCAGCTATGCCAAGGGCTGCCTTGCCGGCGGCACGCAACTGCCCGGAACCGGCCCGACATGGCAGGCAATGCGGCTCAGCCGCAACCGCAACTGGGGCTATCCGGAAACCGTCGATTTCATCCGCGACCTGTCGGCCAAGGCGGCCAAGCAACCGGGATGGAGCGGGCTTTACATCGGCGATATCAGCCAGCCGCGCGGCGGACCGATGCTGACCGGGCATCGCAGCCACCAGATCGGCATGGATATCGACATCTGGATGCGCCCGGCCGACCGGCTGGACCTGAGCGCGACGGAACGCGAAAACATGTCCTCGATCTCGATGCGGCGCGCCAAGGGCGCCTATGTGAACGAAAACTGGACCCGCCAGCATCACGAGATCCTCAAAGCCGCCGCCAGCGATCCGCGCGTCGCCCGCATCTTCGTCTTCCCCGGCGCCAAGGTGCAGATGTGCAAGGACGAAAAGGGCGATCGCGCCTGGCTGCGGAAAATCCGGCCGTGGTGGGGGCATCATTACCATTTCCATGTCCGGCTGAATTGCCCCAAGGGCGCGCGCGGCTGCGTGAACCAGCCACCGCCACCGCCCGGTGACGGCTGCGATGCGGCAGAGGACTGGGTTTACGACATCCTGCATCCCAAGCCGCCCGATCCCGACGCACCGCCGCCGAAACCGCGCCGTGAACTAACCATGGCCGATCTGCCGAACCAATGCGTATCCGTCTTGCAATCGCAATAGCGGCGCTCGCCGCCTTTGGCCTGACCGTATCGGGCAGCGCCCGGCCGCAGGAAAAGGCGCGCCTGCTGTCTGCCTATGGCTGGAACGAAGCGCTGGAAGGATTCGGCGGCATCTCGGCACTGGAACTGGACGCTGACGGTAAAAATTTCATCGCCGTGACAGACCGGACCCTGCTTTTGCAGGGCCAACTGCAACGCGAAAACGGCACCGTGACGGGCGTGACCCTGACCGGATCGAATTTCCTGCTCAAACCCGACGGTACCCGGCTGACCGGCTGGCGCCGCGATTCCGAAGGCTTGGCCTTGCGCAGCGACGGCCGGCTTTTTGTCAGCTTCGAAGCCGGGGCCAAGGTCTGGGCCTACTCCGATCCGCAAGGCCCGGCGACCCGGCTGCCGGGCCATCCCGATTTCAAGGACATGCCCGGCAATGCCGCTCTCGAAGCGTTGGCCATCGATGATCGGGGACATCTTTACGCCGTGCCCGAAGCGCCGCTGACCCGCGCCGGCGGCCTGCCGCTTTACCGCTACGACGGGACCGAATGGCAGATCGTTCAGCGCATCACCCCCTCGGAACGCTTCGCCCCCGTCGGCGCCGATTTCGGCCCGGACGGAAAGTTCTACCTGCTGGAACGGAACTTCGGCGGCATCGGATTTCGCAGCCGGGTGCGGCGCTTCGATCTGGCGGATTTCGCCCCAAAAGGCGAAGTTCTGTTCACCTCCTCGCTCGGTCAGCATGACAACCTCGAAGGGCTGTCGGTCTGGCGCGACGGGGCCGGCTATATCCGCCTGACAATGGTGTCGGACGACAATTTCAAGTTCTTCCAGCGCACCGAGATCGTGGAATACGCCCTTGCGGAAACGCTTGCCAAAGCGTCACTTAGCCATTAGAGGCCGCCCTTTCGTTCCCGCGAGACCGGGAACCATGTCGCCGCTACCATGTAAAAACGGATCGAAAAATGAACCGCACACATATTCCCGGCATCCTTGCCATGGCCGCCATCGTGCTGGCCTCGAATATCTTCGTCCAGTTCCTGTTCGGCCAGTGGCTGACCTGGGGGGCGTTCACCTATCCTTTCGCCTTCCTGGTGACCGACGTGATGAACCGCGTCTACGGCCCCGGCCCGGCCCGCAAGGTCGTGGTGGCGGGTTTCGTCACCGGGGTCATCTGTTCGTTGATCGGCACCCAGATCATGGGCGAATTCGGCCCGCTGGTAACGCTGCGCATCGCAATCGGTTCCGGCCTCGCTTTCCTGACCGCGCAACTGACCGACGTGGCGGTGTTCGACCGTCTGCGCGGCGGCAAATGGTGGCGCGCGCCGCTGGCCTCGACCCTGGTCGGATCGTCGCTCGATACCGCGATCTTTTTCTCTGTCGCCTTTTCGGCCGGGCTGAGCTTCATCGAACCGGCGAACGACGTATCTTGGGCAAACGAAACCCTGCCACTTCTGGGCGCCGGTCCGACCGTGCCGCTCTGGGTCTCGCTGGGCGTTGCCGATTGGCTGGTCAAACTGTCGCTCGCCATCATAGCACTTGTGCCTTTCCGCATCATCGTGGGGAAACTTACGGCACCTGCCACATGATTTTGTTTTGACTTTGCGAAAATCTGTGGCACGATTCTCCTATCGAAAACTTAGAAAGGAGGTGCTCTTGTGTCTAATGGGATAGCGGAGAGAGGTGTCGGAACAGTTCGGAAGGCAAGCGTCTGAGGCAACCCTTGGTTGTAAATTTTCCGAATTGGTGAGCGCCTAACCGGCTCCACCTCCTTTTCTCTCAAGGGTCGCTCCGAGCAGGGCGGCCCTTACTCTTTTTCCCCGGCGCGTTAGAGTACCGACATGCTCAGGATCAACGACACCATCACCATCGCCGACTGGGAACTGACCGAACAGTTCGTCCGCGCTTCGGGCCCCGGCGGCCAGAACGTGAACAAGGTCAGCACCGCGGTCGAACTGCGTTTCGAAGCCGAACGCAGTCCGTCCCTGCCCGGCCCCGTGAAGGCGCGGCTGAAACGGCTGGCCGGGCGGCGCTGGACCAAGGAGGGCGCGCTGGTGATCCAATGCGACGAAACCCGCAGCCAGGCGCGCAACCGCGATATTGCCCGGCAGCGCCTGGTCGACCTGATCCTGAAAGCGCTGGAACGGCCCAAGCGCCGCATCCCCACCAAGCCCACCAAGGGCAGCCAGCGCCGCCGCATAGAGGCCAAGAAACAGCGCGGCGAGGTCAAGGCCCTGCGTGGCCGGATCACGGACGACTAGCGGCCCCGGCGAATCCGGTAGTACGGGATTAATACGGTCTTTCCGCGTGTCCGCATTCCGGGCAATAGTCCCGCCATGGGAGCCGACATACTAGACAGCCGCTATTCCTGGACCCGGCTGGGTCTTTCCATGCTGATCGGGCTGATCGGCAATGTCGGCATGTGGGTGGTCATCGTGGTCATGCCCGCGGTGCAATCGGAATTCGGACTGGACCGCGCCGAAGCCTCTTATCCCTATATCCTGACCATGGTCGGCTTCGCCCTGGGCAATTTCCTCATCGGCACCATCGTCGACCGGGTTGGCATCACCTGGGCGCTGAGCGCGTCTGCGATCCTGATCGGGGCGGGCTTTGCCCTGGCTGCGGTCAGCCCCACGGTATTCGTCCTGTCGGCGCTGCACCTGCTGATCGGGTTGGGAACCGCCGCCAGCTTCGGCCCGCTGATCGCCGACGTGTCGCTGTGGTTCCTCAAACGCCGCGGCATCGCGGTGGCGATCACCGCCAGCGCCAATTACCTCTCGGGCGCGTTCTGGCCGGTGGTGCTGGCGGATTTCCAGGCCGGCCACGGCTGGCGTGGGGTCTACCTGTTGCTGGCGATGATCTGTTCCGTCTCGGTCCTGCTCCTGGCCCAGCTGCTGCGCCGCCGCGTGCCGCTCGAGGCCACCGCCCGATCCGACGCCGCCTCGAGCGCACGGGCACAATCGAGCGGCTTCAGCCACACCAAGCTGGTGATCCTGCTGGGCCTCGCCGGGATCGGCTGTTGCGTCGCGATGTCGATGCCGCAGGTCCATATCGTGTCCTTCTGCGTCGATCTCGGCTATGGCCCCGCGGTGGGTGCCGAAATGCTGTCGCTGATGCTGCTGGGCGGGGTTGCGTCAAGGCTGATCTCGGGCCTTCTCAGCGACCGGCTGGGCGGCCTGCGCACATTGCTGATCGGTTCGACCCTGCAGATGCTGGCGCTGTTTCTCTACCTGCCCTTCGACGGGCTGGTGTCGCTCTATGTCGTGTCGACCATCTTCGGCCTGGCCCAGGGCGGCATCGTGCCATCCTACGCGGTTATCGTGCGCGAATACATGCCCGCGAAAGAGGCGGGCAGCCGCGTCGGCTTCGTTCTGATGACCACGGTGATCGGCATGGCGCTTGGCGGCTGGATGTCGGGCTGGATCTACGATGTCACCGGCAGCTATCAGATGGCATTCTGGAACGGCATCGGCTGGAACCTGCTGAACATCCTGATCGCAATGACGATCCTGTTCCGCTCGATCCGCCCGGCACCCCTGCCCGCCTGACCGCTTCTTCTTTTCAAAAATATCCCGGGGGAGTCGTTGAAAATCGCGCCGATTTTCAACGGCGGGGGCAGCACCCCCAAGCCCGCTCAGACGCCGCGCGCGCCGCCCATGTGGTTCTCGCCGCGCTTGCGCGCCAGTTCGATCTGCTTCTGCCGTTCGCGGAACCGAGCCTTGTCGGCCTCGCTGGTCTCGCCGATGCAGTGATGGCAGGACACGCCATGTTCGTATTCGGGGCGCTGCCGGTCCTCGGGCAGGATCGGCCGGCGGCAGGCGTGGCATATCAGATGCGGACCTTCGGCCAACCCGTGCCCGACCGACACACGCCCGTCAAAGACGAAACACTCGCCCTGCCAGCTGCTGTCCTCCTGCGGAACCTCTTCGAGATATTTCAGGATTCCGCCCTTGAGGTGATAGACATCCTCCACCCCCTGGCCGATCAGGAAGTTGGTGGATTTCTCGCAGCGGATGCCGCCGGTGCAGAACATCGCGATCCGCTTGTTGTGGAACCGGTGCTTGTTTTCCTCCCACCAGGCGGGGAAATCGCGGAAGCTCTCGGTCTGGGGGTCGACCGCGCCCTCGAAGGTACCGATCGCCACTTCGTAATCGTTGCGGGTGTCGATCACGGCCACGTCGGGGCTGCGGATCAGGTCGTTCCAATCTTGCGGTTCAACGTAGTGCCCGACCCTCGCCTTGGGGTCGACATCGGGCTGGCCCATGGTGACGATTTCGCGCTTCAGCTTCACCTTCATGCGCGGGAACGGCGGTTCGGACGCGGTGCTTTCCTTCCACTCCAGATCGGCACAGCCCGGTAGGGCGCGGATATGGGCCAGCATCGCGTCGATCCCCGCCCGCGATCCGGCGATGGTACCGTTGATGCCCTCATGGGCCAGCAGCAGCGACCCGGTCACCCCCTGCGCCAGCGCAAGGTCGAGCAGCGCCGGCTTCAGGGCCGCCGGATCGGAAAACCGGGTGAAATGATAAAGCGCGCAAACGATATGCATGGGGGACGATGTAAGCCTTCTGCCGTTTCGCTACAAGCGTTCGAACGCAGTTTCGGCGGCCAGCGTCAGCCCATCCACCACGGCCGTAAACACCTCCGACGTTTCCGGCGCGGCATTGGGAAACCGCGCCTCGACCCGGTCGCGGATCACCGACATCAGGCTGGACCCGCCGACATAGACGATCCGATCCACCGAGGTCAGGTCACAGCCCGCATCCGTCACGGTCTGCACCGCATGGCTGGCGACCTGATCGGCAAAATCCGCCAGCTCCGCCTGCATCACGTCGCGCGGCAGCGGCACGGCCAGGCCGCGCTCGACCGTGTCCAGACTGATCGTGCCATCCTCGGCGCCGTTCGCAGCGATCTTGCCGGCTTCGACCGCATAGGCCACGTCATGGCCCAGATGCATCTCCAGAACCTCGCCCAGCCGGGCGAACAGGTCCGGCTGCGGCGCCAGGCGTTCCCATCTGCGCACATCGCGCAGCAGCGGCGCACCGTAGACGAAAGTGATCTTTTCCCAGGTCGCCAGATCCCGAAACAGCGATCGTGGCGCGGTATGGTGCCCCGCCCCCAATTCATTGCCGATCTGCGCGCCATAGCCCAGCAGCGGCATCGCATGGGACAGGCTGATCGCCTTGTCGAAATCGGTACCGCCGATGCGCACGCCCCGGCTGGCAATGATCCGCGTCTCGCCGCCCTGCCGGTCACAGAGCGTGAAATCCGACGTGCCACCGCCGATGTCGACGATCAGGTTGCGCCCCTCGCCGCCCACCGCCAGCGCCGCCGCCTCTGGTTCGGGCAGAAACGCCACATCGGTGAACCCGGCCAGGTGATAGGCTTCGGTTAGATCGACCAGCGCCTGCGCGTCACGTTCTTCTGAACTGGAATGAAACCGCACCGGACGGCCGGACAGGGCCCGGTCATAGGTCTGATAGGTGGCCGTTTCGGCGCGGATACGGATTTCCTGCAGGAACCGCGCGATCACTTCGATCAGGGTCAGCTTCTCGTTCATGAACTGCCGCTTTTCCCGCGCCAGCGGCGTGCCCAGCACGGATTTCAGTGACCGCATGAAGCGACCGTCATTGCCCGCGATCATCGCCCGGGCGGCCCGGCGGCCATACAACGTCTTGCGGGCGGCAAAATCCAGGAACACCGCCGTCGGCAAGGTCGCTTCACCCGGTTCCAACGGGATCAGGTAAGGCGCGCCGTTCACGCAAACCCCGGCAGCGGTGTTGGAGGTTCCGAAGTCGATTGCCAGGACGGCCATGTGCCCTACCCCTTGTTGCGAAAGAGCCGGTTCTAGGCAAATCCCGCGCGCCCGGCAAGGGGTCAGCCGGCCAGCGGCAGCACCGGCAGCCTGCGGGCGATATCGGAGTACATCCGCTCGGCCCCGTACAGCGCAGAAATCGCGTCGGGCGCCATCATTTCCGGGTGGGCGTCGATCACCCGGTCGATATCGTCGATCTGGTCCGGCAGGGCCTCGGCGATCACGCTGACAAAGGCGAAGGTCAGCGTTGCGTTGAATTTCTCCGGCACACCTGCCGCCTTGGTCAGATCCCGCAGCCCCCGCGAAATCCGCGCCAGCGCGTCGTAGAAATCCCCCTGCTGCAAAGCGAGGATGGTAACGCCGACATGGTCGCGATGGGAAAATTCCGCCGGGTTCAGCGTACCGTCATCCAGCGCGGCAAGTTTTGCTGCGTAATCACTCATCCTCCGCCTCCCCGATCTTGTGTGCATCCTCAGACGTCAGGTCCAGATCATAGACCTGCTTCAGCATTTCGATCTTTTCCAGGACGGTCGGGCTGAACGGCGGCGCCTTGCCCTCCAGCGCGTGCAGGGTGATGCCCTCCACCAGCTCCGCCATGCTGATATCCAGATGCTCGGCCAGCCCCTTCAGAACCTTCAGCATGCGCTTTTCCAATCGCAGCCCGGTTTGTACTCTTTCTATTCTCTTCATGCTATTTAGGTACCTTGGTACCGTTTAGGAGTCAATCTGCCGCTTGACCCGCTGCCGCAGCCTGCTACCCCTTGATCGAAGGAGACACCCATGACCCAAGCCCTGATCGTGATCGACTTGCAAAACGATTTCTGCCCCGGCGGCGCGCTGGCGGTTCCCGGCGGCGACGACATCGTGCCCGGCATCAACGCGCTGATGGAAGATTTCGACGCGGTGGTGCTGACTCAGGACTGGCATCCTGGCGATCATTCCTCCTTCGCCTCGCAACACGCGGACAAGGCGCCGATGGAAATGACGAATATGCCCTACGGCCCGCAGGTGCTGTGGCCCGACCACTGCGTGCAGGGCAGTGAGGGCGCGGTGTTTCACCCCGAGCTGAACACCGACCGGGCCGACCAGGTGCTGCGCAAGGGGTTCCGCCGCGCCATCGATAGCTATTCGGCCTTCTTCGAAAACGACCAGAAAACCCCGACCGGTTTGGAGGGCTATCTGCGTACGCGCGGCATCGGAAAACTGACCATGGTGGGGCTCGCCACCGATTTCTGCGTCAACTTCTCGGCCGTGGATGCGGCGAAGCTGGGCTTCGACGTGACGGTCCGCACGGACCTGTGCCGCGCCATCGACCTTGACGGATCGCTGGCGGCGGCGATGGCGGGCATGAGGGAGGTGGGCGTCAGCCTGAACTGACCCCCGCAGGCATCATTCGACGACGCCTGTACCGTCAAACCCGCATTGTTCCATCATTTTCAGATAGGACGCGGTGAAGCCGTCAAGAAAGGCGGTGAAGAATTCCTGATGGGCGACGACCACGTCCATCTGTCCGTTGCGCCGCATCGCCTGCAACACCCATTGGCTTTGGGGCGAATGGAAGGCGATATCGGCCTGGGCGAAACCTTCATCGTCGAAATATCCGGCAACGGTGCCGTCCATGCTGTCTTCGTCATCGAAGCGGACATAGGCGTCCTGCCCGTCCTGCATTACGGTGCCATACCCGCGTATCGCGCTTTCGTTGATCACCACCGACGGATAGGCGTGGGGCGGTCCGGCATCGCCGTCGCTGATTTCGACCTTCACGGTCGGCATTCCATCGCCGCCGGTGATCGCGACACAGGTGCGGCGCAGATCTTCGCCAGTGTCGATATCGTCCACGTATACTGTCCAGGATCCGTATTCCCAGAACAGGCCGGATGATGCCTTCACCGGCACCGCCAAAGAAAACAACACCACCGAAGCGGCCAAAACAAATTTCATTCCAAAAACCTTTCCTAAACCCGAACTGCCCAGCGAACCAATTGCTGGCAGATATCACGATAATACGTCCTGCCTTGCCAAGGGCTTAGCAGATTGGTTTAACCAATCCCGAAAGGGGAACGCCGATGGTAGATATTGCCACCCGTGTCTGGAACCACAAGTGGAAGATCGATCCGATCGTCCGCTCGATGATCGACACCGATTTCTACAAGCTGCTGATGTGCCAGTCGGTGTTCCGCAACAGCCGCGACACCCAGGTCACCTTTTCTCTTATCAACCGCAGCAAACATCTCCGGCTGGCCGACCTTATCGACGAAGGCGAATTGCGCGAACAACTTGACCATATCCGGTCGCTGTCGCTGAGCCGCGGCGAAAGCACATGGCTGCGCGGCAACACCTTCTATGGCAAGCGGCAGATGTTCCGCCCCGATTTCATGGAATGGTTCGAAAACCTGCGCCTGCCCGATTACCACCTGGAAAAACGCGACGGGCAATACGAACTGACCTTCGAGGGCAACTGGCCCGAGGTCATGCTGTGGGAAATCCCGGCCCTGTCGGTCTTGATGGAACTGCGCGGCCGCGCGGTTCTGAACGACATGAAGAAGTTCGAACTGCAGGTGCTCTATGCCCGCGCGATGACCAAGCTGTGGGAAAAGGTCGAACGGCTGCGCCAGATCGACGGGCTGAAGATCGCCGATTTCGGCACCCGCCGGCGGCATTCCTACCTGTGGCAGGACTGGTGCGTGCAGGCGATGGTCGAGGGGCTGGGCGACAAGTTCGTCGGCACCTCGAACTGCCTGATCGCCAAGAAACGCGACCTCGAAGCGATCGGCACCAACGCGCACGAATTGCCGATGGTCACGGCGGCGCTTGCCGAAAGCGACGCGGAACTGGCGCAGGCCCCCTATCAGGTTCTGGCCGACTGGCACGAGGAACACGAAGGGAACCTGCGCATCATCCTGCCCGACACCTATGGCACCGAGGGATTTCTAGAACACGCACCCGACTGGTTGGCCGGCTGGACCGGGATCAGGATCGACAGCGGCGATCCGTCGAAGGGCGCCGAAACCGCCATCGACTGGTGGAAATCGCGCGGCGAGGACCCGAGACAGAAGATGGTGATCTTCTCCGACGGGTTGGATGTCGACAAGATCGAGGAGTTGCAGGCCGAATTTGCCGGCCGGGTGCGGCCCTCGTTCGGCTGGGGCACGCTGCTGACCAACGATTTCCGCGGACTGACGCCGGACGATGCGCTGGCGCCGTTCTCGCTGGTCTGCAAGGCGGTGTCAGCCAATGGTCGGCCGACGGTGAAGCTGTCGGACAATCCCAACAAGGCGATGGGTCCGGCGGATGAAATCTACCGCTACAAGCGGGTGTTCGGTGTCGGACGGCAACAGGCGCTGAAGGTCGAGGTCTGAACGATGGGCTGGCTGGAATTCATCGCCGCTTTCGCCGGTTTCTTCCTGTCGCACAGCCTGCCGATCCGCCCCGCCGTGAAATCCCGCATCGTCGCGGTCCTCGGGCCGCGCGGCTTCACCATCGCCTATTCGATCCTGTCGCTGGCGGTTCTGTACTGGCTGCTGACGGCGGCGGGCCGCGCGCCGACCGTAACGCTGTGGGACTGGGCGCCGTGGCAAAATCATGTACCTCTGATCGCGATGGGAATGGTCTGTATCCTGCTGGCGCTCACCATCGCGCGGCCCAATCCGTTTTCCTTCGGCGGTGCGCACAACGACAGGTTTTCCCCCGACCACCCCGGCCTGATCCGCTGGACCCGCCACCCGATCCTCGCAGCGTTTGCGATATGGGCGCTGGCGCATATCGTGCCGAATGGTGACTTGGCCCACGTGATCCTGTTCGGCGCATTCGCGGGTTTCTCACTGCTGGGGATGCGCCTGATCGACCGGCGCAAACGGCGCGAGATGGGCGCGGAATGGGAACGGCAGCGACAGGCATTGCGCAGCGGGCCGCTGTTTCACAGCCCCGCGTCCCTGCCCGAAGCCGCTTTGCGCGCGATCCTCGGAATTCTCACATACGCGGCGCTGCTGCGCCTGCATCCGCTGATCTTCGGCGTTTCGCCATACCTGATGCTTCCCCACTGAGTTGGTCCACCGTCATGTTTAGGAAAACGGCGGATCAGAAATGGCGAACAAGCGTCACAAACCCGAAGAAATTGTCACTAAGTTGCGGCAGGTTGAGGTTCTTGTCGGGCAAGGGATGGCACGCGTGGACGCGGTCCGGGAGGTTCGCATAACCGAGCAAACCTATTACCGCTGGCGCAAGCAGTATGGCGGCATGGGAACCGACCAGTTGAAGGAACTCAAGCGGCTTCAGAAAGAGAACGACCGGCTGAGAAAAGCCGTGTCGGATCTGACCTTGGATAAGCAGATCCTGACGGAAGCAGCCAAGGGAGTGAGGGCCGTCTCGGAAACGGTCCAGTGGACCGTTTCAGGCCGGAACGGGCGGAGCCCCTGAGCCCCACTCGCCGTCGCGCCTGTATCGATCATGTGCGCAGCCAGATGAAGGTCTACGAGCGCCGCGTCTGTCGCGTCCTGGGGCAGCATCGGTCCACCCAGAGACACCAGCCGCGAGGGCGTGCCGACGAGGACTGCCTGGTGTCGGACCTGATCGAATTGGCTCGTCAGTATGGCCGCTATGGCTATCGGCGTATTGCAGCTCTGCTGAGAGAGGCGGGCTGGGAGGTCAACGACAGACGTGTCGAACGATTGTGGCGGCGGGAGGGGCTCAAGGTGCCAATCAAACAACCGAAGAAGGGACGGCTCTGGCTGAACGACGGATCCTGCATTCGGCTCCGGCCCGAGCATCGCAACCATGTCTGGAGCTATGACTTCGTGCATTGCCGGACGGAGGATGGAAAGGTCCTCAGGACGTTGAACATCCTCGATGAGCACAGCCGAGAATGCCTGGCGATCAAGGTGAAGTGCAAGCTGAACTCGGGCGACGTGAGTGATGCCTTGAGCGACTTGTTCATCCTGCGCGGCATCCCTGCCTTCATCCGCTCCGACAACGGCCCCGAGTTCGTAGCTCAGGCCGTCCAGGATTGGATCAAGGCTGTCGGTGCCAGAACGGTCTGCATCGAACCAGGTTCGCCCTGGGAGAACGGATATTGCGAGAGCTTCAACGCCCGGTTCCGCGATGAACTGCTCGATGGCGAGGTCTTCTACAGCCTGCGTGAGGCTCAGATCCTGATCGAACAATGGAGGAAACACTACAACACAAAACGACCGCACAGCGCTCTGGGCTACCGCCCACCAGCCCCGGAAACCATCGTCCCGATGGACCCGAGGCCGGTCATGCACTAACAATTAAGCTGGACCACTCAGGTGGGGCTGATCAGCCATGCCATTGCCATAACGCTTGGCACATCGAGCACGGAGTTCTGGCACCGCCCCCAATCCGCCTATACCGACACGGCTGCATTTGCTGTGCGATACATTAACCACAGCGCGACACCGTTTTTTTCTTGGTCAAGGGGATGAGCATGACCTTGCTTGACCGCGCCAGATCTAAGGCCGGATGGCAGCCGGCACGCCTCCAGTCCTTCTTTCTGACGCGCGGCATCCTGCTCATAGTGCTGCAGTTCACCGTCATCAATCTTGGATGGAAGCTCGCCGAAGACGGATTGGTATTTACTGAGATCTCGTGGTCACTCCTTTTGCATGCCAGTGCGCCAACAAGATTCCACGGGGTCTTATTTTCTTTGACCACTTCAATGATCCTGGCAAGCATCCTCATGCGATACTCGACACCTGTCGTCATGGCATTTGCAGGTCTGGTTCTGCTGGCACCCGAGCTTTACCTGCCGCTGTTGACCTATCCGGATGTGACCAGGTCTGTTCCAAGTTGGATTGCAGCGCTGACCATACCTGGTCACTGGCCTGATGCGTTCATCCTGTATACGCCAGTTCCCTGGCTCGGGATGACGCTTTGTGGCCTTATTCTCGAACGCCTTTTTCTGGAATCGCGCAAGCGCTTTGAGGCGATGCTCATACCTGTTGGTCTTTCCGCCCTGGAGCTGTTTGTTTTGGGGATTGCTATCGCATCGCTCCTGGACAGGCCTGCTTCGCTGATCGAGGCGTTCCATCTGCGACGCTATCCGCCTCATCTCCTGCTTCTTGTCTATGCCACCGGTGTGAACTGTCTGCTTCTCGCCCTTTTGCAGAGATATAACTTTGGTATTCTGGACGCCGTTCTGATCACCTTCGGGCAATCAGCGCTCATGTGTTACGTCACACGTCTCTTTATTTTTTTATTTGCAATCCGCCTGTCAGGACAGGAACCGGCGCTCACACATGGGATAAGTCTTGCTGTGCTTTGCCTCGCCGCAATGTACCCACTTAGCATGGCCTACAGTGTTCTCATAAAGCCTAGATTCAGGCCCGCCCTACTACGCGGAGAAAGAGCGCTGCGCGCAGCCACCAGGGAAATCCTGGCGCGCGACTGATCTTATTTACGAGCCACAACTGACTGGAACTGGTTTGATCCTCCCTGAAGTACTCCTCGCGGGTTTTGTATTCACAACAGGCGTCTACGAGTTTGGGATTGACCAGAGCACCAGAATTGGACGCGTCTTGTATTGGGAAAAAGTTGTTTGGACGGGAACTGACTGCTCCCGCACAGACATAAATTGATGTCACCTGGCCTGCCCGGCAGCGACGTGAATTCGCGCCAACGTCTGATCACCATGCCAAAAGAAGTGCGCCCAGCCGACTTGTGGACGTGCCGATGCCGAGGCATCGAGACAGATTGCGTGGTATTCATCAATCCCATCCATCTTGCGCATCGCCTCTGTACGCGGGCTTAGATCCTCATGCACTGCTGGGGGAGCCTGCAGCCTGGTAGACAGAGAAGGGCGGGAAACGGACTTTCACCGTGACCTAGTCCATCGGCAGCTTTGCGCAGGAAGCGGACTTTGCAAAGTTTGGCGAACGCCCGTAGCTAACCATCAGTACTTTTGCAGCGGACGGCAGCTTCGAGACCTTAATGAATCTCGGGAAGAGGAAACACATAACCGTGAAACGATTCCCAGTTTTCCAGCACGGTCGTGTCGTCAAGGCTCAGCACCTTCTCGCCGGGAAAATGCAGCCCCTGCACTGATGATACCCCCTCCGAGCAATGCGATTGCCCAGTCAATGAAGTGGAGCGGAGACAGGTGCAGAACTGCGGCTATCGGTTCGATCTGGATGATGACGAAAGCCGATATGACAGGAAGCACCGATGCTATCACGGCGGGTCGCGAGCCAAGCCGCGTCAGCGCCGCCGTCATTGCTCCGCTCGCGGTAATGAGTGCCGCCATCGCCATCGATCGCGCGTGCGGGACATCGAATTCGGTGCCGAGATTATAAACATAGCCACCCATGATGATCGCGATGGCGATGGCGCCGACGATTCCGATCTTGGCCCACTCCGCCGGGGAAAAAAATCGTAACCGCTGCCGCCGGTTGGAACGCGCCAGCGCGTCCCGCGATGGCAGGTTCTGGAAAACCAGCATGGCCGTTGGATGGATAATAAGCTCGATCCAGACGATGTGGATCGGCAGGTATAGCAGCGGATATCCCAGAAGCGGGATCAAGGCTGCCGTCGCCACCAGCGGGGCGTGCAGCATAAGAAGATATGCGAAGCTCAGTCTAAGGTTCGTGAACAGTTGGCGGCCTTCGGCGATCGCGCGCACGATCGTCGTGAAATTATCGTCGAGAAGTACGATCGAGGCCACCTCGCGCGCCGATCGCGTTCCGCGTTCCCCCATCGCGATGCCAACATCCGCACCACGAAGCGCGGGGGCGTCATTGACGCCGTCGCCGGTAACCGCGACCAATTCTCCCTTTTCCCGGAGCGCCTCGACGAGCGCGAGTTTCTGGGACGGCGTGCATCGGGCGACGACGTCGAAACCGACCTCCGCACCCTTGTGAAGTTGCAGGTGCTCGGCCAGCTGGGCACCGTCGATGACCCGCGGCTCTGCCGCGCCGATGCCGATCTCCTTGGCAATCGCCGCTGCCGTCCGGGAATGATCCCCGGTGATCATGATCACGCGAATCCCGGCTTGCTGCGCTTCTTTCACGGCATCGGCGACGCCCGGCCGTACCGGGTCCGAGAAGGCAAGAAGACCTGCGAAATCGTAACTGGTTTCGGGTTCTGCGCCGGACCAGCTCTGCAGCGACCGGGCCGCAACGGCAATGACTTTGTGACCCGTAGCGGCGAGGTCCTGTGTCCGGTGCAGCCAGGCCTCACGCTCCCGCTCCGACAGGCCGGTCATCGAAAGCACACTTTCGGGCGCGCCTTTCATTGCCACGCGCCATGCGCTGTCCGCGACGCGCATAACCGACACTTCGCGGAGCCGATCCTCGGTGAAGGGGAAGACCGCCTCGACTTGTCCGGCTAGGGGGCGTGCGTTCTTCAGAAGGAGCAGGTCCAGCGGGTCTTCTGTTTCCGTTCTCGAGGCCGTCGCGCCGAGGGTAAGGACGTCTTCCCGGCTCAGCCCCGCGGCGGGAACGACATGGTCGAGCAAGAGCCGCCCTTCAGTCAGTGTACCTGTCTTGTCGGTGCAGATGCAGGAAACCCGGCCGATGTTTTCTACGACAACGGCCCGGCGGACCAGAGCCTGCTGCTTGGCGAGACGATAGACGCCGAGCCCGAGAAAGAACGAAAAAACGACAGGAAATTCCTCGGGCAGCGCCGCAATCGCGAGGGTGACCGCGCTCAGGAGGGCATCGACCACGCCGTAACCTTGCACATACCGGATGACCGCGAGGATTGCGCAGAGCAACAGCGCTGCAACGAGCAGGATCCGGACGAGCTGTGCGATCGCCTCCTGCAGGGGAGTCCGTTCGGCTCGCGTCGTGCTGGAAAGCCGTGCGATTTCTCCATAGAGGGTTTCGCTACCAGTCAATGCGATGCGCACACGGGCTTCCCCGGTCAGCAACCGCGTGCCGGCCATGCCCCAGTGTTCCCCGTCGATTGTCGCCTCCCAGGGGCCGGCAGGGGGGCATGCAATCGGGTTTTTCCGAACCGGCAGAGCCTCGCCGGTGAGCGTGGACTCGTCCGCCTGAAGGGCGCTGCCGGACAAGATCAGGCCGTCTGCCGGAAAGTAGGCGCCCGCAGGAACGATGACGAGATCGCCCGGAACGAGGGCCGTCGAGGGAATGTCGTGCTCCTGCCCGCCCCGGATCACACGCGCATGGGACGCGAGCCTCGCCCGAAGCCCCTCTGTTGAAGCCTGAGTGCGCCGGTGAAGATAGGCGTCCATACCGACAATCGGGATCAGGGCAGCAGCAAGAACGACCGCCTCTGTGTAATCCCCGAGCCAGAGAAACAGGGCGGCAGTCCCGACAAGAAACCAGATCATCGGGTCCTGCACCGTGCTGCGCGCGATCTCCAGCCAGCTCGAGGACGTCTCGGCTACAATCGTATTCGGCCCGTATTTGGCGCGTCGTGCCGACACCCCGGTATCATCTATACCCTCGAACTCGGTCCACAATCCTTCGAGTCGTTCGAGAGGAGCTTTACGTTGCAAGTCGTGCTTTCCCGTTCTTAGGTTTCTCAGCGGGTGTCCGAAAAAGCCTATGGCTTGCCCCGAATGGCAGTCAACTCGTCTCATCCGGACGAGCGCGGCGCAGGCCCAACAGGTCCGGATTGCGTTTGAGTGTCATTATTATTCGCGAATTTAGTTACTTGAGGGACTTTCCGACACCTTGTATGGGCAGGCACAACTGAAGGGGAATGTTATGTCTGCTGCGCTGAAACTGGCCACCGGAAGTCTTTTGATCGGCTGCCTTGTGCTTGGCCTCAAGGTTCTGGCGTGGTGGATGACGGGATCTGTCGCGCTCCTGTCGGACGCGCTGGAAAGCACGGTCAACCTCGCAACGGCCTTCGCCGCCCTCATCGCCATCCGGGTGGCCGCACGTCCCGCCGACGCGAACCATCCCTTCGGCCACCACAAGGCCGAATTCTTCAGCGCGGTGCTTGAAGGGGTCATGATCATCGTCGCCGCGCTTTTCATCCTGCGCGAGGCATATCATGGGTTCATGAGCCCGCGGGTGCTTGACGCGCCGATCGAAGGGTTGTTGGTCAATGGGGCAGCGACGGCGCTGAACGGCGTATGGGCGTGGGTGCTTGTGCGACAGGGCCAGAAACTGAAATCGCCCGCGCTGGTCGCGGATGGCAGGCATCTGTGGACGGATGTCGTGACCTCGGCGGGCGTTGCCGGTGGCGTGCTGCTTGCCCTGGTGACGGGATGGTGGGTGCTCGATGCGGTGATGGCGGCGCTGGTTGCGGTCAACATTCTCTGGTCCGGCTGGCGGGTGGTAAAGGAATCGCTGAGCGGCCTGATGGACGAGGCGGTGCCAGACGAGACGCTCGAACAGATACGCCAGGCCATATCGGCCGAGGCGCACGGCGCTGTCGAGGCGCACGATCTCAGAACCCGTCACGCCGGCAGCGCCACCTTCGTGGAATTCCACCTTGTTGTTCCGGGCGAGATGTCCGTGTTCGACGCGCACGAGATTTGTGATCGTGTCGAGGCCGCGGTCGCCAAGGCCGTTCCCGACACCAATGTCACGATCCACGTCGAGCCGGAGCACAAATCGAAACACACCGGTATCATCGTGCTTGACTGACGCGGGATCCGGACCGGCCTTGTTTTCCAAGAATCTCTAGCTCATCCCGCGGGCACTCCAGATACTTATCAGGTATCCAGATTCCTAAAAAATCAGTCTCATCGGGGACAGCCCCCCCTGTTGGAAGTTCTCAGAACAACTAAAGGACTAAGCACCGCGCGGGACAACGGGTAGTCAGAACCGCACCGGATTTGCCGAAGGCCCCAACTCGTGAGCAAGATGAAGCATCTTTGTTTACCGCAAACCGACGGACTGTTCGACGCAGACACGAAAAAGCCCTTTGATGATCGGCTGCGTTGGGCTGAAGGTGATCGTTCGCTGCGACCTGAACCAACGGCGGCTTTGCGCAGGAAGCTGACTTTGCAAACTCAGGGTCGGGCGGGCCTTTTAAATCGCACGTATTCGGCCCAATGCGGTCACTGAGAAAGGGTTGTGAAAGTCCGTCTTGCGCTCGAAGAGAGGGAGTTGCGCCGCTGCTGATTGGATTGTCGAAGAGAATTCCCTTCGAACGCCATATGACGACCAAGATCCTCCTTCAGTTTTCCTTATCTCGATCCAGAAATTCTAGCGTTGCGTCGAAGATACGGCCGAATGCAGGGTCGCTCGAGATCGGGAAGGAGTTCGAACTGTCCACTTCCAGAAATTCGGCGCCAGGAATCCCGGCAGCCACACGACGCCCTTCAGCGGTCGGGTGGATCGTACACATTTGTGTATGGATCACGAGCGTTGGCGCGCGCACCTTTGCCAAATCATCCAGGACATTGAGGTTGTCGATCAGATTTCGCTGCAACAAGGCATCCTCGGTCGAGCAGGCATGTGCGATGAGTTGAATGAGCTCTGTTGTCTCGTCGAAAGACATCGTTGGCAGCACCATCGTTGCCCAGGCACGCATGAAGCCGTTATCCGGATCCCCCCAGCCGCCGCTCTTGAGAAGCGCTATAAATGGGTCGTTTGCGGAATCTATTGGAGCGTTCTCGCGCGTGGCCCTGCCTCGAGCATATCCGTTGTGCAGAACGAGGCGCGAAACGCGATCGGGCCACCTTGCGGCCAGACGGATCGCAACGGCAGCAGCCTGCAGGGTCGCGATGATCGGAAAGCGATCGAGGCCTGCGGCATCGGCGACGGCAATCATGTCGTCCACATGCTGCTCCAGACTATCTTCGCGCTTGATCGGGTCCGATAGGCCTGCTCCTCTGATATCATATCGGATCAGCCGGTGCTTTTCCGCAAGAGCCGTCAAACCCCGGCGCAGCAATCCGCTGTACCAGTCCTTTTCCAAGTGTGACAGGTGATGCCAGGCATAGAGAACCGGCGTTCCTTCTCCTGCACTCGACCACGCAATGCTGGTGCCGTCTGCCGAAGCGGCGTAACGGATTGTCTGACGCAACTCGGGCCTTGTCACGGGGCCGGCGTTCTCCTGAATGCTTACCTCCGCGACCATCTCGAACCCGCGCCTCGGAACCGTGCGGATAATCCGTTGGTCCCGTCCATTGTCCCCGACAGCCGTTCGCGCCGCATTGATCCGCGCGCTGATTGTCGCTTCTGAGACGATCCGCCCCTCCCACACTGCTTCGATCAACTGATCCTTGGTTACCAGAGATCCCGCGTTTTCGGCCAGTACGTGGAGAATATCAAAAACCTGCGGCTCAACAGGGATGTTCTCACCGCCCCGCATCAATGCATAGCGTTTGATGTCTAACTTGTTGTCGTAAAAGGAGTAGATCATATCCTGGCGCCTCTGCAGCACCTCATCTCTACCAAAGATTAATCGGCGGCCTGAAGACAAAGCAAGGAAATCCCAACCGCTCTAAGAGGCTTTCTTCAAGCAGCGCAAAGGCCAAGCGCCCATTCTGAGTGGGACCGGAGGGAAGGAGTCCACCAGGATCAACCAGCATTGCTGGGCTCTCCAAGACGGGTCGATTGATTGCAAATACTAAACAGCGCGATCCCACGCGATGCGCAGCGCAGCGGCGTACGTGTTGTTTGCCGACATAGGAAATGTCGTCGGATCGCTTGCCGCTCTGGTGATAGGGTGAGTTGCGCTCAGGCGCCGCCATACCGAGGCAGGCCCTGCCGCGAAATCGGTATTCAGAGGCAAGCCAGGACCGCTTCGGGCTGGAAACCGATATTTGCGGCGGACGACACCAATGCCTGCTACGCGGACTTTGCCGACATCTTGGGCGTCATTGGCAATTGGTGCTTCCGGCCCAACGCAGACGCGAAGTGCAGAGGACTTCAGTGGTCGGTTTCTGAAAACAGGGCCCCGATAGACCTACAGCCAGTCATGCTCTAACATTCAAACCGGAACACTGGGGTGGGGCTGCAACGGCCGGTCTGTCGGGTAGCGTCAGTTCAGCCGAAAATGACTTGGAGGCGACATGGCTGACGAGAAAGACCAATTGGGTTTGCGTGAACCAGGTCACGACCTGCATCTCGAACATGAGGATGCAACGATCCGCTATTTGCACTGGATCATTCGCTTCGCGGTCAAGATTCTAGCAATACTTATGGTGATGGTTATTGTATGGGGCCTAGGCGATGTGATCTTCGTCCTCTACCAACGCGTTACAGAGCCGCCCTTCATGCTGTTGCAGATCAGCGACCTCCTGGCGACCTTCGGTTCCTTCCTCGCGGTGCTGATCGCGATTGAGATATTCGTAAATATCAGCATGTATCTCAGCACCAACGTGATCCCGGTACGGCTGGTCGTCGCGACGGCCTTGATGGCAATCGCACGGAAGGTCATCATATTCGACTATGACCAAATCACACCGCCATATATTTATGGAACGGCGGCCGTCGTTCTTGCATTGGGAATTACGTACTGGCTGATCACAAAGCGCAGCTGACCGTTCGATCTGGGCAACCAGCAAATCTACCGTCATCGCCGTGCTTCAGAACATCTCGGCACCTGTACTTGGTAACCGCGCAAATGGCACCGCCTGCCTGAACATGGGGATTGATCTAAGAGACGTGTTTGGCGACGACAAGCTCGAGATTGGTTTGTCGGTCGGGGTCGGCGGGGCGAGCGTGCCCCAGGTGACGCAGCGCTGACCTACCGGTCGACCACGTCCGCTTCGGGCTGAAAGTGGTCGTTCGCTGTAGCTTGGACCAACGACGGATTTGCGCAGAAAGGGGGCTTTGCAAAGCCCTCGCCCCGTCCCAGAAGCAGACGTCGGGACCAAACACAGCAAACTGCGGTCACGAGCCCCTGGTAGATTTTGAGAAGAGGACCGTCTTCGCGAAAACTACAAAACGCGAGGACCGCGCACCGTTCCGCCAAATTGTGCGCATTTTACGCAGAACTCCCTTTGCGAACTGGAAGTTTGCGAAATCTCCGCATCGGTAGTTCGATAAGAACTCGAAAGCCCACACAGACAGACAACCGATGAGCAGCAACATGTATGTTTACCAATCCATTGCCCAATCCCTTGCAGACCATGACTTCGACACGATGTTCGGGCTGATGGGCGATGCCAATCTTTTCATGGTCGATCATTTCGTGCGTGCCGGCGACGCAACCTTCGTGCCCGTGGCCTTCGAAGGCAGCGCGGTTCTGATGGCTCTGGCCTATGGCCGCGTTGCGGGCAAAGTCGGCATCGCCACTGTTACTCATGGCCCGGCGCTGACCAACTGCGTCACCGCCCTGACCGAGGGCGCACGTGGCCATGTGCCGATGGTGTTGCTGGCAGGGGATACCGCCGTGTCCAACCCGCATAATCTGCAGAACATCGACCAGCGTGAAACTGTCAAGATCACGGGCGCTGGGTTCGAACAGATGCGCTCGCCCGAGACCGCCTCCTACGATGTCGCCCATGCCATCTACCGGGCGCAGGTGGAAAAGCGGCCTATCGTGTTGAACATGCCCATTGATTTCATGTGGCAGGAGGTGGAGCACACCCGGCACGTCTTCCCCGCTTTCACCGCGCCCGCCTACGTGCCCGAGGGCGATGACCTGGATGAGGCCGTGGGCATGATTGCGAGCGCGCGACGGCCAATCATCCTGGCCGGTATCGGCGCCAAGGACGCGGTCGAGCAGATCAAGAAGCTAGCGGACCGTCTGCAGGCCCCACTTGCCACCACCCTCAAGGCCAAGGGGATGTTCAACGATCACCCCTACAACATCGACATATTCGGCACGCTTTCGACGCCCGCCGCCTATGACGCAATTGCCAAGGCCGATTGCGTCATCGCCTTTGGCACGTCCCTGCACAATTTCACCACCGACAAGGGGGCACTGATGAAGGGCAAGCGCGTGGTGCAGATCAACGATACCGTAACCGAAGTCGCTAAGAACTATCATCCAGACGCCGCGCTCGTGGCCGATGCTGGTTTGACGGCGGACAATATCGTCTGATGGCTCGATGAGGCCGAAATCCCCGGAAGCGGCTTCACAGCCGAACTGGACATGGAAGTGCTGACCGCCCATCCCAAAGGCAATCCCGACGAGACCAAACCCGGCTTCGTGAACTTCGAGTACGTGCTAGACCGGCTTGAGGAGGTGTTGCCCAAGGACCGTTTCCTGACCACCGATGGGGGGCGATTTATGACCGAGGTTTGGTGCCGTGTGTCCTGCCCCAACGCCGAAAGTTTCATCGCCACGACCAATTTCGGCTCCATCGGCCTCGGGTTACAGGTCGCCATCGGAGCGGGCTACGCGGTGCCGACCCGACCCGTAGTGCTCTTCACCGGCGACGGCGGCTTCATGATGGGGGGTATTAACGAGTTCAACACCGCCGTCCGAATGAACCAGGACCTAATCGTGATAGTGGCAAATGACTCTGCCTACGGCGCCGAGCATATTCAATTTCTCGATCGCAAAATGGACCGTAAGCGCCTCGGCGATCCCCTACGCGGCGCGGCTTGACGCGACCGCGAAGTTCCAGGGCATGAGTTCGTCGATGC
>NZ_JADMKU010000021.1 GCF_018219815.1 Thalassovita aquimarina
GCGTCCCGTTGGCGCCTCAGCGCCGCCGGTGAAGGGGGTTCTAAGGATAACCACCAACCTCCGCAAGCAGTTTTTTCACAGCTGCGGGATTTCGAAGAAACCATTGCCTAAATGCTTAATTTTTATGGGTTATTTTCACCCCTCCCCGAACATGGATCAAGGACATGGCCCGCGTTTGCCGCGACTCGACCCGCGAAAAACAGGCGACACGGGCCCCCGCGGCACGATTCCCCCCCCGCAAATCACCCGAACGACTCGGAAATCGCGCGAATCTTCCGCCGCCGGCGCGCCCAGCGGTCAGCTGGTCAGTCTGCACGAGAGCACTTCATTCAAGTAAGCCCGGTCCTGGATGCGAAAATGCGTATGCCCCATCCTGGTGAAGCCTTGGGATCGATAAAAGTCGATCGCAGGAGTGTTCTCGGAATTGGTCGCGAGCCAAACCGATTGCGCGCCGTTGTGCCGACAATGATGCAGCCCCGCGGCCAGAAGCGACTTGCCCAACCCCTTTCCGTGATGCCTTGGCTGAACGTAGAGCGTCGATATTTCCGTCTCGGAACACCCGTCCACCGGTCCCGGACTGCTTGTCGAAACGCGTATGAATCCATCGATGCCTTCTTCGTTTTCGGACACCACGACGAATTCTTCGGGGTCACTGAGCAGGGCCTCGATTTTGGCAGTGGTGAATTCGGCCAGCGCGTAATCGGCAAAGAAGCCGCTTACCCCGCGGCGAAGGTAGGTACCCAACCATACCTCGATCGAAAGCGCCGCGATGCTCGAAGCGTCGGAAGTGGATGCGGTTCTGAGCTTCATGTCGGGTCCCATCGCGTTGCAGGGAAGGCGGCGTTGCAAGCCGGCTTGTTCGGGTCAATTTGCCCCAAATGCCATGCGCGCGCCCGGTTCGGCCCAGGACATCGACGCAGCGTGCCGCTCCTCATCATCGCACGAACGCGGCGACAAGGCAGCCCAGTTCACGCGCCAGCGCCCGCGGGTCCAACCGGATCTGAAGGCCGCGCTTCCCGCCATTGATGTAGATGCTTTCATGCGCCTCGGCTGAAGCCTCCAGCGGGGTGGGAACCCGCTTGCGCTGACCAAGCGGGCTTATCCCGCCGACCTTGTATCCGGTCATGCGTTCTGCGGCTTCGGGCTTCATCATGCGGGCAGACTTGGCCCCGAATGCCTTGGCCAGCGCCTTCATGTCGGCCTCGGCATCAGATGGCTGGATTGCACAGGCCGGTTTGCCGTCGACCTCGACCATCAAGGTCTTGAAAACGCGGGAGGCCGGGACCTGCATGACCTCGGCCGCCTGCAGACCGATGCGTGCCGCGCCGGAAACGTATTCGTACTCGACGAGCTCGAAGGACATGCCAGCCTTCTTCAGGGCCTGAGTTGCGGGAGTACCGCGTGCCATATCTTGCCTCCTGCTTCGGCGGAGCGATCTCCGCGCGAACCGAATGAAGCACAGCGCGACCAACGATGCCAGCCGCGTGTCGACGCTCCCGCGTCCCACACATCGCGGTCCTGCGTCCCAACGCCGGTCGCCCGATCCTATGGATCCCGATGATCAGGTTCCGCCCAACTCAACGGCTCCAGCCGAAAAAGCATCGCCAGCTGCTCGTAGACCGCCGGTTCCTTCCGCTTGAGGACCGCCGTTTTTTCAAAAAAGGCCTCGACCGCCACCGCGAAGAATTCTTCCGGTCCTTCCGCCCCGTAGGCGTCGAACACCGTCTTGCGCCCCGCCTGGACATGTTGAACGTGGCTCTCGTATGCGGTGACGAATGCGCGCTCCCAGTCAGCGAAGTTCTGGTTCCCGTCGAGGATCGGGACACCGTCGGTATCGCCGGACAGGCTGTCGATCTGGTGGGCGAATTCATGAAACACGACATTGTGGCCATCCCGGTCGTTGATGGCGCCCTGCCGGGCATGCGCCCAGGACAGAACGACCGGTCCCCGCGCCCAGCTTTCGCCCGTCCGCACCGTTTCGCGTTCCGTCACCACATAGCCGTTGTGTTCGGCCTGCCGCGATTTGAAAGCATCCGGATAGATGAGAATGGTCCGAAGAGTATCGTACCACGCATCGCTGTTCACGACGAGAAGGCAGGCCTGCGCCGCAATGGAAAGCCGCATTTCCTCCGTGACTTTCAACCCGTTACAACCGATGAAATCGATCTGGTTCACAAATGCGTTGATCTTGCCTTCGAGCTTGCGACGCAGGTCCGGCGGAAGTTTCCGGGTCAGAGGCACCTGTTCTGCGACGATGGCGCGCTGATGATCCGAAAGCTCTGCGGTGAAAAGGTCCGCGCGCGCCCGTCGCCGCGACCGGTACCAAATTCCGAATGCGCCCGCCGCGACAAGCATGAGGATAAGAAAAACTGTCATCGATGCTTCCCTCGCCGGCCGGACCACACCTTACATAGCTAGATATCGGATGGCACAAAACAACCGGCGACGCTTGTTGCGATGCGTTGAGTAAGATCGCGGACCGGCCCTGGCGGCACGGCTTTCAGTCGCACGTCACACGCCGAAATCCTGCTTTCCGGCCGGAACCGGCAGTCCGAAAGGCGTCAGAAATCGCCCCGCGCACATTGAAGGCATGTCAGCCCTGCCTCGCGCCAGAAGTCGACGACCGAGCTTCGGTCATCGACCACGAGCCAAGGGCGGTAGCCGTCCGCGCGGATCCGCTCGAGGGCAGAGCATTTGACCTCGGGATCACTTGCTTCGTCTTCGTCATGGCGGCGCAGGTAGAGCGCATCGTGCTGGATGCCTGCCCGCGCAAGCCAGGCGGTGGTCCGGTCACGCCATCCGTCCGGACGCCCGGAACACAGTACGATCGCTTCCCCCTGTGCCTGCAACCGGGCCAGAAGCCGCGCCACCGGTTCGATCACCGGGGCCTCGGCCATTTCGTCATGGAAGGCATCCCACTGCTTGGTCACGCCATGAACAAGATGCCCCAGCCGCGGCGCATCGAATTCGGCCAGCGTTCCGTCAATGTCGAAGATCACGCAATCCATCTGTTATCCTTCTTGTGCAGCATGGTTTCGCGCCAACCTCCAGGGCCGGGCGCGAAAAGGTAGGGTGTGGTATTCGCCGGCGACGGGCCATGCAGCGACCCGCCGGCAAACCGGCGCGCGGCGCGCACGACGCCGGAATGGGCGACAACGACGGGAAGCGCCCCGTGCGCGCGATCCTGCGCGACGCGCAGGGCGGCGGCGACACGGGCGATCATGTCAAGCCATGCTTCGCCACCTTCCGGCGTTTCTTCGCGCGGCGGGGCGTCGGTCACCTGCAGGCCCTCGAACCGGCCCCAATCGCGTTCGCGCAGACCATCAAGCAAGATCGGCTCGTGGCCGGGAAAGGCAAGTTCGGCAGTTTCGCGCGCGCGATGCTGCGGGCTGGAGAACAAGGCGATCGGAGCGGGCCAGGCCCAGTCGGCAAGGGCGCGGGCGGCGCTGCGGCCTGCCTTGGTCAGCCGCGCTTCGGTACGGCCGGCGATCACGCCGTCGCGGTTGGCATCGGTCTGACCATGACGGATCAGGACGAAAGGGCGGGTCGGACCGATCACAGCAGACACCTTTCGTTCAGCACCAGCGCAGCATCGAAACGCGGCTCAAGCAGATAGTCCTCCGGCTGGCTGCAAAAAAGCGGCGCGAAACGGCGCGCCCCAAGCCGCCGGACCATGCCGACCTGATCGGAAAGAGGCGGATGCACGTTCCAGCGCAGAAACCTGCCTCCCTGCGCGGCAATGGCGCGGGCATGGGCGGTCATGTGGCCGGTAAACAGAACAACGGATTCCCGCCCCAGCCGTCCGGTATCGCGCCACTCCTGCACCAGTTGCCACGCCATGCCGCCATCGGCATTGGGCGTATCGCAGATCAGAAACCGGGCAGACGGGTCGAAACCGCGCTGTAGCACGGGCATCAAGGCGTCGGCGCCTTCTGTCAGGCTGCCGCTGGCAATGGCCCGGGAAATCGCAAGCCGGCAACTGTCATCGATGGACACTTCGCCGTACCGCATGAGGTGCAGCGACAGCTCCCCCGCCCGGCCCGAGGGCGGGACGGGAAACAGGATCTGTTGCCAGCGCAGTTCTTCGAGGGTTCGGTCCAACTTCGCAAGCCGGTCCGCCTGCGGCACGTCATCCAGATGATATGAGGAATCGATCATCGCGGTGGCGGCGGCGGGGGGGCGGTCGAAGGCGAACCAGTTGCTTTCCTCGGACCAGTCGCCGGAAAAGAACAATCCGTCGCCGAGAGCGAAATGAAACCAGACGCCGCCGAGCGCGTGGCCGTTGCGCCCGGTCGTGATTTTGACGCCATCGATCGTCGTCTGACCGACCTCTGGCAAGGGCATGAAAGCCGCGCCGGGCGGTAGCGATCGGGCGGTCTGATCGGTGCAATAGATCGGCAACCCCGCCGCCACGGCATGGGCCGCGCCGCCGATATGGTCGATATGGTCATGGCTGATGAAAACCCGCTCCGCGCCATCGAGCCAGTGCGGTTCGAACGGCGATGTCGCCTCTGGGCCGAAGCCCACATCCAATACCCAGAGCGCGCGGCCGGTCCACAAGCGGATGCAGGCGGGGCCTTTTTCGCCGAGGCCCGACAGGACCTCGACCCAGGGGGTGGTTCCGAAATGACTGTCACGCATGGGTCAACGCGTCCGCCATCAGGGTTTGCGCCGCGGGGTCGCGAAAGGCCCATGGGTCGCGGATGCGCACTCCGACCGTTTCTCCAATCGCGGCGCGCTGCGGCGCGAAGGCCACAAGCGCTTCGCCTTCGGCATCCAGCACAAGGCGGAAACGGCCGCCCAGATAGGTGCAGCTGCTCACCCGCGCGCGCAGCGGCGCATCATCCGACAGGGTGATCGCTTCGGGCCGAATGCTGACATGGCTGGGGGCATTGGTGGAACTGCGGCACCAGATATCCTGTCCCAGCACGGAAAGCAGGACCCGGCCCGGCTCGGACCGGCCGGTCAGCCGCGCCGGAACCACCGCGCCGTCACCGACGAACCCGGCGACGAAGCAATCCGCAGGTTCGCGATACAGGACTTCGGGGGCGGCGAATTGCCGGATTCGCCCCTCCTCCATCACCGCGACCCGGTCGGCCAGCGCCAGCGCCTCGCTTTGGTCATGGGTCACGTAAAGCATGGTCGCGCCGGTGCGCCGGTGGAACATCGAGAAGACATCCTGCATCGACGCGCGCAAGGCCAGGTCGAGGTTGGCAAGCGGTTCGTCAAGCAGCACCGCGCGTGGTTCGAACACCAGGCAGCGGGCCAGCGCGACACGCTGGCGCTGGCCGCCGGACAATTGCGACGGCATCCGGTCGGCGAAATCGCGCAGCCCGGTCAGATCAAGCGCCTCGGCCACCCGCGCTACGCGTTCCGCCCTTGGGATGCGCCGCACCTCGAGCGGATAGGACACGTTGCCGGCCACACTCTTGTGCGGCCAAAGCGCGTAGGACTGGAACACGATGCCAATCTCGCGCACTTCGGGCGGCACGAAGCGGCCGGCACCCGCCACGGTGTCGCCACCGATCCGGATCACGCCTTCGTCGGGCTGTTCGAACCCTGCCGTCAGGCGCAGCAACGTGGTCTTGCCACAGCCCGAGGGTCCGAGCAGCGCCACGAATTCCCCGGCGCCGATCGCGGCATTGATTCCATCCAGCGCGGGCACCCCGCCGAAGCGTTTGGTGAGGTTGGAAAATGTCAGCTCTGCCACGGGATAACTCCTTTCGGGAAACGTTTCGCTCCGGCCTGAACCAGCCCCATGAGCACGATGATGAGAACGACGATCGACATGGCCAGCGCCGAGGCCATGACCGTTTCGCCGCTGTCTTCGAGGTTGTAGATGACGACGCCCAGCGTTTCGGTCCCCGAGGACCACAGGAGCGCCGACACCGTCAGTTCGTTCACCGCCGTCAGGAAGACGAGGATCGCCCCCGCGGCAGCGGACGGCGCGGCAAGCGGCAGCACGATGTCGCGCAACCGGCGGCCCAGATGCGCCCCGACGCTGGCGGCGGCTTCCTCCATCGCCGGGTCGAGCTGGGCGAGGCTGGCCTGGATCGGGCGCAGCATCACCACGAAGAACCGGGCGAGATAGGCCATCAGGATGATCCAGATGGTGCCGTAAAGCGTCAGGTCGGTGAACGGCAGATCGAGGAAGGTCAGGATACAGGCGATCGACAGGACGACGCCGGGCAACGCGTAGGGCAGGTCGATCAGGGCATCGATGGTTCGGCTCAGGCGATTTGCGCGGCGTTCCATCAACCAGGCCAGCGGCAGGCTGATCGCCATCAGGATCACGGCGGCAAGCGTCGCCAGGAACAGCGAATTGCCATAGGCGCGGCGGGTGACCGGCTGCACGAAGAGAACGTCCACCCACGCCTTGAGCGTCGCACTGTCGAACGTCAGCGGCACCCCGTATGCCGGGATCACGGATGTTGCCAGAAGCGCGAACAAAGGCAGGGCGAGGATTGCGAATATGAAAGCCCAGAGCGTAATTTCCACCGGCAGTCGCGCGCGCCCCAGCGACAGCGCCAGCGGTGTACCGGACAGGCCGACAAGGCCGAATCCCCGGCGCAGCAGCATGAAGCGGCTGAGCAGCACACCGACGATCGCGACCGTACCGATCAGCAGCGCCAGCACCGCGACTTCGGGCAGAACAGAGGGCCCCATGCCGACCAGTCGCTGATAGATTAGCGTCGGCAGGGTGGAATAACGGGCGGGAATGCCCAACATCGCCGGGATGCCGAAATTGCCAAGGGCGGTGACAAAGGCCATCGCGCCGCCTGCGATCAGGGACGGCATCGACAGCGGCAGCACCGTCTGCGCCCAGACCCGGAAGGCCCCGGCGCCGGACATCCGCGCGGCCTCGACCAGATCGGCGGGGATCATGCGCAACCCGGCGCGCAGGGTCAGGAAAACAAGCGACGCATGCTGAATACCCAGCAGGATGATGATGCCGGTGGCGGAATGCAGCGGTTGCGGGCTGCCCAGCGGCGGGGCGATCCCGAGCGTTTTCAGCAGCACCGAGGACGGGCCGGTCATCTGCATCCAGGCCAGCGCGGTAATCTGCGGCGGGATCATCATCGGGATCATCAGGCAGAACACCAATGCCCCCTTGCCGCGCATGTCGGTCAACGCCACCAGGAAAGCGAACGCAGCGCCGATCAGCATCGACAGAACGGTGCCGCCGCCCGCGGTCAGCAGCGAATGCATCAGCGCCGTCCGGGTGCTGTCGCGGGTCAGAATGGTGGTCAGGTGGTCGGTCGTGAACCCATCGCCGAAGCCGATCCCCTCCAGCAGCAACCGCACCACCGGGCCGAGGGCAATCAGGCCGACGGGCAGCAGGATAAGGGGCAACAGCCGGTCCAAAGACCGGCTGTTGCCATTGTCGTGAGACGTCGCGCTCATTGGACGTCAAACACCTTGGCAAAGCGCGCCTTGTTGGTTTCGGTATCCGCCAGGGCCTTGGCCGGATCGAACGCCATCAGCTTGATCTCGTCGCGCGATGGGAACCCTTCGGGGCTCGCCACGCCGTTGCGAGCCGGGATATAGCCCATGTCGACGACCAGTTCCTGGCCTGCTTCGCTGAGCAGGAAGTCGACGAATTTCTCGGCCGCCTTCATGTGCTTGGTGCCGGCCATGATGGCGACGGGTTCAGTGACATAGGACACCCCTTCTTCGGGGAAGACGAATTCGACCGGCGATCCCTTGGCCTTGGCGCGGATGGCGAGGAAATCGACCAGAACGCCATAGGGTTTTTCGCCCGCCGCGACGGATTTGAACGTGCCGCCGTTGCCACCCTGAGCGCGCGCGTTGTTGGCGGCCAGGTCTTCGTAGTAGTCCCAGCCCAGACCTTCGGCACCGGTCAGCGTCGCCAGGTGGATCAGCGCGGCGCCGGAATAGAGCGGCGACGGCATCGCGACGAGATCCGCCATTTCCGGTTTGGCCAGGTCGGCCCAAGAGGTCGGGGCGATTTCGGCGCCCGTGTTATAGACGATGCCGGTGGTGATCAGCTTGGTCGAATGGTAGTAGCCTGCGGAGCTGTAGAGAGAAGCATCAAAGGCCGCGGCTTCGGGCGATTTGTAAGCGGCCAGCTCACCAGCCTGCGCCAGACCTTCAAGCGTCACCATGTCCGCGATCAGCAGGACGTCGGCCTGCGGCGCGCCGGCTTCGATTTCCGCCGCCACGCGGGCCATCATCTTGGTGGTGCCGTCGCGCACCCATTCGACGTCGATATCGGGATTGGCGGCCATGAAGGCGTCAACGGTTTTCTGGGCGTCTGCATTCGGCTGCGACGTGTAGAGCGTCAGCGTTTCAGCAGCCGCCATGGTGGGCAGCGTCAGGGCGACGGCGGCAGCCAGAAGGGAACGGGACATCGATTTCTCCATACAGGATTTATTTTCGAACGAAAGCCAACACGAACGTTTTGGCTTCCTTGGCCGCTACCTATCGGCTTCTCGTGACGCTTTAGTGACAGACCTAAAAAGTTCGATTTTTTCTGAATAACCATTGTGACACGGCGATGCAGAACGTAGCATTTTCGAGAACCAGAAAGGCTTCGAACGAAAATGGAAAAGGGGGACGCGGCGCGGCGCCGCGATCATATCGTCAACCTGCTTTCAAGCTATGGGGAGCTTTCGGCGACGGCGCTGGCGGACATGCTGGGCGTCACCGCGCAAACCCTGCGGGCGGACCTGCGCGCGCTGGATGAAGCCGGCATCGTGCGCCGTCGGCATGGTGGTGCGACATTGACCTCGGCCACCGAAAACATCAGCTACCAACCGCGCCTGGCCGTTTCGCGCGACGAAAAGAACCGGATCGGCGCGGCCGTCGCCGCATCGATTCCGAACGGGGCCACCGTCGCCCTGGGAACGGGCACGACGGTGGAAGCCGTCGCGCGGGCGCTGACCAATCACGAAGGGATTACCGTGGCGACCAACAACATCCACGTTGTTCTGGCGCTGCGCACGGCCGAGCGGATCACCGTTTTGCTTGCCGGCGGCGAGGTGCGCCTGCGTGATCTCGACCTCATTGGCGCCGAAAGCCTCGAATTCTTTGCCGGCCTCAAGTTCGACCACGCCATCTTTTCCGTCGGCGGGCTGTCCGGAGACGGTGAACTTCTTGATTTCAATCTTGACGAAATCCGCGCCCGGCAGGCCATTTCCGCCTGCGCACGGACCCGTACCCTTGTCGTCGATCACGCCAAGATCGGACGCCAGGCACCGCACCGTTGGGGGCGAATGCAAGACTTGGAACGGGTAGTCTGCGGCGGCATTTGCCCCATTCCCTTGAAAGAGTCAGGCCGGCGTTGTGGTTGCGAAATCATTGAGGTGTAGCCGCATACCTTTCGCAACGCGGTATGTTTGCAAGCAAGAAACCCGCGCTTTATCCCGCCTCCGAAAATCAGACACTGACGCAAGCCGAGACTTGTTGCTTGCGTGTGGCATGCCGGATGCCTGTCCTGTCCGGGTTCCTGTCACGGCAAATCACCGCACGCTGTCTCATTGGTGACGGCCTCAGACAGGGCGCTACCGTTTCCCCCGCCTCAGCAATGTCAATCTGGGCCAAACCCGGCGCAATATCCGTGTATGCCGCAGGAAGGACGCCACCCCGATCGGGCCCAGCCTGACTATGGCCCAAAGCACCGGCGCAATCGGCGCGGACGGCCCATGGAAGGCCGCTGCCAGCCAGACATTGAGCGCATTGCTCGCCCGGGCGGCGCGCGCGACCCGCGTCCTTTGCGGCTCTGGCATCGCCTCCAGATGCCGTCCGACCGGGATATCCAGTTGCCGCCGAAACGCCTCCAGGTCGCGCGATCCCTGCACCGTCAGCGACTTGGAATGCAGCCGGAAGCCGCAGAATGTTTCGGGCGACCATGCCAACGGCCCCCGCCGCGCCAGTCGTAACCAGAAATCCCAATCCGCCGTGTACCAAAGCCGTTCGTCCAACCCGCCTATTTCCCGCGCCATGTCCGTCGCAAACATCGCCGCAGGTAATGAAATCGTGTTCTGGACCAGCAGGCTGCGCAACGCGGTTTGCGACGGGATCAACCGCTCGGACCTTCCAAAGGGAGGACCGAACCGGCCCAAGGGGCGGCCATTTTCATCGATATAGAGCGCGTTGTGGACATAGAGCTTTCCCTCCGGATATCGCGCCACGAAATCCAGCAGCATATCCGTCCGGCCCGGCAGCCAGAGATCATCCTGATGCAGGAGCGTCGAAAAGGCCCCGCTGGCATATTGCAGGGCAAGGTTTGTGTTCTGCATCCAGTTCTTGTTTTGCGGGGCGGAAATGATCGTCATGTTCAGCCGGCCTTCAAAGTCCCTGGCGATTTCGAGGCTCCCATCCGTGGAGGCTTGATCGACAAGTATGACCTCGGTCCCGGCCGCTTGCGCCGTCAGCGATCCCAGACAGTCCCGCAATGTCGCCGCACCATTGTAGACTGGCAGCAAGATGCTGAGCCACGGGGTTTGCGAACCTGTGGCCATCGCGCTACAGCGCCTTGATGTGAGAGGACCGGTTACCGGCGAATATGGACATCAGGAATCCCCCGAACAGGATCTGAAAACCGATCACGATAAGGGTTGCGGCCCCGATCAGTTCGCGCATCTGCTGCAAGGCTCCGAAATCGGAGGCGATCCAGCCCGCCGTGATGGATATCGCCCAGATCAATCCCGCACAGATCAGGACGGCGCCGACAAGAATCCACCATTCCAGCCGCGAAATCTTCATCACGCGCCGCACCCATCTCGAAGGTTTTCGAACCCCCTGCTGGATGCTGTAAATCGTCGCGAATACCCCCATGATCGCGGCCTGGAAAGCCACGATCAGCAGGGCGCTGGCCACGACGCTCCAGTGGTCGCCGAAGCGCAACGGGCCGAGATGGACAACTTCGGCGCCTGTCGTGGAAAACAAGATCGAGAAGATCGCGACTCCCAGCGCCGCCATGATCACCGCCGGGAGAATGAAAAGATGCCTCGGGCTGAGAAGGAACATGTAGATCAAATGGCGGAACCCGTCGCGCCATGGCTGCAGATGGGGCGGTCTTCCGCGTTCGTCCGGGGACAGCGTCACCGGCACTTCCGCGATGTCGAGGTCTTTCAGCACCGCCTTCAGGACCATTTCAGACGCGAATTCCATCCCCTTGGAGGTCAGGTTGAGATCCTCCAGGATATCCTTGCGGATCGCGCGTAAACCGCAATGAGAATCCCCGATCGGCGTCCTGAATAGTATCCGCAGCAGGCCGGACAGGACCGGGTTGCCGATATATCGGTTTTTCCACGGCATCGCGCCCGGTTTGATTTCCCCCTTGAAGCGTGACCCCATGCATATGTCGGCCCCCTTCATCAGTTCCTCGACCATCGGGATCGCTTCCAGAAAGTCATAGGAACAATCGCTGTCCCCCATCACGAGATAGCCGGCCTGCGACGCCGCGAACCCGCCGATCAGCGCGGCACCGTACCCCTTTTCGGCCACGGCAACGACCCGCGCGCCTGCCGCTGCCGCCAGGTCCTGGCTGCCATCGTCGCTGCCGTTGTCGGCGACGATGACCTCCCCTGTCAGGCCATGCCGCGCCTGCAGAATTTCGAGAGCCTGAAGAGAGCGCTGCACACAGCGTTCAATGGTCCCTGCCTCGTTCAGGCAGGGCAGCACGAAAGCGACAGTTTCTTTTTGTGTCCGCTCGGTTTCGCGACTTGTCAAAACAGCTGCTCCGCCACAATCGTTGAGCTCAAAAAGTTCACTTTTCACAATACTTACCTGTCTGGCGGGACGTGTCACGCACTGATTAGACTTCGCGCAGGCCCCGTATCCCCCAGAACAAAACTGCCAAGACCAGCAACGCCAATGCGCTGATCAGCCGATAGGACACCGCGACCAGCGCCGCTGCCGCCGCAGGTGCCCCCGCCGAAACGAGAACCGCGCTCCATGTCCATTCGACGGCCCCCAATCCCGCTGGAGTAATCGGCAGAATTGAAATCAAACCGGCCAGTGGCAAAGCCGCAGAAGCCGCAATTGCATCCGCCGTCGGCGCCAGAACGGACGTAATCGCGAAAACCTTCCCACCTCTCAGAAGCAAACCGACAATGGAAAGCGCAAAAATCTTGAGATTATCGATCGCGGAAACCTCGGTGGCCCTGCTTGTGACCTCTTCGAAATGAGCGAGGGCTTTCCAAAACCCGAACGCCCCGAACATCCTTCGAACCAGAGAGCGACACCCATTCAAGCCCGCCTTCAGAAGTACCGTCAGCACCGCGGCGCACAGCATGCCGCATAGGACAAGTATCCAAATCGGGATGCCGATCCAGAAATAGGCAACGTACAAAGTCGCTGCAATCACATACAGGATCAGATCGAACACCTGTTCGTAGACTGTCGACCCCATGGCCTGCAGTTTCCGGTTTTCTTCTTTTGACGAAGCGATCCACCGGACCAACAGATGACTGAACTGCGCGGGAAGAAACTGCGCCCCAAGCGACCCGAGGTTCGTCACTTCCAATACCTTGTAAAACCCCCAAGACCCGTCGATGCCGCGCATTCCGCGATGCGCGACATGCCATTTCAGCGCCCCGACAAACTGTCCAAGAAACGTGAGCGTCACGACTGCGACGAACAGGGAGAGAGGAACCGACACGATTGTCTGGATCACCGTGCCGAAAGAACTCCCAAAGCCGCGCAGCAGAATCACAATCAGCAGGATTGAAAAGCCGAACCACAATATCTGTCGAACTAATTGTCGGGTCATGGTGCTGTTCGATTTCCCCGCCCGTGGCACAATTCAACGCGACATGCCCTATGGCTTGCTGTCGGAAGTATGCGTCAAAATCCGGGCCCAACCAACAATTACAATCCGATAGACTGATGGTGTGGTTTCGCCTACCCTGAAATCCTACCGATGTTACATTCTACTTCCCACGCGAGAAATGTTTCGGCGCCCGTATCAAGCCCGGCACACAGAGACCGAAACTCAACAAGGTGATTGAGTGCTGGACAGCATCAAGAGACAGGTAAGGATTTGGGAAAAAGACCGCCGGCATGTGTGGCTAACCCGTTTGGCGACCTTTCTGTGGATGCAGCTTCAGAATCAGCACGATCGCCTGTTCATGGCTGCGACCATGCGCGAACTTGCAGAAACCGGATTGCCCCGGGACGTCGATGCCGCGGTGCATGCCGTGATGGAAAGCCCATTCGGCCGCCCAATTCGCCCGATGCAATTGTCCCCGGAACTTTCCGCTCTGATCAAGATCGTTGCGGAAAACAAACCCAAAACGGTGTTGGAAATCGGGACCGCCCGGGGCGGAACCCTTCTTTTGCTGTGCCGCTTCGCTTCGCCCGACGCGACGGTCATCAGCGTGGATTTGCCTTACGGCCGCAACGGTGGCGGTTACCCAAAGTGGAAGGAAAACCATTACAAGTCCTTTGCCATGCCCGGCCAGAAACTTCATTTGATCCGCGCGGATTCCCATGCGCCCGAAACGGTACAAAAGGTGCAGGATCTGCTTGGCGATCAGGGCGTGGATTTCCTGTTGATCGACGCGGATCATTCCTACGAAGGGGCGCGGCAGGACTTTGAAAGCTACGGTTCCCTGTTGACGGAAAATGGAACGATCGCGGTGCACGATATTCTTCCCAATCATTCGGATCCCTCAATCGAAGTGAACCGGCTCTGGCGGGAAATCGAAGCAGATGACAGCTACGACACCGAAACGATCGTTGCGGACCCACGACAAGGGAACTGCGGTATTGGACTTGTCAGGGTGCCGGGAAAGTAGCCTTTCGAAAGACATTCGGGGCGGGCCGGGTTTCCTGCAGATCGGGACAAATCATTATGACGCCTAGTGGATTATGTGGATGACCGTTTTCTCCGAGAAACTGAAAAACATACTGTCCGCCCCCCTGCCCCATCGCAGTCCACTTGCAATCGTAGCGATCGGCACGGCACTGATCTGCATATGGCTGCTGGGCCATCGCTATGCGGGCATCGTCCACGATGCGCGGCATTACACGGCTCTGAGCTTCTACAAGCTCGGCGTCCCGGGATTTGAAAACGACCTGCTTTTTCTGAACGGCCACCGAACTGTGACCATTTTTCCGGCCCTGTATGGCGCTCTGCTGCAACAGTGGTCCCCCGGAATATCACACATGGTGCTGGTGATCGTTGGGCAGGGGCTCTGGTTCGCAGGGCTGGTTATGCTTGCCCTGCGCTTGATGGGGTCGGTCAACATGGCCCTGTTGGCCGTCGGCTGCGCAATGCTGATGAATTCCCATTACGGCTATAACAACGTTCTCAAGATCAGCGAAAGCATTGCGACACCGCGCCTGTTTTCCGAAGCCATGATGCTGTACGCGCTGGCGGCGGCGGTATCGGGAAAACGTTATCTGGCGCTGGCCCTGTCGCTTGGGGGAATGGTTTTTCATCCGTTGATGGCCGGTCCCGGCGCTCTGGTCATCATGAGCGTTTTCTTCGGAACAACGCTGGGAATCTGGCTTCCGGTTGCTTTCGCCGCAGTCCTGTTTGCGGTCCTCGGCATCGCCAATAGCACCATGTTCGATATCATTTATCGAACCTTTGACACTGAATGGGAAACCCTGCTTCTGGACCTGGTCCCCCATTTCACCTTCAACAATTGGGATTTTCTGGATGCCGGAAGCATCATCACACAGGCGGTCGTTCTGATCATAGCGACCACGCTGAACAACAGGGCCTTCACAAGCCTTGCACGCGGCACCTTGACCATTGCCGCTCTTTTTTGCGCGATCGCATGGATCGGTGACGTCCTGCACAGCTATTTCATTGTCAATCTTCACCTGTGGCGGAGCCTTTGGCTGATCGTCGTGCTGGGCAACCTGATGAGCCTGCCGCTGCTATTGAGTTCGACCCTCCAAGGGTCGGTGCGCTTGATGCTGGCATTCGCCATCGGATTTAGCGTGTTGACCACCCCGCTGACCCATACCCCCTTGGCTTCCGTGCCTTTCGCCCTGATCGCGCTGATCACGCATTTTTGGCGGCTCGACCTTGGTGGCAGGGCGGCATCGGCGGTTCGCATCCTTGGCGGCGTGGCGATGGTGCTGTTCTGCCTGGTGGGGGGATCCATATTGTGGGTCGCGCTGACAGACCCCAGCCAGGAAACCGCGCCGGTAATCCGCCTGCTCAGGATTGTTTTCGTGATCATTGCTGGCACGGCTCTCGTGCTCCCTCTTACTGGCCTCAATCGATGGAGGCTTTGGACCTCTCTCGCGTGCTCTTTGTCAGTGCTCGCGATAACCTTGCCAACCTGGGACAACCGTTCGGCCTGGAAACGGTACACGGAGGCCGGGTCCCCCCCTCAGAGCGGGCTGGCCGAGCGACTCGCCGGGAAAATGGTCTATTGGGAAGGCGGGGCCGGATTTCTTTGGCTGGTCATGAAACAACCGAGTTTCTTTTCCTGCATTCAGTCCGCGCCGATAATCGCGGATCGAAACGTCGCCACGGAATTCGCGCGGCGGGGCTATGAACTGAATGCGTTGAACACCATCGACTTCCGCGTGACGGAAACCGGGTATTGCCCGTTGCGCAAAGACCTGGGTCGCAACGGCCCCGCAAACGCGCAAGCGATTCAGACCGTATGCGAAAACCTGCCTGCACTTGACCTGATGGCGCTCTTCACCAACGTTCCTTCTGCGTCCGGAGAACGTTGGCCCTTACCCGTAACAATTGAAACCTACTATCCGGATCTTACGGGTGAAATCCAATCCCGGACGCCCGAGCACAAGAAAGTGCTGATCGACGATATCTATCTATATGACTGCGCAAAATTGCGTGACGCCAAACTGGCCCATTAGCGCATGGCCGGCATGTTGCCCAACACTGCCGCGGCCCGACGGTTTCCAGCCGACCGAAGAGCGCAGCCGATGTAAGGTGATTGTCTATTCCGGAAGGCCCGCCAACCTTGGAAGGCGGTCCAGCCCTTCGTCCCAGTCGGCACGGCCTTGCCAGCTGATGTGTGCTTCAGGGCGCTTGTCCAGCGGCGTATCCAGGCTGCCTGCGGGCACAGCCAGCAGGGCGCCTTCCTCCTGCACGTCCGGCACGGCCGAGCCGCAGACCGTACAGAAGCTCTTGCTGTGCCGCGTTCCCGCAAGCCGGAAGGATCGGACCAATGCCTTGCCGCGCGTCCACTTGATCCGTCCGCCCGGCACGAAAAGGTTCGCCGCATGGGCGGACCCCGTGTCCTTGCGGCAGCGCGCGCAGTGGCACAGTAAGAAAGGCCCGAATTTGCCATGGATTTCGAACGCGACCCCGCCGCACAGGCAGGACCCCTTGGTTGTTTCCGTCATCAAACCTCTCCTTGAAAAGCGTCGCAGCCCCTCAGAACGCGAGCGAATACGTCCCCTCCAGCCCATAGCCCGTATAACCGTCCGCGCCGATGCCGTCACCGAAGGCGCTGAATTGGAAGCGGGCGCCGTTGCGCAGCCAGCCGCCATAGCCCAGCTCCACCCGAATGCGGCCGCCCTCATAGGCGGGCTCGCGCATCACCGATGCGCCGGAGCCGGACGTGGCCGACCAGATCCCCGAGATCCCGCCGGTCAGAACCCGACGGCCGTCTTCACGCGCTAGCTGCAGCTCGAAATCCGAACCCAGTTCGACATTCGTGAGGCGGAAGCCCTGCGCCGGGATCCGGTTGCCCAGGGAATCCGCATACGCCTTCTGATCATCGCGGGTATGGGTGACGTCCAGGAAGGGGAACACCGTCCAGCGTCCGGCCTCGATCCGGCCAGTGGCACCCAATTGGGCCAGCCAGCGATCGGTCTCGAACGCGTCCCGGTAGGTGCCGAGCGGCGCGATCTCGTTCTCCGTGCGCCCGTAAAGCAACCGCCCGGTGAAGACCAACGGTTGCGACGGGTGCCGATAGGCGAAATAGGGGCCGATGAGCCAACCGTAGCCTTCCGTGCTGGCCACACCTTCATCGGCTTTGGCATAGTCGAACTGCAGCATGACCCGCCAGCAGGTTCGGCCGTACCGCTATGTGGCGGCCGAAGCTCGCCAGCGCATAGCCGGTGTCGCGCCCGTCCTCCTCGCTGAAGGCGCCGCGCAGGGTGGCCAAGGCGCCGCCGGTTGGCGTCAGCGCCATATCCATGTTCATGCTACCCCGGCTCACCGCGGCATTCAGTTGGTGGCCTCCGCCGCCGCCCAGCATGAAGCGGGACAGCTCGGGCTGGTTGCCGATCAGGTTGTTGGCCCGGCTTTGCATGAAGCCCGCGATCAGCTCGCTCGTGTGCTCGACGATGCGGTTCACCGCGGTCAGCCGGTTCGACGCCGCATTCGCGATGCCATCGCCATCCCGCACCACGCCAGCCTGAATAGAGACCGTGAGATCGCCCTTGCCGCTGGCGCGGATCGAAGCCCGGTAGGCCGCGCCCGACCCGGTCAGCGACTGCACCTCACCGCCGCGCACCACCAGGTCCGCGGCATCGAATCCGGTGACCGCCCGGGAGAAAAGGATATCGGCCGTGTGCCGGCCGGGGCCGGTGAAACTGTCCGGCAGCCCGGAGAGCGTCACGCTCACCGCCGCGCGCAGGGTGACGGTCACCGTATCGGCCCGGCTTTCCGTGCCATCGCTCACGGTCAGAGTTAAGTCGAGAACCCGATCCGGATCGCCGGGGGCCAGCGCGGGCGCGGCGAAGGATGGCTGCGCCGATGTGGGATCATCCAGGGTGATGCCCGCGGGCGCGACCCAGGTATAGCTAAGCGCATCGCCATCCGGGTCGGATGATCCGCTGCCGTCCAGCGTGATCTCCACGCCGCCGCCCGTGACCTGATCCGGCCCGGCATCGGCAACCGGCGCTGCATTGGTGAAGCCGGTGGCGGAGAGCACGGCAGCCGCTGTCGCATTCCCCCGGCTGTCCTCGGCGGCGCCTGCGGGCAATTCGATCCTCACCTCCCCCCGCGCCAGAGGCGCCACCGTGAAGCTGTAGGTTTGCCCGTCGATCCGGGTGAACCCGGAAAGGGAAAGATTCGTCAGTTCCAGATCGCCTTCGTCAAAGCCGGTGATGGGCGCGCTGAATGTGGCGGTTACCGCATGCGGACCCGACACCGTGCCACTCAGCCCGGCCAGCGACGCCGCAATCACCGCCATGACCGTGATTTGCACCTCGTCCCTTCCTGTGCTGGTTCCGTCATCCACAATCAGAGAGAAGGTGAGAGGCCTATCTGGATCTCCCGGCGCCAGGTCCGGCGCGGTGAAGCTGGGCGCGAACAGGGCAGGATCGTCCAAGGTCACGCCGCCGGGCGCGGACCAGGCATAGGTCAGCGTATCGCCGTCAGGATCGGAACTGCCGCTCGCATCCAGCTGAACCCGCGCGCCGGACCGGACGGCCCGATCCGCGCCGGCATAGGCAACAGGCGCCCCGTTGGTGAAACCCGTCGCCGTCAGGACATTCGAGGCAAGGCTTGCATTGTTGTCCGCATCCTGCGCGGCCCCGGCACTCACCAGGATCTCCACCGGCCCGCGGGCCAGCGGGGTCACGTCGAAGCTGTAGCGGCTGGCGCTCAGCGCGGTGAAGTTGCTGAGCGCCAGGTTGCGCAGGCTGATATCGGCGGCGCCGAACCCGGTCACATCCTCGCTGAAATCCGCGGTGATCGTCGTGGGCCCGGTGATCGTCGCGGGCAGGCCCGAAAGGGTAAGCGCCACATCCGCCATCACCCGTACCTTCACCCTGTCCTGGCTAGACTGAAACCCGTCCGTCACGGCCAGGCTGAAGGTCAGGGTTTGGTCTGGATCTCCCGGGGCGAGCACCGGCGCGGTAAAGCTGGGCTGGGCGACCGTGGGATCGCCAAGAGTGATCCCGGACGGCGCGGTCCAGTAAAAGGCGATCGGGTCCCCATCGGGATCCGCGCTGGCCGAGCCGTCAAGCGCGACCACCGTGCCGCTTCGCACCGCCTGATCGGGCCCCGCATCCGCCACGGGCGCGGTATTATAAAACGTGCGAACCGACGCAGCGGCAGCGCTGAAGACGCCGGGCACACCGGCAAGCGCCACATGTTCCGCCGCCTCTGCCGGGATGTCGATGGTGATGTTGCGGCTACCGTCCGGCGTGATCGTCGCGATATAGCTGCTGCCGCTGCCCGAAAGCGAGGACACCGTGCCACCTGTTACCTGGATATCAGCGGCGGTGAATCCTTCCACCGGCTTGGAAAAGTCGACCGAAGCGTCAAAGTCGCCAGCGACATAGAGGGGCACGCCGGAAATCACCGGCTGCGGCTCGTCGACATCTGCGTTGCCAAGCGTGATCCGGGTCTCCGCGCTGACGTTTCCGGCGCCATCCCTGAGAAATCCCGCCGGGAAGATCACCGCCACCGGCCCGTCCCTCCGGGGGACAGCTTCCAGCGTGATCGTATTGGCGGGCATGACGACCTGAACGGGGCCGTACTGCTGCGCACCGGAGATCGTGACAACGCTTCCGGGATTTGGCTGCGCGTCCGCGCTGAAGGAAAATTCAGGCTGGAAGCTGGTGACCGGGCTGGTCCTGGGACCGGGATCCACCAGCGTGATGACCGGCGGCGCGGTATCCACGGTGCCGGCGAGCGTGTTCGAAAGGCCGTTGGCAATGCCCCGGTAGTTGGCCACGACGCCCGCGGGCAGAGATAGCGACACCGCCCCGTCCCCATTCGGGGTCGCGGTCAGCGTATAGGTCTGCGCCTGATCATAGGCAGGCGAGGGCGTTCCCGCGGGCAGGTTCGAAAGCGTCAGGTTGTCGGTGGAAAAATCCGACAGTTGTAACGGGTCCGCCGCATCGACGCCCGCATTGAATGCTACCGTCACCGTCTGCGGTCCGGTCACATTGCCGCTGAACCCCGACAGCGCCGGCGTCATGGTGGCGGGGACATTCACCACCTCGATGGTTGTGCTCTGGGTGTCGCAGGTGGCGTAGACGCAGGTTTCCAGCGTCGCGGTATAGGTGCCGAAGCTCGTGTATGTATGGATCGGGTTCTGCGCCGTGCTGGTGTTCCCGTCTCCGAAATCCCAGCGCCAGGTCATCATTGTTTCGGCACCGGAGGGCGTGGCGTAGGACTGGTTCAGGAAGAAGACCGAATGCGGCACGGCAAATCCCGCTTGCGGGCTTGCGTGGAAATCCGCGCTGACGCTGCTGGCCCCTGCGGCGGTGCCGCTCAGCGTGTTGGAGGCCGCGTTCCCCAGGCCGCCACTATCAGTTGCTGCGCCTGCGGGAACAGAGACCAAGACCGCGCCCGGGCCAGCAGGTTCGAGCGTGAAGACATAGCTGCTGCCGGACGCGGCGGCCCCATAGGCAGTGCCGTTGGTGACCTGGATATCCGAGGGGCTAAAGCCGGTCACAGGCTCGCTGAAGGTTGCGGTGAGGCTCTGTCGGCCGGTGAAGGTGCTATCAAGGCCCGAAAGCGTGACCGTGGGCGCCGGATCGATCATGGTCGCGCTATTGACCAATTGCGTTCCAGTCACGCCGGAAAGGGCCACCTCATATTGCTGCCGCCCGACGCCCGGGGCGATCGCATTGAATGCAAAACCAAGGTAGTCATCCATGGATACATGGGGGTGATCGGCGCCGTTCTGCGTCAGACCGGTCACGTCCTGGAGCCCGCAGGCGCTCTCCAGGCAGGATGCGGTGACCGGAACTGCGAATGACAACGGTGCGCCCACTGTCATGTTGTAAATCGATGCTTCTGGCGCGACCGTACCATGTGATGCGCTGTGAATTTTCAAGTAGGCGCCCAAGTGGTCGGCCCTCGTATCAACCAGGCAGCCGCCAAATTGAAACTTGACCAGGTTCCCGCCGTTCACGGTATCCAAGGCGCGTGCCGGCTGTGCCATGCTGCAGAACGCCGCCGCAACGAGCCCCGGTCCGGCCACCACCGCCTTCATTATCCCGCCGGTCAGTTTTCCAAACACTTGCCCGGCCGTCGCCGCGATCCACGCCATTTCCGTCACTTCATCCTCCTGCCTGCCGCCCGGTCCGGTCACGCACCGCCACGGGCACATGCCAAGGCATGCCGCGGCCGGTCCGGCGCTGCTGGAAAAGGCGGAATTGTCTTGACGGGGCTGCCCGGCCTTATGTTCAGGCACGAGCGGGACCCGTGGCAAAGATTACCCGGTCCCGGCGCAAGGCGCAGGAGGACGCGTTTGTCGAGAACCCCGCTTTTTTTGTCGAGAAGTCCCCGCAGGACGGTTGCGCCGCCCAGAACCGCCAGCCTTTCGCCTAACTAAAAGGAGAAATAAATCCGGGACTTGCCCGCATGGCGGCAGAGAACTAGGATTTCACTCATCTGTTTGAGCATTTGAAATCCCTTATTGACGCCATGACGCCCTGCCCTTCGCAAAAGCGCCGTATCTCCCCTGTGAGTCTTCATTTCCGCGAAGCGGGAACCTCGCGGGTGCGGACGGACAAGGTGGAAATCGAGAACGCCAGCAGCCCGGACAGCGCGGGCAGTGGCCTGTCCTGGAGCCTGTCGCATTTCCGGTCCCGCGGGCCGGACATGGTGGAGGTGCAAAGCACCCGCCCGGCAGATTATGTCTACACCCAGGTGCCACTTAGCGGCGGGTTTGAGGCCAAATTGAATTGCGGCACGACCTACAGCAGCGGTGCGACAGGGCTGATCCGGCCACAGAAATCCGGGGCGCTGTTCCGTTTCGCCCGGCGTGAAAACAGCCTGTTCGGAGTTATGGCGTCCCTGCAAACCGTCGAAGGCTGGTTCGCGGGCAAGGTCCCCCCGGCCGTGCGCGCGCTTTTGGACGGCGCCGGCACCGGAACCTTTCACCAGCCGCATCCCCTGCCAGAATACTTGCGCCAAATCTTGGCCGGGGCCTTGCGAAACGCCCTGCCGATCCGCCGCCAGCTCATCGAGACGGCCGCGCTGCAGGTCCTGTGTTTTCAGCTGGACCGCCTGGCGCCGGGCGCCGTGCCTGGACCGGCATCGCACGATCTGCGTGCAGCCCGCGAAGCGCATTCCCTCATGCAAGCGAATCCCATGGCCCCGCCGGGCGCAAGAGACCTGGCCGGGATTCTCGGGGTCCCGGTGAACCGGCTCGCCATGGCCTACCGCGAGGTTTTCGGCTGCACCCTGGTACAGGGCGCGGAACAGATCAGGCTGCAGGCGGCCTGTGACGCGTTGCTGAACGGCGCGCCCATCAAGCTGGTCGCCAGCCGCCTGGGATATGCCAGCGTCAGCGGTTTCACATACGCGTTCCGGAAACGGATGGGGCTGCCGCCGCGCGAATGGTTAAACGCGCAATCGGGCCGGACAGCAAAGCCCGCTGCAAAACCGCCGCGCCCCCGGCGGCACTGACCTTGGGCGCGATATGACCGATTTCACTGGAATCTTGTCCGCCGGATTGCATCTGCGCCGTGCGCCTGAAGCGCAGCCATCACTGAGCGGCCTGTTCGCATGGAATGGCGGCTTCATTGCGCACGTTTGGACAAAGCGCGGCGAGCGGCCCGCACCGGGCGGGAACCCGTCATATCGTCTCATTCATCGTGATTTCGTCCGATGCCGTCGCAAAAACGAAGGATCGCTTCGCCGTCGGCCTCAGGGCACGTGCCGCGGGCGACCGATTACCCGCCCCTCCCATTCCATTTTGACCGATGCAAATTACAAATGATGAAGCGAAATCGATATCATCATCTGAGTGAACATCACGGCATCGAACTGTTCGAGGCCTCGTTCAGTCGCCAGACCTTCGGCCGGCATGCGCATGAAGGGTTTGCTATCGGCGCAATCGCCGAAGGCGCGGGCGGCTATGTCTGCCGGGGCGAAAGCATGGTTCTGCCGGCGGGCACTCTGTCTCTCATGAATCCCGAAGAGGCCCATACCGGGCACGCCGCGGCGGGCTGGGTGCGCTACAACATGCTTTACGCTTCCGAGGCTGCGGTCCGCGCGATGCTGGACTTGCGTGATCTGCGCGGTTTTTCGACGATCGCGCCGCGCGACGAGGGGCTGCAGGTGACGCGGGCGCTTTCTGCGCTAGCGCTCAGCCTGAACACCCCGACCCTGAAGGATCACCGGCTCGCGGTGGAAGAAAGCCTTCACGATGTCTTGGCCAAGGCCTTCTCCTGTTATGGCCGCGCCGCGTTGCGCCCTGCGGGCCGCGAACCACGCGCGTTCAGGCGGTTGCGCGAAATGATCGCGGCTGGGATCGAGGCCGGAGAGGCGCTGACCCTCGCCGAACTGTCGGACGAGGTCGGGTTGAGCGTGTCCTATCTGATCCGAAGCGTCAAACGCGCGACGGGGCTGACGCCCCATGGTCTGATCATGCAGGCGCGTGTCGATCATGCGCGCCAGGCCATGCTCGACGGGGTACCGGCCGCCGAGGCGGCCCTGGTGGCAGGTTTCTGCGACCAGGCGCATCTCATCCGGCAGTTCCGTCGTCACTACGGCGTGACACCCGGGGCGCTGATCCGGCACTGAGAGGTCAATTTCGTACAATCTCCGCCCGGCCAATCCATGACAGGGTGTTTCGAAAAAGGAACGCTCATCATGTCATTCGAACCAGTTACTATTCCCTCCGAAGGCCTTCCGGTGCGTCCGGCCAACATGCTTGCAGGCTCTCGCAAGGCGGCGGACCGGCTTTGCGGTCACCTGCCGCTGGAGCGCTGAGTCATGCCGCCGTTCGAAACCCTTCTGGCCATGTCGGGCTTTGCCTTCGCGGCCTCGGCGTCGCCAGGTCCGGTCAACATCATCGGAGCGATGGCCGGTGCGCGTTACGGCGTCAGCCGGGCCCTTGCCTTCGTCACCGGTGCGACGGTGAGCTTCCTCGTGCTGCTTCTGGCCCTCGGGACGGGGATGCTGGAGGGCGTGAGCTGGGTCATGACATTGCTGACGCCAATGACCCTGCTGGGCAGCGCCTACCTGCTCTGGATGGCGTGGGGGCTCGTACGGGGCGATGGCGCGATAGACCGGCCCGACCTCCCGCGCGCCCCGGGCTTCTGGTCGGGGGCGCTGGTGCAGGGGCTCAACCCGAAAGCATGGCTCGCGGTGGTCTCCTCGCTCTCCGCCTTCGTATTGCCGCTGGCCGACCGGGTGACCGGACTGGCCGTCTTTACGCTCCTGTACGGGCTGATCTGCTGGGTCTCCCTCTCTTTCTGGGCATGGAGCGGCGCACGTGTCGCACCGGCAAGGATGCGCCTGTTCAACCGTATCATGGCGGCGGCCTTGTTGCTTTCCGTTGCATGGATGCTGGCAGACACGTTCACCTGAAGGCCGTTCGCCCAATATTCGGTTCCCCCGCACGTCAAGAGTTCGGGCAGTCCACTGCGCAGGACCCGTTCAAGCCCGACTTGGCAGATGCTGCTTCACGCATGATTATCGGCCCTAACCTACTGGAGGAGGAATTCATGTCTGAGCGCATCCCAGTCACAAAGGTGTATGAAGCATTAAAGGATAGCAGCCGTTTCACTCACGCGAGATTGAAAGCTCTTGCTGAAGCAGACTCCAAGGAGCTCCTGAAAAGCGAGGCGGAAGCGCTTGGTACTGAGCCCGAGCTGTTGCGCATATTTGCAAGTGATATCATCGATATTCGATCAAAAGACCGCATCGTCCGCCGCGAAAACCTCTGGAAGGCAGCGACGCTTGTGTCCGGCCTCGTCGGGATCGTACTTGGATGGTGGCTTGGGCATTGAGATCACGATACGGTTGCGACGGCTGGCTGTGGTTGGGACGTCCGTTTCGGGGACCGCTTCCCAAAACCGACCTTGGCGCAACCGCAGCGAAAGTACACTCCGTCCGCTGAACAGCCGCGTTTATCTTAGCACGGTATGAAGTTGTCGCGCAGCGTCGTGGCAATGTCCGGGTCAAATGCAGCAAAGGCATCCGCAGATCGGGTGAGCCGAACGAAACCGTCGCGTGGATCCGTTTGCAACCACGAACTTACTGGAAGGGTTTCGGGGACGGGCCCGGCGAAGCACCCGCCCGAGACCTCGACCGCGACCGTGCCACGCCCATCCTCGCCCCTCGCTTTGAAGTCCAGGATGTCCGCTTGGGCCCTTTCCAGGCGACCTAGGTCGCCGGCCGCGACACGCAAAACATAAACTTTCTCGCGCACGCCACCCCTCGGCGCCCCCTGGGCATTCGGCAGAACTTCAAGGGCGACGGTTTCGTTCAGCAGCACGGTCTCCGCGGCAGCGTCATCCACGAAACTCAGGCTCAGCTTGGCGTCTCCGGTCCGTAATTGGAAGGCTGGAGGCACGCCAATGGCAACGGCGATGGTCTCTGGCCGGGCATTCAACGGATCGAACCGCGCACCGGAAGACGGGTTCGACCGAGGCACAGCGGAACAGGACGCCGCCGATGTAAACGCCAGAAGGGCAACGGCGCGGACGGTGTTGGTGTGCATGCTGGAAATCTCCTGTCACATTTGAAAAAGTTTGGAACGAATGAATTGCCTATGCCGTGGCGCCTGATCCGCCGCCCCGTTGGTTCAAGGACTAGGCCGGGCATTCCTGTGGGGCGCGTTGCAGCCCCTTGAACAAGAGCCAGAAACCGACAAGAAGTTCAGCCGTTGCGGTCGGCAGGTTCAGTGCAATGTACTCAACTGTGATGATCTCCATCTTGGCGAAAAGAACAGCCCCGCTTGCCGCAACGGACAGGCCCGCGCCTGCAATGCCCCATAGCGACAACCAGCTTGGCAGCAGCTGCGCCCTGAAGGTCAGAAGGAAGAACATCGTATTCCCGGCGCAAAGCGCCATCACCATGAAGACATGGTTCAACTGATCGCGTGCGCCCCTCAGAACATCACCCAGTGTCGTGAGCGCGGAAATTTCATCGGGGCGGTGCACCTCAACCAGTTGGCTCAGGTTCAAGATAGCCAACATGACCACTGTCGCGACGATCGCCACACTTGCCGCCAGGATTCGAAAACTGAGAAATCCCAGCGACAGCGTTTCGCCGAAATGTCGGACAACTGGAAACAGGAGCAGCGCAAACCCCAGGTAACACAAGCCCAGCAGAACCTGCCCCATCGCAGCGATTTTCACCTGCGATGGTTGCTGCGCAGCCTGGAAAAGATACTCGGGGGAATCGATGGCCGGGGCGACGCTCAGCAATCCCGCGCCGATGCCGGCGAAAACGAGGATGCCGGCCAGGCGAATGTTGAAACTGGCAGTGGACATTGGGTCAAACCTTGCTTGTGATTTCGGTTCTGCGTTCTCATGTCAGAGCATTCTCGTCGCGATGAAGCGACAGGCCGCGCCGCGCTGGACGCACATGAATTTCGGCCCTCTGGTCGTCAAAACCTGCGGCGGGCTCATGGCGGGCCAACCTTTCTGGCTGGTTCGCAAGGCGCGCGCCATACCCATCATTCATCGCGCGACGTTCCTTTGAGGAAGGAGCTTGGCATATGCGGGAAAACGCGCAAACTCGGGAAATACGCAGAAGCAATATGCGTATCCGTATCGAATGGCTTGCTTGGAACCGCCTTTGCGCGTCCAGAGCGTTCGCAGCATTGCTGCCGTGGAATTTTACCTTCCGGTCGGGTCGCATGCGCGGCCCGTCAGCCGGCTGAGGAAGCGTTTCGATCGATTTGCTCCGACGCTCTATCTCGGTCTATTGCCCCCTTTCGCTGGATCGTGCTTTCTCTGTCTTAACCATTGGGAGAGTTAAAAATGTTCAATGCAATGAAGTGGGTGGCCGGAGCATTTGCCGCCGGTGCGATGATGGCGGCGCCGGCATCGGCGGAAACACGCGTTACCTATAAATCGGCCAAGGCCGGAACATCCTATTACCAGATGGGCGTGCAGGTCGCCGAGGCCATGAAGACTGGTTCGGACGGCAATATCATCGTCACCGTCGAAGAAGGTCAGGGATCGGTCCAGAACGTGATGGAAGTCCGTGCGCGCGGCGGCGATTATGTGTTCACCACGCCGCCGGTTCTGGTGAAACTGGCCCAGGGCGGCAAGGCCATGTTCGAAGGCAAGAGCGATCCGTCCTTCAACGATATTCGCGCCCTGTTCCCGATCCCCTCGCTGACCATGCACTTCGTCATGTCCGCCGATAGCGGGGTAAACAGCTTTGCCGATCTCGAAGGCAAGACGATCCTTCTCGGCAAGGGCAGCTTCGGCGCGCGTGAGGGCGAAAAATACCTGAAGCTCTTCGGCCTCGAAGGCAAGGTGCAGATCGCCGATGCGGAACTGTCCAACGCCGTGGCCGCCCTTAAAAACGGTCAGATCGACGGTTTCGTGACCGCCGGTTCGTGGCCCGCCCCCAATGTGGTTGAGGCCGCGGCGTCTGCCGGCGTCACCGTCCTGTCGCTGAACGACGACCAAGTGGCGCAGACCAAGCGCACCCGCCTCGTGATCCCCGCAGGCACCTATGCAGGACAGGATCAGGACATCGTCACCACATCGCTGCCGGTCGTGGCCTACACCACCACCAAGATGGACGACGAAACCGCCTACCAGCTGACCAAGACCTTCTGGGAAAACAAGGCCGCGATGGCCGAAGGCGCGCCATGGTGGGGCGGTGTGGACACCGGCCTGATGAGCAACATCACCGGCAAGATCCACCCCGGCGCGGTCCGTTATTACAACGAGGCAGGCATCGCCCTGACCGAAGGCCAGATGTAACGCGCATCCCTGCGCGCAAGGAAACGGGCCGGGCCGATTGTGGCCCGGCTTTCTTTTCGGAAAGGCTATAAAAATGAGCGGGCTGACTGATCTGCCGAAATCACCGTGGCTGCGATGGGCGTGGATCGCGCTGGCATTCGTGCTGGTGGCCTTCCACATCGGGCTGATCTTCTCGGGCCTTGTGCCCAACCTTGTCAGCCGACCGCTGCACCTGGCGCTGATCCTGCCGTGGGTGTTCCTGTTCGGCGTCACCGGGCGCTGGCGGCTGATATCGGGCGGCGTACTCAGCGCCATCGGCATCGCCGCCGCCGTTTGGGTGGCGTGGAACGCCGACATGCTGGGCGATCAATACGGATTTCTGGAAAACCGGTTTCAGGTGGGTGTCGGTTTCGCCCTGCTGGCCGTGGTGATCGAGGCCGCCCGTCGCGCCATCGGCTGGCCCCTGCCTCTGGTGGCGGCCGTCGCGCTGCTCTATGCCTTTTTCGGTCATCACATCCCGGGCGAATTCGGCCATTCCGGCGTGCCGCTGCGATCGTTCCTGGGCACCATGACCATTGCCGAGGGCGGCATCTGGGGCAGTCTCACCGCCGTGTCGGTCGGGGTTGTGTCCATCTTCGTGATCTTCGGGGCCGTCCTGAACGCAGGCGAGGCCGGGCAAGGCTTCATGAACGTCGCCGCCGCCGCCGCCGGGCGCTTGAAGGGAGGCGCGGCCAAGGTTTCGGTCCTGTCTTCGGCCTTGTTCGGATCGATTTCCGGCTCGGCCAGCGCGAATGTCGCGTCGACCGGGGCGATTACCTTGCCCGCCATGACGCGCCTGGGCTATCCGAAGCGGCTCGCCGCCGGGGTCGAGGCGGTGGCCAGTTCCGGCGGGCAGATCATGCCGCCGCTGATGGGGGCGGGTGCCTTCGTCATGGTCGAACTGACCGGCACCCCCTACACCCAGATCATGGGCGCCGCCCTGTTGCCCGCGCTTTTGTATTTCTGGGCGGTCTGGGTGGGAATCAACGCCTATGCCACCCGGTTCGACCTGAAGGGATTGGATGCCGCCGATCGCCCGCAAATGCGCGACGTCGTGGTCACTTCTCTGTTCTTCCTGGTGCCCTTCACCGTGCTGATGCTGGGGATGTTCGCCGCCGGATACACCCCGCAATATGCCGCCTGTCTGGCCATCCTCGCCGGGGCGCTGCTGCTGCTGGTGGATGGGAAACTGCGTTTCGACCCGGTGAAAACCGCCACCCGCGTGGCCGACGCCCTGCTGACCGCCTCGCGCCAGGTGTCGATGATCGCCGCTATCATCTTCTGCGCCTCGATCATCATCGGCGTTTTGGGCTCAACCGGGCTTGGCGTGAAAATCACCTCGGTCATCCTCGAAGGGTCCGGCGGCGCGCTTTGGGCTTCTCTGCTGCTGACCGCCTTGGCCTGCCTGATCCTGGGGATGGAAGTTCCCACCACCGCCGCGTACGTCATCTGCGTTTCGGTCGCGGGGCCCGCGCTTATGAAACTCGGGCTGGAGCCGCTTCAGGCCCACCTGTTCGTCTTCTGGTTCGCGCTTCTGTCCACGATCACGCCGCCCGTGTGCGGCGCGGTTTTCATCGCGGCAGGCATGGCCGACGAAAACTGGATCAAGGTCGCCGTGACCGCGATGGCGTTGGGCGTCGGTCTCTACCTGATCCCGCTGGGCATGATCACATGGCCCGCGCTGATCCGGCTGCCGTCAGATCCGGCCGCTGCAATGTTGGCCTTCGCCGCTCTGGCGGCGGGATTGGCAGCGTTGTCCTTTGCGATGATCGGGCGTGCGGCCGGACCCTTGCGCGCAGGTCTGGCGCTGCTGGGGATCGGGCTGCTTTTCGGTCCTGCACTCGTTTGAAAAGAGAGGGCTCTCTGAACACGCATTCGAGATAGGGAAGAGCATGGAGAAAGGGCGCGCGCGTCCGGCATCAGGCAAGCCAATAACGCTGCCAGACCTGCTCGCCTTTGTGTCCTTTTCAAACGTTAGACGCCGGATCAGAAGACGATCAGTTTCGGCCGGATGAAAGACTGCCGGCGGGTCGCCTACGCGAAGCAACCGCTGCGCGGAAGTGTTTCTTTCGTGCGGCGGTGATGTCGGCGCTGACCGGGCAACCGGCCGATCAGCTTGGGAAGCCGCCGCCTATGTCTGTTTCGACCATGGAAAAAAATGCATCCGTTGCCCGCAGATTGCGTTGGGAGGCCAGACAGAACACATCCTCAGAATGGGTATCCGGAAGCTCCTTGACCGGTATCCGGACCACCCCGTCCTGCCGCGTGGAAGCCGCATCGAACATGAAGCCGATGCCGACCCCCTGGACGCAGGCCTCGTATATTGCCTCCCTTGCCTCGAGAACGAACAAGGGTTCAATCGACAGCCCGTGCGTTTTCAGGGCTTGGCTAACGGCACGCTGGGTTTGCGAATTTCCGGTGCGGAACAGAACCGATTCAGCCACCAGGTCGCGCAGAGACACGACCTTGCGATCTGCCAACGGGTGAGATTGCGGCACCAAGGCGACGATCCTCTGGTGGGCAAACGGCTTGCGGACGATGTCATCCGATACCGGGGCGTCCGTCAGCAAACCCAAGTCGGCTTTGCGGTCTCGGACAGCATTTACCACCAGTTGCCAGTCGCCAAATATCAGCTTCAGCTTGATACCCGGATAGGATTGCCTGAAGCGTGAAACCAGCTGCATCGCAGGAACCGGCGACCCCGATGCAATCGACAGTTCGCCGATTTCCAAGGTGTGGGCGCGGGACAGAATTTCCGCGGCCTCCCGCTCGGTATCACGCAACGGCGCGGTGTGCTGGTACAATCTTCGCCCGATGAAGGTCAGTCGAACCCCCGCTCCGCTGCGCTCGAACAACCTGACATCAAAGGCTTTTTCGATCGTCCGGATATGCGCCGTAACCGCCGGCTGGGAAACACCCAGCGCCCGGGCGGCGCCTGAAAAGCTGCCCTGACTGGCGATTTCATTGAATACCCGTATCTGAGAGGAGCTGAGCCGTTCCATGTTGTATCTCGCTTCTGGAGGCATAATCAAAACTTATACAGCGTCACAACTAGCGAAAGTTTCCCCTCTATACAGCCCCCGAATCTTGTATTTCTTGGGGCGTCAAATGGCCGAAGTAAAAATCACGGATCTGCGTAAATCGTTCGGTGATACGCAGATCTTGAAAGGCATCGAACTGAAGGTCGCGGATGGCGAGTTCGTTTCACTTGTGGGACCTTCAGGCTGTGGGAAATCCACCTTGCTGCGCATCATTGCCGGGCTCGAACAGGAAAGCGCAGGCAGCATTTCCATTGGCACCGAGCCGGTGTCCGGCATCCGCGCTGCGGACCGCAACCTGTCGATGGTGTTTCAGTCCTATGCCCTTTACCCGCATCTGACGGTGGCCGAAAACATCGCCGTGCCGCTGCGAATGCGGCAGATGACCCGCTGGCAGCGGCTGCCGCTAGCCGGGGGGCTGATGCCGGGGGCGAAGCGGCGCGAACAAGAAATCGCCGCGGCGGTCGCGCAGGCAGCGGAAACGCTCGAGATCGGGGCGCTCTTGGACAGGAAACCTGGCGAGCTGTCAGGCGGCCAGCGCCAGCGGGTCGCGCTTGGCCGGGCCTTGGTGCGGGCCCCCGCAGCCTTTCTGCTGGATGAACCGCTGTCGAATCTCGATGCCAAACTGCGGGTTCACACGCGGACTGAAATTGCCGAACTGCACCGCGAACTCGGGGCAACCTTTATCTACGTCACCCACGATCAGGTCGAAGCGATGACCATGTCCGACCGGATCGCGGTGATGATGGGCGGAGAGATCCTGCAATGCGCCCCGCCGCAGAAAGTCTATGCCGATCCGGACGACCTGCGGGTCGCCGAATTCATCGGATCGCCCAAAATCAACGTGCTTCCGGCAGAAGCGGATGCGATGGGCCGCCTGTCGGTTCTGGGTCGCGACCTGCCAATTGCGGTGCGTCCGGGCCGCCAAACCCTTCAAATCGGGTTGCGCCCTGAAACGCTGCACCTCGCAAGGGGGGACGCGAAAATCGTCGGCCGCGTCGTGCATCTGGAACACCTCGGTTCGGAACTCTTCGCCCAGGTTGCGGTCGAGGGGCTCCAGGGCAGGCTGGTCCTCCGGGCCGCTCCCGCGCAAGCCGCAGCGCTTCAGATCGGCAGCGAAGCGGGGCTCGATTTCGATCCGGCCTCCGCGCTTGTTTTTGATGCCGCCGGGATGCGTGTGCGCGAAATCCTGACGGCCCCGGCAAAATCCTTGGCACAGGCGGTCTGACAATGGTTGCCGTGGACATGCCCCCCCAAACCCGCCGCCGCGCCGCCCGTTCCCCGCAGACGATGGCATGGCTGCTGTCTGCCCCGGCGCTGGCCTTGATGCTGTTGATACTGCTGGTGCCAATGCTTTCCGCACTGGTTCTGAGCTTCACAGACTATTCTCTGGGCGCGACCGAATTGAACTGGGTCGGGTTGGACAACTACGAGAAACTCTTCACCCGCTCGTCCTACGAAAAGATGCTTTGGGCGACTTTAACCTACGTATTGGTGGTCGTGCCCATGTCGGTGGGCCTCGGCCTCGGGGCCGCTCTGTTGATCAATTCACTTGGCCGCGGGCGGGAAATCTACAAGACGATCTACTTCCTGCCGGTGATGGCGACCTTGCTGGCAATGGCGATCGTCTGGGAACTGATGTTGCACCCCACCATTGGCATGGTGAACCGTACGTTGGAAATGGGCTGCGGCACCTGGATAGAAAGCCTGTGGCCGTGGCTGGCCGACGGATGCGCCAACGGGATGCCGATCTGGCTGGGCGACAAGGACTATGCCCTGTGGGTCGTCTGCTTCATTGGCATCTGGCAGGGCTTTGGCTTCAATATGGTGCTCTATCTTGCCGGTCTTACCGGGATTCCGAGGGACCTCTACAACGCCGCCGAAATGGATGGCGCCCGCAGCGCCTGGGAACGGTTCCGGCTGGTGACCTGGCCCGCGCTCGGGCCGACCACGGTCTTTGTTGTCACGATCACCTGCATCCGCGCCTTTCAGGTGTTCGATACCGTCGAAGCCCTTTTCCCGCGCGGCGGGGGGCCCTCGAAATCCGCCTACATGATGATGTTCGCCATCTACGAGAAAGGCATCAAGCAGAACCTGATCGGGGTCGGCGCCGCCATCACCATGCTCTTCCTCCTCTTCGTGATGATCATCACGGTAATTCAGCGCCGCCTGACCGAACGCAAGGTGCATTACTCATGACCCGCTTCAACGAACTTCTGAAACACGCGGTACTGCTGTTCGGCGCGCTGATCGTGATCGTGCCCTTCTACCAGATGGTCAGCTATTCGCTGAAATCACCGGCGGAGATCGAACGCGGCATTGGCGGATTTGCCGGCAGCCAGGCCCTTATGACGGATGAACAATGCGTTGGCCGCAACACGCCGGACCGCAGCGACGTCGAGACGGCCCGTACCCGTTTCCCCGGTCAGGACGACAGCCATGTCCTTGGCCAACTTCTGGAAGAGGTGCGCGCGGAATGCCAGGTTCGCCCGGCCGTGTTCAACTACACCAGCGCCTTCAGCGAAGCGCCCCTGCTGTGTTATCTTCTGAATGGTGTGATCGTGACGCTGTCGATCTTCGTGATCCAGGTGGTCGTGGCCTTGCCGGCGGCCTATGCCCTATCGAAACTGCGGTTCTGGGGGCGCGAGGCCGTGTTCGGCATGGTGCTGTTCTGCCTGTTGATCCCGGTCCATGCCATCGCGCTGCCGATCTATGTCGGGCTTGCGAAGCTGGGGCTGATCAACACTTACGCCGCGCTCGTCGTGCCATGGACGATTTCGGTCTTCGGCATCTTCCTGATGCGGCAGTTCTTCATGACGGTTCCCGACGATCTGGTCGATGCCGCGCGCATGGATGGCATGGGTGAACTGGCAATTGTCTGGCGCGTCATGCTGCCCACCGCCGTGCCGGCGCTGATGGCCTTTGCGATCTTTTCGGTGGTGGCGCACTGGAACGACTACTTCTGGCCCCGCATGGTGGTGACCGGAGACCGCAGCCTGTTCACGCCACCGCTGGGACTGCGCGAATTCAAGGCCGACATCGACGGCAGTCTCTATGGGCCGATGATGGCCACGGCGACGGTGATCGTAACCCCGCTGATCGCGGCCTTTCTGCTGGCCCAGAGGAAATTCATCGAAGGCATCACGCTGAGCGGCATGAAATAGCCGCTTGGCCACCCCAATCCGGCCCCGCCGGATATCCGGTCCCGGCGTGATCGCCAAACCCCGCCGGGACCTTCAGTAAACTGGAGACGCAAAACATGATCCGTTCCACCCTCAGCGCTGCATTCCTAGCCGCACTGTTCACCCAGGCCGTTCAGGCAAACGAGGCGGTCACGATTGAATTCGCCTACCCCTACTCGGCGGCCTTCGATGTGACCTTCGAGGCGATCCTGCCCAAGTTCAAAGAGAAGCACCCCGACATCGAAATCAAGCTGCGCTCGTCCTACGAAAGCTACGAAGCGGGCACCAACACCGTCCTGCGCGAAGCGATCTCGGGCAACCTGCCTGATGTCAGCATGCAGGGGCTGAACCGCCAGCGCATCCTGGTGGAAAAAGGCATCGCTCGGTCGCTCGAACCCTTCATCTCCAAAGAGGCGGATTTCGAGACCGACGGCTATCATAACGCGATGCTGAAACTCTCGACCTTTGACGATGGCGTCTACGGCCTGCCCTTCGCGGTTTCACTGCCGGTCGGCTACTACAACATGGATGCCCTTGAGGCCGCGGGCGTTACCGAACTCCCCAAGACTTGGGAAGAGATGATCGGCACCTGCCAAAAGCTGGCACAGGCGGGCTCCAAAAACCCGGTCTACTGGGACTGGGCGATCACCGGCAACTGGTTCCTTCAGTCGCTGATGTGGACCCAGGGCAAACCCACGGTCGAGGGCGGTCGCCTCACGCTCGACAGCCCCGAAGCGCTGACCGCGTTGGAAACCGTCAAGGCGATCGTCGATGGCTGCGAGATGAAGAACCTGAGCCCCAACGAAGCCATCGCTTCTTTCTCGGCCGGGGAATTGCCGATGCTGTTCACCTCGACCTCCTCGGTCGGGCGCATCGAGCGCGCCAAGGCGGACTTCGCTTTTTCCACGGGCAAGTTTCCGGGCATCGACGGTGCGCCCAAGGGCCTGCCCGCGGGCGGGAATGCAGCAATGCTGACCTCGGCTTCCGACGACCCGGAGGTACTTGAAGCCGCCTGGGCCTGGCTGACGTATATCACATCTGGCGAAGGTGCCGCCGAAGTGGCGAAAACCACCGGTTACATGCCGCCGAACAAGGCTGCCAACGAGGTGATCCTCGCGGACTTCTACAGCCAGAACCCGAACAAGCGCACCGCGGTCGACCAGCTGCCTCTGCTCAGCGACTGGCAGGCCTATCCCGGTGCCAACGGGCTCGCCATCACACAAGTGATCTATGATGGCTTGGAAATGATCGTCACCGGTGAAGCTGACGATATGGAAGAGCTGCAACAGGAACTGGTGGAACAGGTCAACGACCTGTTGCCCAACGGCTAACCCTTCCGACTTTCCGGGGCCGCCCCCCGTGCGGCCCCGGTCTCTCTTCATACGAAAGATCCCTGTAATGACGACCCCGACAAAATTCATCCACCTGACCGACCCCCATGTCATTGGTGGCGACTGTTTGCTTTATGGTGCCAATCCCGCCCGCAGGCTTGCCCGCGCCGTCGACAGCATCATAGAAGAGCACGGTGACGCTGCCTTTGTGATCGTCACCGGCGACATGACCCATTGGGGCGATGCCGATGCCTATGTCGCATTTGCCCGCGAAATTCATCGCTTGCCGATGCCGGTGCATCTGATGGTGGGCAATCATGATGACGGCGCAGCCTTTACCGGGGCTTTTCCCCATGCACCGCGCGACCGAAACGGGTTTGTTCAATACGCCTTTGACACGCCCCATCACCGCGCCATCTACCTCGATACCAAGATGCCCGGCACTCATGCGGGCGGCTACTGCGCAGCGCGCCGGGAATGGCTTGCCGCACAGCTGGCCGAGGCAGACCGCCCGGTGCTGCTGTTCATGCACCACCCACCTTTCCAAACCGGCATCAAGAGCATGGACAGCATCATGATGCTTGACAGCGAACCGTTCCACGAGACCGTGGCGCCTTACAAGGACCAGATACAACATTTGTTCTTCGGCCATGTGCATCGGGCAATTTTCGGCAATTGGCGCGGCATCTCTTTCTCGTGCATGCGGGGATTGAATCACCAGGTTGGGCTTGATCTCGGCCCTGCTGGCAACCCCATTCCCGGTGACTTGGCGCAACCCGCTTACGGTGTGGTCTTGCTGTCCGACGACACCGTGGTGGTGCATATGCACGAGTTCGCAGCCAAGTCTCCACGGTTTACCCTTTCCGCCCCAGACGGCACGAGCGACGTCGACTATCAGCTTAATATGCGTCACGAAGGGTTCCAGGACCTATGAGCTTGGACGCACGGCGCGCAGTTTCACCGGCGACAGAGGCCTGCGACAGAAAACGCCTGCGCACCGCCCAGCGCGTGCTGTGCGACATAGACGGCTGCCTGGTTTCAGGCGCGCGGGTTCTGCCCGGCGCGTTGGCTTTCGTGCAGCGCTTCGCCGACAGGCTGATGCTTGTTTCCAACAATTCGACGGACACGCAGGAGAGCTTGCACAGGCGTCTGGTGCGCCTGGGTTTCGAATTGCGACCGGATCAGCTGGTGCTGGCAGGACAGCAAGCGCTGGCCTGGGTCGCAAACCGGCACGGCCCGGGTCCGGTGTTCCTTTTGTCCAATGAACGGATGCGCGCCGCCGCGTCGCGATTGGATCTGACACATTGCGACAGCAAGCCCCGCGTGGTTCTGGTGTGCCGGGACACAGATCTGACCTTGGCCCGACTGGAAAGAGCCCTGTATCACATAGCTGGCGGCGTGCCGGTCATTCTGGCCAATTCCGACATCACCCATCCCGGGGAGCATGGACCGGCCATCGAAAGTGGCGCCCTGCTGCAAATGCTGGCGGCGTGCCATCCGCCGTCCAGTGTCATCAATATCGGGAAGCCGAACCCGCGTTTGCTGCTGCAGGCCCTCGGGCCTGTCGCAGTCGAGGATGCGGTCATGATCGGAGACAATCCGCAAACGGATGGCCGGGCGGCCCAATCGGCAGATATGTATCCGATCCTCGTAGGGCCGGCAGCGGGCCGCTGGCTAAGTGACTTTTTGTAACGGAGCAGCGGACCGCATGAGGTCGCGGTTACCGTGGGATGGTTCCGCACTTTCGCCCCATACCCGGCAATCGACCGTGACGGGTAGCCGCCCCCAGCAAACGGACGAAGTCAGTCCCTGACGCGCTCATGTTCGTTCACCCGGTCCGAGGGCAATCGCGCCAAGGCCGAGCCCGGTCAGCCCCGCTGCCGCCGCGATCCAAGGCCAAAGCCCAGGCAGGATCGAGAACAGGAACAGATAGTCCTGTACTGCCGCCCAGATCGGTGTGCCGATCAGCGGCACGGCTAAACCTCCTGCCAGGATTCGAAGCTTCCGGCCTCTGGCCCGGCGACGCAGCGCGCCCCATAGGGCGACGACGCCTGTCAGGATGAGCAACCCGATGGAAAAGCGGGCGACCATTTCGGCCCAGAGCACGCGTGTCATGCCCACCGGGGCCACGCCGATGCTTTCCGACCACGTCCGCAGCACTTCCGCGAAGAGCGGCCAAGCGCGCTGGCTGTTGGCGAGGATCACGATGCCGTTGCCCGTTTCCGGCACGATGTGCAGATGCGTCATCCAGCCATAGCCCTGACCGCCGTGCCAGACCGCTGCGCGCCCGTCCGAGAGGGTCTCGGTGAAATACCCCAGCCCGTAGCTCTCGGCGACGATACCGAACAGCCCGCCGACCTGCACGACCGGCCGGTGTAGTTTCCGTACAGCGTCAGGCGAAAGCACTGACTGCGGGGCACCGGCCATGTTCGCCGTGGCGAAGCGGGCGATATCCGCCGCCGTGGAATGAAGCCCACCCGAGGCGTGCGCAGGATAGACGTAGGCGGCGACGGGCCGCCCGCGCAGGTCGTGCCCCACCGGCATCTCGGCCCCGGTCCAATCGAAGCTCGAAGCATGCATGCCCAGGGGGATGAGAACTTCGCGCGCCATCAGGGCGGCGAAATCCTCGCCGGTGCAGTTCTCGATCATGAGCTCGAGCAGGTTGAAACCGGTATCGGAATAGGCAAAGCCTGCACCCGGGGTGCCGGTCTGCGTGAAGTCCCGGGCCAGATGCGCGGTCAGGCTTGGCCGCGCCTCCTCGGGATCGTATCGCGCCGCATAGTCGCCCAAACCTATCCCCGCCGTATGCGAAAGCAGATGTTGGGCGGTGAACCGGGCCGTTCCGGCGGGCAGTACCCGGTCCGAGAGACACGCCGCGGCTGGGGCATGCAAATCGAACCTCCCGGTCTCCGCCAATCGCATCGCGCCCCAGGCCGTCACGGGCTTGGAGATCGATTCCACGCGGAAAAGCGCGTCGTCTGTCATTTCGCGTCCCGTGGCGGGATCGGCCATGCCAAAAGCGCGGGTCCAGACCGGCGTGCCCCCGCGCAGCACGACGATCACCACGCCGGCGACGTCGTTTGCTGCCATGCGCGCGGGCACAAGGCGCGTGAGCTGCTGATAGAGGTGTGGCGACTCGGGGCGCGCAGCCACGGGTGCCGGAGTGACAGTCACGCCCGCCGCCGTGTCCGGGTCAAGACCGGAATCCTGGGCTACCGTCGGTGACGTCGCCCCGGCGATCAGCATTGCCGCCGCCAGGCACGAGACCGTTTTCTTCATCGGTCGGAAACTCTTAGGATCAACTTGCCTTCCACGTCGCCCGCCTCGAGCCTTTCATGCGCCCGGCGCGCATCGGCTAAGGGCAGGACTTCGGCAATGGCTGGAGCGAGCCGCCCCTCGGAGAGCATCGCGAAGAGCGCGGCGAGATCGTGCTTGAACCACTCGGGATGTTGCCGTCGCATTGCACCGATAGAATAAAATGCCGTCGCGTGTCCGTTCGGCAGCCAGTCCCACAGTTTCAGTCGCACGAAGTCGAGTGGGATCGATCCGCCGCGGTCCAGGACCTCGTTCATGAAGCCGAAGGCGACAAGCATCCCGCCGGGTTTGAGGGCATGAAGCGAACGCGATAGGCTTTCGCCCCCCAGCGGATCGAAGACGAAATCCACTCCTTCTCCGACCGCCCCTGCGATCGCCGCCCCGGGATCGCTGGCCTGCGCGTCAATCGGCTGGCCACCGAATTCCCGGATCAGGGCGTGCTTTGCAGCAACGTCCGTGCCGAACGCGGTGACACCTGCGTCCCGCGCCAGCTGCAGCATGGCCGTGCCGACAGCACCGCCCGCGCCGTGGATCAGGATGCTCTGCCCCGCACGGACCTTCGCCACGCGGTGGAGCATCTGGTAGGGTGTCACAGCCGAAAGGATCATCGCCAGGGCATCTTCGTGGCTGATACCATCGGGCACTCGGGTCAGGCGCTCGGCCGGAAGGCAGACGTACTCCGAATAGGCGCCGATCGTGGTCAGGTCGGCAACCCGATCGCCCACGGTGACGTCCGACACACCAGGTCCCAGAGCGTCTACGATCCCGACCAGATCATAACCGGGGACGAAGGGCGGCTTTTCCTTGACGTCCGGATATTGCCCCTTCCGGATCATGACATCGGTAAACGCCGCGCTTGTTACGACAACCCGAATGCGCGCCTCGCCCTTGCCCGGTTTCGGCAGCTCCGCAACTGTCTCAAGCTCCAGCTCCTCCGGGCCGCCATATTTTTTCAGCAAGATACGTTTGAAAGACATTGGTTCTCTATGATGGTTTCAGGTTGTGAAGGAGCGGGGCAAATACTTCAGACGAATTTGGCTTAATGATCGGCAGCGGTTCCCCGGTGGTCTTTGACATGGGTCAAGCGCCTCGAGGCTGTGACCTGTGATCATCCCCACCTTAGCGGTCCGGTTCGTGGGTTGCCGCATGACTGGCCGCCGGTCCACCGGGATTATGATTGCGGGAACAGGAGGGCGATAACCGTATTGCACAACGAAGCGGAGCTCGGGCGCTGCTGTCTGGAACCTTGCGGATCGGCGCAGATCAAAGGTCGCCGATCGCAAGGACAACAGCGAGATGCGTTGCTGCCGCCACGGAGAATCCAATGGCCCAGCCCGGGCCGGAGGCATACCACCAAGCGGCGACTGCCACCCCAAAGACACAAGCTTTGAAGATCAGCAGGCCCGGGAACTCCAGACGGCTGGACGCGTTCGGCGCGGCGAAGAAATACCACAGAGAGCCGACAACCAAGACCGCGAGAATTGCAGCGCCCCACCCGGCCATGCCACCAGCTGCCACGCGGAAACCGGCGCGCCAGACTGCGATCAGGGCTGCAATCTCGACCAGTAACGCTAGCGCGTGGCTCATGCCGACCATACCGGACCTCCGTCGTGCGATCCCAACCCGGGTTTCGGCTGGGACTCATTGTCGATGTAGCGCGGCCTGTCCCGCCCTGTCGAGGCTCGCGCCCACACCAGCCAGAACGTCCCATCGCGCCCGAAGCGCTTGACCAATGAAACGCGGGCCAAGGGTAGCACCATGGCCGCCTTGCTTCAGAAAGCAATGGAGCAAGGCAGGCTCGTTTTCGGCACCTGAATGCTCAGGCGGTTTCGTGTGCGCTTGCCCGGAGCCCCCAGAACAAAAGAAGCAGGCTGGCGGGCAAGAGCGTCATGGTGGCCTGCCAGGCGACCATCTGCGCCGACAGCAGATGCAGCTCGGCAGCCAAGGCAGACGCCAGAGCGGTTCCCGCGTTGAGTGCGCTTGCGCCCATGGCAAGAATGAAACCGCGATTACCGCCCCCTGTATCGGCAAGCGCGGCTTGCAGAGACGGTGCGGCGCAGCCGCCGAAGATCGCCCAAAGACCCAGCCCCGCAAGGGTGAGTGAGAAATCGGCGCCGGGTGCTGCAAATAGGGCGAACACCCCGGCAAGCACGGCGGCAAGGCAAATCCCGGCGGACAAGCGCGGCCCGATCATGCGGATCAACTGCGGCGCCAGCAGATTGCCAAGGACCGTCATCGCGCCAAATCCTGCGAACAGCGCAGACACCTGCGCAGTATCGAAGCCGTGAAGATCACGGATTCGCGCCCCGACGATCGCGAAAATGCCGATCGCACCGCCAAGCCCGAACAGCATGGCCAAAATGCCAGGCAATGCTCTTTGAACGGCGCGGATGCGGCCGGTCTCTCCAGGCGCCTCTAACTTTGTCCTGCGTGGCGACCTTTTCATCTGGAACGCCAGAAAACCGCTGGCCACAGCCAGTGTCACGAATGCCATGCGCCAGTCCGCAATAGCGTCCATGAGTGCGCCATTGAGCGGCCCCAGTATAATCCCGAGCGTCAGGCCGGCCTGGACCCGGCTGATCGCCGTTGCACTGTCTTCCGATTCCGATGCCATGGCGAAGGCAACGGGAAGCATCCCTGCCGCCGCGATTCCGGTCAGAAGGCGCGCCAAAAGCGCCAACCCGAATGAAGGGGCCATCGCCGTGAACAGTGATGCGCATGAAAACAGGAACGCGGCTGGAAAGATCACCCGGCTGCGCCCAATTCGGTCCGACAGGGTCCCGAAGACCGGTGCGAGCAGAGCAAGCGGCAGATTGTAGGTGGCCACGAGGAGGGCGATACGCTCCGGGGCGACGCCCAGGTCGTTCCCGATGGGCGTCAGAAGCGGGCCAAGAAGGAATTCATCAAGCCCGATCACGAACGCAACGAAGAACAGGGAAAATGAATTCATTGTCCGGCCCTCGGCATGGCAGTGAGTTTCGGAGAAATGTGTGTTTTCTGGCAGCCTTCGGAGCGGTGCCTGCGGCGCGCGGAGGCGAACACGCGGTATCCCATAACTGGAGGCAAAGCGCATCCCCAGGGCTCCGGACCACGTCGCATAAACTGTATTGGAGTGAGAAGGTAAGGCATAGCGTTCTCCGCCGTTGTTGCTCCCGGCAGAAATATTTAGCAGGCGCCGGTTTGGACAATCGCGGGAACTGCGAATTCATATTTCATGAAATCGAAATTAAAGTTTCGATGCGAACTGCTACTATTAAAGAGAAAGTTTGAAGCAGGAAGACTGCCGGCATCGGCGGAAGCCTCAGCTACCCGCTGCGGTCGCCGAGATGGGTGCGTGAGGCATGCCAGTCGAAATGAAGGAAATCCCTGCAGATCAATAATGCTTCACCACACATTTGCGCAGGAGGCGGTACATGGGAATGACGATCGGCGTGCTTGTATTCGATGGTGCGGAAGAGATGGATTTCGTGGGCCCCTGGGAGGTTCTTGCGGCCGTTGCCGACGAAGACCCCGGGAACCGGATTCTGCTGGTTTCGGAAACCGTAGCCCCAGTCACTTGCGAGAAGGGTATGCGCGTGCTTCCCAACGTTTCCTATGCCGATGCGCCGGCTTTGGACGTGATCGTGATTCCGGGGGGCAGCGGGGCCCGGCGCGAAATCGGCAATCCGGCTACCGTAGGTTGGCTGCAAGAGGCGTCCAAGAACTGCACATGGATGTGCAGCGTCTGCACGGGGGCCTTTTTGTTGGTCGGCGCGGGTCTTGCGGACGGCAAGACCGTCACCACGCATCATGGATTTATCGGTGACCTACGCGACATGGGCCGGGCCACGGTCGCGGAAGGCGTGCGCTTTGCCCGAGATGGAAACGTGGTCAGCGCCGGCGGCGTGATGTCGGGGATCGAGATGTCCCTGTGGCTTGTGCGCGAACTCTTCGGGCCGGACGCAGAAGACGAAGCGCGCAACTACATCGCCTATGACTACCCGCCTCGCGAGGCCTCCCGTCAGCTTTGAACTTCAGCCTCCCGCTCCCAACGCGGGGGACTTCCGAGATGGTCCTGAAAATGTTCGAGAAACAAGCGGACCTTGATCGAGGGCCGGGTGGCGGGCGGAAAGACGGCATAAAGCGTGTACGGCTCGGGGGGATACCCTTCCAAGAGAGGGACCAGACGACCGGCACGGATGTCGGGGGCGGCTATGAAACGCGGCAGCAAGGAAATGCCAGAGCCGCCCACGGTAAGATCACGCACCGCGACGCTGCTGTCCGCCCTGACCATACCGGACACCGGATAGCGTTTTTCGCCCAGAGGCCAATCGACGGAACTGTCCGACAGTTTGTAGGTAATGCAGTTGTGGCGGGTCAGCTCTTCGGGGCTTGTCGGTGCGCCGTAGCGTTCCAGGTAGGCTGGGGCGGCGCAAACGACGCGGTCGATTGGTGCAAGGGCGCGGGCCACCAGCGTTGAATCCGGAAGCCCGGTGCTGACCCGGAGGGCGATGTCCACGCGTTCCTCGATGAGGTCCACGACCCGGTCATTCAGGGACAAGTCCAACTGCACGTCCGGATAACGTCGGACGAAGGCCGGTATGCAGGAGGTCACATGCAGCTGTCCGAAGGTGGCAGGCGCGTTCACGTGCAGACGTCCGTGCGGCTTCGTTTGCAGCCCGCGTGCGGCATCTTCCGCCTCTTCAAGGCAATCGAGAATTCTTTGTACCTTGTACAGATAGGACTGACCGATCTCGCTGAGCGCGACATGCCGGGTGGAGCGGATCAGAAGGGTAACCCCGAGCTCCTTTTCCAGCTGGCTGACATAGTTGCTGACGCCTGCATTCGAGAGCCCAAGATCCGCGGCCGCGTCAGTGAAGCTGCCCAACTCCGCGACGCGCCGGAAGGCCATCATCGCCTTCAACTTGTTCATAATTCAGATCCCGTGAAAAACATATCACGGCTGTGCGGATTACCATGTTTTCGCATTTGGGCAAATAGAGGGCAATCACGATTGCAGCAAACAGGCTGGTGTCCCCACTGGTATCTCTCAGCGCTCTATTCCGCTGCCCTGCCGACTACGGGCAACATGGGCTTCCGCGCCGCAACGGCCATATGATGCGCGATATCGGGCAACCCCTTCAGTCGAATGCGAACCAGAACCTTGGCGGCTGATGAGGTATGGATATTTGTCTAAGGTGCGATCATGACGCGTGGCCTGCCACGCGAACAGGTTAAAGGAGGTCAACCATGCCGGCCTCCAATACCTGTTTGTCGGCATGGAACCTTAGCACGAGCCGCTTTTTTCTAGAGGGCAAGTCTGGGAGCGATCGCAACGCTATATCCTGCTTCCTGATTGCATCCAGGGCTTTCCGGGCACGACAAATCCGCCCTGGGAGGCGGCTCGCAACATGCCAAAATGTAGTGGTTATTTTTTTAGTGGCGGGGGTAGGATTTGGACACGGCTTGATCCGGCCGGATAACGTGTGCGGCTATCATTCACACGGCCACTCCAGGATATGAAAGTTCACAGAGCGCTGCGGAGCGGTCATCTGACGGTTTTTGTCAGATGACCGTTTTCAGCCCAAAGCGGACGTAGTTGATCGGCTAGAGAGGGCGGAGAGTGAACCTTCGCATCGGCTGGCACCAATGACCGCACCGACGGGTTCAAGTGAACCGGTCACTCTTCTTCACGGAATTCCGCATGACAGGCGTTGCAGGCAGCAGCGACATGCCAAGCCGCGAAGACGGGGCCACCACGGCCCATCATGCCTCCGCCCTGCATCATTGCCGGGCCCATTTCGACTTTTTCCCAATCTTTCGGTAGCTCTCCGCGTGCCCGCTCGCCTGCTAGGACCGCCAATTTTCCTGACCAGTTTTCAAGCATGAAGGCGTAATGTTCGAAAGTTTCGAAATCGCGCCAAATTTCGTCCTTCGCCTCGCTCGGCGAGCCATTTGAGCCCTCGGGGAATTGCTCCGTCAAATGCCTTCCTGCCCCGCCCCGGATTTCCTCGGCTGCGCGCCGCACCACCGCAGCGTCGTAAGTCAACTCGCCATGAAACATCGCGAAGATGCGCTCAATGAGCTCCTCGAAGCGCTCCATCTTCTCCATGCGCTCCTTTACCACGCCGGTCGCGCTTTCATGTGCGGACAGTAGCGATGTAAAGCCGACGGTCAGCACTGCCGCCAAAGCTGTCATCTTCATGGGAAGTCCTCCGATAATGATCCAAATGCAGCAGTGTAGCCAAAATATGCTGAAATGTAACGTCCGCTATTGGCGCGAAGGAACGGTTCGCTGCGGTATACTCCAACGGCAGCTAAGCGCGGAAACCGGACTCTGCAAAGTTGATGCGCTTAGCTGGTCCTGCCGGGCACGACCGGCGCACAGGGGGCATTCTCCATGTAGGTCAACGCCGCGGTGCAGCTTTCACATTCCTGCCGTTTGTGCACCCCCCAGCATCTTCGTTTCGAATTAGGAAGTGAGTACAGGCGGCTTTGTTGCATAAATCCGCTGGCGGGCGGACACCCCCTTCAGCGCGCTATTGCAAGCCGACCAGTTTGTGGTCGTGTATTTCGTCGGGGTCCAGCTGCTCATGCCCTCCAGCTATCACACTGGATACACGACATGAAACTGCGCAGACTGTTTGTGCAACAAAGCCGGTTCGCCCCATAACGCCAAGCGTCGAATGACTGCACTCAGCCCGAAGCAGACGCAGCTGATCGACCGGAGAGGGCGAGAAAAGGACGATCGCCGTGGTCGGCCCCAATACCTGCAAAGCGGACGAACTTCTAACCGCCGTGACTGGGTTATTTATCGATTGCCAAGTTTGCTTCAAGGGACACAGTCACAAGAACGGGACCGACAGAAATTCCAACTGAGGATGGACTGCGCGTAAAAAACGCGCAGTCCAAATATTCATGGAGGTGTTACCAGTCAAAGATTGCCGCGGGACATCTCGGCCGCAATGTGATCCGCTTGACGGATCGCAAGCGCGACGATGGTCAGGGTCGGGTTTTCCGCCGCGCCAGTGGTGAACTGAGAACCGTCCGAGATAAACAGGTTCTTGATATCATGGGCCTGCCCCCACTTATTGACCACGCCGTCCCGCGCATTGGCAGACATGCGATTGGTGCCGAGGTTGTGGGTCGACGGGTACGGCGGTGTCGGGAAGACGCGGGTCGCACCGACCGCCTCGTACATGGCCATGCCCTGCTTATAGGCGTGGTTACGCATGGCCATGTCGTTCGGGTGATCGCTGAAATGGACGTTCGCCACCGGCAAGCCGTGCTGGTCGGTCACGTCTTGATTCAGCGTCACGCGGTTGGTTTCCTGAGGCATGTCCTCGCCCACAATCCACATACCCGCCATGTTTTCGTAGCTGTCGAGAGCCGAGGTAAACTCACGCCCCCATGCGCCCGGATCAAGGAAGGCCGCCATGAACGGAATACCGAGGCTCAAGGTCTCAAGCTCGTAGCCGCCGACGAAGCCGCGGGACGGATCATGGCGTGCTTCGTCTTGTACGATCCCCGCCATCGTGGTGCCCCGCCACATGCGCACGGGCTTGTCGAACGTCGCATAGACCGAACCCGTCATGTGGCGCATATAGTTGCGCCCAACCTGACCCGAACTGTTCGCGAGACCATCGGGGAACATGGACGAAGCCGAGTTCAGCAACAGACGCGGAGATTCAAACGAGTTGCCCGCAAGGCAGACAACCCGCGCTTTCTGCATCTGAAGGTTGCCGTCCGCATCGAAGTATTCGACGCCAGTTACATTCCCTGCCTTGTTGTGCATGATGCGGGCGACGTGGGCACGTTCTCGCACTTCGAGATTGCCGGTGGCCTCGCCTGCAGGGACCTCAGTGTAGGCAGTGGACCACTTGGCGCCCCACTTGCAGCCCTGGAAACAGAAGCCGGTCTGCTGACAAGGAATACGCTCGCCGTCGTCGCGTGTCTGGATCGCCATCCGACCCGTGTGGACCTTTTCATACCCTAGCGCCTTCGCGCCCGCCTCGAAGACCTTATAGTTGTTGTTTCCGGGCAGGCCGGGGCGGTTGCCGGTACGGGTCACGCCCATTTTTTCTTCGGCCTTGGTGTACCACGGGTCCATTTCTGCCGCGTCGATGGGCCAGTCCAGCAGGTTCGCTCCCTGTACTGCGCCATAGGTGCTCGCCGCCTTCCACTCATGCTCTTGGAACCGCAGGGATGCCCCCGCCCAGTGAGTGGTGGTGCCGCCCACTGCCTTGACGATCCACGCGGGCAGGCCGCTGAAGTCCTTGGCTACGCGCCAGTCGCCAGACGTGGTGCGCGGGTCGGTCCAGGCGAGCTGGCCAAAGCTTTCCCATTCGTCGTTGATATAATCCTCGGGCAGATAGCGCCCGCCTGCCTCCAGCGCCACAACGCTGATACCCTTCTGGGCCAGTTCGTTCGCCAGAGTGCCGCCACCAGCACCGGTGCCGATGATGACGACCACGCTGTCGTCATTCAGATCAAAAGGTGCAGCCATAGTCTTTTCTCCTCCCCTATGGCCTTACAGCCAGTTGATGTCGTCGAAGCCGCGGTCGATGTAACCGCCCTTGGAGAAGCTCTCCCCTTCGTAGCCGAAGATCGGCCACACGGCTTTCTGGTTATAAAGACCGGTCACAAGGCCGCCGCGGATCTGCTGGAAGAAGGCGCTCTCTTCCATACTGCGCAGGATATCCACGCGGTCGCGTTCCCAGCCCGTATCCAGGTAAAAGCCAAAACCCTTGCCCTGTGCGGCGGCATTCAGTGCCGCCAGACCTGCGGCAATCGCAGGCGCTGCTTCGGCAGTGTCATAGCCTTTCACGGCCGCGACGTAGTTTTCATCGGGGATGCGGTCGTGGGGGTAAATGTCCCGCGCCATCTGGACCAGCGTGGCAAAGGCCCGCGCGTCCAAATGAGTAGTCTCATAGGCCCATGCCGCGTTCGGGGCGGCGACAAAACCCGCCCCGACTACAAATGCCGCGCCTGCCGCCGTGGCGCGGGACAATAACTGGCGGCGTGTCAGCCCCTTGGGGCCTGTTGTGCGTTCCATCCTGTTTTCCTCCTATGGAATGCGTGATGTCACAGTCTCACTGGAACCGTCCCGCTCTCTCGAGCACCTCGATCTGGTATCCGTCTGGATCCGCGACAAAGAAGAAGCGGCCCACAAGTTCACCAGCGGGAGCAAATTCAACGAGTTTTCGGGGATTGAGGCCCTCGGCCTCAAAGCGGGCGTGTTCAGCGTCCAGATTGTCTACCGACACGGCCAGATGTCCGTATCCGTCACCCAGGTCGTAGGGATCGGTCCGGCCTTTGTTGATGGTCAGTTCCAGCTCGAATCCGATTTCCGCGTTGCTCATGTAGACAAGCGTGAACTCGGGAAAATCCAGACGGTCGGCCACATCAAGGCCGAAGGCCTTGTTGTAGAACGCGACAGAGCGGTCCTCATCGAGGACACGGATCATGCTATGAATGGCTTTGGCCAAGGCGGCCTCCTGAATTGGTTCGTTTGATTGACCAATTCAGGATGACTGCGATTCACGTGCCGTGGGTAGTACAGGTTTACTACATGCCAGATTTGCAGGCAGCGCGCCTATTCTGCGGCCATGGAGGTGCTGGTGTCATGGTGATCCGTGGCATTCGGCTGGGCAACGAAAATCAGGCAGGCCGTTCGCAGGAGGGATGTAAAATTATCAGGTTCGCCGCGTGTCTCCAGAACTTCGGAATGCAGTTTGGACACGAAGGCCGGCGTCGAAACACCGTCAGCCTCAGCAATTCGATCAAGTATATCCCAAAAAGCATTTTCCAACCGGATGCTGGTGCTCTGCCCGTTCAGGCGCAAACGGCGGGTGGTCGATGAATAGCGTTCGGGGGCTTGCTGGGCGAAGACCTGACACATGATCGTGTTTACTCCTGTCGCATTTCGATCAGTATAGTTCAAAACCTCTACTTAATGCTATCGTTCATTGTTCGAGCGACGCAGCGCCTCGGAGACAGGACAGACCGAAAGCGCTGGATTGGGATCACCTTGAATTTCCTAGGTGCTGTTGGCCGCCTGCCAATGATCGAATACCTGTTCCCGATCCACTCGAATGAAGACATGCCGCGGCGGGCAGCGTCACTTCCTGAAAGGCGCAGGTTTAGCCAAAATACGCCTGGGCGTTCCTTGTTGTCAGCGCGATGGCATCGACGCCGCGCAAAGCGAGGGATGTGCCGCCGGGCGCGAAGCCGGTCGTGACATTGTATTCGTCCTCGGCAAAGCTCGGCGCTGCGAGGCTAAGGAAGAGACTGGAGGCGAAGAACAAAAGGACGATCTTGGTCGTCATGGTCTGGGTCCTTTGTTTATGGCCAATGGTTGGCGTTTGCCCGAAGCGGAAAACTGCCGGGATCGGGGCTCCCAGGCCGGCCTGCGGGACGAGGCCGCCCGGGAATTCGGCGGATGGAAACGGATGCCCGATCCCGTTTGGGCAGTGCCGGGATCGGGCAAGGCGACCGGAGTCTCCGAAAGGGGAACGGGGAGGCAGTTCCGGTCGCGGGACGGTTAGCACAAGAGCAACGCCGACCGTCCGGATCACATGTCGCAGGCAGCCTTGATGGCCCCCCGGGGGCGCCGTTCTACCAAACGGCAACAGCGAAGACGTCTGAGACCTTGACGGCGTGCGCGACCACGCCCTGCGCCAAGCCTGAGCCGCTGCCCAGCCCGACAATCATGGCGCCCGCGGTGACGGTTGCACCTGCGCCCAACAGGGCGGTGACCAGGGTCAGGCCCAGGTTCTTAACAGATTTGTTCATTTCGTTTCCTCACTCGGATATTTCGGCGCTCGCCGAGCGCGATGCGGGGCTGTTCGTGGAAGGCCTTGCCGCCATCTGAATGTGGTTTCGTGTGCCTTTGGTCCTGAACGCATTCAGGTTAGACGAGGACCGCTCACCGGGTATTGACCGATCGTGTCAAAGCATTGACCCGGCGTGTCAAAGCGTGTGAGTAATCATCACGGGAACGTGAGTGGGTTCCGGATCGGGGGGATGGAGAGGTGATTTCTGCACTCTATGCCAGGAAGCAGATAAAGCAGGCAGTGAAGGTCGAGGACACCGCGCGGCTTTACAGCATCGTCGGGCTGGACCCGGATCAGCCCGAGGACCCCGCAGACATGGTGTCTGTGGACGATTACCACACCCTGCTGGAAGCCATCGCCGACAGCGAATGGCCCAACTTGCGGTTCCACATGCGGGTCTGCGCGGGTATGCGATGCGAGGATTTCGGCGCCTTCGGGTTGGCCTTCAAGGCGGCGCCGACGCTGCGCCACGCCTTCCAACGCCTTGGGCGGTACACGCGGCTTCACAACCAGGTGTCGAAGTTCAGCTATATCGACCGTGAAGGTGTCTTTTGCTGGACCCACGAAAAGCCCTGCTCGGACCGACTGGGCGCACAGCTGGCGAACGAAGCGGCGTTGGCAACCACGCTGACCCTCAGCCGCGAGAACACAATGCAGGGGCTGACCCCGCTCAGAGTGCAATTCACGCACGACCGTGGCGGCTCGACCGATCCGCTGGTGGAACATTTCGGGATCGAGCCCATCTTCGGGGCCGAGATTGACGGAATGCAATTCGCGATCGAGGACATCGACCGCGCCACATCCGTCGGCGATCCGGCGATCTGGAAGTTCTTCACCGACCATCTCGAGACCACCTTGCCTGAAACGAAGGAAGCGGCACGTCCGTTGGAGGAGCAGGTGATGGAGGAAATCGCGAAGCTCCTGAGCGGCGGCGTTCCGCAACTGTCCGAGGTTGCGGCGGCGCTGGCGATGGGGCCCCGAACCCTGCAACGGCGATTGTCGGAACAGGGCAAGACCTATCAGGTATTGGTGAACGACGCACGGCGCCAACTGGCCCAGCAACTCGTCTCGGGATCACGCTATTCGCTCTCCGAGATCGCCTTTCTCACCGGCTTTTCAGAACAGAGTGCCTTTACGCGGGCATTCAAGCGCTGGTCTGGACAAACACCGGGCGCTTACCGCTCGTCATCGCCTGACTGAACACTCTACAGCCTCGGCCAACACAGCCAGCTGCGCTTTGAAACGGGTGATGCGATCATCGCGGGCGGCCTGGACCTCATGCTGGAGGGAGATCTTTCAGGCCTATTGGGTCTTGCGACCGGATCGCCAGGCCCGAAAGCAAAATCGCCTCTTGAGGCGCGATCACATTGATATGTATTTGGAATTTTGGTTGCGGGGGCGGGATTTGGACACTGTTTGATCCCTGCAGGACGCAAGGATCAAAGTCGTGGCAGCAGAAGACCAGATTCCTTGGCGCAGCGTCCAGTCGCCGCCGAGCAGGGTGTTGACAGTCTTTGCGCAGGTCGGGCGAGACCGGAGCCAGGTAACTCGGCCAAGTGAATGCCGCGATGCAAAAGTTCGCGGATCAGCGCAAAGCCCGCGGCATAGAAATGATAGACGGCCATCGCCACGAGAGCGGTGGAAATCACGATGGCGATGGTGCGACCGGTAGGGCAAAAGGCGAGTTCGGGATCGTATTTCCGCTCGATCTCTGCCAGCAGCTCCGGCGTCAGCTCGGACTGCGCGGCGGCGGGCTCTTGCTGTGTCATGGGCGCTTCTGGAAAGGCATAAGAAATCCGGGTACAGCGGCACGCCGACCCCGGACAGAGCCCTTTGCAGCGTGATGGTCTTGCCCTTGCTATGACCCACGTCGAGAAGCCTGACTTTCAGATCGGAAACACCGTTGATGCCACTATCGACCAGTGCGACCAAGTGGATATGTTCTTCGACCAGCGTCGCGATGGTACGCGGTTTCTCCGACGGGGCCCTGCCCTCCATCGTGCTGGTGCCGGTCGCAGCCCAATAGGTCACGTCCGATTGCGCGAAGCCGGAATTGCGCAGCCCCGGAACGCCGCAGTGCAGCAGCAAGCACGACAGACGACGCCCCTCGGCTGCCCAATTTTAAGCGCACACCGCCGATCACCGCTCGGAAAACAAAGCTATGGATATGTCCGGATCAGCGATAGAGTTGGCGATGGCGATCTGGCGAAAACACGACCGCAATTCTCGTACCGCGCTGGCGTCTGAGTCACAGAGACTGCCCCGGCGATATGGACGGCTGAAATTTCACGATCGTCACATCCCCCGCGCCGGCCTCCTTGGGCGCCGCCAGCACGATCTCTGCGGCGCGTTCCCCGATCTCGAAACGATGCGCCTCGGTCGTCGCCAATTCCAGCGGCAGGCCCTTCAGAAGCTCCAGGTTGTTGAACCCGACGATTGCGAGATCCTCCGGAATCCTTAGCCCCGCTGCAAGGCAATTCATATATGCGCCGATCGCCATCACGTCGCTGGAAAAATAGATGCACTCCAGGTCCAGCGTCCGCTCCAGCAATTCTGCCGTCAACCTGCGCCCCGCCTCGATCGAAGACGTGCCGGAATAGAGCTCCCGATCCGCCAGTTCCAGCCCATGAGCCGCCAGCCCGTCCAGGAAGCCGCGCAACCGCTTTTCGGCCCGGAAATCCTGCGGCATCTTGGTGCCTATGAAGCCGATCCTGCGATAGCCCCGCGCGGCCAGCGCATCCGCCATCGCGCGCCCCGCCTCGAGATGCGAGATGCCCACGCAATGGGCGACCGGGTCGCCGTCAGTATCCATGATCTCGACCACGGGGCAATCGGCCGCCTGCAGCATGGTGCGCGCCGCCTCGCTATGTTCCAGCCCGGCAACGATGAGGCCCGAGGGGCGCCAGCTGAGCATTTCGCGGATCACCTCCTCTTCCTCCTGCAGGTCATAGCCGGTCACGCCGATCACCGGTTTGAGCGGGCTGCCCTTCAGCGCCGAGGAAATCCCTGAAAGCACCTCGGGAAAGACGAAGCTGCTGAGCGACGGCACCACCACGCCCACTAGGTTGACCGATTTCGACGACAACGCCCCGGCGATGCGATTCGGCACGTATCCGGCCTTGCGGGCGCAATCCTGCACCTTTTGGCGGGTGCTTTCGGATACGTCCGGGGCGCCCCGCAATGCGCGCGAGGCAGTCATCTCGCTCACCCCGGCGAGGCGGGCAATGTCTTTCAGCAGAAGCTTTTTTCCCATCCGCCGATAGTCCGACACATTCCGCGTCTTCGCAAGCTTCAAAGCGTGCGGCCCGGCGCGGGCTTGCCATCGTTTTATATCTTGCCCGCAACAACCGGTAACGTTATCGGTAACGATAACGGTAGCGATAACGGAATCACTGCCAAGACAATAAAGACAACGGAGCAGGCAAAGCCGCAGTCACCGGAGAGGAGAACGGATATGACCACGAGGATTGCAATCAACGGATTTGGCCGCATCGGCCGCGGCATTCTGAGGGCGCTGATCGAAAGCGGCGCGGACGACTTCGAAGTCGTCGCCATCAACGACCTGGCCCCGCCCGATCACCTGGCCCACCTGTTGAAATACGACAGCGTACATGGTCGCCTGCAAGCCGATCTCCGGCTGGCGGGCGATACCCTCGAAGTCGCCGGCCAAAGCATCCGCCTGACCGCCATCCGCAATCCCGAGGACCTGCCTTGGCAGGATGTCGATATCGCCTTCGAATGCACCGGCTTGTTCACCAGCCGCGACAAGGCCGCGCGGCACCTGCAGAACGGGTCCCGCCGGGTGCTGATTTCGGCCCCGGGCACCGATGTGGACCGGACCGTGGTTTACGGCGTCAACGACGACGAATTGACCGCGAAGGACGTGATCACATCCAACGCCTCCTGCACCACCAACTGCCTGGCGCCGGTGGCGATGGTTCTCGACCGCGCTTTCGGCATCAAGACCGGCTACATGACCACCGTGCACTCCTATACCGGCGATCAGCCGTCGCATGACACCGATCACCGCGATTTCTACCGTGCGCGGGCCGCGGCGCTATCGATGATCCCGACCTCCACCGGGGCGGCGCGCGCGATTTCGCAGGTACTGCCGGGGCTGGCGGGTAAGCTGGAAGGATCCTCCATCCGCGTTCCCACGCCGAATGTGTCGCTGGTGGACCTGAGCTTCATGCCCGAACGCCCAGCCACCCGCGAAGACATCAATGCGGCGATCCGCGCGGCGGCGGAAGGGCCGCTCAAGGGGGTCCTGTCCTATGAGGACGCCCCGCTCGTTTCCATCGACTTCAACCACGACCCCCATTCTTCCTGCTTCGCGGCGGCGCAGACGACCGTGACCAAGGACGGGCTGGTCCGGATCGTGAGCTGGTATGACAACGAATGGGGTTTCTCCAACCGCATGCTCGACACCGCACGGCGCATCGCCGCGCTGATGCGCAAGACGGCCAAGATGCCGGAGCTTGTGGCCGGCTGAGCCACTGAGGCGCGCGAATCTTCTGCGCGCCTTTTTCTATGACCGCGAAGTCCGAAAACCGCCCTTCCCTGCCCGATACCACCTTGCCTGACAGGTCAATCATTATCATTAGTCAAACTCTATTGACTATTGTATGATCCCTGTCGGATAAGGGGGACGAACAGAGTTTATGAAACGGGGGCCTGGCTTGCAGAACGTGAAAACCACCGAAGAGGTCGCTCTCGGCATCCGGCGGCGGGTGTTTGAACATTCGATGCGCAACAATGGCGGCTATCTCAGCCAGGCCTGTTCAGCCGCCGAACAGCTGGCTTTTCTCTACAACGAGGCGCTGAACCTCGGTCAGCCGACGCTGCCGATGATCCCGCGTCCCTTTTCGGGCGTGCCTTCGGCCGACAATCCCGACTACGTGACCGGCGCCGGCTATAACGGCCCGTTCGAGCCGCATTACGACCGGCTGTTCATCGCCCCCGCGCATTACGCGCTGGTCGCCTACGCCACCCTGATCGAGGTCGGTCGCATGGCGCCAGAGGGGCTTGAAATGTTCAACAAGGACGGGTCTTCGGTCGAAATGATCGGTGCCGAGCACAGCCCCGGCATGGAGGTGCATAACGGCACGCTGGGGATCGGCCTGTCGACCGGCGCGGGGCTGGCCTGGGGCCGCAAGCGGCGGGGCGAAACCGGCGAGGTCTGCGTTTTCATGTCCGACGGCGAAGTTCAGGAAGGCCAGACCTGGGAGGCCGTGCAGGCCGCCGCCCATCACGGGATCGACAACCTCTGGGCCATCATGGACGTCAACCGCCAGCAATGCGACGGCGCGATGGACAGCGTGATGGAAGTGGGCGACATCGCCACCAAGCTGCGTAATTTCGGCGCCGTGGTGGTCGAAATCGATGCCCATGACATCGGCGCGATGCGTCAGGCAAAGGCCGAACCGCATGAAGGCCGCCCGCTGATCATGCTGGCCCATTCCAGCCCGACCAAGGGCATGGAATTCCTGCAGCAGCGCTTCCCACGCCTGCATTACGTGCGTTTCAAATCCGAACAGGAACGCGCCGACATGAACCACGCAATCGCCGCCGAATTGGGCATCGACCCGATCAACTACGGCCAGTGAGGAGAAACGCGATGGTCGAAATGGTCAACCGCCCCTATGCCGGCGCTTTCGAAAAATACGCGGTGCAGCACCCCGAGGTGCTGTGCCTGTCCGCCGACCTCACCTCAAGTTGCGAAATCGATGGTTTCCGCGACCGCCACCCGGACCAGTTCCTGTCCATGGGCATGGCCGAGCAGAACATGCTGTCCTTCGCTGGCGGGCTGGGCCTGTCGGGTTTTCGCCCCTTCATCCACACCTTCGGCGTGTTCCTCTATCGGCGCCCCTATGATCAGCTGATGGCCTCGGTCGCCTATCCGCGGCGCAAGGTGCGGCTGATGGGGTTCCTGCCCGGCATCACCACGCCCGGCGGCATGACGCACCAGGCGATCGAGGATATTTCTATCATGCGCACGATCCCCAACATGACCGTGCTGGAAACCGGCGACGCGACCGAGGTCGAAGGCATAGTCGAAGCCGCCGACAGCATCGACGGCCCGGTCTATTGCCGGGTGCTGCGCGGGTCGGTCCCGCGGCTGTTCAACAGCCCGCTGAAGGTGGGGCAGATGCGGGTTCTGTCCGAGGGCACCGATGTTCTGGTGATCACCGCCGGCATCACCACCGAGGAAGCGATCCGCGCCCGCGGCGCGCTGGACAAGGCGGGCGTATCGGTGCGCCACCTGCACCTGTCGACGCTGAAGCCCTTCAACGCCGACGCCATCGTAGCCCATGCGGCAAGCGTGAAACACGGCGTCATCACGCTAGAAAACCACCTTGTCGCGGGCGGTATCGGGTCGATGACCGCCGAGGCGCTGGCCGAGGCCGGTTTGGCCAAGAAGCTGATCCGGCTGGGGCTGCAGGATACCTATGCCCATGGCGGGTCGCGCCCCTACCTGATGAACTATTACGGGCTGGACGCGCTGGCGCTGGTGCGCGGGATCGAACGGCTGACCGGCGAGAAAACCGGCATCGACGAGGGGGCGCTGGACGCGGTCCGGGTCGAGGCGGTGCATTCCGCCGTCAAGGCCGAGGCCCTGTAATGGCCCGCTTCACCGTTACCTATCGCATCTTCGCCGCGGATCAGACCGAGGCGAACGCCCGCGCCGAGGCGATCGCGCTGGAACAGACGGTGGAAATCCCGCGCGACGTGGTGCCCGCCGGTTTCGTCGAGGACGTAATCCTCGGCCGGGTCGAAGAGATAGGGGCCGAGGACGAAGGCCGCTTCCGCGCCACCATATCCTACAGCCCCGAAAGCGCCGGTTTCGAGTTGACGCAGTTCTTCAACGTGATCTTCGGCAATTCCTCGATCCAACGCGGGCTGCGGGTAATCGGCATCGACCCTGGCAAGGAAATGGCCTCGCGCCATCCCGGCCCCCGCTTCGGCATCGAAGGCATCCGCGCGCTATGCGGCCGCCACGAGGGCGGCTTGATCGCCCCGGTGCTGAAACCCCAGGGGCTTGGCGCCGACGACCTGGCGCAGATCGGTTATCTCTCCGCCAAGGGCGGCGCGGATATCGTCAAGGAAGACCACGGCATCATGGATCAGCCCATGGCACCGTTCCGCGAAAGGGTGGAAAAAACCGCAGCCGCCGTGGCCCGCGCCAATACCGAAACCGGGCGACACGCGCTCTATTTCCCGTCGCTCGCTGGCCAGGCGGATGAGCTGGAGGCCAATATCCGCTTCGCCAAGGAAGCCGGTGCAGACGGGCTTCTGATCATGCCGGGGCTGCTGGGCTTTGGTGTGGTGTCGCGCATCGCGCGTGATGCGATCCTGAACATGCCGGTGATGACCCATCCCAGCTTCCTTGGGCCCTACGTTCTGTCGCCCGAAACCGGTTTCGACCACGGGGTGATCTTCGGCACGCTGCAGCGCCTCGCCGGGGCCGACATCTCGGTCTTCCCGAATGCGGGCGGGCGGTTCGGCTTCACCCCCGAAGAATGCGCACAGATCGCCGATGCCTGCCGCGATGGCGCCGGACCGGGCAAGCCGATGCTGCCCAGCCCCGGCGGCGGCATGAGCGTCGAACGCGCTGCCGACATGGCGGCGGTGTATGGCGAAGACGTCGTCTACCTGCTGGGCGGCAGCCTGCTGCGCCACGGCGAGCGGATCGGCGAAGGCATTGCCGCCATGCGGGCGGCGCTGAATCAAACTCAGGGCGCAAAAACCTGAGATTGCGACCCCCTTGGTCGACTGAAACCGGCCCCTTCAAGGGCCGGTTTTTTACAGGATCACGCCCTTGCGAAGGATGAAGCAGCCATAGCCGCGGGTTTCGGTGCAGCGCAGTACGGCGAAGCCCTGCCGCGCGCGGGCATAGAAATCCTGCCGCGCGATCGCCCCGACCCCGCCGCCCTCGGGCATCTCGCGCGCGAGGATCGCGATCGCCTCCTCATGCACCGGATTGGGCTGCGCGCCCTTGCCGTCCACCTCCATCCACAGCGCGCCCTCCGGCACGAAGGGATCGAGCGGCATCAGCGTGCAGACCATCTCTATCGCCTCAGGTGCCGAAAACCCCGGCAGTTCGATTACCCGGCCGGTGACGGTGCCCGCCGCGCTGCTGTGGGCGGGATAGTTGCAGTCCACGACTGCGATCTCGTCGCCATGGCCCATCCGCATCAGCACGTCCAGCAGATCGGCGGGCATACGCGAATCTATTCCCTTGAGCATCAGTTATCCTCCTTACATGAAAACGGGGCCGGGGCGCCTGCCCCGACCCCGCTGGTCCGTGAGTAGTGGTCTATCAACCGCCGATCAGCGCGCCGGTAGCGGCATCCAGCCGGGAACCGCGACATCGGCATGGGCGAAGGCGGGAACCTTGGTGCCCAGTTCCCCCATGTTCTTGATGTCCAGATCGTTCAGCATCGCCTGGGTGATCAGGGTCGGCGGCACGACGACGTTGTGGCCCGGGTCTTCGCCCGCCAGCAGCATCGCCAGCGCGCGCACCGAAACCTCGCCCACCACGGCGGGATTGGTGGCGGCGGTCGCCTTCCAGGCCGATCCGCCTTCGCGCATCGCGGCGATGTCGGCGGTCGAAACGTCGGCCGAATAGATCGAGACATTGCCCGACATGCCCGCTTCGTCCACGGCGATCTTCACGCCCTTGGCGAATTCGTCATAGGGGGCGAACATCACGGTGATGTTCGGATTGGCCGACAGCACCGAACGCGCCTGGTTAGCCACCGAGTTGGCGATCGGGTTGTCCAACGTGCCGAATTGCGCGACTTCCTTGATGCCCGGATTGTCGCCCTTGACCTTCTTCCAGGTCTCATCGCGGCGATCCAGCGGCGCGATGCCCGGAACATAGACGTAACCGGCGACGAATTCGTTGCCGTTATCCTCGACCGCCTGTTCCAGCGCCAGGCGGGCCAGGTCGCGGTCGGACTGTTCGACCTGCGGGATGGCGGCGTTTTCGACATTCACGTCGAAGGCCACGACCTTGATGCCAGCGTCCACAGCACGCTGCGCGGCGGCCTGCATGGATTCGGTCAGCCCGTGCTGGATTATGATCCCGTCAATGCCCAAGGCGATCGCCTGATCCACCATGTCGGCCTGCAGCGCCGCGTCCTGGCGGCTGTCGAAGACGCGCAGATCGACGCCGATCGCCTCGGCCTGCTTTTCCACACCCGACAGATAGGCCTGGAAGAAGTCACCGGTGGACAGGTAGCGCACCAGCGCGACCTTGACGTCGCCGGCATTGTCGAACGGCTTGGGCATATCCGCCGCCCAGCCCAGGCCCGGCAGCATCGCCGCGGCACCGATCAACCCTGTAAACAGTCGTCTGGAAATCATGGTTTCCTCCCTTTTCTCCGTTATTTTCTTTGTTTGTTACCTTGCGGTCAGCCGCGCCCCCGGCCTCCTCTGCCGGACAGCGCGAAAGTGAAGACAAGCGCGACGACAAGAACGCCGCCCTTGATGAAGTCCTGGGTGTAGTAAGGCGCGTTCAGCATCGTCAGGCCCTGCAGCAGGATGCCCACGAAAAGCGCCCCGATGGCGGTGCCGAAGGCATTGGGTTTCGACGCGCCCAGCACCGCGAAACCGATCAGCGCGGCGGCCACCGAGTCGAGCAGAAGGTTGTTGCCCGAGGCCACATCGCCGCGCCCCAACCGCGCGGCCAGAAGGATTCCCCCCACCGAAGCCAGCGTGCCCGAGATCATGTAGGCCAGGATCTTGTAGCGGTTCACATTGGTGCCCGCGAGGCTGGCCGCCTGCGCATTGGACCCGATCGCATACATCAGCCGTCCGTGGCGGGTGAGCTCAAGGAACACCCAGACGGCGATGGCGATGACGACCAGGAACACCACCGACAACGGCAGAAGCTTGGGCACGAAAAGATCAAGCCGGTGCCGTCCAAGCATCAGGAAAGCGTCGGAAAAGGTGCCCATGGCGGTGCTGCCGTCGGGCAGCGCCATGCCGGTGGAAATCGAACGCCCCTCGGTCGGGATGCGCTGCAGACCGACCAGCAGGAACATCATGCCCAGCGTCGCCAGCAGGTCCGGCACCTTCATCTTCACGACCAGAAGCCCATTGACCAGCCCCACGCCCATGCCCATCAGCAGGCACAGAATCACCGCCGAAGCCGCGTTCATTTCCCACACCACCATGACGTAGGAGGACAGCATCAGCGCCGATGTCGCCGTCGCCCCGATCGACAGGTCGAAGCCGCCCACCACCAGCGTCGCGGTTACCCCAAGCGCCAGGATGCCGGTGATCGCCACCGATTGCAGGATGAACACCGCGCTGAAGGGCGACAGGAAGCCATCGGCCATCATACCGAAAAACACGATCAGTCCGGCCATCAGAACGAGGAAACCGTATTTGATGGCAATGTCGGTCAGGTTCGGGGAAGTCTTCATCTTGTCTTATTTTCCTGCTGCGCGCGCCGTCGCGGCATGAACCACCTGGGCCATGATCGCGGACACGTCGACCTTTTCGTTACGGTGTTCGCCGACGATCGAATGCTCGCTCATCACGAGAATGCGGTCGGCGATTTCCAAAGCTTCGTCCAGTTCGGCCACGAAGACGATCGTGGCCCGGTCGCCAGCTGTTTCTCGAATCTTGTGGCCGATGTCGCGGCGCGCCCGGATGTCGACACCCTGAAAGGGTTCGTCGAGGATTAGAAGCCGCGACGCCTCGGCCAGCCAACGGGCGACCATCACCTTCTGCTGATTACCCCCCGACAGGGTCAGGATGCCGTCCGTGGGACTTTGGCAGACCACGCCCATCTCGTTCACCATGCGCTCCGCCGTCGCCCTTTCGGAACCGGCGGAAACGAAGCTCATCCGGCTGTGGCGCGACAGGAAAGGCAGGGTGATGTTTCGGGTAATATCGAGATCGGTTACCACGCCATTGAACAGCCGGTCCTTAGCGCACAGGAAAACACCCGCAGCGATTGCCTCTTTCACCGTACCCGGTGCATGCCGCTTGCCATCCAGCACGACCTCGCCCGAGACGGGCTGGTCCAGCCCGAAGAGGACGCTAGCGAAATCCGACTTGCCGCTGCCCACCAACCCGGTAACGGCGATCACCTCGTTCTCATGTGCGGTCATCGAGAAGGGCGCGGCGCCATCGCGCAGCACCAGGTCGCGCACCTCCAGCACCGGGCGACCGGTATCTGGAACCGTGAAATCCACCTCGGTGATCGCGTGGCCCAGCATGGCGCGGACCGAACCGGAATAATCCAGCGGCTGTTCCTCGAACACGCCCGAAATCATCCCATCGCGCATCGACACGATCCGATCCGCGAGGCGGCGGATGTCGGACATACGGTGCGAGATATAGAGGATGGCCACGCCGCGGTCGCGCAGGGTGTCGATCAGGTCGAACAGGCGCTCGGCCTCCACCGCCGACAGCGACGAGGTCGGCTCATCAAGGATCATCAGCCGCGGCTCATGCGCCATGGCGCGGGCGATGGACACCAGCTGACGGTCGGCCAGCGACAGGTCGGCGACTTGTTGACCAACGTCGATATCCAGCCCCACCGCGGCGGCGATTTCCCGGGCGCGTTGGCGCATCTTGCGGCGGTTGACGAAGAACCCCGCGCCGTCGGCCAGCGTATCCAGCAACAGGTTGGAGGCCACATCCAGATCGGGCACCACACCGTCATTGATATTCTGGTGAACCGTCACCACGCCCGCGCCCAGCGCCGCCGAGGGCGTTTCGGGCGCAAAGGGCGCGCCAGCCAGCGTGACCTCGCCATCATCGGCCGCATGCACGCCGCACAGGATCTTCACCAGAGTGGACTTGCCCGCCCCGTTGGCGCCCATCAGAACGGTGACTTGGCCCTTGGGAATCTCGAGATCGATTCCCCGCAGAACCTGGTTCCGAGCGAAGGCCTTGCGCACCCCGGAAAGACGGATTGCCTGATCGTTCACTTGTCTTTTCTCCTCCGTTGGCGCTGATGCTATGCCTCGAAACTATCAAATGTCAATATAATTTGACAAATGCATTAGAACGCGAAATCCTATGCCGAAAGAGCGCCGCCAAGGGCGCGCTTTTCATAATGCTTCTTAAGGGAGGAGAGCAGTGACGACTCAGGAATTTCAAGCTCTGAGCCCGGATACCCTGGCCGAAAGGCTGGGACCGATTGACGCTATCCGCGACCGCCTGGGCGATCCGAAGGATTGGACCATGCGCGAGGTTGGCGATGGTAATCTCAACCTTGTCTACATCATCGACGGCCCCGAGGGCAGTGTCATCGTGAAGCAGGCGCTGCCTTATGTGCGCCTTGTCGGCGAAAGCTGGCCGCTGCCGTTGCGCCGGGCGTTCTTCGAATACAACGCCCTGAAGCGTCAGGACGAACGCGATCCCGGTGCGGTGCCCGAGATCTATTACTTCGACGAGGACCAGGCGATCATCGCCATGGAATTCCTCAGCCCGCACGTGATCCTGCGCAAGAGCCTGATGGAGGGCAAGCGCCACGACGGCCTGGCCGACGTGCTAGGCCGGTTCTGCGCACGCACGCTGTTCCGCGGGTCGGACCTGTCGATGCCCACCGCTCAGCGCAAGGCCGATCTGGCGCTGTTCGCGGGCAATGCCGAACTCTGCGACATCACCGAAAACCTCGTCTTCTCGGATCCCTATTTCGAGGCCGAGATGAACCGCCACACGCCCCAGCTCGAACCGATCGTGGCCGCCCTGCGCGCCGACAGCGATCTGAAGATCGCCGCGCAGCACCTCAAGATGGCCTTCGCCAACAATGCCGAAACCATGCTGCATGGCGATCTGCACACCGGTTCGGTCATGGTGACCGATACCGAAACCCGGGTGATCGACCCGGAATTCGCGACTTACGGCCCGATGGGATTCGACATCGGCATGCTGATCGCGAATTTCCTGATGGCCTATTACGCCCAGCCCGGCCATGCCGAGGCGGAGGGCGCACGCGCCAATTACCAGAACTGGATCCTGTCGGTGGTCGAGGAGATCTGGGGCACCTTCACCGCCGAATTCACCCATCTGTGGCGCACCGAACGCACCGGCATCCTCTACCAGGCCAGCCTGTTCGAGGATCAGGGCGATGCGCTGGCCTCGGAACAGGCGCGGATCGAACGCCTTGCCGCGATCTGGCGCGACTGTCTTGGCTTCTGCGGGATCGAGATGCACCGCCGCACGCTTGGGCTCGCCCATATCGCGGAATACGACGAAATCGCCGACGACGCGGCCCGCGCCGCCTGCGAGGCGCGCGGCCTGATGCTGGGCCGAGCGCTTGCCGTCGGGCGCGTAAACTTCACCGCAATGACCGAGGTCACCGACCTCGCCCGCCGGATCAATCAAGAGGATTACCTATGAAAATCGACGGAAAGCATTTCCGCTCCATCTGGCGCGAACCCTCGGGCGAAGTGCGCATCATCGACCAGCGCTGGCTGCCGCACGAGCTGCGCATCGTACCGCTGAACACGCGAAAGGATTTTGCCGATGCGATCCGCGACATGTGGGTGCGTGGCGCGCCTTTGATCGGCGCGACGGCGGCCTATGGCGTGGCGGTACAGATGGCGGCGGACCCGTCGGATACCTCGCTCGATGAAACCTACGAGGTCCTCCACGAAACCCGGCCCACCGCGATCAACCTTAAATGGGCGCTGGACGAGATGAACAAGGTGCTGAAACCGCTCGCTCCGCAGCTACGCGCCGAAGCCGCCTTTGCCCGCGCCGCCGAAATCTGCGACGAAGACGTGGAAACCAACCGCCAGATCGGCCTGCACGGCCTGGAAATCATCCGCGAAATCGCGGCCAAGAAGGGCGGCGGCCGTGTCAACGTTCTGACCCATTGCAACGCCGGCTGGCCGGCGACCGTCGACTGGGGCACCGCCACCTCGCCGGTCTATCACGCGGTCGAGGACGGCATCGACATCCATGTCTTCGTCGACGAAACCCGCCCCCGTAACCAGGGTGCGCAGCTGACCAGCTGGGAATTGATCAGCCATGGCGTCAGCCACGACCTGATCGTGGACAATGCCGGCGGCCACCTGATGCAACACGGCGAGATTGACTTGGTAATCGTCGGCACCGACCGCACCACCGCGCGCGGCGACGTGTGCAACAAAATCGGCACCTACCTGAAGGCGCTGGCGGCCAAGGCCAACGGCGTGCCCTTCTACGTCGCCCTGCCCTCGCCCACCATCGACTGGACCGTGGTGGACGGCGTGAAGGAGATTCCGATCGAGGAACGCACCGGCGAAGAGGTGACCCATGTGCAGGGCCGCGACCCCGAGGGCAAAATCATCTCGGTGCAGATTTCGCCCGACGGCACACCCGCGCGCAACCCCGCCTTCGACGTCACCCCGGCCGAACTGGTGACCGGGCTGATCACCGAACGCGGCGTGAGCCCGGCAACGGCCGAAGGGCTGGCGGCAATGTTCCCCGAATTTGCCGTTCAATGAGCCGTCACCGATAAAAAGCGAAAGACCCGGCCTAGCGCCGGGTCTTTTTTTTGGGGGTGCGATGTGAAAGAAACGAATGCGCGCGATCAGGAGCCCGCAATAGCACTTGGCCCCATCGGCAGGCGCTATCGCGGTATACCCCTCAGCCCTTTTCCAACAGCTCCTGCGCCACGCCGAGGCTGGTCACCATATGGGAGACGTAACCGCCCCGGATCGCGGCCAGCGTCGCCTCGACCTTGTCGGTTCCCGGCGTGACGAGGATGCCCTGATCGAGCCCGACCAATTTCTCCAGCGGTATGCCAATCATGCGTTCATCCAGCGGCCCGGGAATGCCACGCCCCTCGGCGTCGATGAAGCGGCCGCACAGGACCGCCGTCGCCCCCTGCCCGATATACCATTCCAAATCCTCAACGGTCGCCACTCCGCTGCCCACCACATGGCTGTCGGGCAGGCAGGTTCCGACGGAGAACAGGAACTTGTTGCAGGTTTCCAGCCGCTCGAGCTGATCGTGGATGATCGGTTCGGCGCGCAGGGCGGCAGCAAGACCGGCATTGGTCAGAACCGCCGGCGCATGCAGGTTGAAGCAGCGTGCCCCCAGCCGCTGGGCCAGCCGGGTCGAACAGGCCTCGGCAGTGAAACCATAGGGCGTCGCCATCGAGCCCACCAGTTGCAACACCGTCAGATCGTCGATGCGGGTCTCCTCGGAAATTTCGGCCAGTTCATAAATCGTCCGGCCCCAGGCGACGCCTAGGCGATCCCCGGCCTCCAGAAGTTCGGGCAGCCATTCCGCGGCACCGCGCACGACGCGATAGAAGGCGGTTTCAACGTCCGCGCCTTCGTCCGGAACCACATAGGCCGAAGTGAGGCCGAATTTTTCGCACAGCTCGACCGCCGCGCGATGAGTGGTGAAGGCGCTCGAAGCCAGCGTAATTCTGATGAAGCCGCGTTCACGCGCCTCCTGCAGGTAATTCACCACCGTCGCCCGCGAAATCCCCAGCCGGTCGGCGATCTCCTTCTGGTTCAACCCTTCATGATAATACATCCAGGCCACTTCTATGACGACGTTTTCACCGCTGATCCGCCCTGTCGTTCTGCGTTTCGTTCCCACCATTCCATCGCCTCATTTTATCTATGACAAACTATTCTGACTTTTGTATAACGCACCTGAACAATCAAGGCCTGGCTGCTAACCGGCCACCCTAAGTCCTATCAGGAGTTTTGAAATGATCACGAACAGATGGCAAGACAGCGAAGCCGCAGCGATGCAGGATCGGGCCGGAAATGACCCCGGCGCACGCGAATTGGCCCTGCGCGTCTATACTTCTCGGCTGATCGGATCGGACCCCGACCTGGTGATGCATGGCGGCGGCAACACCTCGGCCAAGCTGACCGCGCGCGACATCTATGGCGACGAAATCGACGTGATCCACATCAAGGGGTCGGGCTGGGACCTGGAAACGATCGAAGCCGCGGGCCTGCCGGCGGTGCGCATGGCGCCGCTGATGCGGCTGCGCGAGCTGGACAAGCTTTCGGACGAGGACATGGTGAACGTGCAGCGGTCGAACCTGCTGGATTCGACCGCGCCCAACCCGTCGGTGGAAACGCTGCTGCACGCCTACTTGCCGCATAAATACGTCGATCATACCCATGCCTCCGCCTTCCTCTCATTGGCCAACCTCCCCGAGGTCGAAGCCGCCACGCGCGAGATTTTCGGCAACAAGCTGGCGCTTGTGCCCTACGTGATGCCGGGCTTCGCGCTGGCCAAGCTGGCCGCCGAAACCTACGAGGCGCATCCCCAGGCCGAGGGCCTGCTGCTGGTCAACCACGGGCATTTCGCTTGGGGGCCGGACGCCAAGTCATCCTATGACAAGATCATCGAACACACCAACATGGTCGAATCCTGGCTGGCCGACCGCCGCCCCCAACCGCTGCGCCCCTCCGCGGCGCTGCCCGCCGCGGGACGTGCCGAAACGCTGGTCGCGCTGCGAGGCGCGATCGGCGCGCATCTGGCCAAGGACCAGCCGATGCCGGTTTTCGATACCCGCGACGGTGCCGAGGTGATGAGCTTCCTCGAACGCGATGACATTGCCGCGCTGGCCACCCGTGGTGTCGCGACCCCCGACCACGTGATCCGCACCAAGGGCCACCCGCTCGTGCTGACGCAACAGGACGTGGCTGGCGGGCCCGAGGCGATCGCCAAGGCGGTCGACGGCTTCGTGACCGACTACACCGCCTATTTCGACCGTCAGGCGCCCCGCTTCGGCGGCGCCAAGACGATGCTGTCACCGACGCCGAACCTGGCTTGGGTGGCCGGACTGGGGCTGGTCGGCATCGGCGCCGACGCCAAGGCCGCGCGCATCGCCGCCGATATAGGCGAACAAAGCCAGCGCGTGATGCGCGACGGCGAGGCCTGCGGCGGTTTCCACCCGATCGGCGAATCCGACCTGTTCGACATGGAATACTGGTCGCTGGAACAGGCCAAGCTGGGCAAGGGCAAGCGGCCCGCGATGCAGGGCCGCGTCGTCATGGTGACCGGCGGCGCCGGTGCCATCGGGCTGGCGACAGCGCAGGCCTTCGCCGCACAGGGCGCCACCCTCTTCCTGGTCGACCGGGACGATTCAGCGCTGGACAAGGCCATCGCCATCCTGGGCGGCGATCACGGCGGCTGTACCGTGGACATCACCCGGCCCGGCACCCCGGCCGAGGCAGTCGAGGCCTGCGTCAGCCGTTTCGGCGGGCTGGACATCCTGGTGTCGAACGCCGGTGCGGCGATGACCGGCGACATCGCCACCCTGCCCGATGAGACCCTGCGCGCCAGCTTCGAGCTGAACTTCTTCTCGCATCAGGCCTTCGCCCAGGCCGCCGTCGCCGTGTTCCGGGCGCAGGGGCGCGGCGGGCAGATCCTGTTCAACGTCTCGAAACAGGCGGTCAACCCGGGCAAAGGCTTCGCTGCCTACGGCCTGCCCAAGGCCACGACCTTCTTCCTGCTGCGTCAGTTGGCGCTGGAACTTGGCGGCGAAGGCATCCGTGTGAACGGGATCAACGCCGACCGCATCCGATCCGGGCTACTGACCCCCGAAATGATCGCGGCGCGCGCAGCGGCCCGCAAGGTGGACGAGGCGACCTATCTGGGTGGCAACCTTCTGAAGCGCGAAGTCGAAGCGCGCCATGTCGCCGACGCCTTCGTCGCGCTGGCCAAATCCGAACGCACCACCGCCCATGTGATGACCGTGGACGGCGGCAATATCGAGGCGGCGCTGCGCTAAGGCAGCCTAGCCGGGCCAATCGCCCACGGCGCCATGAATGAACAAGGCAAAGGCCCCGGACAAGTGTCCGGGGCCTTTGTGTTTTCAGGCTATCCAGCTCGGGCGCCGGTCCTCTTCGCCACAGCGCGGCCGCCCCGGCGCGATCCAGGAACACAATGTCATTTCGCCATCGTACGCCGGACCGCCGCCTTCCAGGCCGCATATTTTTCTTCGCGGCGGCTTTCATCCATCGCGGGCAGGAACCGGCGCTCCAGCGCCCAACATTCGGCGAAACCTTCCATGCCGGGATAGACGCCCGCGCGCATCCCGGCGAGCCATGCCGCCCCCATCGCCGTGCTTTCCAGTACCTCGGGCCGGTCCACCGGTGCGCCAATGATGTCGGCCAGGAATTGCATCGTCCAGTCAGACGCCGACATGCCGCCGTCGACCCTGAGCACGGCATCGCCCTGCCCCGACCAGTCGGCGCGCATCGCCTCAAGCAGGTCGCGGGTCTGGAACCCCACGCTTTCCAATGCCGCGCGGGCGAATTCGGCCGGGCCGGAATTGCGCGTCAGCCCATAGACCGCGCCGCGGCATTCGGCATCCCAATAGGGCGCGCCAAGCCCGGTGAAGGCGGGCACCAAAATCACCTCCTGCCCCGGATCGGCGGCTTCGGCCAAGGTTTGTGTTTCAGCGGTTTCCTTGATGATACCCAGCCCGTCGCGCAGCCATTGCACCACCGCGCCGGCAATGAAGATCGACCCCTCGAGCGCATAGGTCGGCTGCCCGTCGAGCTGATAGGCGATGGTGGTCAGCAGCCGGTTGCGGCTCGCCACCGGTTCGGCGCCGGTATTGAGCAGTGCGAAACAGCCGGTGCCATAGGTCGATTTCATCATCCCCGGCTTGAAACAGGCCTGCCCGATCGTCGCCGCCTGCTGATCGCCCGCCACGCCCAGGATGGGGATCGCCGCGCCCAGAAGCGCCGGATCGGTCGTGCCGAAATCGGCGGCGCAATCCCTAACCTCGGGGAGCATAGACATCGGGATGTCCAGAAGACTGCAGATCGTGGAGGACCAGCGCCCCTTGCGGATGTCGTAAAGCAGGGTTCGCGCGGCATTGGTAGCATCGGTCGCATGCACCCTGCCCCCGGTGAGCTTCCAGATCAGGAAACTGTCCACGGTCCCGAACAGAAGCTTGCCCGCCTCGGCCCGGGCGCGGGCGCCCTCCACATTGTCGAGTATCCATTTCAGCTTGGTGCCCGAAAAATACGGGTCCAGCAGCAGGCCGGTGCGCCCGGTCACCATCTCTTCGTGCCCCGCCTCGCGCAGGGCGCGGCACATATCGGCGGTGCGCCGGTCCTGCCAGACGATAGCGTTGTGGATCGGCTCACCGGTGTCCCGGTCCCAGACCAGCGTGGTTTCGCGCTGGTTGGTGATGCCGATCCCGGCAATGTCACCGGCACCGATCCCCGCCTTGGCCATCGCGTCGCGGCAGGTGGTCAGAACCGTCTGCCACAGGTCTTCGGGGGCGTGTTCCACCCAGCCCGAGCGGGGGAAGTGCTGCTCAAAAGCCTGCTGCGCGACAGCCGCAACCTTCATCCCGGCGTCGAACAGGATCGCGCGGCTTGATGTGGTACCCTGATCGATGGCCAGGATATGCGTCATCTCTCGCTCCTCCCCTTCCCTTGATGGCTGCAGGGTACTGAACCGCGTTTCACGCGGCTTGGTAAAACGGCGGCCGGGCTGCGGGTCCCTCCAGCCCACCGTCCCGCGCGGCGCTATTCCGCCGCTGCTTGCTCGTTGCTCCGGACTTTCTGCATCCAGTCGTCCAGCGCCGCGATCTCCTCGGCGCTCATCCGCAGGCCAAGCTTCGAGCGGCGCCAGACCACGTCCTCGGCGTGGCGAGCATATTCCCGATCCATCAGCCAGCCGACTTCGCGTTCGGTCAGGGTCGCGCCGAAGCCGCGCCCGAGATCGTCAACGCTACCTGCATCGCCCAGCACCTCGCACGCCTCGGAACCATAGGCCCGGACCAGCCGCCGCGCCCAGAAATTGTTGAGGAAGGGATAGGCCGCCAGCAATTCCGCGACCAGACGATCCACGGCATTCACCGGGAAATCCCCGCCGGGCAGGGCTGCGCCTTCGGTCCAGCGCCCGCCGATACCGGGGAAGAACGGGACGATCTTCTCCAGCGCGGCTTCGGCAAGCCGGCGATAGGTGGTGATCTTGCCGCCGAACACGTTCAGAATCGGGGCGCCGGTGCTTTCGTCGAGCTTCAGAACGTAATCGCGCGTCGCCGCCGTGGCCGAACTGGCCCCGTCATCGTAAAGCGGGCGCACGCCGGAATAGGTCCAGACCACGTCGTCGCGCGACAGCGGCGCCTTGAAATACTCGGAGGCGAAGGAGATCAGGTAATCCTGTTCGGCCTCGGTACAGACCGGCGATCGGTCAGGATCGTCGTGATCCGCATCCGTGGTGCCGATCAGGGTGAAATCGGTTTCATAGGGGATGGCGAAGATGATCCGGCCATCGGTCCCCTGGAAGAAATAGCATTTGTCATGATCGAACAGGCGGCGCGTCACGATATGGCTGCCACGCACCAGCCGGACACCGGCACCGTTATCCAGATGCACGGTATCGCGGATGACGTTGCCCACCCAAGGTCCCGCCGCGTTGACCAGAATCTTCGCCCGGACGGTCCGTGTGTGCCCCGTGGCGGCGTCTTCGATCAACACCGTCCACATCCCGTCTTCGACCACGGCCGACACGACTCTGGACCGCGTCATGATACGCGCGCCATGCGCTTCGGCATCGCGGGCATTCAGAACGACAAGCCGGGAATCCTCCACCCAGCAGTCGGAATATTCATAGGCCTTGCGAAACTTGTCCTTCAGCGCCGCCCCGGCAGGATTCCGCATCAGATCGACCGTCCGCGTGCCGGGCAGGATCTTGCGCCCGCCTAAATGGTCATACAGAAAAAGCCCTAGCCGGATCAGCCATGCAGGGCGGCGGCCTTTCATCCAGGGCATAAAAATCCCAAGAAGGCGCGATGTCGGCGTATACGCCTCGAACCGCATGTCGCGGTGATAGGGCAGGACAAAGCGCATCGGCCAGCTGATATGCGGCATCGCCCGAAGCAGAACCTCGCGTTCCTTCAGCGCCTCGCGCACCAGTCGAAATTCGAAATATTCCAGATAGCGCAGCCCGCCGTGAAACAGCTTGGTCGAGGACGACGAGGTGGCCTGTGCCAGATCGCCCATTTCGGCCAGCGTAACGGAAAGCCCCCGCCCCGCCGCATCCCGCGCGATGCCGCAGCCATTGATGCCGCCGCCAATAACGAACAGATCGACGATGTGATCGCCAGAATTGCCCTTCTCCATCCCGCTGTCCTTTCCTCGCACTCATCAAAGGGGCCGATCAGCCAGCCACCGAAATCGTGACACCCGCGCCCACCAGCGCCTGCTTGAGGGTCTTTTCCGGCGCGCGGTCCGCGATGACGGTCCGGAACGCAGCGGGGCGCTCGATGATGTCCAGGCAGTCTTGGCCGAACTTGTTGCCATCAATGAGAAGATGCGTCTGCGGGCTCTGCCGCATCATCGCGCGCTTGACCGCCGCAAACCCCGGAACGGCTTCGGAAACGCCCCTTTCGCTGATCCCCGATGCACCGATGAAGGTTTGGTCCGCGTTATGCCGCCCGATGAATTCGATCGCATCGGTTCCCGTGACGGCGGATTCTGCGGGCAGGTAATCGCCCGGGCACATGATCACCCGCGTCGCACTGCTCTGCCCCAGAGCCATCGCCACCTGCAAACTGTTCGTGATCGCGGTGACGGGCGTGCCGTTGAAGGCCAGGAACCGGGCCAGTTGCAAGGTCGTGGCCCCGGCATCGATGAAGATCACCTCGCCCGGCCGAACCATGGCCGCGGCATGGCGGCCGATCCTCGATCGTTCCTCGACCCGGTCGCGGCTGCGTTCGTCGAAATTCTGCATCGCCCCCACCGGGGCCGCCGAGGCGCCGCCATGGGCGCGACTAAGCAAACCCTCGCGCGACATGTCTTCTACGTCGCGGCGAATGGTTTCCGTGGTAACGCCGAACTGCTCGGCGAGTTCTGAAATGCGCACATGCGGCGCGAGTCTCAGCTCCAGAAGAATCTGCTCGCGCCGTTCGGATTTGCGCAAGCGCCGCGGTGTCGCCGGGGATGTTGTGTTTTGGTCCTGCATATCGCCCTCTCAAGAGGTTTATCGCGTGGTTTTCCGACAGGTTCCAGAAAAAAATGTTGCATATTCGGAAAAAAGCTGCTGCCTTTATTTGTCATTACGCAAAAAAAATCCACTTTTTGCTGCGATCAGCCAAATTCAGGGAGAAAACCATGTCAACCAAACTCACCTACCTTGCTGCCGGAATATGCACTGCCGTTCTGTTCGGAGCAGGCAGCGCAGCCGCGCAGGACTGCCCCAACCGGGGGGCGCTCGATACCCTATTTTGCGATTCTGACGGCGATCTCGTTGCCGACGCGCCGTCGAATCCCGATGAGCTGCAGAACCCGGGCACGCTCGTCTTTGCCTATACGCCGGTCGAGGATCCGGCCATCTATGCCGATATCTGGGAACCGTTTATCGAACATCTCGAAAAAGTGACCGGCAAGAATGTCCAGTTCTTCGCGGTGCAGTCGAACTCTGCCGAGGTCGAGGCGATGCGCTCGGGCCGGCTGCATATCGCCGGTTTCTCCACCGGGCCGACGCCCTTTGCCGTCAATCTTGCCGGAGCCGTGCCGTTCGCCATCATGGGGTCGGACAAAGGCGAGTTCGGCTACAAGCTCCAGGTCTATACCCGCAAGGATTCCGGCCTGAACACGATGAAGGACCTGGCGGGCAAGCGGATCGCCCACACCTCGCCGACCTCCAACTCGGGAAACCTTGCCCCCCGTGCGCTTTTCCCCAATCTGGGCGTGGTGCCGGATGAGGATTACGAGGTGACCTATTCGGGGTCGCACGACCAGTCCATGCTGGGCGTGGTTGCCGGCGACTACGACGCCGCGCCGGTGGCATCCGAAGTGGTGGACCGGATGGCGGAACGCGGCCTCTATGACCCGGAGGAGGTGAAGATCATTTGGGAGTCTGCCGCCTTCCCGACGACGTCCTACACCCTCGCGCACAACCTCGCCCCGGAACTGGCGGATAAAATCCGCGAAGCCTTCTTCACCTATGACTTTGCGGGCACCGCCCTGGGCGAAGAATTTTCCGGCGTGAGCAAGTTCGTCCCGATCACCTACAAGAAAGACTGGGGCGTGATCCGCGAAATCCAGGCCGCAAACGGCGTGTCCTACACCGCAGAAGGCCTTGCCGCCGAATAAACCTTCCATTTTTCGGCAACGACCCGGGGGGCGCTCCCCGTCCCCCCGGGTCAAGATTGTTGGAGACAAAAATGCTTAAGATCACCAGCCTGGTTAAACGCTATGGCAGCGGCGACCCCGTGCTCAAGAACCTCGATCTCGAGATCGCGGAGGAAACCGTCGTTTCCATCATCGGTTCGTCCGGCGCGGGCAAAAGCACCCTGCTGCGCTGCATAAACCGCCTCGTGGAACCGACGTCAGGCAGCATCGTCCTGAACGGCACCGAACTGACGACCCTCAACCGCGCCGGGCTGCGCGGCGCCCGGCGCAAGATCGGGATGGTTTTCCAGGGTTTCAACCTCGTAGACCGGCTGACCGTGATGGAAAATGTCCAATCCGGCCGGCTGGGCGTTCTGCCCACTTGGCGCGCGGTGATGCGTAAATACCCCAAGGAGGACATCCGGCGCGCCTATGAACTGATGGAGCGCGTGGGCATTGCGCGATATGCCAACAAGCGCGCAGACGAACTTTCGGGCGGTGAACGCCAGCGCGTCGGTGTGGTGCGTGCCCTGATGCAGGAGCCGGAAATCCTTCTCGCGGATGAACCTACCGCCTCTCTCGACCCGAAGACCTCGGAACAGATCATGCAGTTGCTGCGCGACCTCGCGCGCGAATTCTCGCTGCCTGTTCTGATCAACATCCACAACACGACCGAGGCGAAGGAATATACCGACCGCATCGTCGGCATGCGCTACGGGCGGATCATTTTCGATGCCGCGCCCGAGGCGCTGGACCGTGAAGCGATGGACCGTATCTATTCGGGCACCCCGGCGGCCGAACGCGGCGAATATACCCCCGATCCCTCATTCGCGGTGGCCGCGTCATGACCGACCAGACCCGTGATACCTGGCGCAAACCGCCCTTCATCGCCAATCCCGTTCTGCGCTACGCCGTCATTCTGGGAATCGCCGCCTATGTGGTCATAACCGCGGCCACCCTGCCGCTGGACTGGGACCGCGCGAGCCAGGGGCTGACCCGTGCGGCGCGCATTTTCAGCGGTGCCTTCCCGCCCAGCTTCGAGCGCAGTTCGCTGTTGATCGACGGTTTCCTCGAAAGCCTCAAGATCGCCATTCTGGCGACCTTCGGCGGCGTGATCCTGTCGATCCCGATCGCCTTCATGGCCGCGCGCAATATCGCGCCCCGGCCCATCTACTATCTCGGCCGCGGCATCATCATCGTCGCGCGCAGCTTTCACCCGGTTATCGTCGCCATCATCTTCGTGAAGGCCGTGGGCTTCGGCCCCTTTGCCGGTGTGCTGACACTGATCGTCTATTCCATCGGTTTCGTCGCCAAGATGCTGGCCGAACGGATCGAGGAAATAGATTTCGGCCAGGTCGAAGCCATGCGCGCGGCCGGTGCGCCTTTCCTTTCAACCCTGGTCTATGCTGTCTTCCCACAAATTTTGCCGCGCCAGATCGGACTATCGATTTATCAGCTCGACAGCAATCTGCGGGCCTCTGCGGTGGTTGGCATCGTGGGCGCTGGCGGGATCGGCGCCACGCTCGCCAATGCCTTCGGGCGCTACGACTATGACTTCGCCCTCGCCATCACCATCGTGATCGTCGGCGTCATCCTGCTGAGCGAAGCCGTCAGCGGACAAATCAGGAAACGGATGAAGTGATGACAGAACAGATTTTCGACCATTGGGCACGTTTCACCCCCGCCCAAAGGGTGATGCGCTATTCCGTCTTCCTGCTCTGCATCGTGGTGATTTATTGGGCGCTGACCAGCATCGAAGTGATCTGGGAATGGGTATGGGGATCGCCGCAGCAGATTGCCGACCTGTTTGGCCGGATGATGCCTCCCGACCCGTCCAACCTCGGAAAAATCCTGGTCGTGCTGTGGGAAACGGTGAACATCGCCACCATCGCAACCGCGGTCGCGGTGGTGATATCCCTTCCCGTCGCCTATATGGCGGCGCAGAATACGACGCCCAATGTTGCAACGCTTTGGCTCGGCCGGTTCATCCTGGTGTCGAGCAGGTCGATCAACACCATCATCTGGGCTCTGCTGTTCGTTGCGATCTTCGGACCCGGCGTGATCGCTGGCGTCGTGGCGATCATGTTCCGCTCGATCGGTTTCGTCGGCAAGCTGCTGGGCGAGGCGATCGAGGAGATCGACAATCGCCCGGTTGAGGCGCTGGAAGCGACCGGCGCCTCGCGCTTCAAGGTCATCGTCTATGCCATCGTCCCGCAGGTCATGCCGACCTTCTGGGCGGTCAGCATCCTGCGTTGGGATATCAACCTGCGCGAATCCACCGTTCTTGGCCTGGTCGGCGCCGGGGGTATCGGTATCATCCTGCAAGGCGCGATAGACACGTTCAACTGGCCGGAAGTCGCGACCATCCTCCTGGTCATTATTGCATTGGTTATCTTGGGTGAAGTGGTATCGGCATGGTTGCGCAAGCGCATTTTGTGAAGGACATCCCCGCGCCGACGCCCGAATGGGCCTTTGCCGCCTATCAAAAAATTCGGAACCGTCTGCCCCAACCGCAACGGCAAGGCGCCACTAGGTCGATTTCGTCCCTGTCGGATATTGCCGAGGATTTCGACCTGATCCTGTTTGACGCATATGGCGTCCTCACGGTCGGAGAGCGGGCAATCCCGGGGGCGGCCGAGATGATCAGCGCGCTGCGCGCGCGCGGCAAGCAGGTGATGGTCGTCAGCAATTCGGCGGGCTATCCGAAATCCATCATGATGCAGCGCTATTCGCGGCTGGGCTTCGATTTCACCCCCGAAGAGGTCGTGTCGAGCCGGGAAGCCATGCTTGCCGCCCTACCCCGCCGCCCGGGCGAATGCTGGGGGGCGATGGCAGAGGCGTGCTTTGACACCAGCGATCTGCAATGCGACCGCCTGCAGCTACTTGCCGACGATCCCGAGGATTACGTGAAAGCCGACCGGTTCATGCTGATCGGTTCGGGCAGTTGGACCGCGCATCGCCAGGGCCTTCTGGTCAGCGCCCTGCGCGACCGGCCCCGCCCCGTGATCGTCGGCAATCCCGATCTTGTCGCCCCGCGCGAAGCCGGTTTCACGCTTGAACCAGGTTACTTTGCCCATCGGCTGGCCGAAATCGACGGGGTGGAGCCGGATTTTTTCGGCAAGCCATTCTCGAATATCTTCGAGCTCGCATTGTCGCGGATTGCAGCCCCGCCGCCGCCGGAACGGACGCTGATGGTGGGCGACACGTTGCACACCGACATTCTTGGCGGCAATCAGATGGGCTTGCGCACCGCTTTGATGACAGGGTTCGGGGCGCTGAAAGGGCTGGGTGTCAGTCAGGCCTGCGAGGACGCGGGGATCTTTCCTGATTACGTCCTGTAACGCGCTCCGAGAGGTTGCCACCGGTGCGACGGACAGGTTCACGGAAGCCCAAATCATCGGGATACTCAACGGTAGAGACCCTTCGTCCGTTTTGCAGCAAATGACCACTTACAGCCCGAAACAGACTTGAAGGTCGCCCGCGACGTGCCAACGTTGCCCCAGCAAGTATGGGCGGGGAGCGGACCTTCGCGTCAAATCGCACGCATGACCGGTGACGTTGCCCCCTGAATTCAGGCCATCGCGGTGTTAGGGTCAGGACTCATAGCCAATAGATGACGGTTGCAGCGAGCGCGATTGCGGAGAGGAAGACCTTCGGGCACCTG
>NZ_JADMKU010000022.1 GCF_018219815.1 Thalassovita aquimarina
AGGTCAGACATTTTACCGCTCGTTTTTCGAACGGTGAATCACGCCACCCGGCGGAAATCAATGGGTCCTGACCCTAACCACCTCAGCCGCCGTAAACCGCCCCGATCAGCAGGTAGAGCGACAGGGTACCCCCCAGTGGCAGGCCCATCGGGAAGTCGCCCTTGCGGGTCCAGCTTTCCCAATCCGGCGCCAGCTTGCGCAAGGGCGTCAGCCCGGCCAGACGGTGCACTGCAACCGCGGCCAGCGTCGTAGTGGCAAACAGCAGCACGACCAGCTTCCAGTCGCCCAGCATCACGTAGGGCGCGGCGGCGGCGGTGAATTTCGCGTCGCCCGCGCCGATCAGCCCGGCACCGTTCATGACCATGCCGACAAGCAGAACGACGACCAGTTGTAATAACTGCCAACCGACCTGTTGCAACGGCATCAGCAATGGCGCGGCAATCACGAAGGTGACGGCAAGCAGCAAAACCGCCTTGTTGGGGATCTTCATCCTGCTCAGGTCGTTCCAGGCCGACCACAGGCAGGCGGGCAGGCAGAGCAGGAACAGCCAGATCGCCACCGATTGCGGTATCTGCAACGCCGGGGCAAGAGTGGAAAAGGCCGACATGGGCGTCGTCAGGTTTCCAGCGCCCGCAGGCTGCGCACGGCGGCTTCGAAATGCTGCGGATGGGTGCTGATGGCTTCGCGCAACAGGTTCTTGCCGGTTTCGACATCGCCCTGTTTCACCGCGCTCAGCCCCAGCGTATGCAGCAGCTGGGCCCGTTCGGTCTGATCCATCGGGATGACCGGCAGGGTGTAGTTGCGCTGAGCGCCGCGCGCCAGAACGATGTTGTTCTTGGCGGTGAACAGTTTGGGGTCGTTGCGGATCGCGTCGGAAAACAGCCTTTCGGCCTCGGCGTAATCGCCCCGGGTTAGCTTGGAATAGCCCCAGTTATTCAGCACGCTGGCAGGCCGCGTGGTCAGGCCGACGGCGATTTCATAGAAACTGTCGGACTTCTTCCATTCCTTGTTGCTGTCGGCGACCATCGCTTCCAGCCGGTAGCGCTTGAAGGTCTCGAAGGTGGGCGGGATCGTGTCCAGTGTTTCGTCGGCTTCGTCCCATTTGCCGGTGCGGATCAGGGCATCGGCCAGGTCGACGCGGTCGTCATTGGTCGCCTCGGGGGCCTTGACCACCGTGCGCCAGACCGGCACCGCCTCGGTCGCGCGCCCGGCGCGGACCAGCGATTTCGCCAAGCCGCGTTTCAGTTCCAGCTTGTCGGGGCTTTCGGCCGAGGCGCGCTTGAAATAGTTCACCGCCTCGTCGGCATCGGCCACCGTCAGCATGATGTCACTGAGGTTGTTGTCCTCGATCGCGTTCACCGCGCTCATCGCGCGGTCGACCTGGTTACCGCCCCGCATCTTGTCGCAGGCGGAAAGGCCCAACGCGGCGGTCAGGCCCAGGGTCACAAGAAGGGAATGGCGCATCGTTTGCGTCCTTGTACTGCTCTTGCCCAATCATGGTATCCGGCGGATGACATAGCTGCCGCTGCCGCGCTGTACCAATTTATATTCTTGATCTAGCTTTTCATCATAGTCCGGATTTTCGGATTTTGCGAGTGCCAAGCGCAAATTATCGCGAATCGCATCACTTTCGCCATTGTCGAGCGCATAGGCGGTTTTGAAAATCTGCACCGCCTCGGCCGGTTTGCCGCGTTCCATCAGCACCACGCCGAGGTTGTTCCAGACCTCGGGGATGGCTTCGTCAGTGGCAATCGCCCGGCGCAACAGCTTTTCGGATTGCCCGAGGCGGCCGAGGCCGAGGTTGGCGCTGCCCAGTCCCGACAGCACATCGACGGTGAAACCGTGGTCCAGCGCGGCGCGGGAATAGGCTTCGAGTGCGAGTTCGTATTCGCCCGCCTCCATCAGCCGCTGCGCCACCACCAGCCCGTCAACCGCCTGTCCGCGCGGCGCGATGCCGGGCGCATAGACGTTGTCGGATGCGCCAAGGCCGCCCGTCGAACAGGCGGCCAGAGCGGTCAGTGCAACCAGGCCAAGCCCGGTGCGGAAAACTTTCATCGGTTATCTGCTCATTTGCCCAAGGTCATGATACCGATCACCGACGGCGCGACCAGGATGATCAGCAGCGGCGGCACGGTCAGCATCATTGTGGCAAGGGTCATCTTCGTAGGCAACTTATTTGCTTTCTCCTCCGCCCGCATCACCCGCTTATCGCGCATTTCGCCGGCGTAGACGCGCAGCGCCTCGGCGATCGAGGTGCCGAAGCTCTGCGATTGCACCATCACGGTCACGAAGCTGGACACGTCGGGGACGCCGCAACGCTCGGCCATGTCGGACAGCACGACGGCTTTGTCCTTGCCCGCCTTGATCTGCTGCGACACGATTTCAAACTCGTCGGCCAGCGCCGGGAACGAGGCGCGGATTTCCTTCGACACGCGGATGATCGCCTGATCCATCGATTGCCCGGCCTCGACACAGACCAGCATCATGTCCAGCGCGTCGGGAAAGCCATCGGTGATTTCTTCCTGGCGTTCCTGCTGGCGCCGGGTGACCCAGTATTTCGGCGCCATGTAGCCGATCACGCCGGGGCCGAGGATATACATCACCGCCTGTTGCGGGTCGGTCTGGTCGCTGGCGACGAACAGCAGGTAGTACAGGATGCCAAGCACAAGAAGCCCGATGCCGAGCGCGAACTGGCTGAAGTGGTAGATCATCACGGCCCCGCTCGACTGATACCCGGCCTGGGTCAGCTTGAGGCGGACATTGGAAAATTCCTCTTCGTTCTTCGGTTCGAGGAAGCTGGAATATTTTTCCAGCTTCTTGGCGCTTTTCGCCGTGCGCAGGGATTCACTTTGGACGGGATCGTTGCCCTTGGCGGTCTGTTTAAGCTTGTCCAGCGGGTCCGGGCGCGACTTGAACAGGAAGGGCAGGGTAATCACGATCAGGGCAAGACCCAGAAAAGCCACCAGCAGGAGCGGCCCCGCGCCGTTGGTCATGTCGCCGAGGAACATGTTGATGATTGCCATGACGGTTCTCCTCAGACCTTGATGTTCACCAGCATCCGCATGACGAACATGTTCGCCACGAGGAACACGCCGACCGCGACGCATGCGGGGATGAAATAGGGGTGGTCCAGCACTTCGTCATAATAATGCGGGTCCATCACGTTGATGCCGATCAGCGCGAGGATCGGGAAACCGGACAGGAACTTTCCCGACCATTGCGCTTCGGCGGTGATCGCCTTGACCCGGCGGAACAGGCGGAACCGGGCGCGGATCACCTTGGCCAGCCCGGCCAGGATTTCGGCCAAGTTGCCGCCCGATTGTTGCTGGATCGTCACCGCCACCGCGAGGAAGCGCAAATCCTGCATGTCCAGCCGTTCGGCCATGTCCTTCAGCGCCTCGCCGACGTCGCGGCCATATTGCGCTTCGTCCGCGATCATGCCGAATTCGGTGGCCAGCGGGTCGGCCACTTCGCGCGCCACGATCTGGATGGCGGAACTGAACGGGTGGCCGACGCGCAGCGACCGCACCATCAATTCGATCGCATCGGGCAGCTGTTCCTCGATCATCGCCGTGCGCTTGCTGGCCTTGCTCGACACCCACATGAAAACGCCGCCGACGCCCATCGCGACGGACACGCCAAGCCGGATCGGCACACCGGTCTGGGTGCCGACTGTCAGCCCGACGAACGCCATCCCCGAAAGTGCGGCCATGACCATCAGCAGCTGCGCCGGCGAAAAGGCGATCGCGGCCTTTTGCGCCTTGGCCGCGAGGATCGAATAGACCGGGATCCCGCGCCATTGCATGTGCTGGCCCATTTCCTTGCGCAGCTTTTCCATCACCTCGGTGCGGTTCGTCCCCTTTTCCAGCATGTCCAGCCGGCGGTTCACCCGGCTGTTGAGGCTGATCGAGCGGCCGAAAACGGTCAGGTACAGGCCTTCGACGATGACCAGAACGCCAACGAAGATCAGCCCGTAGATAAGCGGTTGGATGGGGATGGTCATGTGCGTTACTCCGCTGCGACGGGTTCGAAGATTTCGGCCGGCAGGTCGTACCCCCACAGGCGGAACCGTTCCGAGAAGTGGCTGCGCACCCCGGTGCCGGTGAAATGCCCGATGATCTTGTTTTCAGGCGTCAGCCCGACGCGCTGGAAGCGGAACACTTCCTGCATGGAAATCACGTCGCCCTCCATGCCGGTGATTTCTGTGATCGATGTCATGCGGCGCGACCCGTCCTGCAGGCGCGAAACCTGCACGATCAGGTTGACCGCCGAAGAAATCTGGCTGCGCACCGCCTTGAGCGGCATTTCCACCCCTGCCATGGCGATCATGTTTTCCAGACGGCTGAGCCCGTCGCGCGGGTTGTTGGCGTGGATCGTGGTCATCGACCCGTCATGGCCGGTGTTCATCGCCTGCAGCATGTCGATCACTTCGTTGCCGCGGGTTTCGCCGACGATGATCCGGTCCGGGCGCATACGCAGGGCGTTTTTCAGACAGTCGCGGGGGGAAACCTCGCCCTTGCCCTCGACATTGGGCGGGCGGCTTTCCATCCGGCCGACATGGATCTGCTGCAGCTGCAATTCGGCGGTATCCTCGATCGTCAGGATCCGTTCGGAATTGTCGATGAAGCTCGACAGCGCGTTCAGCGTCGTGGTCTTGCCCGACCCGGTCCCGCCCGACACGATGATGTTCAGCCGCGTGGCGACGGCGGCCTGCAGATAGGCGGCCATTTCTTCGGAAAAGGCGCCGAAGCCGACCAGGTCGTCGATGCCCAGCTTGTCCTTCTTAAATTTCCGGATCGACACCAGCGACCCGTCTACCGCGATCGGCGGCACCATCGCGTTGAAGCGCGACCCGTCGGCCAGTCGGGCGTCGACATAAGGGTTTGATTCATCGACCCGGCGGCCGACGGCCGACACGATCTTGTCGATGATCCGCAAGAGGTGCTTTTCATCCTTGAAGGTGACGTCGCTCAGTTCCAGCTTGCCGAAGCGTTCGACGAAGATCCGTTTCGGCCCGTTGACCAGGATGTCGCTGATCGTCTCGTCCTTCAGCAGCGTTTCCAGCGGCCCGAGCCCGGTGACTTCGTCATAGAGTTCCTGAAACACCTGTGACCGGTCTTCGCGGTTCAGAACGATGCCTTTTTCTTCCAGAAATTCGCCCGAGATCGAACTGATCTCGGCGCGCAACTCGGCTTCGCTGGCGGTTTCCAGCGCCGAGAGGTTCAGGTTGTCCAGAAGCGCGCGATGCAGGTCCAGCTTGATTTCCGAAAGCCGTTCCTTGCGCTTGCGTTCCTTGTCCATCGGCTGGGTCTGCGCCGGTGCTTTCGACACCGGTTTGCGGATGCGTACGGCTTTCGCCGGAGCCTCGGGTTTTTCCGCCGCATGGGGCATCGGGACGACTTTCGCAGAGGGCCGGGCGCCCGCCGCTGGCTGGTCTTTCTTCTTGTAGCGTGAAAACATCGCGTGTCCCCCTTATCCGCGGTCAATTCGTGTCCGACTGGCCAAGTTCATGCAGCGAAGCGGCCAGCTTCGCGATTTCCTTGCGCAGCGGGTTCTTGGCCGCACTTTTTTCCAGCGGTTCGCCGTGGTCGCCCGCCTGCGTCACGTATTTGCCGCCATCGGGCAATTGCAGTTCGATCGAGATGTCGAGGCTGTCAGCCAGCCGCTTGACCCGCGATTTGCCGCTCAGGTCGGTGAATTTCGGGGCCCGGTTCAGCACGAAGCGCAGTTTTTCGAACGGCAGGTCTTCGGCCTGCAGCGCGCGTTTCATCCGCAGCGCGTTCTGCGCCGACCGCATGTCCAGTTCCAGCGTCGCGAAATAGACATGCGCGGCGCTCAGCACGGTTTCGGACCATTGCACCAGGGTTTTGGGCATGTCGATGATGACGTAATCGAAATGATGCCGGGCGATATCGATGATCCGCTGGATGTCTTCCGGTCCCACCAGGTCCAGCGGCAGCATTTCCTTCGGAGCGGTCAGCACGAACAGTTTGTCTTCGAACGACATCAGCGCCTGGGTGAAGATGTCGTCATCCATCACCTCGGTATCGGACAGCAATTCGTAGACCGCGTCGCGGCGGGCCAGATCGAGATAGGTCGAAACCGACCCGTATTGCAGGTCAAGATCGATGATGCAGACCCGCGGCGGCGTGCCCTTTTTTCCGGCGGCCGCGACCAGTTCCCAGCCCAGGTTCACCGCCAGCGTGGTGGCGCCGGTGCCGCCGGCCAGCCCGTGCACCGCAAGAACCACGCCTTCGCGGTCATGGGCCGATTTTGCCGGGGCTTGCAAAGCCTCGCCGACGGTTTCGGCGGGCGCTGCAACCGGTTCGGGGGTGCGCAGCCGTTCGACGGCTGCCTGCAATTCGTTTTCCGGCAGCGGGTAGGGGACGAATTCGTCGGCGCCCTGGCGCAGCAATTGATGCAGCGCGGCCGGGGTGACCTCTTCGGCGATCAGGATGACCTTGATCCCCCGCCCCTTGGCCGCGGAAATGATGTCGCCAAGCAGGACCAGGTTGTCTTCGTCGTCCCGGTCGATCGCTATGGCGATGAATTCAAGGGATTCCGAACCGGGTTGCTGAAAAAAGGCAAGCGCATCGTTGAAACCCAGGTCGCCCCAGGCTTCGCCCATTATCGCTTCCATGTCTTCGATCAGCAGATCGAAATTCTGAACGTCTCGACTGATCGTACAGGCCAGAATCGGGCTGGCATCTGCAGATGAATTGTCGCTACTCGTCATTGCCTCTTGTCCTTCAGCTGCGGCGCTGTGGGCAATGCAAGGCGGGGTTTCTTAAACGCCCCGTTTCCTCGACCCGCAAGCGCCACGTCCGGCAAACGCCGAACGCACTACTCCGTCTGGGACCAAGATCGTGGGCAATCTGGGCGAGATTAGGGCCAAAGTTTCGAAATTGTGCGGTATTTCTGGACGATCCGCGGGTATGGGGCGGATTGTTTTAGTCGCTGCTGGCGCCTGTCACGCTGCCTTCGATCCCGGTCAGGGTGGTGGCAACAACGGCGCTTTCGACATAATCGCGATACACGATCTGGGCATATTTCCCGTCCAGAACCGAAGGATGGCGACGCACGAAGCCCGTTACCTCGGTAACGGTGCGGCGGTTGCGCCGTTCGCGCGCTTCGGTCATCACCAGCGGCTGCGTTTCGCCCTGCGATACGACCGCTTCAAGCCGCGACCGGCTGATTCCGTGCTGCGACAGGAAACGGACGACGGCATCTGCGCGGCGCTTGCCCAAACGGTAATTGTACTGGTTGCTGCCGACCGCATCGGTATGGCCGTAGACCCGGAATCGGACCTCGGGGAACTGGCGAATCCAGTCGGCCTGGCGGCGCAGGATTGCAGCCGCATCGGGATCGATCCGAGCCGAGTTGAATTCGAAATTGATAGTGCTGGGCACTTCTTCGGCGAACCTGTTGGCCAGATTGGTGACATAGGTCTTTTCACCAGACAGGATCATCGTGTTGTTCATGGTGGCATTGCCGAAATCGCCACCGCCGACCAATGCCCCGGCTTCGCGGGTAAAGGAGGAATAGCTGTCGGTGCCTTCGCATCCGGCGATCGCGGCGACGCTGCCCAGCAATGCGATCTTGATCAGGGTAGCTTTCATCGGATCACTCCATCACATAGCCGTAAGAGCCGCTGAAATCCTGCCGGGCGACCTCGCCGGCGGCCCCTTTCAGCTTGCGCGTCTTGTCGCGCGCCACGCGACCGTAAAGGAACAGATCCTTTTCCGACGGCGGCGTGATCCGGTCGGTCGGAAGCGCCAGCGCTTCGCCGCGCGTGGGCGTGACCAGGTGGGCGGTCACGATGATCACCAGTTCGGATTGGGACCGCTGGTATTCGGCGCTGCGGAACAGCGCGCCAAGGATCGGAATATCGCCCAGCCACGGAATCTGGCCGTTCTTGTCGATGAATTCATCCTGCAACAGGCCGGCGATGGCGAAGCTTTCGCCGTCGCGCATCTCCACCGTGGTCGAGGTTTCGCGGCGGCGGAAGGCATCGATGGTGAAGGCGTCGGTGACATAGCCGTTCGACGGATCGATCGCCGACACGGCCGCGCGCAGTTCGAGGTTGATCAGGTCGCCGTCCACCACGCGGGGAACGAAGTTCAGTTCGACCCCGAAGGATTTGAATTCGACCGATATCGCGCCGTTGTCCTGGCTGACCGGAACCGGGTATTCGCCGCCGGCAAGGAATTTCGCTTCCTGGCCCGACAGGGCGGTCAGGTTCGGTTCGGCAAGGGTGCGCACAACGCCTTTGGTTTCAAGCGCTTCCAACAGGACGCCGACTTCAACCGATCCGACACCGAACCCGAACAGCATGGCGCCGTTGTTTTCGTTGACCGCCGGAATGCTGCCGCCAAGTGCGGTGGTCACCCCGCCCGACGTATTGGTGGTGTTGCTGCCGCCGTTCAGCGTCACCCCGCCGGAATTGCCGTTCAGCGACAGCGAGGAACTGAGCGATTTGGAAACGTTGCGTTCCATTTCCGCGAAGCGCACCTTCAGCAGCACCTGCTGGACGCCGCCCACGGTCATCAGGTTGGACACTTTTTCCGGGGCGTAGCGGTTTGCCAGGTCCAGCGCGCGCTGCAGCTTCATGGCCGAAGACACCGTTCCGGACAGGACGATGCCGTCATTCGCGGTCCGCACCTCGATTTTTTCGCCAGGCAGGATCTGCCGCAGCCGTTCCTTGAATTCCGCTACATCCGCGGCGACGACCACGTCGACATTGGTGATCAGCTGGCCCTGCGCGTTGAGCAGCGTCAGCGTGGTGGTGCCGGGGGATTTGCCAAGCACGTAGATCGACCGGTCCGACAGCGAAGAGATATCCGCGATGGCCGGGTTGGCAATCGACAGTTCCGCGAAGGGGGTTTCGCTTTCCACCACCACGGCGCGGTTCATCGGCACGCTCAGGCTGGAGGAAGTGCCTTTTTTCACCACGCGCAATTGCTGCGCCTGGGCCATGTCAGGAACATGCAAGCCGCAGATGGCCATCGACAGACCGACAAGCGCGGCCTTGAAAATTCTACTGTTTTTCATGTGACCTGCCTTTTCGATCACGCCTCTATATCCGGGTCTGATGCCCGTTTCTTCCGGTCAGACTGCGCGAATTTTCCATTTTTTGCAAGAATCAATAGGTTCAGGCCTGCATTTCATGTGTTTTCCGGCCATTTCCTCGCCGGTTGAGGCTGAAATGCAACGGGCGGCCGGGAGCGGCCGCACCGTTTGGATAGGGGGAAGTCCACTTTAGTTGGTGCAGGGGATCGGGATTTCCATCACCTCGGCGCCGCGCCGGGTGCGGATGGTGCAGATCTGCTTTTCGATCTCGACCGTTTCGATCGGCGCTTCCTCTTCGATGCCCAGAAGGCTGCGCTGGTCGATCTCGATGGAATCGGCGACGGTATCGTCTTCGGCCCCGACCAGCGACAGCGACAGGCGCCCGGTCGATTGCGCTTGGGCCAGGGCGGCCACCTGCGCCGGGGTGGCCGACACGGTCACCGTGCGGGCGATGGTGGCGGTGGCGCCGTCGTTGCTGGCGGTCTGGTCCACCGCGATCAGCTTGACCGAACTTTCGATCAGCTTGGTGACTTCGCGCCTTTCGGCATTGGCGCCGGACAGGCTTTCGCCGGTCCAGTAGACATCGACGCGGTCGTCCGGGCGCAGGAAGCCCGACACGCCGCTGGCGACATCGACCTTGATGGCGAAGGCGCGCATGCCACGTTCGAGCCGCGAGGTCAGGCCGGCATCTTCGCCGGGCTTGGTGATTTTCACCGCCATGATCACCTCGTTCTTCTCGATCGGGCGCAGAACCACGCGGCGCTTGTCGGGGTCCTTGGGATCGGGGAACAGGTCCGCGGCGGTGGAAAACACGCCTGCGGGCAGGGCATAGGCGGGGTATTTCACCAGCCGTGCATCCTTGGGGGTCAGCGTTTCACCATAGGCCAGCGTGCGGTTGGCAACGGCCACGTCGATCAGCTTCACGCCGCTGGACTGGGCGTTTTTGGCCTGCGCCAGTTCCGCTTCGAAGCCGGAGATATACTGATTGGCCATATAGACGGCAAAACCGGCAAGGCCCAGGCCCAGAACAAGGACCAATCCGAAAATAGCACGCATGGCATCTCCTTTCTCAACAGGCGGCGGGAACCTTTCGGGTCTGCCGCGTTTCGGCTTCTGGTCACGCTAGGGGAAAATTGGGGCGAAATGATGGAGCAAGCGCGTCAGGATGCGGGAAATCAGTTGGTTTCGCTGGCTTGGCTTGACGCGCTCTGCAGTGTGACGTTGGCGGTATTGGAAGCGCTTTCGATGGTCGAAAGCACCGGGATGAGCACCACAAGGGAAAGTCCGGCCACAGCCGCGGTCAGGACGACCCGGTCCACCGTCACCGCCCCGGATTCATCTTCAGGGAACAGTCGGTATTTGCGTATCGAAGCGTTGGTCATGGTCCTGACCTCTCGGGATTGACGGCGGTTGGAACTTCAGGTTGTAGCGTTCCAGCGCGTCAATCCTGTGTTCAGGACATGCAATTACAGTGACTTCTTCGATATCTTGGGCGAATGCCGCGAAAGGATGTTCCGAAATCCGCATCACCTGGATGTTGCGGCCCCCACGAGCACGGACCGTTACGGATCAGTTCGTCGCCGTGGCCGTGCTCATGTCGGACGACAGATCATTGACCAGAGTGTTGGTCGCGGTGTTGATGCCGCCCGAAACGGTCGCGACGGCGGCGATGCCCAGCCCGACAACGGCGGCGGTCAGCACGACCCAGTCGACGGTCACGGCGCCGTCTTCGTTTTTGCGGAAGGTCTTGATGAAATTGATCATGGTCTTTCTCCAGCGGCTTGCATGTTGCGTTCTGAGGCCCGCGCCGGTGACCTTTGCGCGACACTCGGCGCCCGTCCCGGCAGGGATGTTTTCAGAAGGCGGCTGGATTGGGGCAGGAATGCGGCACGAAAAGGTTATGAACGCGACGTTTCCGTCGTTCTTTTCCTTTATTCCGGTGCCTGTGTCTGAACGATGAAGGCCGCGCCCGTGACAGGCGCGGCCTTGGCCGTAACCGAGGTCAGTCCTGAATTAGTTGGTGGTGGTCGCCGTGGTCATGTCGGTCGACAGGTCGTTGGTCAGCGTGGTGGCTGCGGTGTTGATGCCGCCGGACACGGTGGTCACCGCGGCGATGCCCAGGCCGACAACAGCGGCAGTCAGCACAACCCAGTCAACAGTCACGGCGCCGTCTTCGTCCTTGCGGAAGTTTTTGATGAATTTGATCATGGTCTCTCTCCAGTAGCTCTGTCTCAAGTGGTCTTTCTCGCTATCCCCGGCGTTGACGTTCCGGCCTCTCTCACTTGCCTGTCTCCGTCGTGGTATGGGTGTAGTAAGCCGTTTGATTGAGGCAGGATTTGGGCGCGAAAAGGATTTGTTAACGACGTTTTGTGGATTCTTTCGGGGAAAACGGGGCGCTTTCGGGCTAAAATAAAAGAGGCCGCGCTCATTATTGGCGCGGCCCCTTGTTTTAATGTTCTTGCTTGGGCTGGTTTAATTAGCCACCAACCGAGCTGGCAGTGGTCATGTCGGTCGACAGGTCGTTGGTCAGCGTGGTGGCCGCGGTGTTGATGCCGCCCGACACGGTGGTCACCGCGGCGATGCCCAGGCCGACAACAGCGGCGGTCAGCACAACCCAGTCGACGGTCACGGCGCCGTCTTCGTCCTTGCGGAAGGTCTTGATGAAGTTGATCATGGTCTCTCTCCAGTAGCTCTGTCTCTAGTGGTCTTTCTCTTTCCCCCACCGGCGATGTTCAGGCCTCTCTCACTTGCCTTCCCCCGTCGTGGTATGGGTGTAGTAAGCCGTTTGATTTGGGCGGGAGTTTGGCGGAATTGTCTAAAAAGGGGATATTTTTGAAATTTATAACCTAAAGGTTGTGTGGCATTGAAACTAAAGGATAATTTCTTATCAAATGATGCTCACGGCGGGGGGGAACAGGCAAATGTGGCAATTTTTAGAAAAATAGGGGCCTGTTTTTCACGTATAACTGGTCCGAAAACCGGATTTCTGCGATACTGCCCGTAACGAAAACAACGAGGCAGAGCAGGGTAGCCATGAAACCGGGCGTCCTTTTATCCTGCGCGATATGCATCGCGGCGGCCGCTGCCCCAGTCCGGGCCGAGGGGCCGCAGCCCTATCCCGATTTTACCTTCAAACGCGTCAAGCCGCCCAAGCCCGGGCAGAAGCGGATCACGGTGCAGATCGACCCGGCGGAACAGGCGGCTGCGCAGGAGCAGGTTGTCGCGGCCAGCCAGCCGGTAGCGCCCGCCGCCAAGCCCGAAGGCCGGTTCGGCTGGTTCTGGCAGAGCGTTTCCCCCGAAATCGGGCAGGCCGGCGCGGGGCGGCTGGAGCCGGCGCTGAACCTGCTGGTCAACCCGCCCGAGGGCCGCGAGGTGGCGACGCCCCGGCTGGACGACCTGTTGCCGATCGTGCGGGCGCAAGGGACGCGCATGCTGATCAACACCATCGGCACGCGGGTGTCGCCGGCGCTGGTGCTGGCGGTAATCGCGGTGGAATCAAGCGGCCGGGCCGATGCGGTCAGCGCCGCCGGGGCCGAGGGGCTGATGCAGTTGATCCCGGCAACGGCAGACCGGTTCGGGGTGGATGACAGCCTCGACGCGGAGGAAAACATCCGCGGCGGGATTGCCTATCTCGATTGGCTGCTGGGGGAATTCGACGGCGACCCGATCCTGGCGCTGGCGGCCTACAATGCCGGGGAAGGCGCCGTGCGCGACCATGCGGGGGTGCCGCCGTTCGGCGAAACACGCGATTACGTGCCCAAGGTTCTGGCGGCGTATTCGGTGGCGCGCGGTCTGTGCAAGACGCCCCCGGTCCTGATTTCGGATGGCTGCGTCTTCACGGCGATGAAGTGACGCGCCCGGGCGGGAACCCGGGCGCAATCTTGATCAGACGATGGTGGCCTCGGTGGCGGCGATCATTTCCTCGCGGCTGACGCCGGGGGCCAATTCGACGATGTGAAGGCCCTTGTGGGTCACGTCCAGCACGCCAAGGTTGGTGATGATCCGGTCGACCACGGCCTTGCCGGTCAGCGGCAGGGTGCATTCCTTCAGGATCTTGGAAACGCCGTGCTTGTTGGTGTGGTCCATCACCACCACCACGCGGCCGACGCCGGCGACGAGGTCCATCGCGCCGCCCATGCCCTTGACCAGCTTGCCGGGGATCATCCAGTTGGCCAGATCGCCCTTTTCGCTGACTTCCATCGCGCCCAGGATCGCCGCCGCGATCTTGCCGCCGCGGATCATGCCGAAGCTGGTTGCGCTGTCGAAATACGAAGTGCGGCGCAGCTCGGTGATGGTCTGCTTGCCGGCATTGATCAGGTCGGGGTCTTCTTCGCCCTCATAGGGGAAGGGGCCCATGCCCAGCATGCCGTTTTCCGATTGCAGCGTGATGTCCTTGTCGCCGACATAGTTCGCCACCAGTGTCGGGATGCCGATGCCGAGGTTCACATACATGCCGTCTTCGAGTTCCTGCGCGGCCCGTTCGGCCATCTGGTTACGATCCCAGGGCATTATGCGTCCTCCTTCTTGCGGGTGGTGCGCTGTTCGATGCGCTTTTCGTGTTCGCCCTGAACGATGCGGTGCACATAGACGCCGGGCAGGTGGATGTGATCGGGGTCCAGTTCGCCGGGTTCGACGATTTCCTCGACCTCGACGACGCAGACCTTGCCGCACATCGCCGCCGGCGGATTGAAGTTGCGGGCGGTCTTGCGGAAGATCAGGTTGCCGGTTGTGTCAGCCTTCCACGCCTTCACGATGGCCAGATCGGCAAAGATGCCTTCTTCCAAGATGTAGGTTTCGCCGTTGAAGTCCTTGTGTTCCTTGCCCTCGGCGATCACCGTGCCGACGCCGGTTTTGGTGTAGAAGCCGGGGATGCCCGAACCGCCAGCACGCATCCGTTCGGCCAGCGTGCCCTGCGGGTTGAATTCCAGCTCCAGCTCACCGCTGAGGTACTGGCGCATGAATTCGGCGTTTTCGCCCACATAGGACGACATCATCTTCTTGACCTGCTTGGTCTGCAGCAGCACGCCCAGACCGAAATCGTCGACGCCCGCGTTGTTCGACGCGATGGTCAGATTCTTGGTCCCGGCGTCGCGGATCGCCGCGATCAGCAGTTCGGGAATGCCGCAGAGGCCGAAGCCGCCCGCCGCGATAAGCATGCCGTCGAACAGGACGCCATCCAGCGCCTCGGCGGCGTTTGCGTAGACTTTTTTCATGAATGTCTCCCTCAAAGCCCTTCACGTCATGAGTGCGGCGGGCAAGGGCGGCTTGTCAATGAAACACCCCTCCGCGCGCGCCTGACGCGTCGCACCGCTTGTATAGAAATTAAGGGGTTTGGGCCAATACGTAGTAATACGCCTTTGGCGGGGTCGCCCGGCACGCGCCGGGCGATGCGGCGGCCGCGCGGCCGCCGCCCCTTCCTTATTCCGAGTCGGTCTTTTTCTTCGCGGCTGGCTTCTTGGCCGTCGTTTTTTTCGCCGCGGTCTTCTTGGTGGCGGTTTTCTTCGCGGCGGTCTTGCGCGCCGGTTTCTTCTTGGCGGCCTTTTCATTGGCAATCTCGACCGCCATTTCCAGCGTCACGTCCGTGGGATCGACATCCTTGGGCAGGGTGGCGTTGACCTTTTCCCATTTGACGTAGGGCCCGTAACGGCCCTCCATCACGTTGATCGCGCCGCCATCGGGGTGTTCGCCCAGTTCCTTCAGCGGCTTGGCCGCCGCCCGGCCGCGCCCGGGGCCGTTGGCACGTTTCTCGGCCAGCAGTTCGACCGCCCGGTTCATGCCGATTTCGAAGACGTCGTTGGGATCCTTGAGGTTGGCGTAAACAGGTTTCGCCTCATCCGGCAACTGGTGCATCAGGTAGGGGCCGAAGCGGCCGAAATTGGAACTGATGGTGCCGCCGTCGGGGTGTTGGCCGATCTCGCGCGGCAGGCTCAGCAGCGTCAGCGCCTTTTCCAGGTCCATATCGTCCTTGGACCAGCCCCTGGGCAGCGAGGCGCGCGGCGGTTTCTTGTTTTCCGGCGTCGGTTCGCCGCGCTGAACGTAAGGCCCGAACCTGCCCGCTTTCAGCCAGATCTCGTCCTCGCCATCCATGCCCAGCATGCGTTCGTCGCCATCGGCGCCTTCGCCGGCGATCGGGCGGGTGTAGTTGCATTCGGGATAGTTGCCACAGCCGACGAAGCCGCCGGTGCGCGAGGTTTTCAGATGCAGCTTCCCGGTACCGCATTTCGGGCAGATGCGCGGATCGGACCCGTCTTCGCGTGGCGGATAAAGCTGCGGTGCCAGCGCGTCGTCCAGCACGTCCAGAACTTCGGTGATCCGAAGTTCCGAGGTTTCGGCGATCGCCGCCGAGAAATCGCGCCAGAATCGGGCCAGAACGTCCTTGTAGTCGCGCTGACCGGCCGACACGTCGTCAAGCTGTTCCTCCAGTTGGGCGGTGAAATCGTAGCCCACGTATTTACGGAAGAAATTCAGCAGGAAGATGGTGACGATGCGGCCCTTGTCCTCGGGGAACAGGCGGTTCTTGTCCTTGCGGACATATTCGCGGTCCTGGATCGTGGTGATGACGCTGGCATAGGTGGACGGCCTGCCGATCCCGAGTTCTTCCATCTTCTTGACCAGCGTCGCCTCGGTATAGCGCGGCGGCGGCTGGGTGAAATGCTGTTCCGGGCTGATCGACCGCTTGTCGGCCTTTTCGCCTTCCATGATCTGCGGCAGGCGCTTGTCGTCGTCATCCACCACGTCATCGTCGCGGCCTTCTTCGTACACCCGCAGGAAGCCGTCGAACAGAACCACCTGACCGGTGGCGCGCAGGCCGACCTGGCCATCACCGCTGCCGATGTTGACGGTGGTGCGTTCCAGCCGGGCGGCTTCCATCTGGCACGAAATCGTGCGTTTCCAGATCAGGTCGTAGAGCTTGCGCTGGTCGGCTTCCAGCTTGGCCAGCTGGCCGGGATCGCGCGACATGTCCGTGGGGCGGATACATTCGTGCGCTTCCTGCGCGTTCTTGGCCTTGTTCTTGTACATGCGGGGGGAGGAGGGCACGTAATCCTTGCCGTAGCGGCGTTCGATTTCCTCGCGCGTGGCCATCACCGCCTCGGGCGCCATGTCGATACCATCGGTCCGCATATAGGTGATGTAGCCCGCTTCATAGAGCCGCTGCGCCGCGTTCATGCATTGCCGCGCGCCCATGCCGAACTTGCGGCTGGCTTCCTGCTGAAGGGTCGAGGTCATGAACGGGGCGGAGGGATTGCGGCTGCCCGGTTTCGCCTCGACCGACTGCACCGTCAGATCGCGGCTGGTGATCGCCTGCACCGCCAGTTCCGCCTGGGTTTCGTTCTCGATCCCGAACTTGTCGAGCTTGTCGCCGCCCAGCACTGTCAGGCGGGCTTCGTATTCCTGGCCGCGCGGGGTGGAAAGGATCACCTTCACCGACCAGTATTCGCGGGGATTGAACGCCTCGATCTCCATCTCGCGTTCGACGATCAGGCGCAGGCAGACCGATTGCACCCGGCCGGCAGACCGCGCGCCGGGCAGTTTGCGCCACAGAACGGGGCTGAGGTTGAAGCCGACGAGGTAGTCCAGCGCCCGGCGCGCCAGATAGGCTTCGACCAGGTCGTTATCGACTTCGCGCGGATTCTGCATCGCTTCGGTCACCGCCGACTTGGTGATCGCGTTGAATACCACGCGGCTGACCGGCGTGTCCTTCTTGATCGCCCGGCGCTTGCGCAGCGCCTCTTCAAGGTGCCAGGAAATCGCTTCGCCCTCGCGATCGGGGTCGGTCGCGAGGATCAGTTCGTTGTCGTCTTTCAGCGCGTCGGCGATCGCTTTGACATGCTTGCGGGAATCGTTGCCGATTTCCCAAGTCATGGCGAAATCGTGCTCGGTATCGACCGATCCGTCCTTGGGCGGCAGGTCACGCACATGGCCGTAGGATGCCAGAACCGTGTAATCAGACCCCAGGTATTTGTTGATTGTTTTGGCTTTGGCAGGCGATTCTACGACGACAACGGGCATGTTCAGGGGTGACCTTTTCGAAACGGATACGGCACGTTCTATGGCGGCGCAAAATGGGCGCTGCAAGTGGGGATTGTCAATGCGCATGCTCATCGGCAAGCTTTTCGTACCAATGTGTCGCGGATTTGGGCACGTTGGCCGGAGGGTATTTCGATGAAGTTTCTAATGATGATGCTGGCCCTTTTTCTGGGGGGCGGGACGGCGGCTCAGGCGGATGATTGGTTCGAACCGCAACGCGGCAGCGCTTTGCGCAAGAACCTGATGGACGCGCTGCGGCCGCATGCCTGGTGGAACCTGGGCAAGCCGGTGGAGTTCGTGGTGAACGAATTGCGGGTATCGGGCGATGTGGCGTTCGCCATGCTGTCGCCGCAGCGCCCCGGCGGTGGCGCGATCGACCCCGCGACGACGCCGATGGCGCTGCGCCAAGGCTATGCGCCGGCAGACGTGGAAGGGCTGAACATGGAAGCCTTCTATGTCAAATCCGGCAACATGTGGGTGGTGGTGGATTTTTCCATCGGCGCGACCGATGTCTGGTGGGCCGCCGGGGGGTATTGCGCCGACTGGCATGCGGTCATCCCGGAAGTTTGCGGCGGCTGAGGGGCTGGTCGCTAATCCGCCGCCAGGGATAGCAATCCGCCCGGCTGCCGTTTGATCCGTCCTTCCAGTTCCAGATCGGTCAGCGCCGGCATCACCGAATGCGCCGGGGTTTGCAGGTCTCGGATCAACTGATCCTCGGCCAAGGGCGAGGGGCCGAGACGGTCGAGAATCTGCCGGTGCAGCGCGGCGGTCTGCTGCAGATCGCGTTTGGGAGCGGCGGCATCGGGCAGGGCCAGCTCGGTCTGATCGGCGACAGCGTGTCGCGGCGGCAAGGCCTCGAACACGTCTTCGGCGTTGCGGATCAATCGTGCGCCGTCGCGGATCAGCATGTTGCAGCCCCCGGTGCGGGCGTCGAACGGATGGCCGGGCACCGCCAGAACCTCGCGCCCCTGGTCGAGCGCGTTGCGCGCGGTGATCAGGCTGCCCGATTTCGCCGCCGCCTCGACGATGACGACGGCCTGCGCCAGTCCCGAAATGATCCGGTTGCGGCGGGGAAAATCGCGCGGCCGCGGCGCGATCCCGAACGGGCGTTCGGATATCCGCGCACCGGTTTTCGGGATGTCACGGCCTAGCCGGGCATTTTCGGCGGGGTAAGGCACGTCGACGCCGCCCGCTGACACCGCCACCGTACCGGTGTCGAGGCTGGCCTGATGCGCGGCGGCGTCAACGCCGCGCGCCAGCCCCGACACGATGACATAGCCTTGCGCGGCCAGATCCTTGGCCAATCCGCGCGCCATCCGGGTGCCGAGAGACGACGCGTTGCGCGCACCGACAAGCGCGATCATCGGCTGCAGCAGGATATCCTGCCGCCCGACGGTCCAGAAAAACGGCGGCGCATCGGAGATTTCGGCCAATTGGCGGGGATAATCGGATGATCCGAAACAGACCATGCTGGCGCCGCAATCCCGCGCGGCCTGCCATTCGGCAAGGGCGGCGGTTTCGCTGCAGGAGGCATAATTGTCGACCCCGGCGGCCTTCGCCACCTCCGGCAGCGCCGCGAGCGAAGCCTGCGCCGAACCGTGTTCGCCCATCAGGCCATGGAAGGTCGAAACACCGACGCGGGGCGATCGCAGCAGACGTATCCAGGACAACCGGTCGTCATCGCTGCCGGGGGGCTGAATGGGGTGGGGGCGAGGTTCTGTCATATCGGGGCTCCGCCATAATGCGGACCCATCTTTACCGCGCGCATGGTTAAGGCGCGGTAAAGCACGTTTCAGATGCCGGGGAAGTGGCAAGGCGTCCCCAGGCGCCCCGCCGCCAAAAGCCGAGGTTAAGCTGCCGAACCGCCCACGGTCAGTCCGCCGATCATCACCGTCGGCTGGCCGACGCCGACCGGCACCCATTGCCCAGCCTTGCCGCAATTGCCCATGCCGGGATCAAGCGCCATGTCATTGCCAAGCGCCCGGATCCGTTTCAACGCGTTGGCGCCGTCGCCGATTAGGGTTGCGCCCTTTACCGGCGCGCCGACCTTGCCGTTCTGCACCCGGTAGGCCTCGGTGCAGGAAAACACGAATTTGCCATTGGTGATGTCAACCTGCCCGCCGCCGAAGCCGACCGCATAGATGCCGTCCTTCAGGTCGGCGACGATGTCTTCGGGCTTGGCATCGCCGCCCATCATGTAGGTGTTGGTCATCCGCGGCATCGGTGCATGGGCATAGGATTCGCGCCGCCCGTTGCCGGTGGGCTTCACCCCCATCAGCCGGGCGTTCTGCCGGTCCTGCATGTAGCCAACGAGGATGCCGTCCTCGATCAGCACGTTCTTTCCCGAAGGCGTGCCTTCGTCGTCGAAGCTGATCGATCCGCGCCGGTCCGGTATGGTGCCGTCATCCAGCACCGTTACGCCCCTGGCGGCGACCTGCTGGCCCATCAGGCCGGCAAAGGCGCTCGATCCCTTGCGGTTGAAGTCGCCTTCCAGCCCGTGGCCGATCGCCTCGTGCAGCAGGATGCCGGGCCAGCCCGGTCCCAGCACCACGTCCATGACACCGGCCGGGGCCGGCACCGCGTCTAGGTTGACCAGTGCGATGCGCAGCGCCTCGCGCGCCTTGTCCTGCCAGTCGGCGGGGTCGAGCAGCTCGTCGAGACCGACCCGGCCGCCGCCGCCTGCGGTGCCGGTTTCGCGCCGCCCGTCCTGTTCGACGATCACGCTGACGTTGACCCGGGTCATCGGACGGACATCGCGCAGGTGGGTGCCTTCTGGCCGCAGGATCTCGATTTCCTGGAGCGAGGCGGCAATGGTGGCCGAGACCTGCACCACCCGCGAATCGAGGTCGCGCGCGAAGGCATCGATTTCACGCAGGGTTTCGATCTTGGCCGGGAACGTCGCCCCGGCGATCGGGTCCGCGTCGGTATAAAGCCGCTTGTTGGTGGCCTGCGGCGGTTCGGCGAGGGTGCCGCCGCCTTCGCCGACCGCCAGCCGCGCGGTGGCCGCGGCGCGGTCCAGGGCGGCTTGCGAAATCTCGGAGGAATGCGCGTATCCCGTCACTTCGCCGTTGACCGCACGCAATCCGAATCCCTCGGAGGCGTCATAGGAAGCATTGCGCACGCGGCCATCGTCGAAAACCAGCGCCTCGCCCCGACGGCGTTCCAGAAACAGTTCGCCGTCGTCGGCCCCCAAAGTCGCTTCGCGCAACGTGTTCAGGGCCTGGTCCTGGTCCAGCGCCTGCTCGAAGGGGCGAAAAGGCATATCGCTCATGTTTATTTTTTCCTGTCTTTCCAGCGGGCCGGAATTGATCTAAATCAAAAAAAGCGTCCGTTTGCCGCAATGGGAATTGTTGTTCTGTATGCCAGAATATGGTTTCTAGCGGCGACAAAACAACGGGATTCCGTCCGCAAGGACCGGGAGCCTTCCGAAAACCAAAGAATACACCTCAACCGATCAGGGTGACATATGCGACTTTTTTCTAGCCTTTCGGCCGCAGCAGCAACCGCCATCGCGGCGCCGGCCTTTGCCCAAGATGTCGAAACCGTCGGCAAACCCGTCGCGGGTGCGCTGGGTTTCCAGCCGGCCGCCACTGAACTGGCCCGCGACCTGCAATCGCTGGATGGTCTGCTTCTGTTCATCATCACAGCCATCTGCCTGTTCGTTATCGCGCTGATCGCTGTGGTGATCGTGCGTTACAACCGTAAGGCAAACCCGAATCCCGCGACCTTCACCCACAATTCGCCGATCGAAATCGCTTGGACGATCATCCCGATCCTGATCCTGGTCGTGATCGGCGCCTTCTCACTGCCGGTTCTGTTCAAGCAGCAGGAAATCCCCGAGGGCGACATCCACATCAAGGTCACCGGCTACCAGTGGTACTGGGGCTATGAATACACCGATCACGAATTCGCCTTCGACAGCTTCCTGCTGGGCCGCGACGAACTGGCCGATTACGGCTATGCCGAAGACGAATACCTGCTGGCCACCGACACCAAGGTCGTGGTTCCCGTCAACAAGGTCGTCGTGATGGACGTGACCGGCGCTGACGTGATCCATTCCTGGACCATCCCGGCATTCGGCGTGAAGCAGGACGCGGTTCCCGGCCGGATCGCCCAGCTGTGGTTCAAGGCGGAACGTGAAGGCATCTATTTCGGGCAGTGTTCGGAACTGTGCGGCAAGGACCACGCCTACATGCCGATCACCGTCAAGGTCGTGTCGGAAGAAGCCTATCAGGAGTGGCTGAAGGGCGCGATCGACGAATATGCCGGCGATCCGGCATCCCTCCCCGGGGTGCAGCTCGCCTCGGCTGAGTAAAACAGCGAAGCGCCGCCTCTAACCGGGGCGGCATTTCTATCCCACCAAGTGGTCCGCGCTTAGCCGCGCGGCGTTGGAAGGCAAAAGATGAGCGACGCAAGTCTCAATACTCAGACATCGACCCACGAAGCGGGTTTCGGCGATTATTTCGCCCTGCTGAAACCGCGGGTGATGTCTCTGGTGGTATTCACCGCCCTGGTCGGCCTGCTGGCCGCGCCGATCGGTGTGCATCCGTTCATCGCCTTCTGCTCGGTCCTGTTCATCGCTGTCGGCGGCGGCGCCTCGGGCGCGCTGAACATGTGGTGGGACGCCGATATCGACCGGGTGATGAAACGCACCGCGTCGCGCCCGATCCCGTCGGGCAAGGTCGAACCGCAAGAAGCGCTGGCCATCGGGGCGACCCTGTCGGTCTTCGCGGTTGTTATGTTGGGACTGGCCGCCAACTGGGCGGCGGCGGGGCTGCTGGCCTTCACCATCTTCTTCTACGCGGTCGTCTACACCATGTGGCTGAAGCGCTGGACGCCGCAGAACATCGTCATCGGCGGTGCCGCGGGGGCGTTTCCGCCGATGATCGGCTGGGCCGTCGCCACCGGTGGCGTGAGCCTCGAATCGGTGCTGATGTTCCTGCTGATCTTCATGTGGACGCCGCCGCACTTCTGGGCGTTGGCCCTGTTCATGAAGGCCGATTACAAGGAGGCGGGCGTGCCGATGCTGACCGTGACCCACGGTCGTCGGGTCACCCGCAACCACATCCTGGTCTACACGATCCTGCTGGCGCCGCTGGCGATAGGCACGGGGCTGACCTCGATCGGCGGCCCGATCTACATGACCGTGTCGGTGGCCCTGAATGCGCTGTTCCTGTTTGGCGCGGTGAAGATCTGGCGCCGTGACGAGGATGCGGCAAGCGCCGACAAGTACCGCACCGAGAAGAGCTTCTTCGGTCTGTCGCTGATGTATCTGTTCCTGCATTTCGGCGCGATCCTGGCCGAAGCGGCACTGAAACCCTATGGCTTCGGAGGCTGGTAATATGGGATTCGAAAACGTCGAACATGAACTGCACAAGCGCCGCTCCAGCCGCAATCTGGGCGTCGGCCTCGTGCTGGCGGCGTTCATCGCGATCGTGTTCGGGCTGACCGTGGTCAAGGTGACCCGGGGCGGGCTCGCACCGGCGCAACTTCAGCAGCAGCGGGGTAACTGATCATGGCTATGGACAACAAGACCCGGACCGTGACCAAGCTGGTCGGCGTCGTGCTGTTCATGGGGGCGATGGCTTGGGCGTCGGTCCCGCTTTACGACCTGTTCTGCCGGGTTACGGGGTTCGGTGGCACGACACTTGTATCAGATGCCGGCGCCGACCAGATCCTGGACAAAACGATCAAGGTCCGGTTCGATGCCTCGAAGGAGCGTGACTTCCCCTGGGAGTTCAAGCCGATGCAGCGGGACATGGAAATCCGCATCGGCGAAACCGGGCTGGCGTTTTACGAAGCCTACAATCCGACCGACCGCCCGGTTGCCGGGCAGGCCTCCTATAACGTGGCGCCCTATGCGGCGGGCGGATTCTTCACCAAGATCGACTGTTTCTGTTTCACCGAACAGGTGTTGCAGCCAGGCGAACGGGTGACGATGCCGGTCACGTTCTACGTCGATCCCGAGATCGTCGAGGACAGAGAGGGCAAGTATCTGCACGAGATCACCCTGTCCTATACCTTTTACGAAATCGACCTGCCCGAGGTTCAGGCCTCGCTTGAGACGGGCAGCGACAGCAACCTAAACTAAAGACCTTCCAACGAGGGAAACGCGATGGCGCACGAGAAAAACCACGACTATCACATTCTGCCCCCCTCTCTGTATCCCCTGCTGGGTGCAGTGTTCGGGTTCATCATGCTCTTCGGGGCGGTGATCTATTTCCACACCGATTCCCCCTGGATGCTGCTTGCCGGCTTCGCAGGCGTTCTTTACGTGATGTACGGCTGGTGGTCGGAAGTCGTGAAGGAAGCGAATACCGGCGACCATACCCCGGTGGTGAAGATCGGCCTGCGCTATGGCTTCATCCTGTTCATCATGTCCGAGGTGATGTTCTTCTCGGCCTGGTTCTGGAGCTTCTTCAAGCACGCCATGTACCCGATGGGGCCGGAATCGCCCGCTGTTGACGGCGCCTGGCCGCCCGCTGGTATCGAAACCTTCGACCCGTGGCACCTGCCGCTGATCAACACGCTGATCCTGCTGTGCTCGGGCGCGGCGGCAACCTGGGCGCACCACGCGATCGCGCATGAGAACAACCGCAAGGACATGATCAACGGTCTGGCCCTGGCGGTTGCCCTGGGCGTGCTGTTCACCGTGTTCCAGGCCTACGAATACAGCCACGCGGCCTTCGGTTTCTCGGGCAACATCTATGGCGCCAACTTCTTCATGGCGACCGGTTTCCACGGCTTCCACGTGATCGTCGGCACCATCTTCCTGTTCATCTGCATGCTGCGCGCCATGAAGGGTCACTTCACCCCCGAATCCCATGTCGGGTTCGAAGCCGCCGCCTGGTACTGGCACTTCGTCGACGTGGTCTGGCTGTTCCTGTTCGCGGCCGTCTACATCTGGGGCGGCTGAACCGGCGCTTGATCGACTTTCGGGAAACCCGCGCTTCGGCGCGGGTTTTTCTTTTGGGACCGAACCAGGATCGGGGGCAGGGGGCGCTGCCCCCTCTTGGCCTGAAGGCCAATTCACCCCCGGGATATTTGCGAAAAGAAGAAGAATGGGGATTACGGTTGAAAATCCCTTTGTTACAGGCAAGAAAGCATCGGTGCGCAACAGCTGTGCACCCCAGACGTCGTTGAGACCAGAAAGACCGTATGCGCCGATTGATCCTACCGCTGTTCTTTGGCTTGCTGGGGGCCGCCGTGCTGATCGCATTGGGGACCTGGCAGGTGCAGCGTTTGCACTGGAAACAGGGCGTTCTGACCGAGATCGAGGCGCGCATCCATGCTGATGCCATCGGTTTGCCGACCGACCCCGACCGCGAAGCGGACCGGTTCCTGCCGGTTTCCGTGAGCGGTACGATCACCGGACCCACGATCCGCGTTCTGGTCAGCCAGAAAACCGTCGGCGCGGGGTACCGCCTGATAAACCCGATGCAGACCGAAGACGGGCGCAGGATACTGATCGACCGGGGCTTCATCCGGTTGCAGGCGACGCCGCCCGAACCGCCGTTCGCCGATGTCACCGTGACCGGCAACCTGCACTGGCCCGAGGAACGCGACAGCTTTACCCCGGAAAATGACCGCGCCGAGAATATCTGGTTCGCACGCGAGGTGGATGTCTTGGCCGAGGAACTGGACGCCGAACCGGTTCTGGTGATCGCCCGCGCGGTCTCCTTCGACGACGCCCCGGTGGCGCCGCTGCCGGTGGGGACCGAGGGAATCCCTAACGATCACTTCGAATATGCCGTTACCTGGTATGGGCTCGCTGCCGTTTGGCTGGCGATGCTTGGCCTGTTCCTTTGGCGCATGTACAACAGCACACGTAACCCGCAAAAGGGATCCGACCTGTGAAATATATCTCGACCCGGGGCAAGGCGCCCGTTCTGAATTTCGAAGAAGCGATGCTGACCGGGCTGGCCCGCGACGGCGGGCTGTACCTGCCCGAAACCATCCCGACGATGAGCGCCGGCGAGATCGCGGCGCTTTCGGGGCAGAGCTACGAAGAGGTGGCGTTCCGCGTGATGCGCCCCTTCATCGGCGACACTTTCAGCGATGATGAATTCCGCGACATCATCGCCAAGGCCTATGCCGGTTTCGGCCATGCCGCCCGCGCGCCGCTGGTGCAGCTGGACAGCAACCATTTCCTGCTGGAACTGTTCCATGGCCCGACGCTGGCCTTCAAGGATTTCGCGATGCAGCTGATCGGCCAGCTGTTCCAGGCGTCGCTGAAACGGTCCGGCAACCGGGTCACCATCGCCGGCGCCACCAGCGGCGACACCGGATCGGCGGCGATCGAAGCGTTCAAGGGACTGGACGCGGTCGACGTGTTCATCCTGTTCCCGCACGGCCGGGTCAGCGAGGTGCAGCGGCGCCAGATGACCACGCCGGGCGAAAGCAACGTGCACGCCTTGGCGATGGACGGGCATTTCGACGATTGCCAGGCCCGTGTGAAGGACATGTTCAACGATTTCGATTTCCGCGACGGGGTGCGCCTGGCAGGGGTCAATTCGATCAACTTCGCCCGGGTGCTGGCGCAGGTGGTGTACTATTTCACCTCCGCGGTCAGCCTTGGCGCGCCGCACCGCAAGGTCAGCTTCACCGTGCCGACCGGCAATTTCGGCGACATCTTCGCAGGTTTTATCGCCAAGAAGATGGGCCTGCCGATCGACCGGCTGGTGGTGGCGACCAACCAGAACGATATCCTGCACCGCTGCCTGAGCACCGGCGAATACAAGCCCGACGGCGTGATCCCCTCGATTAGCCCGTCGATGGATATTCAGGTCAGTTCGAATTTCGAACGCGCGCTCTACTATGCCTACGATCAGGACGGCGCGGCGGTATCGCAGCTGATGGACGAATTGAACGCGGGCGGCTTCAATGTCAGTCAGGGCGCCCTACAGGCGCTGCGCGAGGTGTTCGACAGCGGCCATTGTTCCGAAGAAGAAACCAGCGCCACCATCCGCGACATGTACGCCGCGACCGGAGAATTGCTGTGCCCGCATTCGGCGGTCGGCGTCAAGGTCGCCAATGAAACGCGGAACTCGGATGTTCCGATGATCACCCTGGCCACCGCGCACCCGGCCAAGTTCCCCGCGGCGGTGGAGGAGGCCAGCGGCCGGCATCCGGATTTGCCCGCGCGCATGGCCGATCTCTATGACCGTCCGGAACGCGTCACCCGGATCGAAAACGACCTGGCCGCGATCGAAACGCTGATCAGGGACCGTATCGCCAAGTGAGTGTCCAGCTTCATACCCTGTCGAACGGTTTCCGGATCGTCACTGAACACATGCCCGGGCTGCAATCGGCCTCGATCGGGATCTGGGTGCTGGCCGGCGGCCGGCACGAGCGCCTGGAACAGAACGGCATCGCGCATTTCCTCGAACACATGGCGTTCAAGGGGACCAAGACCCGGACCCCGCTGCAGATCGCCGAGGAAATCGAGGATGTCGGCGGGTATCTCAACGCATATACCTCGCGCGAGGTGACGGCCTATTACGCCCGGGTGTTGCAGGCCGATGTGCCGCTGGCGCTGGACGTGTTGGCCGATATCGTGCTGAATCCGATTTTCGACGAGCGCGAAATCGAGGTCGAACGCAGCGTGATCCTGCAGGAAATCGGTCAGGCGCTGGATACGCCGGACGATGTGATCTTCGACTGGCTGCAGGAACAGGCCTATCCCGACCAACCGCTGGGCCGCACCATCCTTGGCCCGGCCGAAAAGGTCGGCAGTTTCACCCGCGAGGATCTGGCGCGTTTCGTGGCCGAGCAATACGGGCCGGGACAGATGATCCTGTCGGCGGCCGGCGCGGTGGATCACGATGCGTTGGTGCGCGAGGCCGAAAAGCTGTTCGGCCACCTGTCGCCGCTGATTTCGGCAAATGTCGATGCGGCGCGGTTCCATGGCGGCGAATACCGCAAGGTGAAGGACCTGGAACAGGCGCATTTCGCCATGGGTTTCGAAGGGCCGGATTATGGCAGTGACCGGATTCATACCGCCCAGATCTACGCCAATGTCATGGGCGGCGGCATGTCGAGCCGGCTGTTCCAGGAAATCCGTGAAAAGCGGGGCCTGTGCTATACCATTTTCGCGCAGGCGGGGGCCTATGTCGACACCGGCATGATGACCGTCTATGCTGGCACGTCCGCCGATCAGCTGGAGCAGCTGTCAACCGTCACGCTGGACGAGATGAAGCGCGCCGCAGAGGACATGACGAGCGAGGAAATCGACCGCGCCCGCGCGCAGATGAAGGCCGGTTTGCTGATGGGGCTGGAAAGTCCAAGCAACCGGGCCGAACGGATGGCGCGGATGGTGCAGATCTGGGGCCGGGTGCCCGACCTGGCCGAGGTGGTGGCGAAAATCGACGCCGTGGGCCTGAACGACGTCCGGGATTTTGCCGAACTGATGGCGGTGACGGCTCCGGCGGCGCTGGCGCTTTACGGTCCGGTGGACCGCGCCCCGAGCCTTGCGGAGTTGCAGGAAAGGCGCACCGCCTGATGCTGAAGCTGAAACGACAGGTCCGGATCGAGACCGAACGCCTGACGTTGCGGCCCCCCGTGCATTCCGATTTCCGGGCCTGGTCCGACCTGCGCCGCACCAGCCGCACCTTCCTGAAACCCTGGGAACCGTCCTGGGCGCCCGACCATCTGGGCCGCAAGGCCTTCGCCAACCGGGTCTACTGGTCCAACCGGGCGGTCAAGAACGATACCGCGCTGCCGCTGTTCATGTTCCGCCGCGACGATACCTCGCTGGTGGGTGCGATCACGCTTGACCATATCCGCCGCGGTCCGGCGCAGGCGGGTACGCTGGGATATTGGATCGGCGAACAATTCGCCCGCCAGGGGTTCATGCGCGAAGCGATCGAAGCGCTGGTCCATCATTGCTTCCACCGCATGGACCTGAGCCGGATCGAAGCCGCCTGCCTGCCGGAAAACAGGCCATCGCGGGACCTGCTGGAAAAATGCGGTTTCAAATACGAAGGCGTGGCGCAAAGCTATCTGGAAATCGACGGGCGCTGGCGCACCCATGTGCTTTACGCCTGTATCCGGTTGGACCGGCGCGGGCGGACCGAACCGATCTGATCGCGGCCCCGGCCCAAACCCGATGTATCGGGTGGCAGGGGCTTGAGGCGTGACAAATCCCCTGTCCGGTCTACCATTCCCGAACGGAAGGGAGGAACCGTGTCATGATCCGAATTCTCACTACCCTGATTGCTCTGCTACTGGCCGGAACCGTGCAGGCCCAGACGCAAACCCAGACCCGCAAGCCCAGCCACTGCATCGCCATCGCCGATGCGGCGCCGGGGATCGAATACCTGCACAAGGCGTCGTTCCGCGATCCCTTGCCCAATCACACCGTTAGGATCAGCTATATCGCCCACGCTTCCTTCCTGATCCAATCGCCCGGCGGCATCGGCGCGGTGACCGACTACACCGGCTTCATCGGCAACGTCGATTACATCCCCGACGTGGTAACCATGAACCACGCCCACGATACCCACTGGACCGCCGCGCCGGACCCGGCGATCCCGCATGTGTTGCAGGGCTGGGGCCATGATCACGGCAAGGGGATCGATCACCATGTCGAGCTGGCCGATATGGTGATCCGCAACGTGTCGACCGATATCCGTTCCTTCGGCGGTGTCGAACCGAAAGGCAATTCGATCTTCGTCTTCGAAGTGGCGGGGCTGTGCATCGGACATCTGGGGCATCTGCATCACGAACCGGATGCCGCGCAATACGCCGCATTGGGCCGGCTCGACGTGGTGATGGCGCCGGTCGATGGCGGGCTGACGCTGGACCTGGCCTCGATGATCCGGGTGCTGCAGCGGCTGAAATCCTCGGTGGTGATCCCGATGCACTGGTTCGGAGACGGCACCCTGTCGGTTTTCCTGCGCGGCATCGGCGGCGAATTCGAGGTGGTGCAGACCGGGGACAGCGCGCTGGAACTGTCGCTCAGAACCCTGCCGCGTCAGCCCACGGTGATGGTGCTGCAACCGCGTTATCTGCGCTGAGGGCTGGACGGCGCGCGCGATCCTGCTAATCCTGTCGCCATGACCCTGACCCCTGTAACCCCCGCCTTTCTAGACACGCTGCGCGCGGATCTGCCTGAACGATGTTTTCGCCCCATTGAGCCGCGCTATCTCGAAGAACCGCGCGGCCATTGGCAGGGGCAGGCCGGGGCCGTCATCGCACCTGAAAGCGCCGATCAAGTGGCTACCGTGCTGCGCGCGGCGAATGCCGCCCGTGTCGGTGTAATCCCCTATGGCGGCGGTACCGGGCTGGTCGGCGGGCAGATCATGACCGAAGGCCCCGCGCCGCTTCTGCTGTCGCTGGAACGGATGACGGCGATCCGCGCGGTCTATCCGGAAGAAAACGTGCTGGTGGCCGAGGCGGGCGCGATCCTGCAGGACATCCACGCCGCCGCCGAAGCGGTCGACCGTTTGTTCCCGATGACCATCGCTGCAAAAGGATCGGCGCGGATCGGCGGTTGCCTGTCCACCAATGCGGGCGGGGTCAACGTGCTGCGCTACGGCAACACGCGCGAGTTGACGCTGGGGATCGAGGCGGTGCTGCCCGACGGGCGCATCCTGAACGGGCTGACGCGGCTGAGGAAGGACAATACCGGCTACGACCTGCGCGACCTCATGATCGGGGCCGAGGGCACCTTGGGCGTCATCACCGCCGCCGCGCTTAAACTGGCGCCGCGCCCGGCGGGCGAAGGCACCGCGCTGATGGTGGTCGAAAACCCCGCCGCCGCGCTGTCGCTGCTGTCGCTGGCGCGCGATCACATGGGCGAGGGCGTGTCGGCGTTTGAGCTGATGCACGGCACCGGGCTCGATTTCCTGGCCGAAAAACTGCCGCAACTGCGCCGTCCCTTCCCCGAAAATCCGCACTGGATGGTGTTGATCGATGTGGGCCTCGCCCGCGGGCTGGACCCGGCCGAGGCGCTGGAGGCACTGTTTGCCGCCGGGCTGGAGGCGGGGCTGGTGTCGGACGGGCTGATCGCGCAGTCCGAACAGCAGCGCCACGAGTTCTGGGACGTCCGCGAACAGATCCCCGAAGCCAACCGCATGATCGGTTCGATCAGCTCGCACGACATCTCGCTGCCGCTCAGCGCGATCCCCGAATTCATCGAAAAGGGCGATGCCATCCTGCGCGCCATGGGCGATTTCCGCCTCAACTGCTTCGGCCATCTGGGTGACGGCAACCTGCATTACAACGTCTTCCCCGCCAAGGGGCGGCAGAAATCCGATTATCCGGGCGCGCGCGACGCGGTGCAGCGCGCGGTGCATGATCTGGTGCACGAATTCGGCGGATCGTTCAGCGCCGAACACGGGGTCGGGCGGCTGAAGGTGGGCGACCTGGAGCGCTACGGCGACCCGGTCAAGCTGCAGATGATGCGCACCATCAAGACCGCCTTCGATCCCAATAGCATCATGAATCCCGGCGCCGTCCTGCGCGCCTGATCCTTCTTCTTTTCACAAATATCCCGGGGGTTTGGGGGCTGGCTCCCAATCCCGGCCTCACGCCCGCGTCACAGCCCTTCGAAGGCGCAAAGCGCATGCACATCCATGCCCATGCCCTCCAGCCGCTTGCGCCCGCCCAGTTCCGGCAGGTCGACCACGAAGGCGCAGCCGACGATCTGCCCGCCCAGCCGTTCGACCAGCTTGATCCCCGCCTCGGCGGTGCCGCCGGTGGCCAACAAGTCGTCGACCAGCAGGATGGTTTCGCCCGCCTCGATCGCGTCATCGTGGATTTCCACGATCGCCTCGCCGTATTCCAGCTGGTATTCTTGGCTGATCGTGGTGTGCGGCAGCTTGCCCTTCTTGCGGATCGGCACGAAACCGGTGCCCAGCTGATGCGCCACCGCGCCGCCCAGGATGAAACCGCGCGCTTCCAGCCCCACCACCTTGTCGATGCGCCGCCCGGCATAGGGGTGCAGCATCTGGTCGACCGCCATGCGGAACCCGCGCGGATCGGCGAACAGCGTGGTCACGTCGCGGAACATGATCCCTTCATGCGGGAAGTCGACGATGGTGCGGATGTAATCCTTGACGGTTTTGTGGGTCTGCGCCATGGGACGGCCTTTCCTTGAAACTCTTGCCGCAGCCGGTTTGACAAGGCCGGGCCGGGGTTTCAAGGGGGCGAAGCGATCAACGCCGTCCGAAGCGGTAGTGCCGATGCGTTATCTCACGGAAACCGGGAAAAAAGCCGGCAGAATCTGTTGGGCAACCCATGGGCATGCGGCCGGATCGGAACCAGCGCCACACCTGCGCGCCCTGCCTGCAGCAAGTATCACCGTCCGGTCGCAGGCGCGAACGGCCCCGAAACGGGGCCTCGCGCTTGTTCACCCCGAGGGCGCGTGCTCAGAGAACCCGCCCCGCCACCGCGTCGAGCTTCGCCACCATTTCCGGGTCGCGCGCGTCCGGTGCGGTCAGGATGGCATATTCCAGCGCCCGGTCGCAGCCATGCGGGCAGGCGTCGCGTTCGGCGCCCAGCAGCGCGGGCAGGCGCTTCACCAGGTTGCGGCCCTTGTCGGCATTGCCGGTCAGCGTGGCGATGATGTCGGAAATGTCCACCTCGCCGTGATGCGGGTGCCAGCTGTCGTAATCGGTGATCATCGCGACGGAGGCATAGCAAAGCTCGGCTTCGCGGGCGAGTTTCGCCTCGGGCATGTTGGTCATGCCGATCACGTCGCAGCCCCAGCTTTCGCGGTAGAGATTGGATTCGGCCAGCGACGAAAACTGTGGCCCTTCCATCGCCAGGTAAGTCCCGCCCTTGTGCACGGTGATCCCGGCGTCTTTCGCCGCCGAATAGCAGGCCTCCGACAAGCGCGGGCAGGTCGGGTGGGCGACGCTGACATGGGCGACGCAGCCGGTGCCGAAGAAGCTCTTTTCGCGGGCGAAGGTGCGGTCGATGAACTGATCGACGATGACGAAATCGCCCGGCGCCATTTCCTCGCGGAACGATCCGCAGGCGGACACCGAAATCACGTCGGTCACGCCCAGCCGTTTCAGCGCGTCGATATTGGCGCGGTAGGGCACGGTGGAGGGCGAATGGACGTGGCCGCGGCCGTGGCGCGGCAGGAAGGCCATTTTCACACCCTCGTAGACGCCGGTCAGGATCTGGTCCGACGGTGCCCCCCAGGGGCCGGTCACGGTGGTCCATTCCGCCCGTTCCAGCCCGTCGATGTCGTAGATGCCCGAGCCGCCGATGACGCCGATATACGTGTCCATTTGCCTGTATCCCCTGTTGCTTCGACGTCAGATTACGCAGGTGCTCCCCGGTGGCAAGGGGGCGTTCTCAATCGTCGGGCCGTGTCAGAGAAAACAGGTCGCGGATCACCGAATAATCGCGATAGCCCAGCCGTGTCAGCGGCTGGTAGGTGGTCACGTCGAATACCCCGTCCTTCAGGCATTCGTCGCTCATATGCACGCCAGTCACTTCGCCGATCACCATGCGGTTGGCGTCGCCGGCAAGTTCGACAATCTGCAACAACTTGCATTCCAGCACCGCCGGGGCGGCCGCGACATAGGCGCAGGGGATGGTCCGGCATTCCGCTTTGTCCAGCCCGGCATGGGCGAATTCATCCTGTATGGCGGGCAGGGTGGCGGAACTGGCATTCATCGCGTCGCGCAAGGCGTAGGACACGACATTGACCGCGAAAACGCCGGTGTCGCGGATATTGGCGACGCTGTCCTTTGTGTCGGCCTGATCCGGTTTCTTGCCGGTGGAACAGAACATCACCTGCGGCGGGGTGTAGGCCACCGCGTTGAAGAAGGAATAGGGGGCGAGGTTGTCATGCCCGTCGCTGCTGCGGGTGGAAATCCATCCGATCGGGCGCGGGGTGACGATGGCGTTGAACGGATTGTGCGGCAATCCGTGCCCGTCTTTGGGTTCATAGAACATCTGCCCTTCGCCTCCTGTCCGCGACTGCCCTTTGTGGTTTGTGTCAGACCTAGCGCCGTGCTAGGGGCGTTTCCACCCGAAAGTCAAATACCGATTGGAAAAATCGAGGTCCCGTGTACACGCTGAAACCAGAAACAGCCGAGGATTGGTGGGAAGTCGAGGCGCTTTACGACCTGTGTTTCGCGCCCGGGCGGACCGCCCTGTCCTCGTACCGGCTGCGCGACGGGGTCGAACCGGTCAAGGCGCTATCGCTGGTGGCGCGCGACGGCGACGGGATTCTGGCCGGCGCGATCCGGTTCTGGCCGGTGCTGATCGGCGGCACGCCCGCGCTTCTGCTGGGGCCGGTGGCGGTGCACCCGACGCGGCAGGGCGAAGGCTTGGGCGGCTTGCTGATCCAGTCCAGCCTGGAACGGGGCCGGGCCGAGGGCTGGGACAGGGTGATGCTGGTGGGCGATGCGCCTTATTACCGCCGCTTCGGGTTCGAGAAGCTCGAGGGCGTGATCATGCCGCCGCCGACCAATCCGGACAGGGTGCTGGGATGCGCCCTGCGCGACGGCGCCTGGGACGGCGTCACGGGCGAGGTCACCCGCTTCGACGCTTGAAGCCGGGCCGAACATGTCCATCTTTTAGACAGGACAGGAGGCCCCAAACCCATGCTGATCGAAGACGCGTCGACCGAAGTGTTTGATCTGGAAACGGAACTGGACGCGCTGGCCAACCGCTACCGTAAGGCCGGCGGCGTCGGTATCCAGGTGCTGAACATGATCGGCGGGCAGGCCGAACAGCTGCTTAACCGGTTGCCGGGGCCGATCCGTGCCAATCTGGACGGGGCGACCGAAAAGGCGCTGACCCTGTCGATGAAGGCGGCGCATCGGTCGCGCGGCGTGATCGGCGATCAGCCGGGATGGCTGACCACCACCGTGACGACGGCGATGGGGGCGGCCGGCGGATTTGGTGGCTTGCCGTCGGCGCTGGCGGAATTGCCGGTGACCACCACCATTCTTTTACGCGGAATTCAGACTGTTGCGGCGGAACAGGGTTTCGACCCGGCGGCGGAAAACGTGCAGTTTGATTGCATTCGGGTCTTCGGATCGGCCGGGCCGCTGGACCATGACGACGGGGCTGATATGGCCTTTCTAACCGCCCGCATGGCGTTGCGCGGGTCCAGCCTGCAATCATTGATCGTGAAGGTCGCGCCGCGGCTGGCGCATGTGCTGGGCCAGAAGCTTGCGGCGCAGACGGTGCCGGTACTGGGCGCGATGGCGGGGGCGGCGACGAATTACGCCTACACCAGTTACTATCAGGACATGGCGCATGTGCATTTCCGCCTGCGCCGGCTGGCGATCGAGGCGGACCTGCCGCAGGACTTCCTGATCGGGGAATTGCGCGAACGGGTGGCCGGGGAGGTTGCCAAGTCCTGATCCCGTCGTTCGGAACGGCTTGCCGTCGGGACTGTCCTGCAGCAGTCTCGGGGTGGGAGGAAAGCACATGTCCGACGCGCCGGTTTACGATATCGATCCCAAGAGGTTCTGGACCGACCCCTATCCCGATCTGGCGCGGATGCGGGCCGAGGCGCCGATCTGCTATGTGCCGCAACTGGGCGCCACGCTGATCACCCGGCGCGACGATATCTTTGCCAACGAAAAAGTCGTCGAGGTGTTTTCGTCGGACCAGCCGGAGGGATTGATGACCGTGCTGATGGGGCAGAACATGATGCGCAAGGATGGCGATGCTCACATGCACGAACGCCGCGTGATCTTCCCCACCGTGTCGCCAAAGACGGTGAAGACTGTCTGGAAAGCGCAGTTCGAAGACGCGACCGCGCGGGCGCTGGACCGGCTGGCGGGGCGGGATCGGGCCGATCTGGTCAAGGAATTCGCGATGGAGGTCAGCGCCGAGGCGCTGAAATCCATCACCGGGCTGACCAACATGGACTGGCGTGAAATGGATCGGGTCAGCCAGGGCATGATCGACGGTTGCGCCAATTATGCGGGCGATCCGGCAGTGACCGCCAATTGCAACGACTGCACCGCCTCGATCGACCGCCATATCAGCGCAAGGATGGACGCGTTGCAGGCCGATCCGGACCTGTCTCTGATCGCGGTGCAGATGCAGGCGGGGATCGATGAAGCGCAGATGCGCGCCAATGTGAAGCTGGCAATCTCGGGCGGGCAGAACGAACCGCGCGATGCCATCGCCGGGGCAGCCTGGGCGCTGCTGAGCCATCCCGAATGGCTGCAGGCGGTGCGGGCGGGCGACATCACCTGGCTGCAGGTATTCGAGGAATACGCCCGCTGGATCAGCCCGATCGGCATGTCGCCGCGGCGCATTGCCAAGGCCCATGACCTGAACGGAATCCGGCTCGACCCCGGGGACCGGCTGTTTTTCATGTTCGGTTCCGGCAACCGGGACGAAACCGTGTTTGCCCGCCCGGATATCTTCGATCCGACGCAAGATATCGCCGCCGCGATCTCCTTCGGAGCCGGGCCGCATTTCTGCGCCGGGGCCTGGGCGTCGCGCTGCCTGATCGCCGAGGTCGCGCTGCCGATGCTGTTCGGCAGGTTCCCAGGCATCGCATTGGCGGGCGAAGCCCCCTTTGGTGGCTGGGCCTTCCGTGGGCCGTTGTCGGTGCCGGTGCGATTGCGCTGAACGCTCAGCTCTGTTTGCGCAGGTAGTCCAGAACGGCAGGTCGTACCGATTGGTCGCCGCGCAGGCCGGCATCCTCGATCACCCGGCGCAATCCGTCCAGGTCGATGCTGCGCAGGATGTTCTTGACCGGGCCGATCGAGGCCGGGCGCATTGACAGGGTCCGCATCCCCATGGCGGCCAGACAGACAGCCTCGACCGGGCGGCCGGCATCCTCGCCGCAGAAGCTCAGCGCCGTGCCGGAGGCATCGCAGCGTTTCACGATGTTTCCGAGGAAGGTCAGAAAGCTGACGTTCAGGGTGTCGTAACGCCGCCGGACCCGTTCGTTTTCGCGGTCGGCGGCAAAGAAGAACTGCTTCAGGTCATTGCCGCCGATCGAGAGGAAATCGACCTCTTCGTAGAACTTGTCCGGCGCAAAGGCCAGCGACGGTGTTTCCAGCATCGCCCCGATTTCCAGCTTTTCCGGTAGAGGATGGCCAAGGATGCGTTCACGTTCGATCGCCTTCTGCATCTCGGCCTTGGCGGCGGTGTATTCCTCGTATTGCGCGACGAAGGGAAACATGATCGTCAACGGACGGCCATTCGCGGCGCGCAGCAGCGCCTGCAGCTGCATCCGCATGACGCCGGGCTTGTCCAGACCCACGCGGATGGCACGCCAGCCAAGCGCCGGGTTGGGTTCGTCATTGGGCTTCATGTAGGGCAGGACCTTGTCCGACCCGATGTCGAGCGTGCGGAAAACCACGCGCTTGCCGCCCGCCGCATCCAGAACCTTGGCGTAAAGCGCCGACAGTTCCGACCGCTTCGGCATCTGGTTGCGCACGAGGAACTGCAATTCGGTGCGGAACAGCCCGACACCTTCGGCGCCGGACCCTTCCAGCGACGGCAGGTCGGCCATCAGCCCCGCATTCATGTGCAGTGATATCGTCTTGCCGCATTTGGTGGTCGCGGGCTTGTCGCGGATCGAGGCATAGCGTTCCTGCGCCTTGGCCTGCATCGCGATCTTGTCGCGGAAGGCGGCGACGACGGTGTCGTCGGGGCGCAGATGCACGATGCCCTGATCGCCGTCGACCATGATATGGTCGCCGTTCAGGGCCTCGGTCACCAGGCCGCCCGCATGGATCACCAGCGGGATCGCCAGCGCGCGGGCGACGATGGCGGCGTGGCTGCCGACAGATCCTTCCTCCAGCACGATGCCTTTCAGCGACCGGCCATAATCCAGCAGTTCCGCCGGACCTATATTGCGGGCGATCAGGATCGGGTCGGAGGGCATTTCCGCACCGGTATCCCGGCCTTGCCCGGTCAGAATGCGCAGCAGCCGGTTCGACAGGTCGTCGAGATCGTGCAGCCGGTCGCGCAGATAGGCGTCGGTGACCTGGCTCAGCCGGGACCGGGCGGCGGATTGTTCCTTTTCCACCGCAGCCTCGGCCGACAGGCCGCGGCTGATATCTTCTTCCATCCGCCGCATCCAGCCCTTGGAATTGGCGAACATCCGGTAGGCTTCCAGCACCTGCGTCTGCTCGGCATCGCCGCCCGACGCGCCAGCGAGCATCTGGTCGACGCTGATCCGCAATGTATCCACCGCCTCATGCAACCGGGTGAGTTCCTTGTGCGGATCCTCGGCGATCGGATTGGTCACCACCACGCGCGGTTCGTGCAGCCAGACATGACCTTCGGCGGCGCCTTCCTGCCCGGTGGTGCCGCGGATCAGCACCGCCTGCTGGTGCCGCGCCGACAGGGCGGCGCCTTCGCCGACGAAGGCGCCCAGTTCGGTCATCTCGGCCAGAACCATGGCGACGACTTCCAGCGCATAGACCTCGTCGGCGGAAAATTCACGGGCCTGTTTCGACTGCACCACCAGCACGCCAAGCTTTTCGCCCAGCCGCTGGATCGGCACGCCGAGGAAGGAGGAATAAATTTCCTCCCCGGTTTCCGGCATGTAGCGGAACCCCTTGGCCGACGGCGCATCCGCCGCGTTGACCACGCTGCCGGTCTTGGCGACGCGGCCGACAAGCCCTTCGCCCATTTTCATCCGGGTTTCGTGTACCGCCTCGGGCTTCAGGCCCTCAGTGGCGCAAAGTTCGAGCGTTTCGGAATCCCGGAACAGGTAGACCGAGCACACTTCGGTGCCCATCGAATCGGCGATCAGGTGGGTGATGTTGTCCAGCCGCGCCTGACCGGCGCGATCCTCGGCCATCGCATCGCGCAGCCGACGCAGCAGTTTACGGCTTTCCGTTTCGGTTCCGTCCATTATTCAACATCAACCCGTTTCGGCACGACCGGTCTCTTCGTACGCCGACCCTCGGGCGGGCGTACCGGTTCAGGTCGCTTTCTCCAGTTCAAACGCATCATGCAGCGACTGAACGGCAAGTTCCAAGTATTTCCGATCGATCAGGACCGAAATTTTTATCTCGGAAGTTGCAATGACCTTGATGTTGATCCCCTCATCCGAGAGTGTCTTGAACATTTTGGCGGCGACGCCGGATTGCGACCGCATGCCGATCCCCACTGCGGACACCTTGCAGACATCGGTGTCGGCGACCAGGTCGTGGAAGTTGATGTCGCCGTTTGCCTTCGCTTCGTTCAGTGCCTTCTGCGCCCGCAGCACCTGATCGGTGGGGCAGGAAAAGGTCATGTCGGTGCGACCTTCCTCGGAAATGTTCTGAATGATCATGTCCACGTTCACGCCTGCATCGGACAGCGGCCCGAAGATGGCGGCGGCGATGCCGGGTCGGTCTGCGACCGAGATCAGCGTCATCTTGGCTTCGTCCCGCGAATAGGCGATGCCGGATACAGGGCGGTTTTCCATGGATTCCTCCTCGTCGCAGACAAGCGTGCCTGCCTCATCTGACGGTTCCTCGAACGAACTCAGCACGCGCAGCTTGACCTTGTAACGCATTGCCAACTCGACAGAACGGGTTTGCAGGACCTTCGCGCCGAGCGAGGCCAGTTCGAGCATTTCCTCGAACGAAATCTTGTGCAGTTTGCGGGCCTTCGAACTGATCCGCGGGTCGGTGGTATAGACGCCGTCCACATCCGTGTAGATATCGCAGCGTTCCGCCTCGAAAGCGGCGGCGAAGGCCACCGCGGTGGTGTCCGATCCGCCCCGGCCCAGCGTGGTGATGCGGCCCTCGGGGCTGATGCCCTGGAACCCGGCGACGACGGCCACTTTCATGCCCTCGCCGAACTTGGCGGTGATGTTTTCCGGCGGGATCTCCTCGATCCGGGCGTTGGCATGGGCATCGGTGGTTTTCACCGGCACCTGCCAGCCCTGCCAGCTGCGCGCCGGCACGCCCATTTCCTGCAACGTCAGCGCCATCAGGCCGGCGGTGACGTTTTCACCCGAACTGACCACGGCGTCGTATTCGCGCGCGTCGTAGAGCGGCGAGGTTTCATTGACCCACCCGACCAGTTCATTGGTCTTGCCGGACATCGCCGACACGATGACGATCACGTCATAGCCCTTGGCCACTTCAAGCCCCACCCGCTTGGCGGCGCGTTTGATCCGGTCGAGCGTGGCGACGGAGGTGCCGCCGAATTTCATCACGAGAACGGGCATGGTTCGTCCTTGGTCCCTTTAATCGGGCCGGGTTTATGCAAATGGGGGGGCGAGAGCAAGAGGATTAGAAAGGGAAGGGCGCCGGGTGCGATAGCAACCCGGCGCCCGTTTCGCGGCTGAGGTTGGCGTTTGCGGATGACTCAGCTGGCGGCCCGCAGGGTCGCCAGCTTGACGCCGAAGCCGATGAAGACCGTGCCGGTGACGCCCTTCAGCCAGCGGGTGAATTTTTCGTTGCGGGCGGCCGCCGCGAGCTTGGAAAACAGCAGCACCATCGCCCCGAACCAAACCGCGTTGATCATCGAATGGATGAACACCAGGGTGAAGGACGACAGGGCCGAGGTTTCGCCGATGGTGATGAATTGCGGAAACGCCGCGAGATAGAACATCGATACTTTAGGATTCAGCGCGTTGGTCAGCAACCCTTCGACGAAGGCCGGGGCGAGGGTCCGTTTCGGCTTGGCCGAGGGCGCGATGTCCTGGGCCGCTCCGAGGCCGCGATAGGCGGCGATGAGCGCCTTGATCCCGATCCAGCACAGATAGGCCGCGCCAAGGTATTTGACGATGGTGAAAGCCAGCGCCGATTGCACGAGAATGATCGAGATGCCCAGAATGGCCAGCGCCCCATGCAGGTAGAAGGCCGCGACGAAGCCCGCGACATTCGCGAAACCCGCCGCCTTGCCCGAGCTGGGCACCGTCTTTGCGATCAGAACGCCGTTCGGGCCGGGCGACATCACCAGGAGAGAAGCGACCAAGGTAAATGTAAGGATTTCTGACCACGCCATGGCGGCCTCCATTAAATAAGGTTGTGTCTAGCAAATGAAGTTGCGTGTGGCGCTAATGGTTTAACGTATAGATAGCAAGGTCAATGATGGATGCGCGCGGGAAAAGGCCGCGTCACGGCCTCAATAGGCGTGGTCGCGTCCGTCCCAGGTGCGGAAACAGCCGGTGGTTTCGGGGCCGAGTTCGGCAAACCGCTCCATCAGGCCGCTGGCGGCTTCTTCCATGGTGATATCTGCCGCGCCGCCGCCCATGTCGGTCTGCACCCAGCCGGGATGGTAGATGCCGACAGCGATATCCAGCCCCTTCAGGTCGGTGGCCAGGTTGCGCCCGAGGTTCAGGACCGCCGCTTTTGAGGCGCGGTAGATGTAGCTGCCGCCCGGCGCGCGCGTGTGCGATGCCATCTGCGACGAAATGATCGCGATCTTGGCACCGTCGGTCATCTGCAGGTTTGGCAGCAGCGACTGGATGGTCAGGAACACGCCGGTGACATTGGTGGCGAAACTGTCGGCCCACATTTCGGGCGGGTAACCGTCGGCCAACGATTGCCCCTTGTCGAGGTAAACCCCGGCATTGCAGATCAGCAAGTCGGCCGGTTTGCCGTCCATCGCGGCGGTCAGTCCGGCAAACTGGTCCGATATCGTCACATCCAGCGGCAGGTAATCGTCACCGTAGCGTGCCGTGCCGGTCACGTCGTGCCCCTGATCGCGGTAGTTGCGATACAGTTGATGGCCGATCCCGCGATTGGCGCCGGTGATGATGACATGCATTCAAGGATCCTTCCCTGGGATCAGTTGGCCTTGCGACCGGGCCGGAACGGAAGCGGGGTGACGGGCACTCCGTCTTCGATCAGCTGCTCGGCCTCTTCCAGCTTCGCTTCGCCATAGATCGCCCGTTCCGGCGCATCGCCATCATGCATCGCGCGCGCTTCTCTGACGAATTTATCGCCGACATATTCGGAGTTTTCTTCGATCTTGCGCTTGATTTCGGCCAGCGCCTGTTCGGCGGGGCTGGCCGGTTCGCTCAGCTTGGGGGGCTGTGCCGGCTGGTCGCCATCCTGCGCCGCGGTGGGCTGGGCCTTGCGGCTGGGGCGGACCCGCGGCGCCATGATCGCCTTTTCGACATCGCTCGATCCGCAAATACTGCAGGTGATCATTCCGGCGCCTTTGAGCTTGTCGAAGGCTTCGGCCGATTGGAACCAGCTGTCAAAGCGGTGGTCTTGCGCACATTTCAAAGAGTACTGAATCATGAGATGTTTCCGTGCCTCAGGCTGTGCATTAGATAGCAGAAAGCGGAGACGGATCAATCCCGGTTTCGTGCGATTGCGTCCATGTGTCTTGAACATGGGGGTACTGCGCCGTGGCGCAGAAAGGACGGCCTGCGCCCGGTCGGACCGGGGCGCAGGCCATTTCTCGTAGTTGTTCAGGACCGGCGATACGGTCAGGCGGCCCTGCGCAGGGACTGTTTGCCGTCGCCGATGAAGACATCGTGCAGCGCCTTGATGACCGGTTTCAGGTCGTCGCGCTCGACGATGAACTGGGTGTCGACATTGCGCGGTCCCTGGCTGGCTCCGATCGCCTCCATGCTGTTTTCGGCAATCGCCTGCAGGCCGCGGGTCAGCACCGACAGCCCGCTCAGATCGCGACCGATGACCGAGGCCAGCGCAAGCTTGCGGCTGGTGATCAAGGCCTGCGGATAACGCGCAGCCAGATCCTTTTCGACCCGCCGCATCGCCTTCAGAGAGGTGTCGAGGTAATGGGTGATCGTGTTGGCGTTCGACACTTTCGACACGATGCGCACATCGTGGCGTGTCAGCACGTCGAGGATCGCGGCGTCGTAACCTTTGACGCCCACCATGTCCTGTTCGAACAGCTCCAGCGCGATGATGTCGAGCCCGGTGACGATTTCCACCGCGGCGGCATCCGCCGGCTGATCGTCGATCAGCGTGCCCGGATCGCCCGGTTCGAACGCGTTGGTGACGCGCAGGGGCACCTCGGCCTGGCGCAGCGTTTTCGCCGCCTTGGGGTGGATCGCCTCCATCCCCATGTTCGACAGCTGGTCGGCCACGTCGTAATTGGTCCGGCCCAGTTTGCGCACGTTTTCCTGGCCCACGAGGTTCGGGTCGGCCGAGGACAGGTGGAATTCCTTGTGAATGATCGCTTCGCGCGCGCCGGTCAGCGCCGCAAGCCGCGAAAAGGTCACTTCGGAATAGCCGCGGTCGTATTCGCGCATCAAACCTTCCGCGCACTGGGCATAGCCGGTGACGATGGGCATTTCGGTCATCGGGTCGATGCCCTCCATCGCCGCGTTGATCCGTTCGTCCAGCGTCACGTCGCCGTCGTCGCGCCAGCCCGACAGGTCGACCAGCCGCGCGTTGACGCCGTGGCGTTGCAGAATCAGCGTGGTGGTCATCGCCGAATGCGCTTCGCCCAGGCCGGACAGCAATTCGCGGATCTGCAGCATGTGTTCGGCCAGCCGGAAGTGGCCGTAGGAACACAGGCGCTGCAGGTCGATCAGGCAGTTGCGCGCGCCTTCGATCCGTTCCTGCACGAATTGCGCGGCCTGTTCGCGATCGGCGTCGTGATCCAGAACCGCGTCATGCGCCTGGATCATCGCCGCCGACACCCGGTCCAGCGCTTCGTGCCAGCCGTGATCGGAATCGGCGTTGGCAAACAGCGCGTAGACCCCGGCTTCGCCCGTCTTCTTGTGTTCCAGAAGCAGGTTGGTGATGCCGCCAAAGGCCGACACCACGAAGATACGGCCATAAAGCGTATCGTCGTCGCGGTCGCCGATGAACAGCGTGTCGCGCAGCGCGTCCAGTCGGGACATGGACGTGCCGCCGATTTTTTCAACTGTATGGGTCATGGGATAACTCCGGATTACTCCGCCAGTTCCTCCGCCGGGGCGTAGGACCCGTCTTCACGGTGCACCTCGGTGCCGGTGACCGGGGGATTGAAGACGCAGGCCATTACCAGTTCTTCCTCGGCGCGCAGGATGTGGCGGTCGTGTTCGTTCAGCGCATACATGACGCCCGGTTCGATCTTGTGTGTTTCGCCGGTGGCCAGATCGGTGATCGATCCCTTGCCCTGCATGCAGTAAACGCTTTCGAAATGGTTCTTGTATTCGAACGTGTGTTCCGACCCTTCCTGCAGGAAGGTGATGTGGAAGGAAAAGCCCATCCCGTCATCGGCCAGCAGCATCCGAACGCTGGTCCACTGCGCATCCGATACGACGCGGTCGCGTTCATCCTGGATGATCTTGTTGAAGTCTCTGACGATCATGTGCGTTACTCCGCTGCGAATTTCATGTCTGTGGTGGTGTCGCGCACGGCATCCATCAGGATGTTCAGCCCCTTGCGCAGCACGGTGTCGGGAGTGGTGAGGGGGGCCAGGATCTTGACTACCTCGTCATTGGGACCCGAGGTTTCGATGATCAGCCCGTTGTCGAAGGCACGCGCGCAGATTGCGGCGGCCAGATCGCCCGATCCGACATCGACGCCGCGCATCAGGCCACGGCCCTTCAGCCGCGCGCCCGGCACCATTTCGGAAATGGCAGCCAGTCCCGACAGGATGATCCGTTCCTTCTGCGCCAACTGGTCCTGGAAGGTTTCGTCGGCCCAGAATTTTTCGATCGAGATCCGGGCGGTGACGAAGGCATGGGTGTTGCCGCGGAAGGTGCCGTTATGTTCGGCCGGGCCGAACTTGTCGTGTTCGGGGCGCACCAGCATCAGCGCCATCGGCAGGCCGAAGCCCGAGATCGATTTCGCCATCGTCACGATATCCGGAACAACGCCGAAGTCTTCGAACGAAAAGAAGCTGCCGGCACGGCCGCAACCGGCCTGCACGTCGTCGATGATCAGCAGCGCGCCGTGTGCCTTGGCGATCGCGGCCACCTTGCGAACCCATTCGGGGCTCGCGGCGTTCAGGCCGCCTTCGCCTTGCACCGTTTCGAAAATGATCGCGGCGGGTGCGTCTATGCCCGAGGACGGGTCGCTCAGCATCTTTTCCAGCAGGTCGGCGGTGTCCACCTTGGATCCCATGTAGCCGTCATAGGGCATCCGGGCCACGCCGCTCAGCGGAATGCCGGCGCCGCCCCGGTGATAGCTGTTGCCGGTCGCGGCAAGAGCCCCCAGCGTGACGCCGTGGAAGCCGTTGGTGAAGCTGATCACGTTGGTTCGGCCGGTCACCTTGCGCGCCAGCTTGATCGCCGCCTCGACGGCGTTGGCGCCGGTCGGGCCGGTGAACATCAGGCGGTGATCCATGTTGCGCGGCTTCAGGATGTGGGTCTCGAACGCGCTCAGGAACCGTGCCTTGACCTCTGTATGCAGGTCCAGGCCGTGGGCGATCCCGTCGCCGCTGATATGCTCGATCAGCGCGGTTTTCATGTCGGGATCGTTATGGCCGTAGTTCAGCGACGAACAGCCGGCCAGGAAATCGATGTAGCGGTTGCCCTCGGCGTCGATCAGTTCGGAACCGGCCGCCTGCGCAAACACGGCATCGAAGCCGCGGCAGTAGGACCGCGCCTCGGATTCGCGGCGTTGAAATACAGTGGGGTCGGACGGAGACGTCAACATATGACTTCCTTCGGGTAACGTTATGGGAAAGGTGAGGGCAGGCTGACGCCACATGCTCAGGCAGCGGCGCGCATCTGCTGTTTCAGCGTGATCGTGACCATGTTTTCAGTCGCATGGCGATCACGGAAGTGCAGAGCCTGGGTGAAGTAAGGCTGCGATTCGATATCCGCATCCTTGACGCGCGCGAATTTGCGGAACAGCGACCAGGACGCGTCATTGTCGCTGGTGATCGTGGTCTGAACCCGGCGGACGCCGTCGCAGGCATCACGGCCGAGGATGCTTTGCAGCATCGCGTTGCCCAATCCCATCCCGCGCGCCTTTTCGGCTACGGCGACCTGCCAGACGAACAGCGTCTCGGGGTCATAGGGAAGGATGTAGGCGGAAATCCAGCCAACGACTTCACCGTCCAGTTCGGCCACCACGCAGGTTTCGCGGAAGTGATCGCACTGGATCAGATTGCAATACATAGAGTTTTCGTCGAGCGGTTTGCAGCTGCGCACAAGCTCCCAGATATCTGCGCCGTCCTCGGCGCTGGGCTCACGGAGATTCGGTAGTGCTTTGCCTTCTAGTCCCCGTGTGTGTCGCATTGTTCGAGCTGCCTCCTTGATTGCTTCGAGAGACTAAATAACACTGCGAAGTAAAAACTTCAACAGTCTAAGCAAAAATACCTCAAAATGCCTATTTTTGTTAGTGATAATGCGATTTTTCACACAGGTATTGCTTTGGTTGTCTAAATTATTATTGTGTTGATATGCGAAGAAACACTCCATATCCTTTCCAAGTTCTGTACTTGAGGAATTTCATGGATCGCGTTGACGTCAGTCTGATTGCACTTCGTCGCATCTTGCGGGCGACGGAATTGTTTGGGCGCGAATTGGCCCAGTCCTCGGGCGTGACCGCGGTTCAGTTTCGGGTGTTGCAGATCGTTGCGGAGAAGGGGCAGACCACCGCCAAGGAAATTTCGACGCGCATGCGCGTGTCGCAGGCCACGGTGACGTCGCTGGTCGACAAGCTGGTTAAGCAGGGGCTGGTCAGCCGGGAAAAATCCTCGGTCGACCGACGGCAGACCAATATCGTGCTGACCGAAACCGGGCGCCAGACATTATCCGACGCGCCCGATCCGCTGCAGCAGCGGTTCGTTCGCAAGTTTTCCGCGATGGAGGACTGGGAGCAGGCGATGCTTGTCGCGTCTCTGGAACGGGTTGCCTCGATGCTCGATGCCGAGGATATCGATGCCTCGCCGGTGCTCGACACCGGTGACATCCACCGGGCGACGACGACGGGCTGAGGCTTCTCAGCCGAAGAACACCGGGGCCAGAAGGGCCCCCGCGGCGACCGCAATCCCGATCCCGATCACGTCAAGCAGGGCGCCTGCGCGCAGCATGTCGCCGCGCGTGACCGACGGATTGCTGAACACGATCGCGTTGGGCGGGGTGGCGACCGGCAGCATGAAACCAATCGAGGCGGACAGCGCCACCGGCAGCATGAAAATCACCGGATCGACCTGCAACGTTGCGGCTGCCGCCCCGGCGATGGGCAGGAAAATGGCTGCCATCGCGGTATTGCTGGCGAGTTCGCCAATATAGACGATCAGCGCGGCGATCACAAACAGCAGCAGGATTTCGGGCAGGTGGCCAAGCGTGTCGATTTTTCCGCCGATCCATCCGGCCAGCCCGGTCTGGTCCAGTATTCCGGCCAGCGCCAGTCCGCCACCGAACAGGATCAGCACGTCCCAGCGGAGCCCGGCAGCCGTGTCCCAGTCAAGCAGCCTGCCGTTATCGCCGTCGGGGGTGATGAAAAGCGCCATCGCCGCCAGCATGGCGATGCCCGCATCCGACAGCATCAGCGCCGGAAACAGCCAATCCAGCAGGGGGCGCGTGATCCACGCCAGCGCCGTCAGCGCCGCGATCACCGCGACGCGCCTTTCCGCCACGCTCATCGGGGCCGCCTGGTTGCCGAAGGACAGGTTCAGTTCGTCGGCGCGCAGTCCCGGGCTGAGACGCGACAGCACCAGCCACGTGATCCCCAACAGCACCAGCGCCACCGGAATCCCGATCGCCGCCCACTGCGCAAACCCGATCTCGATTCCGTAGGCGGTGCTGACATGGGCGGCGAAGATCGCGTTCGGCGGCGTTCCGATCAACGACCCCATCCCGCCGATGGTGGCGGCGAAGGCCACGCCCAGCATCAGCGCGGTGCCGAATTGGGGCCGGTCGGGTTGCGACGCGGCGATCGCGGCGGCGATCGGCGCGATCACCATGGTCGAGGCGGTGTTGCTGATCCAAAGGCTGAGAAAGGCGGTGGTCGCCATCACCGCGGCGAGGATATGCGTCGGGCGCTTGCCGGCGGCGCCGAGCAGCGTCGCGGCCAGGCGCCGGTGCAATCCGCAGCGTTCGATCGCCCGGGCCAGAAGGAAACCGCCGAGAAACAGGATGATCAGCGGATGGCTGTAATGGCTTGCCACCTCGGCGATTCCCGAAATGCCCAGAAGCGGCGCCACGGCCAGCGGCAGCAGCGCCGTCGCCGCCAGGGGCAGGGCCTCGCTCAGCCACCACGCCGCCATGGTCAGGGCCAGCCCCGCAGCCAGCCAGGCCGCGGCGGGCATGCCGGTCGGAACTGGCATGACAACCGGCAGGATCAGCAACAGAAGTCCAAGCGCGATGGCGGAAGATTTCAAACTCATGACGGCACCCTAGCAGCGCCTGCGGGATTGAAAAGGTCCGCCAGGGGGCGGGGAGCCTTTCCGTGCCATGACATCGAAGAGGTCATGGACAATTCCGCGCCAATCCGCACCATGGGGGGGAAACCCGGGCAGGTGAGGCGCGCATCGTGACAGTTGAAATCGCTTTCGTTCTTCTGCTTTTCGTCGCCGCGGCGGTGTTGCTGGTGACCGAACTGGTGCCGCCGGAAGTCACCTCTCTGGGTCTTGTCCTGATGCTGGCGGGCAGTGGTGTCATGACCGCCGAGGAAGCGTTCCGGGGCTTCGCCAGCGAAGCGATCGTGGTGCTTGCCTGCGTGATGATCCTGTCGCGGCGGTTGTCGGAATCGGGTGCGATGCATGGGCTATCGTCGTGGCTGGCCGGTCGCAAAGGGCGCTCACCGGCGGCGATCGTGGCACGGCTGATGGCCAGTTCGGCGGCGTTGTCGATGGTGTTCAGCAATACCAGCACCACCGCCGTGATGATGCCTATCGCCAGTGACGCGGCGGATAAGGCCAAGGTCAGCCCGGGGCGGTTCATGATGCCGATGGCCTTTGCCTCGATGATGGGGGGCTGCGCGACGCTGATCGGTACCTCGGCCAACATCGCGGCGAACGGGGTGATCACGCGGATGGGGCTGGAACCGTTCCACCTGTTCGAATTCTTCTGGGTCGGGATCGCGGTGACCGCTGCCGGTATCGTCACCGTGGTGTTGCTGGGCAATCATTTCATCCCCGAACGCGAACGCGGCAGCGACCGCGAAATACGCGAAGACCTGTTCCTGGCCGACCTGATCGTCGTGGAGGGATCCAAGGTGGCCGAAACGGCGCTTGGCGACCTCGGGCTTCCCGATCTGGGGGCAACGCCTCTGGCCATCGACACTGAAGAGGGGCGGGTCGCACCGCATGGCCGCCGCAAGGTGCACGCAGGTGATCATATCCTGGTGCATGCCGCCGCTTCCGCCCTGGCGCGGCTGGCCGCGGATGACCGGTTCCATCTCGACGGGGTGGCCGAGGATGCCCCGGCCGAGATCACCGCCGAGGCGATCCTGCTGCCGGGATCGCGCTGGACCGGCCTGTCTGTGGCTGGGATGCGGCGCCGGCTGGCCCCGGATGTGTCGGTGGTCGGGGTGCGGCGCGCAGGTTACGAGCGTGTTGCCCGGGTTGGCCTGATGCGGCTGCGCGCGGGCGACATCCTGTTCCTGGCCGGCAACAGGGAAGGTATGGAACGGGTCGATGACGACGTCGATATCTATCTGTCGGGGCGATCCGAACCGGTCGCGCCCAGCCGCAGGGAAGGCTGGTATACGCTCAGCGCGCTGTTTGCCGCGATCGCGGTGTCGTCGCTCGGGCTGCTGCCGATGGGGGTAGCGTTGCTCAGCGCGGTGATGGCTCTGGTGCTGGCCGGGCGGTTCACCCTGCGCGATGCTTTTTCCAAGGTGTCCTGGCATATCCTGATCCTGATTGGCGGCATGTCGGGGCTTGGGCTTGCCATGCTGCAGACCGGGGCTGCGGATTGGTTGGCCGAAGGCATCCTACATTATGTCGCGCCGCTGGGGCAGACCGCGGTGCTGATCATGTTGTCGCTGCTGACGATCCTGCTGACCCAGGCCTTGTCGAATGCGGCCGCCGCGCTGACCGTGTTGCCCGTCGCGGTCGCGATCGCCTCCGGGTTGGGTGTCGATCCGCGTCCCCTGGCGGTGATCGTCACCCTGTCGGCCTCGCTGTCCTTCATCGCGCCGCTCGAACCGGCACTTTTGCTGGTTTACGGCAAGGGCCATTACCGGTTGCGCGATTTCATCCTTGCCGGAGTGCCGTTGACGGCGGTGTCGGTGGCGATCGTTCTGCTGCTGGTGCCGATGCTCTGGCCGCTCTGAATGGGCGTGGTCTGCCGCTTCACCTCCGATCAAGGTCAGCTCTTGCGGGCGATGGGAGGGGGCTGAAGATCGCTGATGGACAGGGTCCGATTCTCAGCGCGCCCCAATTCAGGGCCTTTCCGTGGTATGATGACCTTGCCCATGGTCCAACGACACACGAAAGGATCGTCAAGATGACAGGCAATCGGAAAACCATCCAAACTCTTGCAATCACGGTCATCACATCGGTGCTGATGGTCGGCGCTTCAATTGCCGGCACCACAACCCCTTGCGATGAAGCAATGAACCAGATCTGGAGCATTGACGACGCCAAAAGCTTTGAGGCCATCGAAAGCGAGATTTCCGCTCTCGCAGTGAAGCCCAGTGATGCCGCACTTGAAAACTCCGTCAGCTTCCCGAACGAAGACGATGGCTGCTGAAACCGTGTGAACGAATTAGGTCGATAGGGAACTGCTGCTCGGTCCGAGAGATTTTGAGCGGACAAATGGATTCGTTCTGCGGTTGGGGGGCTCAACCGGTGCCCGGTCCCGGATCGCTGCTGCGACGATCGAGGGTATTTGGCTCATGCGATGCACGGGCCGCGGATGCCGCGGCGATGGCGCAGAGCTTCGCAAGGGGTGGGAAACGGCCGGCAACCGGCCGTCGTCGAACTGAATTTGAAGGGTGTACGGCGACAATTCGCTGACAGCGATATCGCATCGTGTCGGCGATTCCCCGACGCGGTGCGCGCGTGTGAAAAAAGATTCCCTGACAGCCGGTCCAGCTCGGTTCGGGCAAGAGGAAACGTCAGCTCCTCCAGGCTCTGGCGGTCGAGCGCACCGCCCGATGGATATGACGCGGGATTGGCAACCTTTCTGGGCTTTGAAAGGTGGACGTTTGGGCCGTTGAATGGCGTCAAAAAGAAGAACTTGCGCCTTCTTCAGTATGTTGTGGAGGTGGTGATGGTGCTGCTGGACAGGATTGAACTGTCGACCTCTCCCTTACCAAGGGAGTGCTCTACCACTGAGCTACAGCAGCGCCGTTTTCCGGTCGCTGGAACATGTCCTGTCCGACCGTGGGGCGCTGATTAGCCCTAAATGATTCCGGGTGCAAGCGTTATCTGGACGGTTTTTTCGCCCTAATGTAAGACAGTGCCATGGAGCAGAAGTATCACGGCAAAAAACAACCGAAAAAGACCGACCCGCGCGAGGATCGGTTGAAGGCCGCGCTGAAGGCCAATATGGCCAAACGCAAGGCGCAGGCGCGCGCCCGGGCGGCAGGCGGGCCAGCGGACGGGCCGGACAACAACGACAAGGGGCAGGACTGATGGATTCGATTATCGTGACGGGCAACGGCCCCCTGAAGGGGCAGATCCCGATCGCCGGGGCCAAGAACGCATGCCTGACGCTGATGCCGGCGACGCTGCTCAGCGAAGAACCGCTGACGCTGACGAATGCGCCGCGGTTGAGTGACATCAAGACGATGACCGAACTGCTGCAATCGCTGGGCGCCGAGGTGACCAGCATGCAGGACGGCCAGGTGCAGGCGATGTCGAGCCACAACCTCAGCACCACCCGGGCCGAATACGACATCGTGCGCAAGATGCGCGCCTCCAACCTCGTGCTGGGGCCGCTTCTGGCGCGCGAACACCATGCCGAGGTGTCGCTGCCCGGCGGTTGCGCCATCGGCGCGCGGCCGATGGATCTGCACATTACGGCGCTCGAGGCGATGGGTGCGGAGATCGAGCTGAAAGACGGCTACCTGCACGCCAAGGCGCCGGGCGGGCTGAAAGGCGCGGTGCACGAGTTGCGTTTCGCCTCGGTCGGCGCGACCGAAAACGTGGTGATGGCGGCGACGCTGGCCAAGGGCACCACGGTCCTGAAAAACGCCGCGCGGGAACCGGAAATCGTCGACCTGGTGCATTGCCTGCGCAAGATGGGGGCGCAGATCGAGGGCGAAGGAACCTCGACCATCACCATTCAAGGCGTTGACCGTCTGAGCGGCGCCACCCACCCGGTGGTGACCGACCGGATCGAACTGGGCACCTACATGCTGGCCCCGGCGATCTGCGGCGGCGAAGTGGAGCTTTTGGGCGGTCGAATCGATCTGGTCGGCGCCTTCTGCGAAAAACTCGACGCGGCGGGTATTTCGGTGGAAGAAACCGACAGCGGTCTTAAGGTGGCGCGCAAGAACGGCCGGGTGCGCGCGGTAGACGTGGTGACCGAACCCTTCCCGGGCTTCCCCACCGACCTGCAGGCGCAGATGATGGCGCTGATGTGCACCGCCGAGGGCACCTCGGTGCTGGAAGAACGCATCTTCGAGAATCGCTTCATGCATGCGCCCGAACTGATGCGCATGGGGGCCGAAATCGAGGTCCACGGCGGCACCGCGACGGTGACGGGGGTGGAAAAACTCAAGGGTGCGCCGGTGATGGCGACCGACCTGCGCGCCTCCGTTTCACTGATCCTCGCCGGGCTGGCGGCGGAAGGCGAAACCATCGTGAACCGGGTCTATCACCTGGATCGCGGCTATGAACGGGTCGAGGAAAAACTGCGCAATATCGGCGCGCGGATAGAACGGGTGAACGCGGAATGAGCGAAGACGCACGGTTCGAAGACGGGCGCGAGACGCCTCTGAATCTCGGCGCGCTGGAACCGGATGACCTGCGGGTGATCTCGGCGCTGGTGCAGGATGCGGTGTTCCCGGCCGGCGAAATGACATGGCGCCCGGGCGAGAGGCGCTTTGCGCTGCTGCTCAACCGGTTCCGCTGGGAAGACCGTGGCCGCGACCGCCACGGCGCCGAGCGGGTGCAATCGCTGCTGGTCTTTGAAAATGTCGCAAAGGTTGCCTCGCAAGGCATCGAGCGCGGCGACAAGGACATGGTCCTGTCGCTGTTGGCGCTCGACTGGCAGCCGGGCGAGGCGCCGGGCGGCACGGTGGAGCTGACGCTTGCCGGCGACGGCGCGATCCGGCTGCAGGTGGAGGCGCTGGAAGCGGTTCTGAAGGACGTCACCCGCCCCTATCGCGCACCCTCGGGCAAGGCACCGGGACATCCAGACGAGGCGTGACCTGATCGTGCGCGCTTTCAGCGCGCGCTTGATATCTCGCGAATTTGCCTGCGCCAAATTCGCTCGGGGATGCCTCCGGCGGGGATATTTGGAAAAAGGAGAAGGATTGTTGCCCTCTATGCTTCTCCTTTTTGAAAATATCCCGGGGTGAATTGGCCCTTGGGCCAAGAGGGGCAGCGCCCCTCATTTCCCGCCACAGGAATGCTTGAGGCTGGCGCGCGGGGCTTGTATGTCGGGGCAATCACCCGGAGGGACCATGCCTGTATTCCTGAACGCAACCGACGCCGATTTCGAAACCGCCTTCACCGCGCTTCTGGGCGCCAAGCGCGAGGACAGCCCTGATGTGGACGATGTCGTGGCCGGCATCATCGCCGATGTGCGCGCGCGCGGCGACGCGGCGCTGATCGAGCTGACGGCGAAGTTCGACCGGCTGGAATTGACCCCTCAGACTTTGCGCTTTTCGCAAGACGAGATCGCGGACCTCGTGGCCCAAGTGCCCGGGCCCGAACGTGAGGCGCTGGAACTGGCCGCCGCGCGCATCCGCGCCTATCACGAAAAGCAGCTGCCCGAGGATGCCTACTGGACCGACGAGGCTGGCGCCGGGCTGGGCTGGCGCTGGACGCCGGTGTCGGCGGCGGGGCTTTACGTGCCGGGCGGGCTGGCCTCTTACCCGTCCTCGGTTCTGATGAACGCGATCCCGGCCAAGGTGGCCGGGGTGGAGCGGCTTGCCATCGTGGTGCCGACCCCGGACGGGGTGGCCAATCCGCTGGTACTGCTGGCGGCACAGATCGCCGGCGTGGACGAGATTTACCGCATCGGCGGGGCGCAGGCAGTGGCGGCGCTGGCCTATGGCACCGAAACCGTGCAGCCGGTGGACAAGATCACCGGGCCGGGCAACGCTTTCGTTGCTGCCGCCAAGCGGCGGGTGTTCGGCAAGGTGGGCATCGACATGATCGCCGGTCCGTCGGAAATCCTCGTCATCGCCGATGGCGATGCCAATCCCGACTGGGTCGCGCTGGATCTGCTGAGCCAGGCCGAACATGACGAAAGCGCGCAATCGATCCTGATCACCGACAGCGCGGATTTCGCCAAGGCGGTGATCGCGGCGGTGGAGCGCAACCTCGAAACGCTGGAACGGCGCGCCATTGCCGGGGCGAGCTGGCGCGATTTCGGCACGGTGATCGTGGTGGATGACCTCGACCGGGCCGCGGAGCTGTCGAACCGGGTGGCGCCGGAACACCTGGAGCTTTGCGTCGCCGATCCCGATGCTTTGGCCGAGAAGATCACCCATGCGGGGGCGATTTTCCTCGGCGGCTGGACCCCCGAAGCGATCGGAGATTACGTCGGCGGCCCCAATCACGTGCTGCCCACCGCGCGCTCGGCGCGGTTCTCCTCGGGTCTATCGGTGATGGATTTCCTCAAGCGCACCACGCTGGCCAAGATGACGCCCGCGGCGCTGCGCGCCATCGGCCCGGCCGCCGAAACGCTGGCGATTTCGGAAAGCCTGCAGGCGCATGGGCTGTCGGTGCGGGCGCGGCTCGATCAATTGAACGAGGACTGAGGGGGCTCCCCCTTCAGCTTGTCCATCAGGGTGGGCGGGGGCTGCGCAACAATCCCAAACGGCCGTGGCTTGTCCCCGCGGGGCCGGCGGTGCTCTGTGCCGCCACGTATCTTGCCTGCGTATTGCGCCGGAAGAGGTCGCAGGCTAACAGGGTTTTGTCAAAAGCACAGCGAGATTGAACCCATGTCCCGTATCAGTCACATCGAACTGGATGACCGCAACCTGCCGCCGCCGACGCCCGAGATCGAGCAGGAGCGCAAGGTGGCGATGTTCGATCTGCTGGAAGACAACAGCTTCGATCTGCCCAAGCGCGACGATCGGGTGATACCCGACGGGCCCTATCGGGTCGGGCTGTCGATCAAGGAAAAACGGCTGGTGTTCGACATCGTCACCGAGGATGCGCAGAAGGCGGCGGAATTCCATCTGTCGCTGTCGCCGTTCCGTCAGGTGGTCAAGGATTACTGGGCGATCTGCGAAAGTTATTATGACGCGGTGAAAAACATGCCGCCGAGCCAGATCGAAACCATCGACATGGCCCGGCGCGGCATCCACAACGAAGGCGCCCGCATTCTGCAGGACCGGCTGGAAGGCAAGGCCGTGGTCGACAGCGACACCGCGCGGCGCCTGTTCACGCTGATCTGCGTGCTGCATTTCGGAGGCTGAGGCGTGGTCGATCCCCTGCCACAATCGGTCCTGTTCTGTTGCGACCACAACTCCGTCCGCTCGCCGATGGCGGAGGGAATCATGAAGAAATTCTACGGCTCCGGCACCTATGTGCAGTCGGTGGGTGTCAAGGGCGACATGGAAATCGACGGTTTCGCGATTGCCGTGTGCCAGGAAATCGGGGTGGAGCTGTCGCGCCACAAGGCGCGCGGTTTCGACGAGTTGAAGGAATATGGCGAAGACCTGTCCTCCTTCGACCTGATCGTGGCGCTGACCCCGGCCAGCAAGCTCCAGGCCGAGGAACTGACCCGGATCTACCATCTTGAGGTCGACTATTGGCCGATCTTCGATCCCAGCGGCCAGGGCGAAACCCGCGAGAACAAGCTCGAAGCCTATCGCATAAGCCGCGACCAGATCGTCGAGCAGCTGATCGCCCGCTGGGGCGAGCCGCGCCAAGAGGTGTGAACGCCTTCCCCTAGCCGTGACGCGGGGAAACGGTTCGCGCCGTGGAAACGGATGCCCGTCCCGCATCCGTACCTTTGGGCTTTTCTTTTGCGGGAAAATGTTAAAGGTATTTCCAATGTCCATCTTTTCCGGGCCGGCGGGGCGTAACCGGCAGATATTGCGATGATCCGGGTTGAGGTTCTCACCGGCAGCGCGCTCGAGGCGGCGCTGGAGGATGTCGCGCGGCTCAGGATCGCGGTGTTCCGTGACTGGCCGTATCTCTACGACGGCGATCTGGATTACGAAAAACGCTACATGCAAAGCTACCGTGACAGCGAGGGTGCGGTGGTGGTGGGGTCTTTCGACGGTGACCGGCTGGTCGGCGCGGCGACCGGCACCCCGATGGAAGACCATGCCGATGATTTCGCAGCAGCCTTCGCGGGTACGGACGAGCGGTTGGAAAATGTTTTCTACTGCGCCGAATCGGTGCTGCTGCCGGGGTATCGCGGGCGCGGGATCGGACACCGTTTTTTCGATCTGCGCGAAGACCATGCGCGGAACCTGGGGCGCACGAAAACCGCCTTCTGCGCGGTAATGCGACCGGGAAATCATCCGATGCGCCCGGAGAATTATCGGCCCCTGGACGATTTCTGGTCCAAGCGCGGATACGCAAAGCTGCCCGGGGTGGTGGCGCGGTTTCGCTGGAAGGACGTGGGCGACAGCGTGCAGACCGAAAAGCCCCTGCAATTCTGGATGCGTGGGTTGGAGCGTTGAAGCGATGCCGGTGCGGGTGAATTTGAAATGAAGAAGGGATCCATCGTGAAAGTGGCAACAGCAGCTTATCCGTTGGACTGGTTTCACGACTGGTCGGGCTACGAGGACAAAATGCGGGCCTGGGTGTCCGAGGCCGCGGGGCAGGGGGCCGATCTGCTGGTGTTTCCGGAATATGCGGCGATGGAATTGGCTTCGCTTGCCGGGACCGAGGTGGCTGCCGATCTGGCCGGGTCGATCCGGGCGGTGTCCGAACTGGTGGGGCGGTCCAATACCGTGCTGGCGCGGCTGGCGCGGGAATTCGGGGTTTATATCCTCGGCGGTTCGGCCCCGGTCGAGGATGGCGGCAAGGTGGTGAACCGGGCGCCGTTTTTCGCGCCGTCCGGCGATATCGACCATCAGGACAAGCAGATCATGACCCGGTTCGAACGCGAAGACTGGGGCGTTGCTGGGGGCGGTGCGCTGAAGATCTTCGAAACCGCTCTGGGCCGGATCGGGGTGCTGATCTGTTATGACAGCGAATTTCCGCTGTTGGGCCGCGCGCTGACCGAGGCGGGGGCGGAGCTGATCCTCGTGCCTTCGGCCACCGAGGCGACGGAAGGCTATTGGCGGGTGCGGATCGGTGCGATGGCGCGCGCGCTGGAAGGGCAATGCGTGACGGTGATGGCGTCGCTGGTGGGCGACCGTCCCGATATCTACGCGGTGGAGGAAAACACCGGCATGGGCGGTGTTTTCGGACCGCCCGACATGGGCTTTCCGCCCACCGGCGTGATCGCCGAGGGCACCCTGGGAAGCCCGGGCTGGACCTATGCCGAGATCGATCTGGAAAACATTCACAAGGTGCGCGCCGATGGCCATGTGCTGAACAAAACCCATTGGAACGATCAGCACGATCGCGCCGGAAAACCTGCGCTCGCCTTGTTGTGATGGCGATTTGGGCTTGAAAATATGTCAAAATGGGCCCATTTAACGCGCGTCCCTCAAAGGGTGGGGCGAAAAAGCAAGGAGATAACATGGCCAAGGAAGAAATGCTCGAATTTCCCGGTGTCGTGAAGGAACTCCTGCCTAATGCGACGTTTCGGGTCGAGCTTGAGAATGGCCATGAAATCATCGCACATACGGCAGGTAAGATGCGCAAAAACCGCATCCGGGTTCTGGCTGGCGACCGGGTTCAGGTTGAAATGACCCCCTACGATCTGACCAAGGGTCGGATCAACTATCGCTTCAAGTAAGTGCGTCTGATCCTCGGATCGGGCAGCCCGCGGCGCAAGGAGCTGCTGGCGCAAATCGGGGTTGTGGCGGATGATGTCCGCCCGCCCGATATTGATGAAACACCCCTGAAAAACGAACTTCCGCGTCCCTATTGCGCCCGCATGGCGATTGAAAAGGTGCGCGCGGTGCAGGCCGACGCGGACGATATCGTGCTCTGCGCCGATACCACCGTCGCCTTGGGCCGTCGTATCCTGGGCAAGCCGGAAAATGCCGGCGAAGCGGCTGAATTCCTGCTGGCCATGTCCGGGCGGCGGCACCGGGTGATCACCGCCGTGGCGGTGCGCCGGGGCGACAATGTCTGGGAAAAGGACGTGGTCACCACGGTGCGGATGAAGAACCTGTCCGACGAGGAACTGAACGCGTATCTTGCCACCAACGATTGGCAGGGCAAGGCGGGCGGGTATGGCATCCAGGGGCCGGCCGGGGCGCTGATCCCGTGGATTTCGGGATCCTTCACCGCCGTGGTGGGGCTGCCGTTGACCGAAACCGCGGGGTTGCTGCAGGCTGCGGAATACCCGCTATGGAGGCAGGCATGAAAGGCCGTCAGATCATCCTCGACCATCTGGACGGGCGCGAAGCCGCGGCCCTGATCGTCGATGGCAAGCTCGAGGACATCCTGATCGATTCCGATCAGCCGCGCGTCGGCACCATCTATCGCGCCGTCGCCGAACGGCCGATGAAGGGGCAGGGCGGCTTGTTCGTGAAAACCCCCGACGGCAAGGCCTTCCTGCGTCAGGTCAAGGGGATCGCGCCGGGCGACCGGATGCTGGTGCAGGTCACCGGCCATGCCGAGGACGGCAAGGCGTTGCCGGTCACCCAGAAGCTCCTGTTCAAAAGCCGCTATGCGATCGTCACGCCCGACGCGCCGGGGCTGAACATCAGCCGTCGGATCAAGGATGACGATATCCGCGACATGCTGCTGGGCATCGCGCGCGAAGTGATGGGCGACAGCGACATGGGGCTGATCCTGCGGTCGTCCTGCGCCGAGGGCGAAGCCGGGGAGATCGCCGAGGATATCGCCGACATGGCCGACCTGGCGCTGAGCATTGTCGCTGACCGCGACGGCGAACCGGAAGCGCTGACCGAAGGCGACGGGCCGCATCAGACCGCCTGGCGGGAATGGATCGACCCGGCCGATATCGTGACCGAACCGGGCGGGTTCGAACGGCACGGCGTTCTGGACATGCTCGATGACGCGAGTCAGCCGCTGGTCAAGCTGACCGGCGGGGCCTTCATGTATGTCGAACCGACCCGGGCGCTGGTGGCGGTGGATGTGAATACCGGCAATGACACCTCGCCGGCGGCGGGGATGAAGGCCAATATCGCAGCTGCGAAGGACCTGCCGCGCCAGCTTCGGCTGCGCGGGCTTGGTGGCCAGATCACGCTGGACCTGGCGCCGATGCCGAAAAAGGATCGCCGCACTTTCGAAATGTCGCTGCGCGCGGCCTTCAAGGCAGACCCGATCGAAACGGTGCTGGCCGGATGGACGCCGTTGGGGCATTACGAACTGCAGCGCAAACGCGACCGCCTGCCCCTGACGGAGCTTTTGAAATGAGCTGCCCGATCTGTTCGGAAAAAACCGATCCGAAATTCCGCCCTTTCTGTTCCAAGCGCTGCGCCGATATCGATCTGGGCCGCTGGATGAGCGGTAAATACGCGATCCCGTCGGAGGATCCCGAGGATATCGAGGAAGCGTTCGAGGAAATCGAACGGCAGGCCCCCAAGCCGCATTAAGCCGACGGCTCCTGCGCGTTTCAATCCAGAGTTTGCGAAACCTGCCGCAGCACCTGCAGGAACCGTTCCTGCATCTGGGTGGGCTGCCAGTCGGTCCGCTGGGTGATGCCGATCGGTCGCGGGGTATCGCCGATCTCAATCGGAAGCGGCAGCATCACCCCGAGCTTGACCTCGTCGCTGACCTGGGTCTGCGAAATCATCGTCAGCCGGCCGCCGCTTTCCAGCAGGCTGCGGACCAGGATGATGGCGCTTGTTTCGATCACCCGTGTCGGGTCCGACAATCCGTTGGCGCGGAAGAAGGCGCTGGCCTGGTCGCGGGTCGGCGTCCCCTTTCGCGGCAGGATCCACGGGTACTGGATCAATTCGTCCAACGGGATATTGTCGCGCCCTGCCAACGGATGGCCGGGGTGGCAGAAAATGCCCAGCCGGTCGTCGAATAGCGGTGTCTGTACAACGTCCTCGGCCGGAGGTGGATCGCGCAGGGCGCCCAGCATCAGGTCGATTTCGCCGTGGCGGAGCCCGTTCAGCAGATCGTCGTAGGGCCCGTCGATCACCTGGATGTCGGCATCGGGAAAGGCCTGCGTTATCATGTTGATCGCCTGTGGCAGCAGCACGCTGCGCGACAGCGGCAGCGCGCCGATGACGATCCGGCCGCTATGTGCCCCGCCGAAGGACGACAATTCGTCCAGAGCCTGATCCAGTTCGTAAAAGCTCAGCTTGGCGGCGCGGATCAGGATCCGGGCCGCGACGGTCGGGTCGTAGCCGCTTTCCGATTTGCGATAGAGCGTCAGCCCCGAGACCTTTTCCAGTTCGCGTGCGGTGCGGTACAGCGACGGTTGCGAGATGCCGATCGCGCGTGCGGCGACCGAAAAATTGCCATGCGCGGCCACCGCGATCAGCGCCCGCAGCTGGGTCGAGGATATCTTGGTGTCGAACCGGGCCGTGGCCGCCGCTTTCTGCCGCGTGGCGGCGTCTGCGCAGCCCTGTTTCAGGATGTTCAGCGCGCGGTCGCAGCGGTGCACGAACATTTCACCCGCCGTCGTCGGGTACATGCCGCGGCTGCTGCGCACCAGCAGCTTTTCGTCCAGCGACGCTTCGAGCTTGGCAATGGCCTGGGTGATCGCCGGTTGCGACATGTGCACCGCTTCCGCCGCCGCCGTGATGCCGCCAAGCCGGCAGACCAGGACGAAGGCCCGCAGGTGCCGCAGATTGAAATCCTGCCCGTTCATTCCCCATCGCCCATGAAAGCTATAGCTAAAACAAATAGTGGCTGCGGCGAAACGAAATGGCAAGTTGTGAAGCGAAGCGCCATAGTGCCGCGGAACTGAAATTTACGGGGTTTGACATGTCTGATCAGAAAACTGCTCTTGTCATCAGCGCCCACGCTGCTGATTTCGTCTGGCGCTGTGGTGGCGCCATCGCCAAGCATCAGAAACTGGGCTACGATGTGACCGTCGTCTGCCTGTCCTACGGCGAACGCGGCGAAAGCGCCCGCCTGTGGAAAGAAGGCAAGACGCTGGACGAGGTCAAATCGATCCGCAAGAAGGAAGCTGAAGACGCCGCCAAGGCGCTGGACGTGCATGACATCGAGTTCCTCGACATGGGCGATTACCCGCTGCGCTTCGGGCAGGAAGCCGAGGAAAAGGTCGTCGACATCATCCGCAAGGTGCAGCCGAACTTCATGTTCTCGCACTCCAAGTGGGACCCCTATAACACCGACCACATGAAAACGACCGAGTTCGCCCTGACCTGCCGCATGATCGCGCAGGCTTGGGGCCACAACCCGGGCGAAAAGGTGCTGGGCGCGCCGCAGCTTTACCTGTTCGAACCGCACCAGACCGAACAGATGGGGTGGAAGCCGAATGTCTTCCTCGACATCACCGATGTCTGGGACAAGAAGCGCGCCGCGATGGAATGCATGAACGGTCAGGTCCATCTGTGGGATTTCTATACCCGCGTGGCGCAGCAGCGCGCCAACCACTTCCGCCGCAATTCCGGCGGCATGGCGGGTGGCCGCGCGGCGGAATATGCCGAAGGCTTCGAATCGATCTTCCCGACCTGCGTGGATGAATTGTCATGAGCGAATATCCTGTCGGAACTCAGGGCGTCGTCGTCCAGAATATCGAACGTGCCGATCAGGCGGTGATCGACGGTCTGGCAGACTGCGGCGTTGCAACGGTGCACGAAGCGCAGGGGCGCAAGGGGCTGCTGGCCGACTACATGCGGCCGATCTATTCCGGCGCTCGCATCGCGGGGTCGGCGGTGACGATTTCCGCCCCGCCCTGCGATAACTGGATGGTCCATGTCGCCATCGAGCAGCTGAAAGAGGGCGATATCATCGTCCTCGCCCCCACCTCGCCGTCGAACGCCGGGTATTTCGGTGACCTGCTGGCGACCTCGGCGCAGGTGCGCGGCTGCCGCGGGCTGATCATCGAAGCGGGCGTGCGCGACGTGCGCGACCTGACCGAGATGAACTTCCCGGTCTGGTCGAAGGCGGTCTTCGCGCAAGGCACGGTCAAGGAAGTGCTGGGATCGGTCAACGTGCCGGTCGTCTGCGCCGACGAACTGATCGACCCTGGCGACATCATCGTGGCCGACGATGACGGTGTCTGCGTTGTGCGCCGCGACGAGGCTGCAGAGGTGCTGGAAAAATCCCGCGCCCGCGAAGCCAACGAAGAGACCAAGCGCGCCCGGCTGCAGGCCGGCGAGCTGGGGCTGGACATCTACGACATGCGTGGGCGCCTGGCCGAAAAGGGTCTGAAATACGTCTGATCCGGACCCGGATCGGACCAAGAACAGTGGCGCCCGCCTGGGCAACGGGACGGGCGCTGCCCGGCGCAAAGCCGGGCAATAGCGGGGGAAAATCATGAGCAACGGAATTCCGGTGATGTGGATGCGCGGCGGCACCTCGAAGGGGGGCTATTTCCTGGCGTCCGACCTGCCTGCCGGTGTGGCCGCGCGCGATGCGGTGCTTTTGCGGATCATGGGATCGCCCGATCCGCGCCAGATAGACGGCATGGGCGGGGCCGATCCGCTGACCTCCAAGGTTGCGGTGGTGCGTAAGTCGGATCGCGAGGGCGTCGATGTCGATTACCTGTTCCTGCAGGTCTTCGTCGATCAGCCCATCGTCACCGATGCGCAGAACTGCGGCAATATCCTTGCCGGCGTCGGCCCCTTCGCCATCGAACGCGGGCTGGTCGCGGCGCGCGACGGCGTGACCCCGGTCACCATCTACATGGAAAACACCGGCCAGGTCGCCGTGGCGCAGGTGCAGACCCCGGGCGGGCAGGTGAGCTATTCGGGCGAGGCGCGCATCGACGGCGTGCCGGGCACGTCGGCCCCGGTGCCGATCGAATTCAAGGACACCGCCGGGTCGAGCTGCGGCGCTTTGCTGCCCACCGGCAATGTCTGCGACGTGGTCGAAGGGGTCGAACTGACCATGATCGACAACGGCATGCCCTGCGTGGTGATGCGCGCAGCCGACATGGGCATCGCAGGCACCGAGGCGCCCGAGGAACTGGAAGCCAATGCTGAATTGCGCGCCAAGCTGGAAAAGATCAGGCTGGCCTGCGGGCCGATGATGAATCTGGGCGACGTGTCGGAAAAATCGGTGCCCAAGATGACCATGGTCAGTGCTCCCCGCGAGGGCGGCGCCATCGCCACTCGCACCTTCATCCCGCATCGCTGCCACAAGACGATCGGCGTGTTGGGCGCGGTCAGCGTCGCCACCGCCTGCCTGCTGGACGGTGCGCCCGCGCATGAACTGGCGCAGACCGGCGAGGGCGCAACCCGCGATCTGTCGGTGGAACATCCCACTGGCGAAATGACGGTGGTCGCCAACCTGGGTGCGGACGGCACGGTGGAAAGCGCCGCCATCCTGCGCACCGCGCGCAAGCTGATGGACGGGGTGGCCTTCACGGACTGATCCGCAAGGCGCGCCGCGCAGGGAGCGCGGCCCGGCCGCCGGTCTAGGCCCTCTTATCGGTGGCAGGGATCCCGGCCAGCACCGTGTCGATTGCGCCGGACAGTTTGTCCACCACTTCGCCGATCTGATCATCGGTCAGGATGAAGGGCGGGGCCAGCAGAACGTGGTCGCCGATGTTACCGTCGACGGTGCCTCCCATCGGGTAACAGATCAGCCCGGCCCGGAACGCGGCTGCCTTGATCTTGGCATGCAGCTTCAGTTCGGGCGAAAACGGCACCTTGGTTTCGCGGTCCTTCACCAGTTCCAGCCCGCGGAACAGGCCGCGGCCGCGGATGTCACCGATATGGGGGTGCTGGCCGAACCGGTCCTCCAGCGCGGTTTGCAGCCGGCCGCCCATGTCCATCGCCCGCGCGGCCATCCCACCCTTCGTCAGCTTGGTCACTACCGCCTTAGCCGCCGCCGCCGCCACCGGGTGGCCGATATAGGTGTGGCCGTGCTGGAAGAAGCCCGATCCGTTTTCGATCGCGCTGTAGATCTTGTCGGTGCACAGCATCGCGCCGATCGGCTGATAGCCGGCGCCCAGCCCCTTGGCGATGGCGGTGATGTTGGGGGCGATGCCATCCTGTTCGCAGGCGAACAGGGTGCCGGTCCGGCCCATGCCGCACATCACCTCGTCGAGGATCAGCAGCACGCCATATTGATCGCAGATTTCGCGGACGCGTTTGAAATAGCCCGCGACCGGCGGCACGGCGCCTGCGGTGGCGCCGACAACGGGTTCGGCGACGAAGGCCATCACGCTGTCCGGCCCCAGCCGCTGGATTTCCGCCTCAAGCTCGTTCGCGACCCGCTGGCTGTAATCGAAGGCCGTTTCGCCCTCGGCCCGGCCGCGATATTCGTAGCAGGGGGAAATGTGGCTGGCGTCCATCAACAGCGGCGAAAACGGTTCGCGTCGCCACATGTTGCCGCCCACAGCCAGCACGCCCAGCGTGTTGCCGTGATAGCTCTGCCGCCGCGCGATCACGTGGCGGCGCTGTGGTTCACCGATTTCCAGAAAGTACTGCCGCGCCAGTTTCAACGCCGATTCCATCGCCTCGGACCCGCCGGACACGAAATAGACCCGGTCCAACGCCCCGGGGGCGTGTTCGATCAAGAGATTGGCCAGGTCCTCGGCCGGTTCGGAGGAAAAGAACCCGGTATGGGCAAAGGCGAGCTTGCCAACCTGTTCCTGTATCGCCGCGATCACATCCGGATCGGAGTGACCGAGGCAGGAGACCGCGGCGCCGCCCGATCCGTCGAAGTATCGCTTTCCGGTTTCGTCGATCAGGTAACAGCCTTCGCCAAGCGCGGCGAGCGGCGGGATGGATTTGGTGTGGCGGGGAAAGACATGGGACATCGGCGCCGTCCTTAAGATTGTGTCTGCAGCCATCTGCATCGCGATTCGGCCGCCTGCTTGGGCCGGAACCGCTCTTCATGAAACATATGTTTCAATTGTTGACAAGAAAAAATACAAATGAAATATGACTCGTGAACGAGGGGAGAGATTCGTGGCCGAGCAGTCGTCTATCGAGGACATGATCGCGTCGCATTACAGCGACTTGAGCGGGCAGCTGCGCAAGGCCGCCGACTATGTCGCGGCGAATCCGATGGACGTGGCTTCCCGGTCCCTGCGCGCGGTGTCTTCGAGCAGCGGGCTGTCGCCGGCAACCTATTCCCGGCTGGCCCGGGCGCTTGGCTTCACCACTTACGAGGACATGCGCGAACTGTGCCGTGAAGCGGTGGGCCAGCATGTGCCGAGCTTTTCGGAAAAGGCCGAGCGGCTTGCCGATGATGGCGGAACAGGGAAATCTCTATTCGAGCGCCAGACCGATGCCTGTATCGCCAACATCGTTTCGCTTCAGGCACAGATGACCGAGGACAAGCTGACCCGCGCGGTCGAGGCGTTGGCCCGGGCGCACAACGTGGTTCTATTCGGTGCCTTCGGGTCGACCGGCATCGTGGAATACCTCGCCTATCTGGCCAATTACTGCACCTCGAACTGGACATTGGCCGGGCGCATGGGGGCGTCGCTGGGCGCGGCCCTGTCGGTGATGAGTGACAAGGATGTGTTGTTCATCGTGACCAAGTCGCCCTATGCACGCCGCGCCATCATCGCCGCGCAGATGGCGCAGGATCTGGGCGCGACCACGATCATCATCACCGACAGCCATTCCTGCCCGGCGCTGAAATATGCCGATGTGCCGTTCATCGTGCCGTCGGAAAGCCCGCAATTCTTTTCATCCTACACCGCCACGCTGGCTTTGCTCGAAAGCCTGATGGCGATGCTGGTGGCTTGCGATCCGCAGGGCACCAGCCGGCGGATTCGCGATGTCGAAACCCGCAACAGCGGACTGGGGGAATTCTGGTCCGAGTGAGTAACCCGTAACATCAATCAGGGAGATTAAGATGTTCAACAAACTGAAACTGGGTGGTGCGGTTGTCGCCGCGTCCATCATGGCCGCTCCGATGGCGATGGCCGAGGATTTCATCACCATCGGCACCGGCGGCGTGACCGGTGTGTATTACCCGACCGGCGGCGCGATCTGCCGTCTGGTCAACAAGGGCCGCAAGGAACACGGCATCCGCTGTTCGGTCGAATCCACCGGCGGGTCGGTGTACAACATCAACACCATCCGCGAAGGCGAACTGGAATTCGGCGTGGCGCAGTCGGACTGGCAGTACCATGCCTATAACGGCACCTCGAAATTCGAGGAACAGGGTCCGTTCACCGACCTGCGCGCGGTGTTCTCGGTCCATCCCGAACCGTTCACCGTCGTGGCCCGCGCCGATGCCGGCGTCACCACTTTCGACGACCTCAAGGGCAAGCGCGTGAATATCGGCAACCCCGGTTCCGGTCAGCGCGGCACGATGGAAGTGCTGCTGGAAGCCAAGGGCTGGACCACCGACGATTTCGCCCTGGCGACCGAGCTGAAGGCGGCCGAACAGTCGGCGGCGCTGTGCGACAACCAGATCGACGCGATGGTCTACACCGTCGGCCACCCGTCCGGGTCGATCCAGGAAGCCACCACCGCCTGCGATTCCGTGCTGGTTTCGGTGAACGGCGCGTCCGTGGACAAGCTGGTCGAGGAAAATTCGTTCTACCGCACTGCCACCATCCCCGGCGGCATGTATCGCGGCAACGACAATGACGTGAACACCTTCGGTGTCGGCGCGACCTTCGTGACCTCGACCGCAGTGTCGGAAGAAGCGGTCTATACCGTGGTGAAGTCGGTGTTCGAAAACTTCGACGACTTCAAGAAACTGCACCCGGCCTTCGCCAACCTTGATCCCAAGGAAATGGCAACCGCCGGCCTGTCGGCGCCGCTGCATGCCGGTGCCGCCAAGTACTACAAGGAACAGGGCTGGATCGAATAAGCGATCCGCTCACGCCCATGACCGGCGGCCAGATCGATCTGGCCGCCGGTATTGCTTGAAAAACCATTCAGTACGATCATGCCAGAAGCGGCAGCCATAGCCGCATGGGTGACAGGGGGACATGTCATGGCCAAATCCGACAGCGCGGGCCGTCAGCTCAGCGAAGCCGAACTTCAGGAACTCGTCGCGGCCTCGGACGCCGGGGGACGGTCGCCCACGGGGGCGGTTGCCACATTCCTTGCAGCGGTGGCGTTGCTCTGGTCGCTGTTCCAGGTGGTGCTTGCCTCGCCCTTGGCGAATGTGATCTTGCCCGGCGACATCATCAACAACTCGCGCCAGATACACCTGGCCTTCGCGATCTTCCTGGCCTTCCTCGCCTATCCGGCGCTGTCGACCAGCCCGCGCCGCTACATCCCGGTGCAGGATTGGGTGATGGCGGGCGTCGGGGCCTTCATCGCGCTTTACGGCTATGTCTTTTACCAGAAGATCGTCGATTCCGGCGGCTTGGCCGATGACGTCGACAAATGGTTCGCGCTGGTGGGCCTGATCCTGCTGTTCGAAGCAGCGCGCCGCGCGCTCGGCCCCGCGATGGCGATCATCGCCACGATCTTCCTCGCCTATGTCTTCTTCGGGTCGTCCGAGTGGATTCCCGAAGTGATCCGCTGGAAGGGCGCCAGCCTGAAAAAGGCGATGAGCCATATGTGGATCACTTCCGAAGGCGTTTTCGGCATCGCTTTGGGCGTGTCGACCAAGTTCGTCTTCCTATTCGTGCTGTTCGGCGCGTTGTTGGAAAAGGCGGGCGCGGGGAATTACTTCATCAAGATGGCCTTCGGGGCGCTTGGCCACCTGCGCGGCGGCCCGGCCAAGGCCGCCGTCGTCGGGTCGGCAGCAACCGGCCTGATTTCCGGGTCGTCGATCGCCAACGTGGTGACCACCGGCACCTTCACCATCCCGCTGATGAAGCGGGTCGGCTTTTCCAGCGAAAAGGCCGGCGCGGTCGAGGTCGCCAGTTCGGTGAACGGGCAGATCATGCCGCCGGTAATGGGCGCCGCCGCCTTCCTGATGGTGGAATATGTCGGCATTTCCTATGTCGAGGTGATCACCCACGCCTTCCTTCCGGCGGTGATTTCCTACATGGCGCTGGTTTACATCGTGCATCTCGAAGCGGTGAAGCGGAACCTGCCGACGCTGGGCAACAAGGTGACGTCGCTGGCGCGCACGATCTTCGGCATGTTCCTGTTCTTTGCCGGTTTCGCCGCCCTGTGTTACGGCGTGCAATTCCCGGTCCGGGCGATCGTGTCGATGGTGCCCGAAGGGGCAGGGTGGATCCTGTCGGCGCTGGTCGCGTTCGCCTATCTGGCGCTGCTGTGGCTGGCGGCGCAGGTCGATGACCTTGAACCCGATGATCCCAATGCTGAACAGGTCGAATTGCCGGAAGTGTCCGAGATCTACAAATCCGGGCTTTATTACCTACTGCCGATCATCGTGCTGGTTTATTTCCTGATGATCGAACAGAAATCCCCCGGCCTGTCGGCGTTCTGGGCCACCGCGCTTCTGTTCGTGATCCTGCTGACCCAGCGGCCGCTGAAGACGATGATGCGCGGCCATGGCGATACCGGGGCGGCGTTCCGCTTCGGCGTGATCGACCTGGGGCAGGGGATGATCGACGGCGCCCGCAACATGATCGGTATCGGTCTGGCCACCGCCACGGCGGGCGTCATCGTCGGCACCGTGACCCTGACTGGGGTCGGGCAGGTGATGGCCGACCTGGTCGAATTCCTGTCGGGGGGCAACCTGATCCTGATGCTGATCATGGTGGGGCTGCTGAGCCTGGTGCTGGGCATGGGGCTGCCGACCACCGCCAACTATATTGTCGTTTCGTCGCTGATGGCCGGCGTGGTGGTCGAACTGGGCGCCAATTCCGGGCTGATCGTGCCGCTGATCGCGGTGCATCTCTTCGTCTTCTACTTCGGTATCATGGCCGATGTGACACCTCCGGTGGGATTGGCGAGCTTCGCCGCCGCCGCGGTGTCTGGGGGCGATGCGATCCGCACCGGCTTCACCGCCTTCTTCTACAGCTTGCGCACCGTGGTTCTGCCGTTCTTCTTCATCTTCAACACCGATCTGCTGCTGATCGACGTGACGCTGATCGAGGGCATCTTCGTCTTCATCGTCGCCTCGATCGCGATATTGATCTTCACCGCGGGCACGATGGGCTGGTTCATTACCCGCAACACCATCGTTGAAAGCGTGGCGCTGGTGGCTATCGCCGTGGTGCTGTTCCGCCCGGGCCTGGTGATGGACCAGATCCAGCCGCCGTTCCATATCTCGCAACCGTCGCAACTGACTGAGGTTCTGGGCGCGGCCTCCGAAGGGGATGAGGTCAGGCTGATCCTGAACGGCCCGGATTTCGACACCGGCGAATTGAAGGACACCACCATCGTCCTGCCGATCAGCGGCGCGCCGGATGGCGATGCGCGGCTGGCTTCTGTGGGGCTTGCCGCCTTCGACGAAGACGGGGTGATGAAGCTCGATGAACCCTTCCCCGGCACGCCCTACTTCGACACGCTGTCGAGCTTCGATTTCTATGGTGACGATCCGGTGCAGGTGACCAGCGTCAAGGCGCCGGCCGACCAGATGCCGAAAGAGCTGATCTTCATTCCCGCGCTGCTGCTGCTGGGGCTGATCGCATTCCTTCAACGCCGCCGTGCAAACCGCCAGGAGGCCCCCGCATGAGCAACTGTATCCTATGCGCCGTGGACATGAGCCAGCATGAACCCGAAACCGAAGTCCTGAAAGTGGCGGCGAAACTGGCCGCGCTTGACGGGGCGCAGCTCGACGTGATCACCGTGGTGCCCAGTTTCGGTGCCGGTGAGGTGCCGGACTTCTTTCCCAAGGATTACCACCACAAGGCGGTCGAAAAGACCGCCAAGCGGCTGAAGGGCTTCGTCAGGAAGGTGCTCGGCGACGAGGTCGATGCCGGGGTCCGCCACGAGGTCGCCACCGGCAAGGTCTACCAGGAAGTACTGCACGCGGCGGAAGTGGCGGGCAGCGACCTGATCGTGATCGGGTCGCACCGGCCTTCCGCACGCGACTACCTTTTGGGGACAAACGCGGCCAAGGTGGTGCGCCACGCGTCGGTGTCGGTCTACGTGGTGCGCAGCTGATCCTTGCCGCCTGCGGCTTGGGCCTCCGGGGTGGCGCCGCGCATCTTTCCTTTGTCCCGGGGAAGGTAGGGGCGATTCACGCCCTTTGCCCCCCGGATTCTCTTCTCGAAACCCCGAATCCATGCCCTGACTCGTTGATTCACTCCAGAACAGCGCGCCGGGGCATTTTTCGTTGAGGTGTTAAGTGGTTTTCGTTTTGCTAACGTGTTGTTTTTAAGTTGTTTTTCAAGTTTTCGCGCAAAAGGCCGTCTTTTTGGAAAAAACTGCTTGCGGAGGTTGGTGGTTATCCTTAGAACCCCCTTCACCGGCGGCGCTGAGGCGCCAACGGGACGC
>NZ_JADMKU010000023.1 GCF_018219815.1 Thalassovita aquimarina
ATCTGCGTTTCATGGTCCATCCTTTACTTGGACGGATCACTAACACCGCAATGGCCTGAATTCAGGGGGCAACGTCACAACCCAAAGCAATGGCTCAGTGTTCGGGCAACCAGTTGCGACACAAGGTGGAGCGCTCCACCTGTTGGCTGTCGGCATAGCTGGGCCTTTGTCGCCACGGTGTTTTCTACTTTCGCTGCCCCCTGCCCCGAACAGACCCGGCACACCGCTGGGCACGACACTCCCGTCAGACGGCGTTCATCGCGCGGCTTCCAGAGCCCGGTCGTCTTGGAGCGAAGGGCTTTTCATCGAAAAGCGGCAAACCCGGGGCATTGATATGCCTCTCTGGCACTTGGGAATCGGATCGCCACGAACGCGGATTTCAGTCCTTGCCGCCGAGTTTTTCCAGTCCTGCAATCAGATCATCGCTCATGTTGTTTTGCACCATGTGGTCGCGCAATCTCTGGTTATAACCGCCGGGCGTATCCAGCGCCTTGAGCAGCGGCGCGCAGTCGGAACCTGCTAGGCTGGAACTGACCAGATGGCGCAGGAACGCTTCGCCCTGATCCGGGTCGGACACCCGCGCGCCCAGCCATTCGGCGGCATCCGCAACCAGCTTCACCGCCGGCGAAAGCACCGCCTGCGCGGCAAGGTAGGCGGCCATTTCCCCGGCATCCTGCAATTCGTAGACGGTGTTGCGCACGCCAAAGATCGCATTCACCAATCCGGTATCGCCCTGCGCCATGATCGGCGATCCGCCGCGGGCAATGCCCGGAAACGGCATCATGATCGCCGCGGCGCGGGCCGGGGCGACCAGCGCCGCCACGTCTTCCAATGACGCCCCCGCCATCAGGGTGATCACCTGCCGATCGGCGCGGAATGGAAGCCCCGTCAGGACTTCGGCCGCAGTTTCGGCCAGCAGGCCGAGAACAACCACGTCGCTGTCAGCCACCACCTGCGGATTGTCGGCGACGGAAACATTGGCGAACGCGCCCGACAACCGCGCCGCATGGGCCGCGCTGCGCCTGGAAACGGTGATGTCATGGCCGTCGCCCGCGATCCCCTCGACCAGAGCCGAGGCGATGGTGCCCAGTCCCAATACTCCGATTTTCATGCCGTTCTCCGTCTGTCACCACGTTCCGTATCGTCATCCCCAGCATGTGCCGCTCGAGGCCGGCGATCCAGCCCCATCCGCACACGACCGGATTTCCCCGGCCGGGCGGTCAGTACCACGCGTCCAGCATGGAGGTCTTTTTGCGCGCGATGAAGTCCTTCAGCGCCAGGTCGGTGTCTTCCGCCATCGGCGGCGGCTGATAATTGGCCAGCAATTCCTTCCAGCGCCGGTTGGCGCGGATGGCGGAATCCGCACCGCCCTGTTCGGACCAGGTCTCGTATGGCTGATCGTCGTTCAGCGCGCTGTCCCAATAGGCGGCCTTGTAATGGCGCAGCGTGTGGGCGGTGCCGAAAAGGTGTTCGCCCGGCCCCTGCTCGGCCAGCGCGTCGATCCCCAGCGTTTCGTCATCCACCGCAATTCCGTTCAGATAGGCATGCAGCGCACCGCACATGTCGCAATCCATGACGAATTTTTCATAGGACATCGACAACAGCCCATCCAGAAATCCGGCCGAATGCAGGATGAAATTCGCCCCGCCCTGCACCGCCGACATCATTGACATCATCGCCTGCTGCATCGCCTGCCCGTCCGGCATTTTCGAGGTGGCGAAATTCCCCGCGCAGCGCAGCGGCAGCTTGAACCGCCGCGCCATCTGCCCCATCACGAGCGAACCAAGCGCCGGTTCAGGGGTGCCGAAGGTGGGCGACCCCGTCCTCAGCGCCATCGAGCTGAGGAACCCGCCCAGCACGACCGGCGCGCCGGGGCGCACCAGTTGGGTCAGCGCGCAGGCCGTCATCGATTCGGCAAGACATTGCGCGATGGCCCCCGCCATGGTCAACGGTGCCACCGCCCCGCCCAGCAGGAACGGCACGTGGATCGACCCCTGCCCAGCGCGGGCATAAGCGGTGATCGCCTGCGTCGTCACCCCATCCAGAACCAGCGGCGAGGTGGTGTTGAAATTGCCCATGATCACGCAATGACTGTCGACGAAATCCGACCCGAACAGGATGCGGCACATCTCGATCGAATCCTCTGCCCTTTCGGGCGCGGTGATCGACCCGAGAAAGGGCCGGTCGGAATAGCGCATATGGGCATAAACCATGTCGAGATGCCGCTTGTTCACCGCGATGTCGGTCGGTTCGCAGATGGTGCCGCCGGAATGGTGCAGCCAGGGCGAGGACTGGCCCAGCTTCACGAGGTTTTCGAAATCCGCGATGGTGCCGTAACGCCGACCGTTGTCCAGATCCATCACGAAAGGCGATCCGTAGGAGGGCGCGAAAACCATCGCATCGCCGCCGATTTCCACCGAATTGGCCGGATTTCGGGCATGCTGGGTGAACCGTTCGGGGGCGGTTTTTACAAGGTCCCGGATCATTCCCGGTTCGAACTTGATATTCCAGACGGTGCGGCTGACCTCGGTCACCTTGCCGCCTGCCACGCGGAACAGATCCACCGTCGTGGGGTCATCGCGGAACTCGATGCCGATTTCGGACAGGATGCGGTCCATTCCCGCCTCGATCCGGTCCAGCGCCCCCTCGCCCAGCAGGTCGTAGGTCGGAATAGCACGGGTGATATAGGGCACCTGCAAATGCGGGTTCTGTCCGGGGCCGTCGGTCCTGTCCGCCCCCGCCGCGCCGCGCCGCGCCCGCCGCCCGGCCCGTGCCGGTCTGGATCCCTCTGCCAACATGGCCTTCCCCTTCTGTTTTCCATCCGATGGCAAATCCTGCGAAGGGCGGGCTGCATTGACAACGGCAATTAGACTCACCAAGGATTAACTCAGCTAAGCCTGAATGCCGCAATCGGCACACATCCAGCGGCCCGAACGGCCCAGCTCAGGACAATCATTCTATGGCACAGCGCCCCTACAACCTGCCCCCGATGAGCGCCCTTGTCAGCTTCGAGGCGGCGGCGCGCCATGTCAGTTTCAAGGCGGCCGCGCAGGAACTGAACGTCACCCCGGCGGCGGTCAGCCACCAGGTCAAGGCGCTGGAAACCGAGCTCCGGCAGGTGCTGTTCCGGCGCAATCACCGCGGGGTGGAACTGACCGAAACCGGGGCCTACATGCTGGTCGCGCTGCAACGCGGGTTCGAGGAAATTTCCGACGCGGTTGCGCAGCTGCGCTCGGACGCGGCCAGCGCCACCGTCACCATCCGGGCCTCGACCGCAGTCAGTTCGCTGTGGCTTGCGCCGAAACTGGCCGAGTTCTGGAAGACCTACCCGCATATCCCGGTATCGCAGAATGTCACCGACTTTCCCGATCACGCCCCCGCCTGCGACCTGAGCATCAATTATGGCCACATGGACCGCGACAAGGGCGATGTGCGGTTCCTGTTCCGAGACCGGATCGCGGCGCTCGGCAGCCCGCGCTTCGCCGAAAGGCATCCGATTGACGCCATTGCGGATTTCGCCCGCACGCCGCTCATCCACATGGAGATGCCGACATCGGAATGGACACATTGGGGCGATTGGTGCCGGGAACTGGGCTATGACGGACCGGTGGGCGGCGGCTACCGGGTCAATAATTACGTCATCGCGCTGCAGGCGGCGCAGGACGATGTCGGCGCAGTTCTGGGCTGGGGCGGCCTGACCGGGCCGCTGGTGGGATCGGGCGCGCTGGTCAAGCTCTGGCCCGAGGAAGTGGCGTCACCGCGGGATTTCTACATCAAGCTGCACCCGGGCGCCTCGGATCATGCGGCGATCGTGCGCGACTGGCTGCTGAGCTTTGCCGACCGCGACGAAGCACAGCCGTTTTCAATGTAAAACGCGCCCCCGAAGAGGCGCGCTTCCCATCCTATCGGGGCCGGATCAGTCGGCCCATTCCCACGGCCGGGTATAGGCGCCCAGCACATGGCCCACCTCTTCGTCATGCACCACGCCGGTGCGTTCGACCCGGGCGACAAGGCCGCGCTTCTTGTCGTCGATGACCTCGACCACCTTCGCGTTCAGCTTCGCCTCGTCCAGCGCGGCGTTGTAGATGCGGGTGATCGCCCGCTTGCGCAGGTCGGGCTTGAACACCTTGCCGACGGCGGTCTTGGGCAGTTCGTCCAGCACCTCGACATGTTTCGGGATGGCCGCGCGTTCGTGGATATGAACCTTGCAGTGCTTCAGCAGTTCCTCGCCGGTCACGCCGGCCCCCTCGACCAGTTCGACATAGGCGCAGGGAATTTCCCCCGAATGGGCGTCGGGCTGACCGATGGCACCGGCGAAGGCGACGTCGTGATGCGCAAGCAGCGCCTCTTCGATCTCGGCCGGGTCGATATTGTGGCCGCCGCGGATGATCAGATCCTTCGCCCGCCCGGTGATCCAGATGTAGTTGTCGCCGTCGATCCGGCCCAGATCACCGGTGCGCAGGTATTTGTCAAAGTGGTAGAGGTTCTTGTTCTTGTCCGCCTCGGTATAGGTATTATCCGGCCAGACGCCCGGATTGGACACGCAGATTTCGCCGACCTCGTCGGTGTCGCATTCAACCGGTTCGCCGTTCACTTCCTTGAAGATGCGCACATCGGAATAGGGGAAGCGGACGCCGACCGACCCGACCTTCTTGTCCCCGTCGACCGGGTTGCAGGACACAAGGCAGGTCGCCTCGGTCAGGCCGTAGCCTTCGACGATTGACACCCCGGTGGCGCTTTCGAACCGATTGAAAAGTTCCAGCGGCAGCGGCGCCGACCCCGAGAACGAGGTTTTCACGCTGCTGACATCGGCATCCACAGGCCGCTGCATCAGCGCCGAAATGGCGGTAGGCACGGTGATGATGAAGGTGATCTTCCAGCGCTCGATCAGTTTCCAGAAATTGTCGAACACGCCGTCGCCGCGATATCCGGCCGGGGTCGGGAACACCACATGCGCGCCCGAGAAGATCACCGCCATCAGGATCACATGGCAGGCGAAGACGTGGAATAGCGGCAGCGGGCAGATCACGTTGTCTTCGGGCGTGTAAAGCAAGGTACCACCAAGCCAGCCGTTATAGATGATGCCGGAATAGCGGTGCTGCGCCACTTTGGGCATGCCGGTGGTACCGCCGGTGTGGAAATAGGCCGCCACCCGGTCCTCGGTGGCGTCGGCAAAGGACAACGAGCGGGGGTATTTGCGCATCGTCTTGTTGAAATCCAGAACATCGGCGTGATGGTTCCCAGGATTCTTCGGCCGCACCAGCGGCACGATCAGGCTTTTCGGCGGGGTCAGGTAGCGGTTCAGGTCGATTTCCAGCACCGTGTGCACCCCGGGGGCATGGCGCACCGCCTCGGCGGTCTTCTGTGCCACGTCGGTTTTCGGAAAGGCCTTCAGCGTGACCACCACCTTAGCGCCGGTTTCGCGCAGGATGGCACCGATCTGTTCGGGTTCCAGCAGCGGATTGATCGGGTTGACGATCCCGGCGATGGCGCCGCCCAGGATGGTCAAGATGGTTTCGTTGCAGTTGGGCAGGACGCAGGCCACCACGTCGGTTTCACCGATGCCAAGGTCGCGGAACATGTTGGCCGCCTGGCAGGTGCGGGCGTGCAGTTCGGTCCAGCTCAGCGTTTCGGCCTTGTCTGTGGGGCCGCTCAGCAACTGGAACGTCACCGCGTCGCGATCCCCGTGCAGATCCTTGGTCCGGGTCAGCATCTGGTACAGCGTTTTAGGTGTATCACGGCCTTCCCAGGGCATTTCCTGTTCGATGGCGATGGTGTCGTCGATTGACGCGAATGGCATCTTGATGTCCTCCCTCCGTCGGCCCCCTCCGGCCGGCTTGCCTTGCTAGACAATCTGAAAGGGTTTGCAGCCACACACAAGTCAGGCAGCACCCTCTTGCGCAACGTCAACCTGCAAAAAGGACGCCGAAAGCGCCCTTTTCATGCATTTCCGGATGACCTCGGATCAGCTCAGGCCGCGTCGACGGCCCCGTCGGTGAATTGCAGACGCGCCAGCCGCGCGTAAAGCCCGCCCTCGGCCACCAGTTCGTCATGGGTGCCCTGCGCCACGATCCGGCCGTCTTCCATCACCACGATTCGGTCGGCCTTTTTCACCGTGGCAAGGCGGTGCGCCACGATGATCGTGGTGCGGTCCTTCGACAACTCGTCGACCGCGGCCTGCACCGCGCGTTCGCTTTCGGCATCCAGCGCGCTGGTCGCTTCGTCCAGCAACAGAACCGGCGCGTCGCGCAGGATCGCGCGGGCGATGGCGATACGCTGCTTCTGCCCGCCCGACAGCATCACGCCGCGCTCGCCCACCTGACTGTCATAGCCTTCGGGCAGCTTCATGATGAAATCATGCGCCGCGGCGGCATTGGCGGCGGCCTCGACCTCGGCATCGGAGGCGCCGGGACGGCCAAAGCGGATGTTTTCACGCGCCGTCGTGGCAAAGATCACCGGATCCTGCGGCACCAGCGCAAGGTTCTTGCGGAACTCGGACCGCGCCATGCCCTTCAGATCCGCCCCATCGAGCAGGATGCGCCCCGCCTGCGGGTCATAGAACCGCAGGATGATCTGGATGATCGTGGTCTTGCCCGCCCCCGACGGCCCGACCAGCGCCACGGTTTCGCCCGGCCGGATATCCAGATCGACCCCGTCCAGCGCCGACACGTCGGGGCGCGAAGGATAGCGGAAACTCACGTTTTCGAACCGGATATGGCCGCTGACCGGCGCCGGTACCGGCGCGGGGCTGGCCGGATCGGCAACGCTGTCCTCGGCCCGCAGCAGTTCGACCAACCGTTCGGTCGCCCCCGCCGCGCGCTGCAATTCGCCCCAGATTTCCGACAGCGCGGCGACCGACCCGGCGACCATCACCGAATAGATCACGAACTGCACCAGGGCTCCCGCGCTCATGCTGCCCGCGCGCACATCGTTGGCACCGATCCACAGAACGCCGACCACGCCGGCGAAGACGAGAAAGATCACGATCACCGTCATCACCGCACGGGTGGTGATCCGGCGCTTGGCCGAGCCATAGCTGGCCTCGGTCACATTGGCGAAATCGCGCCGGGCGCCGGTTTCATTGGTAAACGCCTGCACCGTCTGCACGCTCAAGAGCGCCTCGGACGCATTGCCAGAACTCTCGGCGATCCAGTCCTGGTTTTCCCGGCTCAGCTTGCGCAGCTTGCGGCCCAGCGTCAGGATCGGCACGATCACCAGCGGCACGATCAGAAGCACCAGCCCGGTCAGCTTGGCCGAGGTCAACAGCATCAGCCCCAGCCCGCCAATACCGATCAGCACGTTGCGCAGCGCTACCGATATCGACGATCCGATCACCGACAGGATCAGCGTGGTGTCGGTTGTGATCCGGCTCAGCACCTCGCCGGTCATGATGTTTTCGAAGAAGGCCGGACTCATGCCGATGACGCGGTCGAACACGGCCTTGCGGATATCGGCAACCACCCGTTCGCCCAGCCGCGTGACCAGCGCGTAACGCAGCCCGGTGCCAATCGCCAGCAGAGCCGCCAACGCCATCGCAGCGCCGAAATACTGATCCAGCAGCGCGCCGTCGGCGCCGCTGAAATTGTCCACCACCCGGCGCACCGCCAGGGGCAGGGTCAGCGACACGCTGGCGGTCAGCACCAGCGCCAGACCGGCACCAACGACCATCCATTTGTAGGGGCTCAGAAACGGCCAAAGTTCGCGCAACGCGCCGACCTTCTTGGATTTCTCGCGATCCTCAGTGACCGTTGTCGGGGTCCGGGCCATCGGCATTCCTTTCCTGTCCTGCGCATTCGGGTTTATGCGACGCCGTCCGCAGGAGCAAGCGGCAGGACTGTCGCGGGTGGGTCGACGCCCGGCGAAACCGTTTGCGCCGGCCAGTATGCGGCGCGTCCCTTCATTTGCCGCAAGACTTGCAGCCTTACCGGAAAAACGCAGGTTCCGGACTTGATTTACCACACCATCACGACAACAATCATTGCAACCAAATCGCTTCTCCGGACTTCTTCCCATGATCGACGCCATTGACCGCAAAATATGCGCCCTCCTGCAGGACAACGCCCGCGCCTCAAGCACCGAGGTCGCGCAGGCCGTATCGCTGTCGGTATCGGCGGCGAATGAACGGATCCGGCGCCTGTCGTCGAGTGGCGCGATCCGGGGCTGGCACGCGTCCTTGTCGCCCGATCTGTTCGGGGCTTCCTTCTGTGCCTTCGTTCTGATCGACATGGATTTCGACGGCGAAGCCGAAGCAGTGGCGGAGCTGAGCGCGCGGCAAGAGGTGCAGGAACTGCATCACGTCAGCGGCCCGCATTCCTACCTGATGAAGCTGCGGCTGGCCGACACCAAGGCGCTGCAGTCCTTTCTGACCGAAGTGGTGAAACCGCTGCCTGCCGTGTCGCGGACGGAAACCATCATTGCGCTGGATACGGCAAAGGAAACGCCTGCCATCGCCCTGCGGGGGAGTGCCGATGCTTGATGTCTTCGTGAAGGGTCTGGGCGTCGGGCTGGCCATCGCCGCGCCGGTGGGGCCGATCGGGGTGCTGTGCATCCGGCGCAGCGTCGCCGAGGGCCGCGCGGCGGGACTGGCCACCGGCTTCGGCGCGGCGGCGGCGGACGGCACTTACGGATTACTGGTGGCGGCAGGGGTGTCGGCCAGCGGGTTGTTGACCCGATACGCCACGCCGATGCAGCTTTTCGGCGGGCTGCTGATCGCATGGCTGGGCGTGATGACGCTGCGCGGTTTCTTCGCCGACCGCCCCGGCGAAGCCGCCGCCCCGCCCGCCAAGTCGGTACTCGGCGCCTTCGGCACCACCTATGTGCTGACGCTGTCCAACCCGATGACCATCCTGGCCTTCGCCGGCATGATCGCCGGGCTCGGGGCCAGCGCGGCGGGCACGCCGAATGCGGCCTATTGGCTGGTGACCGGGGTGTTTCTGGGATCGGCGCTGTGGTGGCTGATTCTTGTGCATGCGGCGCTTTGGGCGCGGGCGCGGATTGCGGCGGACATGCTCAAGTGGCTCGACCTCATCGCGGGCACGATCCTGACCGGTTGGGGTATCAGCCTGGCGCTTGGCGCGATGTCGGGGGGATAGAATGTTGGAGCGGGCGGCGGGAATCGAACCCGCGTCATTAGCTTGGAAGGCTAAGGTCTTACCACTACACAACGCCCGCTCAACAGGTGTACTTCCTATGACATCGGAATTTTGAGGTCAAGGCCGCTCGGACACAGTTTCTGTCGATTGCCGCATCCGTTTCCGACCCCGCCCCGCGACGCCGATTGCCCGGCGTGACGATCACCCCGCAGGCACCCGGATCACCGCCCCGTCCAGATCGGGCGACACCTGCACCTGGCAGGCCAGACGGCTGCAATCCTGCCGTTCGGTTTCGGCGAATTCCAGCATGTCATCCTCATGGGACATGGGCGCGCCCAGCTTGTCGAACAGATCCTGCGGCAGGACGACGTGGCAGGTGGCGCAGGCCAGCGACCCGTTGCATTCGGCAGTAATCCCGATGACGCCGCTGTTCACCGCATTTTCCATCAGGCTCAACCCGTTCTTGGCCTCGACCGGCTTTTCGCTGCCATCGGGTTGGATGAATGTAATCCTGGTCATGTTTCCTCCGTTCAGGCTGACCCAATTGCGATCGCGACGGACCATAAGAAAACGGAAACATTGAGCAATGCGATGGATTGAATGATTTGGATCGAAATATTCGATCCGCCCAGAGAACCACTTCGGAACAAACGAAAACGGGGCCCGCCGGGCCCCGTTTCATCCGTGTTTCAGGCGCCGATCAGGCCTGCAGCAGCCCCGGGCGGGCCTTTTGCAGCCCCTGGGTGATCAACCCGGCCAACACGCATTTCAGCACATCCCCCGGTATGAAGGGCGTCGCCAGCAGCGATGCCTCGACCAAGGTCTTGTCCAGCTTCACCGCCATGCCGGCGATGCCGAGGATGTTCATCACCACGACGCCGCCGATCAGCGCCGCCACCGACGGGAAAATCCAGCCGCCGCGATCACGCCAGGCCTGCGCCAGCGCCCCGGTGACGAATGCCGCCACGGGGAACCCGATCAGGTAACCGACGGTCACGCCGTTGAACACGCCCAGACCGCCGCGGCCGCCCGCCAGAAGCGGCAGCCCAAGCGCGACGAGGCCGAGAAACAGCAGCACCGCCAGCGTGCCGCGCTTTGCGCCCAGAACGGTGCCGCACAGCATGATGCCAAGCGATTGCGCTGAAATCGGCACGCCGCTGGCCAAGGTGAATTTCGGGATCAGCCCGAGCGCGGCAATCAGCGCCGCGAACAGGGCAATCAGGGTCAAGTTGCGTTCCATAGCAGGGGTCCTTCCGTGAGATTCTATTAGCTTATCATAGTCCGCCGCTGCGCGCCTTCAGCGCCTCGGCCACCCGGTCGGCATCGTCCACCGCCAGCAGTGCGATGGGCAGCACCAGCCGCCAGCCGGGCCGTTTCACGCTGCGCGCGCGCCACGCTTCGATCAGCCGCGCGCCCTTCTGCGCCAGAACCGGGGTGAACCGGATCACCAGCGCCACCGCCAGCGCCAGCCGCCGCCGCGCCCGTTCCGACACGCCGATCCGGGCCAGCATCCGTTCAATCACCGCAAGCATGTCGTCGAGCCGCGTCGTCATCGTCACCAGATTGGCCAGCCCCACCGCCGCGATCAGCCGCAGCACCACGATCGCCCCTTCGGCCCATTCACGGATCGCAAGGTGATAGGCCAGAATGATCAGCGCCATCCAGAACACCGGCCGCATCATCCGCAATCCCTGCCGCGCGAAACGCATCCCGCCAATGCCATAGGCCACGGCCACCGCACCGGTCACCGCCAACGCCGCCGCGACGGTATCGAGGTAAAACACCGCGAAGGTGAACAGGCACAGCGCCAACAACTTGCCCCCGGCGGGCAAGGCGTGAAACGGTGTGCGGTATTCAGAGGTCAGCGAAATCATCGCGCCCTCCCCTGTCGCGCATTTCCGCCTCATAGACGGGCAATACGGCATCCGGCCTGCCGTCCATGCGAATTGTGCCCTGATCCAGCCAGACCACCCGGTCATAGCCCCGGATACTGTCGAGGTCATGAGTGATATGGACCAGCCCCGGATCCAGCGCGTCGAGGTAGCGGCTCAACCGTACGGTCGTGGCAAGGTCGAGCCCGGCAAAGGGTTCGTCGAGCACGATCAGCTTGGGCGCCATCACCAGCACCGCCATCAGGCAGACCAGGTGCCGCTGCCCTTGGCTCAGCCCGTGGATGGGCCGGTCGTACCAGTCCGGCCGGTTGAACCGGGCGAGGATGTCCAGCGCCCGTTGCCGTGCCGCGGCCTTGTCCAGCCCCTGCGAGGTCAGGCCGAATCCCAGCTCCTCGCCAACGGTGGGGAAAATGATCTGATGATCGGGATTCTGGAACAGGATGCCGACGGTCGACAGCGCCGCCTTGCGGTCGGTGGCGACCTCGACACCGCCCACCGTGATCGTGCCCGCATCCGGGGCGGCCAGCCCGGCGATGAGCCGCGCCATCTGGGTCTTGCCCGACCCGTTGCGTCCGATGATGCCGACGCGGTGGTCCGACAAGTCAAGGTTCAGCCCGGCAAAGACCTGATGCCCTTCGCGGGCATAGGACAGGTCGCGCATAATCACGCTGCATATTTCCGATGCTGGCTGCTGCATGGCGGCGCCCCGTCCGTTTCACTGGCCGAGGGGCATACAGTTAAAATCCCCCGCAAACAAGCGACGCTGCGACAGCGCGCTTCGCGGGGAAGGCCCGACGCCTAAACAAAAGCGCATTTTGTCCGTATGATTAAGATACAGATGATCGCTCCATCGAGCCCACGCTTGCCGCGGTGGTTTATCCTCCTCCCTGGCCGCGGCCGGATCGATCTCTCCCCGTACGACTGGCCGCGCGACGTTTCGCGCGGTCTTTTTTTGCCACCGCAATCGCGCCGCCCGTTAGGTAGACCCGAGGATTGCGGCTGCGCCGGGCGCGATGGCCGGTGTCGCGCAGTCCCTGTGCGCGGCTGCCCGATGCGATGCCGGGCGTTTCACGCTATCTTCTTTGCAGACCCGACGTATGCGCAAAACAGGAGTTCGGTCATGAGTTGGAATCCGACACAATCCCCCGAAGGTCCGGGCGGTACCGGAGCGAACGGCATCGACACCCTGATCGTCCCGCGCGCCCGCGACATCGGCGGTTTCGAGGTGCGGCGCGCCCTGCCCGCCCCGGCCCGCCAGATGGTCGGCCCGTTTATTTTCTTCGACCAGATGGGGCCGGCGGAATTCATCACGGATGGCGGCATCGACGTGCGCCCGCATCCGCATATCGGGTTGGGGACGGTCACCTATCTCTTCCAGGGCGAATTCGAACACCGTGACAGCCTCGGCACCCACCAGATGATCCATCCCGGCGAGGTGAACTGGATGCTGGCGGGCCGCGGCGTGACCCATTCCGAACGCACCAGCGCGCAAACACGGACTTCCCGGCACAAGCTGTTCGGCATCCAGACATGGGTTGCGCTGCCGGAGGACCGCGAGGATATGGCTCCGGATTTCGAGCATCACAAGCAGGACGCCCTGCCGGTGCTGGAGGATGACGGCAGCCATGCGCGGCTGATCCTGGGGACCGCGTGGGGCGCGCGCGCGCCCGTCACGATGCAGTCGGAAATCTTCTATGCCGACGTGACCCTTGCCCCGGGCGGCCAGCTGCCCTTGCCTGACGATCACGAAGACCGCGGCCTCTATATCACCGAAGGATCGGTCGAAATCGCCGGGGAACGCTTCGAAGCCGGGCGCATGATGGTGTTCCGCCCCGGCGACCGGATCAGCGTCAAGGCGGGGCCGCAGGGCGCCCGGCTGATGGCCCTGGGCGGTGAAACACTGAACGGCCCGCGCTACATCTGGTGGAATTTCGTGTCTTCGTCACCCGAACGGATCGAAGCGGCCAAGGCGGCGTGGAAGGCGGCGGACTGGGAAACGGGGCCGTTTCGGCTGCCGCCGGGCGACAGCGACGAATTCATTCCGATCACCAAGGAAATGGACCGGATGAAGATCAAGAAACGGCCGCGCCCCTAGGGTATGGCAGCAAGGACGCCGACGGACCGGCGGCATGATCAGCGATACGCCTTGCGCGCAAGTTCGATCCGCGTCTCCATCATCGATATGTCCTTGAGGATATCGCGGCGGCGGACGCGGTCGCCGGTTTCGCGCAATTCCTCGCGCAGTTTCTGCAATTCGCGTGACACGCTGACGAATTCCGGCACCCCGCCCGCTTCCTTCACCAGCCGGTTCAGCAGCGCGTTTTCGGGGTCGTCGCAACTGGGCAAGGGTTTGCCCGCCCCTTCGAGATTGTCGAAGGCGCCCTCGGCTTCGGCCTGTTCGATCTTGGCGTTGATCAGGTCAATCAGCGGGTGGTCCATGCGGGAATGATACCGCTGCAGCGGCCGATTGAAAACACGCGGCGGTCCGGCAACCGGACGCAACCGTGATCAGCCCCTTTGCGCCATCCCGCGCAACCCGAAACGGCGCCGATAGTCACCGGCGGAAAGGCCGGTGACCGCCTTGAAAACACGGGCAAAGGCCGACGGATCGGCATAGCCCACATCCCACGCGATCTGCGACACCGGCAAGCGGCTGCGTTCCAGCAGCCCGCGCGCCTTTTCCACCCGCAACTGCTGCAGATAGGCCGAGGGCGACAGCCCGGTCGCCGCTTGGAAACGGCGCAGGAAGGTTCGTGCGCTCAGCCCGGCGTGCGCGGCCATGTCGTCAACCGTCACCGCGTCTCCGACGCGCGTTTCCAGCCAGGTCTGAACCTGCAGGATCGCCGCCTCGCCATGCTGGCGCCGGGGCCGGAAACTGCGATAATTGCGCTGTTCGCGGCCCGACGGATCGACCAGCAAGTGCCGCGAGACCTGAGACACCAGGTGCGGGCCGCCCCACAACCCGACCAGGAACAATCCCAGATCGAGCCAAGCCATCAAACCGCCCGCCGTCACGATGTCGTGGTCATCGACCAGGATCAGTTCGGGGAACAACCGGGCCGTTGGGAATGTATCGCGGAACTCGTCTTCCAGCGCCCAATGGGTGGTGGCCGAACGCCCGTCCAGAAGCCCCGCATGCCCCAGCCAGAACGCCCCGGCGCAGACCGAACAGGCCCGCGCGCCGCGCCGGTGCTGATCCGCGGCCCACCGCACCAGCGGATGATCGGGCGCGCCGCGCGCGCCCTCCAGGTTGGGCGGGAAGAGGAACGCATCGAATGGCTGCGCCACCGGATCCGCGACCGTGGTCACCACGATCCTGCCCTGCCCTTCGGCATAGCGATTGGCGACCTTGAACAGGTCGCTTAGCCCATACAGGGCGGCGGCCTGCGCCCCGGGATAATCCACCAGCGCAATGTTTTGATCAGATTTTGGCGCGTTCTGCATAGCATTGGTCATATTCGCCAATCGGCCTGACGGTCAAGCGCGGGCATAATTGCCGATATGTTGGAAAGGAGCCGATGATGAGTAAAACCGCCCTGATCCTGGTGGATATCCAGAACGACTATTTCGCAACCGGGGCATGGCCCGTCGCCCTGATGAACGAGGTCGCCGAAAACGCCGCCCACCTGCTGGCGCATGCCCGCGCGACCGGTATGACGGTGGTCCATATCCGGCACGAAACGCCGCCCGGCGCGCCGTTTTTCCAGCCCGGCACGGAAGGGGCGGAAATTCATACCCGAGTCGCCCCGGCCGGAAACGAAACGGTGCTGACCAAGCACCGCCCCAACAGTTTCCATGAAACCGAGCTGCTGGACCTGCTGCGCGAAGCCGGGACCGAAACGCTGATCATCTGCGGCGCGCAAAGCCAGATGTGCATCGACGCCACGACGCGGGCGGCGGTGGATTACGGATTTAAGGTGATCCTGCCGCATGACGCCTGCGGCGCGAAAGAGGCCACTTTCGGCGACATCACCGTGCCGCCCGAACTGGTGCAGGCCGCCTTCATGGCGCCGCTGGCGGCGTCCTATGCCAAGGTGGCGGCGACCGAAGATGTTCTGACGCTGATCTGACACACCACGCCGCATGGCCCAAATAAAAAACGCGCGCGGGAGACCGCGCGCGTTTTCATATTGGCCGGGCCGCAGTTACTTCGCGGTGATCCGGCCGTCTTTGTAAGGTTTGAACGGGCTGTGCTTGGCGATGTATTCGGCGGTCACATCGGCCAGGTCGGGGCCGAAATCGTAGACGTTCATCGCATCGCGGAACATCCCGTAACCGTCACCGCCATTGCGGACGAAGTTGTTCGACACCACGCCATAGACCTTTTCCATCTGCAACGGTTCGCCGCCGACCATCACGTCGGAAATCCGGCTGCCCGCAGGCTGCGACTTGTCGAAGGCAAAGGTCATCCCCGCCACCTGGGGGAACCGGCCGGCGCCGTCCTCGATCTGGCTGACGCCGTTTTCAAGCGCCTCCAGGATCGTCGCGCCGGTGACTTGGAAGGTCGACAACGTGTTCTGGAATGGCAGCACGGTCAACACTTCGCCCATCGTCACCGGCCCCGCGTCGATCGAGGCGCGGATGCCCCCGCCATTCTGGATCGCGATCTCGATGCCCTGATCCTTCACCCGGTCCAGCATCGCGTCGGCAATCAGGTTGCCCATCGCGCATTCCACCGCGCGGCATTCCGTTTTCACGCCGATGATTTCCTCGGCGGTTTCGGCGACGACCTTGTTGCGGATTTCCTCCAGCGGAATGGCGGCCTCGGTGATGCGGGCCTTGGTGGCTTCTTCCTCGGCCACGCTGGCATCCATGATGATCGGCTCGCCCTTGGCCTCCACGACCTTGCCGGCATCATCGAAGGTGACGTTCAATTCACCGAGGAACTTGCCATAGGCATACGCCGATACGATCGCCGTGTCGCCCACCATCGTCGGGTACGGCCCTTCGGCCCGGTCTGAGGTGTTGGAAAGATAGGTGTTGGAATGGCCGCCGACGATCACGTCCACGCCGGTGGTGCCGGCAGCGACCTTCTGGTCGACGTGATAGCCCGAATGCGACAGCACGATGATCTTGTTGACGCCCATTTCGGTCAGCTTGTCGACCTCGCCCTGCACCGCCTGCACCGGATCGGTGAAGATGATGTTGGGGCCCGGGCTGGACAGTTCGGGGGTGTCGTGCGGGGTCAGGCCGATCAGTCCCAGCTTTTCGCCGCCGCGTTCGATCACCATCGATTTCGCCAGCTTGCCGGCAAGCATTTCCTCGCCCGACACGTCGGCATTGGACATCAGGACCGGGAAATCGACCGCGTCCATGAAACCGCGCAGGACCTCGGGGCCGTCATCGAATTCGTGGTTGCCCACGGTCATCGCGTCATAGCGCATCTTGTTCATCATCTCGGCCGCCAGTTTACCCTTGTAGTAGGTGTAAAACAGCGTGCCCTGGAATTGATCGCCGCCATCGACCAGAATCGAATTGTTGCTCCGCGCCCGGGCCGCGTCGATCGCGGTCACCAGACGCGCCGAACCGCCGAAGCACTTGCCTTCGGTGTTGTCTTCGGCCGAACAACCGGAATCATACTTGCTGATCGGTTCGAACCGGGCGTGAAAATCGTTGGTGTGCAGGATGGTCAGCGAATAGTCGGCCTGGACCATCCCGGCGGACAGCGCGACAACGGCTGCCCCAGACAGTAAACGAGCAAACATTGGAAATTACCTCCATGGAGTCGAAATAAATGGATGCTGAGTGATCCAGTTGGCGTTTGTCAAACTCCATGTGACAGTTCGGGCGCTTGACCGGAGGTCACGTTGAAGGCACAGAGCGCGCATGCTGATTTTCAAAATATTCCGCGCCGATGAATGGCAGGACCTGGTCGATCAAGGCGAAACCGACGGCGCGGCCGTCGATGTCGCCGATGGCTTCGTGCATTTTTCCACCGCCGGACAGGTGGCCGAAACCGCCGCGAAACATTTCGCAGGCGAAGACGGGCTGGTTCTGCTGGCGCTTGAAAGCGAAACCTTGGGCGAGGCCCTGAAATGGGAAGCGTCGCGCGGCAACGCGCTGTTCCCGCATCTCTACCGCAAACTGCGCTTCGAGGATGTGCTGTGGTCCAAACCGCTGCCACTGTTTGAAGGCGAACACCAGTTTCCCGAGGGCGTGTTATGAATCTGATCGAAAAACTGGGACTGACCGCGCTGCACCGGATCGATCCCGAAACTGCGCATGGGCTGGCGATCAAGGCTCTGCGATTGGGGGCAACCCCGCTGCCCGGGCTGGTCACCTCGCCCCGGCTTCGTACGCGGGTTGCGGGGCTGAGCATGACCAACCCGGTGGGACTTGCCGCCGGGTTCGACAAGAACGCCAGCGCGCTGCTGCCGCTGTCGCGGGCCGGTTTCGGTTTCGTCGAGGTCGGCGCCGCCACGCCCCGGCCGCAGCCGGGCAATCCGAAACCGCGACTGTTCCGGCTGTCCGAAGACCGCGCCGCGATCAACCGGTTCGGCTTCAACAATGACGGCATGGAAAAGATCGGCGCGCGGCTGGCCAAGCGCCCGCGCGACATGGTTCTGGGCCTGAACCTTGGTGCAAACAAAGACAGCGACGACCGCGCCGGAGATTTCGCCCGGGTGCTGACCCATTGCGGTGCGCATCTGGATTTCGCCACCGTCAACGTGTCCTCGCCCAACACCGAGAAACTGCGCGACCTGCAGGGCGCGGCGGCGCTGACCGGGCTTCTGTCCGGCGTGATCGAGGCGCGCAACGCGCTGGAACACCCGATCCCGGTGTTCTTGAAAATCGCCCCCGACCTGACCGACGCGGAAATCGGCGACATCGCCGAAGTGGCCCTGTCCACCGGCATCGACGCGGTGATCGCCACCAACACCACGCTGGACCGGACCGGGCTGCATGGCCCGCACGCGAATGAGGCCGGCGGGCTGTCCGGCGCGCCCTTGTTCGAAAAATCCACCCGGGTTCTGGCGAAAATGTCGCAACGGCTCGACGGGCGGTTGCCGCTGATCGGTGTCGGCGGCATTTCCAGCGCCGAGGACGCCTATGCCAAGATCCGCGCCGGGGCCTCTGCGGTCCAGCTTTACACCGCGATGATCTATCACGGGCTGAGCCTGGGGTCCGAGATCGCCCGCGGCCTCGACCGGCTGCTGGACCGCGACGGTTTCAGCAATGTGGCCGACGCGGTGGGCACCAAAAGGGAGGACTGGCTATGATCACCATCTGGCACAATCCGCGCTGTTCGAAATCGCGCCAAACGCTGGCGCTGATCGAGGATCGCGGCGTGACCATCCGCAAATATCTCGAAGACGCGCCAAGCGCCGATGAAATCCGCGCCGCGCGCGATGCTCTGGGCGTTGAAGCGATCGAGATGATGCGGGTGAAGGAAGCGCGTTTCAAGGATCTCGGCTTGTCCAAAAACGATGATGACGAGGCGTTGATCGCTGCAATGGCTGAAAATCCTGTCCTGATCGAACGTCCCATCGTTTTCAGCGGCGACAAGGCCGCCATCGGACGGCCGCCCGAGGCGGTACTGGATATTCTCTAGCGTAGTGCGCAACCGGGGCGGCTCCGATCGCGCCGTCCCGGTTCTCCACATCTTATCCACAGGGCAAGCCCTGTGGAAATCATCCCCCCGCCACGCCGGCAGGCATCGCCCGGCGTTCCAGGGACGGGTAACGCAGGCCCAGCGTCACGCCTCGCGCCACGAAGGATATCAACAGGGATATCCACAGGCCATGATTCCCGAAAATCGGCAAAAGCACAGCCAGCGCAATCAGATAGACGGCGAAGCTGACCAGCATCATGTTGCGCATGTCGCGCCCGCCGGTGGCGCCGATGAAAATCCCGTCCAGCATCCAGGCCGCGACGCCGGAAACCGGCGCCAGCACCATGTAGAACAGGAACACCCGCGCCTCGGCCCGCACGGGTTCGGATGTGGTCATGATGTCGATGATAGCGCCCCCCGCGATGGCGAAGAACAGCGTCATCACCAGCCCCACCATCAGCCCCCAGAAACTGCTCAGCAGCGCGGCGCGGCGCATCTTCAGATGGTCGCGCGCGCCCATGTAGCCGCCCACCAGCGCCTCGGCGGCGAAGGCGAACCCGTCCATCCCGTAGGCGGTGATGTAGAGGAATTGCAGCAGCACCTGGTTCGCCGCCAGCGTGGTGTCGCCGAAATCCGCGCCCAGCATCACGAAGGACAGGAACATCAGCTGCAACAGGGCCGAGCGGATCAGGATATTGGTGTTGAGCGCCATCATGTGGCGCAGGCGTTCGCCGTCGAACACCCGTGGCCAGTCGCGCCAAGCCGGCACAGCGAAGGCGCCGCGGCACAGGTAGAGGGCCAGCCCGAAGGCGCTCCATTCCGACAGGAATGTGGCCCAGGCTACCCCTTGCACGCCCCAATCCAGCCCCAAAACGAAGACGAGGTCGAGAAGGATGTTCAAGCCGTTCATCCAGAACTGGATCAGGAACATGCTCTTTGCCCGTTCCTGAGCGATCAGCCAGCCGGTCAGCCCGTAAATGGAAATCGCCGCCGGGGCGCTGAACACGCGGATCTGCATGTATTCGCGCGCCAGAGATTCGACCTCCGACGTGGCCGGCGACATCCAGAACGCGGCGGCGAAGATCGGCAGTTGCAGAAGGATGATGGCCAGCCCGGCCGTCCACGCGATCAGCAGCGCCCGGGTCAGAAGCGCCGCGACCTCGCCGGTCTGCCCGGCGCCGTGCGCCTGGCTGACTAGGCCGGTCGTGCCCATGCGCAGGAAGCCGAAGATCCAGTAGATCGCGGTCAGGATGATGGCACCTACGCCCACCGCGCCGATCGGCGCGGCCTGCCCCATCTGCCCCACCACGCCGGTGTCGACCGCGCCCAGCAGCGGCACGGTTGCGTTCGACAACACGATGGGCAGGGCGATTTTCAGCACCCTGCGATGCGTCAACGGACGCGCCGCCGCGGCCTCAGCCATCGCTTTGCGGCATCAGGAAATGCCCGGTCGCCTGGGCGAAGGGGCGGCCGCGATTGTCCTGCCAGGCTTCGACATGCACAGAGGCATAGCGCCGCCCCGACCGGTTCACCCGGGCGCGCGCATAGGCATCGCGCGGCAGGCCGGAACGCAGGTAATCGACGGTGAAATCGATCGTCTTCGGCAGGCTGGGCAAGTTGCCCGCGACCAACGCTTCGGCATCGATTTCGCCGCTTTCGATCTTTTCCCACAGAATCGACCAGCTCAGCCCGATGATCGACGTCACTTCCAGAAACGCCGCGGTCGCGCCGCCGTGGATCGCCGGCAACATCGGGTTGCCGATCAGCATTTCCTTGAACGGCATGATCGCGGTCAGTTCGTCGCCACGGCGGTCGAATTCGATTCCGAGGAACTGGATATAGGGCACGCCGTTGACCAGCGCGTTGAGCGCGGCATCGCGGCGCTGCTTGACCACCTGAACGGGTTCCATCGGTTTGCGGCCCATCAGTTGCCCCCCACGGTGAAGGTTCCCGTGGCGGTCGCCACCGGGTTTTCGTCATTGTCGTCGAGCGCCTCGGCCCGCACGAAGGCGACCGAGCGCGTCATGCGGTAGCAGGTCGCGCGGGTGCGGATGGTCTGGCCGGGGGCGGCCGGGCGCATATAGTCGATTCGCAGGTCGATGGTGGCGGTATGCCCCTTCATCTTGGGATGGCTCATCACCGCAGCGCCGCAGGTGGTATCGAGCAATGCGAATACCGCGCCGCCGTGAATCACCTTGGTCTGGGGATCGCCAACGAAGCGTTCGTCATAGGGCATCTGCATCGCGGCATAGCCTTCGGCCACCTCGGTATACTCCATCCCCAGTTCCTTGGAATGGGGAATGGCTGCAATGAATTGCTGAGCCATTTTCGTCTGATCGCCCGACATCGGCTGCTCCTGATTTTTCACGTAACGTTTATGGGCTTCAAACGCCGGAATCCGCAAGGGCGGCGGTTGCCCTCGCCGAATCTTGATCCTACCCTATGCGCCAAGGGAGCGATGCAATGTCCGAAACTCGACTATCATTCAAGGAAATGTGCGCAAAGTTCGACGTAACGCCGCGCACTCTGCGGTATTACGAATATATCGAACTGTTACAGCCTGATCGCGAAGGTCGGGCGCGGTTTTACGGCCCGCGCGAAGTTGCCCGAATGACCCTTATCCTGCGCGGGCGGAAGTGGGGCTATTCGCTGGAAGGCATGCGCCAGTGGCTGCTGATCTACGATCAGGAAGGGTCCAAGGCACAGATGGAAGCCTGGGTCGAAAGTGCGACCAAGCAGCTGTCGGAACTGATCGAGCAGCGCCACCAGCTGGACGAGGCGATCGCGGAACTGACCAAGTCCCGCGACGATACGGTCGAAGCGCTGAAATCCATGTGATCCGAGTGAAGGATCAGCATGTGCAGGGCCGGATTTTTCCGGCCCTTTTATTTTTTTGACCAAGCATTCGAAATTTTTTCTCGAAAAGATTTTTCGTTCCGCTAAGGTTACCTTGGTTGATCTTACGTCAAGCTGGAAAGTGACGCAACGTACCGCTTACGTAAACGTCAACCACTGGTGTAACCACCGGTCAGAGGTCCAAACTTTGATCCGGTGACGCAATCCGCGAGCGATAAAATGACCGAAAAGACAATGACGATCCGTGAAATGTGCGATGCATTTCAGGTCACACCGCGCACCTTGCGCTTTTACGAAGCCAAGGAATTGCTGTTCCCGATCCGCGAGGGTCAGAAACGGCTGTTCACCCGGCGCGACCGGGCGCGGCTGAAACTGATTTTGCGGGGCAAGCGGTTTGGCTTCAGCCTCGAAGAAATCCGGCAATTGCTGGACCTCTACAACATGGGCGACGCACAGCTGACCCAGCTGAGCCGCACCTTTGAAGTCGCAAAGGATCGGCTGCGCGACATGGAAGAACAACGCGATGAGCTGAACAAGGCCATCGCTGAATTGAAAGAGCAGATGAAATGGGGCGAAGAGATGATTGCTTCGCTCCGCCAGGAGAAGAAAGCCGCCGAATGACGGTGGCCTGAAAGGGAGACAGAAATGCCCAGCTACACCGCCCCCACCAAGGACATGCAGTTCGTGCTGCACGAATTGCTGAAGGTCAGCCAGACGGATATTCCCGGCTATGCCGATCTTGAGGCCGACTTCACCTCGGCGGTACTGGAAGAAGCGGGCAAGATCACTTCCGAGGTTCTGGCGCCGCTGAACGTCGTCGGCGACACCGAGGGCTGCGTGCTGGAAAACGGCGTGGTGCGCACGCCGACCGGGTTCCAGGAAGCCTTCGACCAGGTCCGCGAAGGAGGCTGGACCGGGCTCGACATGCCGGAAGATTTCGGCGGCCAGGGCCTTCCTTACGTGATGGGCACGGCGACCGGTGAGATGTTCAGCGCGGCCAACCAGGCCTTCACCATGTATCAGGGCCTGACCCACGGCGCGGCTTCGGCGATCCTTGCCCATGGCAGCGACGAACAGAAGGCCACCTATCTGCCCAAGATGGTCAGCTGCGAATGGACCGGCACCATGAACCTGACCGAACCGCATTGCGGCACCGACCTGGGCCTGATGCGCACAAAGGCCGTGCCGCAGGACGATGGCAGCTACAAGATTTCCGGTCAGAAGATCTTCATCTCGGCCGGTGAACACGAAATGTCGTCCAACATCATTCATCTGGTGCTGGCCAAGATTCCCGGAGGCCCCGAGGGCATCAAGGGCGTGTCGCTGTTCATCGTGCCCAAGTTCATGGTGAACGAAGACGGCACCCCCGGCGCGCGCAACGGCGTCAGCTGCGGCAAGATCGAAGAAAAGATGGGCATCCACGGCAATTCCACCTGCGTCATGAACTATGACGAAGCGACCGGCTACCTGCTGGGCGAGGAACACAAGGGCATGCGCGCCATGTTCACCATGATGAACGAAGCCCGCATCGGCGTCGGCATGCAGGGTCTCGCGCAGGCCGAGGCGGCCTATCAGAACGCGCTGATCTACGCCAAGGACCGGCTGCAGGGCCGCGACGTGACCGGGGTGAAGAACCCCGATGGGCCGGCCGACCCGCTGATCGTGCATCCCGATATCCGCCGCAGCCTGATGGACCAGAAGAGCTTCATCGAGGGCGCGCGCGCCTTCATGCTGTGGGGCGCGATGATGATCGACCGGGCGCACCGGATGGGCGACAAGGATGCCGACGGGCTGATCAGTCTGCTGACCCCGGTGATCAAGGGTTTCCTGACCGACGAAGGCTACGACATGACCGTGCAGGCACAGCAGGTCTATGGCGGTCACGGCTACATCGAGGAATGGGGCATGTCGCAGTTCACCCGCGACGCCCGCATCGCGATGATCTACGAAGGCGCCAACGGCGTTCAGGCGCTCGACCTGGTGGGCCGGAAACTGGCCCAGGACGGCGGCAAGCACGTGATGGCCTTCTTCGACATGGTGAAGAACTTCATCAAGGACAACGCCGACAACGAAGCGCTGAAGGCCAATTTCCTCGACCCGCTGAAACAGGCGTCGAAGGACCTGCAGGCCGCTGGCATGTTCTTCATGCAGAACGGCATGAAGAACCCCAACGCGGCGCTGTCGGGCTCGTACGACTTCATGCACCTCTTCGGTCATGTCTGCCTCGGCCTGATGTGGGCGCAGATGGCCAAGGCAGCGCAGGAAGCGTTGGATGCAGGCGCCTCGGACAAGGCGTTCTATGAAACCAAGCTGGCGACCGGGCGCTACTACATGGCGCGCCGCCTGCCCGCTACGGCGATGCACCTCGCCCGCATCAACAGCGGCGCGGATCCGGTGATGGCGCTGGACGCCGGCCAGTTCTGAGCACGGGGACCAACCCGCGCCTTGACTTACCGACAGGGGCGGTGCCCCGCTCGCGGCGCCGGCGCGCAGGGGATGCGCGCCGGTTGACCCCGGCAAGGAGGACCGACATGCCCAAACGTTTCCGACTGACCCGGCGTATGCCGATCGCGATGACCGAGGATGCCTATCGGCGGCTGAGGAAATTCGCGGCCGAGGCCGGGCTGGACGAGGGCGAGGCGATTTCCTTCGTCTTCGAGAATTTCGACGGGATCATCGATCACGAGAATTTCGGCCACAAGCTGCGGCTGTTCAATTCGACGTTGGACGCGCGGAAACGCTAAGCAAAGCGGGAGGCCGGAATTGACGCGACGATCGATCACCAAGATTTGCATCGAAGCGGTCGTAGCGGAACTGTGGACGCAAGCGAACGTTGCGCGCATCTATTGGGGGAACACCGCGCCGGGCCTGGCCCCGCGGAGAACAAACTGAGGAGGACCCCGAAATGACGATCAAACTCTACTGCTTCGGCGAAAGCGGCAATTCCTACAAGGCCGCGCTGGCGCTGCAGCTCAGCGGGCTGGAGTGGGAACCGGTTTTTGTCGATTTCTTCAACGGCGAAGGCCGCAGCCCGGAATACCTGCAAAACGTCAACGAGCTGGGCGAAGCCCCGGCGATGATCGACGGCGACCTGAAACTCAGCCAGTCGGGCGTGATCCAGCAATATGTCAGCGACAAGACCGGCAAGTTCGCGGGCCAGACCCAAGAAGAGAAATACGAGGTTCTGCGGTGGATTCTGTGGGACAACCACAAGCTCAGCTCGCAAGCCGGAATGACCCGCTTCCTGATGAATTTCCTGCCCGAGGACAAGCGCCCGGCCGAAGTGATCGGCTTCATGCAGGGTCGCCTGAAAGCCGCTTACAAGACGCTGGATCACCACCTCGAGGGCCGTGACTGGATCGTCGGCGATGGCATCACCAATGCCGATCTGTCCTGCTGCGGCTACCTCTATTATCCGGAACCCTTCGGGTTCGACCGCGCCGACTGGCCCAATATCGACCGCTGGCTAAGCAACATCAGCGACCAGCCCGGTTGGAAACACCCCTATGACCTGATGCCCGGATCGCCTGCCGATCGGGCCTGAAACGAAAAGGAAGGCATGAGATGACCGACGCCTACATCTATGACGCCGTGCGCACCCCGCGCGGCAAGGGCCGCCCCGACGGCAGCCTGCACGAAGTGACCTCGGTGCGGATGTCCAGCACCGTTCTGAACGCGCTGAAGGACCGCAACGGCCTGGACGGTCACGCGGTCGAGGACGTGATCTGGGGCAACGTCACCCAGGTGATGGAACAGGGCGCCTGCCTGGCGCGGACCGCCGTTCTGGCCTCGGATCTGGATGAATCGATCCCCGGCCTGGCGATCAACCGGTTCTGTGCATCCGGCATGGAAGCGGTGAACCTGGCCGCCAACCAGGTCAAGGGCGGGGCCGGTGAGGCCTATATCGCCGGCGGCGTGGAAATGATGAGCCGCGTGCCGATGGGCAGCGATGGCGCCGCCGTGGCCGCCGATCCTTCCGTCGCGCTGGACCAGTATTTCGTACCGCAGGGCATTTCCGCCGACATCATCGCCACCGAATACGGCTTCACCCGCGATCAGGCCGACGCGCTGGCGGTGGAATCGCAGCGCCGCGCCAAGGCCGCGTGGGACGACAACCGGTTCGCAAAATCGGTGATCCCGGTCACCGACGTGAACGGTCTGACCATTCTGGATCACGACGAATTCATCCGCCCCGGCACCGACATGCAGACGCTTGGCGCGCTGAAGGCTTCGTTCAAGGACATGGGCGAGGTGATGCCGGGCTTCGACAAGGTGGCGCTTCTGAAATACCCGCACCTGGAAAAGGTCAACCACATCCACCATGCCGGCAACTCCTCGGGCATCGTGGACGGATCGGCCGGCGTTCTGGTCGGCAACGCGGAATTCGGCAAGAAATACGGGTTGAAACCGCGCGCCCGCATCCGCGCGACCGCCAAGATCGGCACCGACCCGACCATCATGCTGACCGGCCCGGTTCCGGCGACGCAGAAGATTCTTGCCGAAAGCGGCCTGTCGATTTCCGATATCGACCTCTTCGAGGTGAACGAAGCCTTCGCCTCGGTGGTGCTGCGCTTCCAGCAGGCCTTCGACGTCGACCCCGAGGTGATCAACGTCAACGGCGGTTCGATCGCGATGGGCCACCCGCTGGGCGCCACCGGCGCGATCATCATCGGCACGCTCTTGGACGAACTGGAACGGTCGGACAAGGAAATGGGCCTTGCCACGCTGTGCATCGCGTCCGGCATGGGCGCGGCGACCATCATCGAACGCGTGTAAGCAGGGGCAGGAGTGAGAGACATGACTGATTTCACCATGAAAAAGGACGCCGACGGCGTCGCCATCGTCACCTGGGACTGCCCCGGCAAATCGATGAACGTGATGAGCGGCGAAGCCCTGGAAGAGCTGAGCAGCCTGATCGACGACGCGCTGGCCGATGAGGCCGTCAAGGGCATCGTGATCACGTCCGGAAAGAAAGACTTCGCCGGCGGCATGGACCTGAACGTGCTGGCCGACATGAAATCCGCAGCCGGTGACAACCCGGCGCAGGGCCTGTTCGATGGCATCATGCAGATGCACGGTCTGCTGCGGAAAATCGAGCTGGCGGGGATGGATTTCAAGACCAAGAAAGGCGGCAAGCCGATCGCATCCGCCCTGCCCGGTACCGCCGTTGGCATCGGGCTGGAACTGCCCTTGTCGACCCACCGCATCTTCGCCGCCGACAATTCCAAGGCCAAGATCGGCCTGCCGGAAATCATGGTCGGCATCTTCCCCGGCGCGGGCGGCACCACCCGTCTGGTGCGCAAGATGGGCGCGATGGCAGCCTCGCCCTTCCTGCTGCAGGGCAAGCTGGTCGATCCGAAGAAGGCCAAGGGCGCGGGCATCATCGACGAAGTGGTCGACGATCCGGTCGCCGCGGCCAAGGACTGGGTGCTGAACGCCAAGGACGCCGACCTGGTGAAACCGTGGGACGCCAAGGGCTACAAGATGCCCGGCGGCGCGCCCTACCACCCGGCCGGTTTCCAGACCTTCGTCGGCGCCTCGGCGATGGTCAACGCCAACACCAACGGCGCCTTCCCGGCGGCAAAGGACCTGCTGAGCGCAGTCTATGAAGGCGCGATGGTCCCCTTCGACACCGCGCTGAAGGTCGAGGCGCGCTGGTTCACCCATATCCTGATGAACCCGTCGTCGGCGGCGATGATCCGGTCGCTGTTCCTCAACAAAGAAGCGCTGGAAAAAGGCGCTGTTCGTCCCAAGGGCATCGAGGACCAGTCGGTCAAGAAAGTCGGCGTGCTGGGCGCGGGCATGATGGGCGCGGGCATCGCGCTTGTGTCGGCCATGGCCGGGATCGAGGTCGTGCTGATCGACCAGAAGCAGGAAGCCGCGGACAAGGGCAAGGCCTATACCGAGACCTTCATGAACAAGGGCATCAAGCGCGGCAAGGCGACGGCGGAGAAGAAGGAAAAGGTCCTGGGCCTGATCACCGCCACCACCGATTACGACGCGCTGAAAGACGCCGACCTGATCATCGAGGCGGTGTTCGAAGATCCGGGCATCAAGGCCGAGGTGACCAAGAACGTCGAAGCGGTGATCCCTGAGGATTGCATCTTCGCGTCGAACACCTCGACCCTGCCGATCACCGGGCTGGCCAAGGCATCGTCCCGCCCCGAGCAGTTCATCGGCATCCACTTCTTCTCGCCGGTCGAGAAGATGCTGCTGGTGGAAATCATCAAGGGCAAGGAAACCGGTGACCGAGCGGTGGCCAAGGCGCTCGATTACGTGCGCCAGATCCGCAAGACCCCGATCGTGGTCAACGACGCGCGGTTCTTCTACGCCAACCGCTGCATCATCCCCTACCTGAACGAAGGCGCGCGGATGGTGGCCGAGGGCGTCGCACCGGCGCTGATCGAGAACGCCGCGAAACAGCTCGGCATGCCGCTTGGCCCGCTGCAGCTGGTGGATGAAACCTCGCTCGATCTGGGCGTGAAGATCGCCAAGGCGACCAAGGCGGCGATGGGCGATGCCTATCCGGCCGACATGAAGCCGGTGGACGACCTGATGTTCTCGATGGTCGATGAGGGCCGGTTGGGCCGCAAGTCGAAGGCAGGGTTCTACAGCTACGACGAAAAGGGAAAGCGGACCGGTCTTTGGGAAGGTCTGGCCGAAAAATGTCCGGTCGCGGACGAACAGCCCGACCTGATCGAGGTGCAGCACCGGCTGATGTTCTCGCAGGTGCTCGAAGCGGTGCGCGCGCTGGAAGAAGGCGTGCTGGAAGACATCCGCGAAGGCGATGTCGGCGCCATCCTGGGCTGGGGCTTCGCGCCGTGGTCGGGCGGCCCGTTCAGCTGGCTCGACATCCTCGGCACGCCTTATGCGGCGGAACGCTGCGATCAGCTGACAGAGGCTTATGGCGATCGTTTCGCCTGCCCGGCTCTGCTGCGCGAAATGGGCGAGAAGGGTCAGACCTTCTATGGCCGCTTCGGCAAGCAGGACAAGGCGGCGGCGTAAGCCGCAGCCCATCGGAAGAGCTCAGCGCGTCCCTTCGGGGGCGCGCTTTTCTTTTGCAGGGAAAGAAAAAGAGGCCGGCGCCTGACCGCGGGCGGGCGCCGCTGTTCGGTCTGGGTGAGAATGTGAAGAATGGCTCCCGCCCTTGTTCAAATCGCAGCGCGCATATCCACCGGATCAAAGGCATACCCGAACCGCTCGATATCCTCGGCGCAGATATCGGCCAGAAACGCTGCGTCGCTGTCGCTGTAATAACTGCGGTAATCCGTCCGCCGCGCCGATGCATTCACCCGCGGCAGGCTCAGCTTGAATCCCAGGTGATCGGCCAGCGGCGCCGCGTCCTCCTCCGCCCGTTCCAGCCGGATATAGAGATCGCACACCTCGTTGCCGCGCGCATCGGTCATATAGGACCGCGCCGGGCTTTCCTTCAGCGACCGCCAGGTCTGCGGATGGCTGAGAAAGCCGCTGAAATCCTCGCCCCGCGCCAGCGTCACCGCCGGGTGGTCGAATACCTGATCACGCAGCCAGTGATAGTAGCTCACCGCCCGGTCCCAGGGATTGCGCACCATGGTGAAGGTGAAATAACGCTCGATCTCGTCAGCGCCGACCAGGCCCTCGATATCGGCCAGGGTGGAATGTTTCCACAACCGCCCGCGCGTATCCGCCGCCTGAAACTTGCGCCGCCGCTTCGCCGCCTTGGGCGTATCGCCGATCAGGATATCGTCCTTCTTCCCACGGTCCTCCAGCGCCAGCGCCATCGAGGTACCGCCGGTTTTCGGGATGTGGATGAAGATGTATTGCCGCCCGTGCGAAATGAACATGGCCGCGACGCTAGCGCAAACTGCGCGACGGGAAAAGTCCCCCGCGCCCCGCGCCAGATTGGTAGTCATACGGACTTTTCAACGCTGCGATTGCCGCGCAATATGCGCCACGAAAGAGGAGGATATTTCATGGGTTGGATGGCTGACGAAACCGGTCTGGGCAAGACGGACGCGAATTACGTGCCGCTGACGCCGCTGTCCTGGCTGAACCGCGCCGCGGCTGTGTTCCCCGATCACCCGGCGGTGGTCTATGGGACGCATCGCAAGACTTACGTGGAATACCGCGAACGGGTGACGCGGCTGGCCTCGGCGCTGACCAAGCTGGGGGTGGAACCGGGCAACGTGGTCGCCACCATCCTGCCCAATATCCCGGCCCAGGCCGAGGCGCATTTCGGCGTGCCCGCCTGCGGTGCCGTATTGAACACGATCAACACCCGGCTCGAAGCCGACACCATCGCCTACATCCTCGATCACGGCGAAGCCAAGGTCGTGCTGGCCGATCCACAATTCCTGCCGGTGCTGGCCGAGGCCGTCGAAATCATGGACGGCCCCGCCCCTATCGTGATCGAGGTGGCCGACGATCAGGCCGGCGTCCACGCGATGAGTGACCATATGGAATACGAGGCCCTGCTGGCGACCGGCGACCCGGATTTCGAATGGATCATGCCCGAGGACGAATGGGAATCCATCGCGCTCAACTACACCTCCGGCACCACCGGGCGGCCCAAGGGCGTGGTGTACCACCATCGCGGTGCTTACCTGAACGCGATGGGACAGGTGATCAGCTGGCGGATGACGCTTCATCCGCGCTACCTGACCATCGTGCCTCTGTTCCACTGCAACGGCTGGTGCCACACTTGGATGATGCCGGTTCTGGGCGGTACCGTGGTGTGCTGCCGCGACATCACGGCACGCGCGATCTTCGACGCCATCGCGGATGAAAAAGTGACCCATTTCGGCGGCGCGCCGATCGTGCTGAACACGCTGGTCAATTCGCCCGAATCCGACCGCCGCGAATTCGATCACGTGGTCGAGGTCTTCACCGCCGGCGCCCCGCCCGCCCCCGCGACCCTGGCCAAGATCGAACCGATGGGGTTCAACGTAACGCAGGTCTATGGCCTGACCGAGGTCTACGGCCCGGCCACCGAATGCACCTGGGGCGACCGCTGGGACGATCTGCAGGGCGACGACCGCGCCGCGATCAAGGCGCGCCAGGGCGTGGCGATGCCGATCTATGAACACATCACCGTGGTCGACGAAAAAATGCAGCAGATCCCGATGGACGGGGTAACGCAGGGCGAAATCGTGATGCGCGGCAACGGGGTGATGAAGGGATACCTGAAGAACCCCGACGCCACGGCCGAGGCCTTCGCCGGCGGCTATTTCCATTCCGGCGACATCGCGGTGCAGCACCCAGACACCTACGTGCAGATCGCCGACCGGGCCAAGGACATCATCATTTCAGGCGGTGAAAACATCAGTTCGGTCGAAGTCGAGGGCGTACTGATGGCACATCCCGACGTGCTGCTGTGTGCGGTGGTAGCGAAGCCGGACGAAAAATGGGGCGAGGTGCCCTGCGCCTTCGTCGAGCTGAAGGATGGCCATTCGGCGGAGGAGGCCGACCTGATCGCCTTTGCCCGCGAACGTCTGGCCGGGTTCAAGACGCCGAAGAAGGTGGTGTTCCAGGAACTGCCCAAGACCTCGACCGGCAAGATCCAGAAATTCGAGCTGAGGACGATTGCCAAAGGGCTATGATCGGCCCGCCTCTTGTATTGCAGAAAAACATTCCATATATGGAATATCAATACACGCACCGGGTCTGCGCAAACACCGTTTTGCGGTTTCTTCGCCCGGTGCGCCCCACACAAGAGGATATAGAAATGACCGTCAATCAAGCCGTTACCGCCTTTGCGGGCTTCATGGTTCTGCTGTCGCTGGTGCTGACCTACTTTGTTCACCCGGGCTTCGTCTGGTTCACCGCCTTCGTCGGCGCCAACCTGTTCCAGTCGGCCTTCACCGGGATGTGCCCGGCCGCGTCCATCTTCCGCAAGATCGGCCTGAAAAACGCCTGATCCGCGCTAGGCAGGTGTCACGTCACCTGTCCTAGCCGATGGACGCCCCACCCCACGCCATGTTATTCAGGGGCCAAAGCACTAGGCAGAGCAGCCCCTGAATGACAGCCCTGACGAAATACCAGCGGATCGAGGCATCCGGGCTCTGGCGCGCGACGCCCGAGGATCAGCGCCGCGAGGTGATCGTGTCGATCGGCGACGCGACGCTGATGATTTCCGACCTGCGCGACCGGGCGCTGACCCACTGGTCGCTGCCAGCCTTGGTGCGGGTCAATCCCGGCGACTGGCCGGCGATCTATCACCCCGACGGCGATCCCGGCGAAACGCTGGAACTGACCGAAGACGAAAGCGAAATGGTCGCGGCGATCGAAAAGCTGCGCCAGGCGATCGAACGGCGCAGACCGAAACCGGGGCGGCTCAGGACGGTGATGATGGCGGCCTCGCTTGCCTCGGTGCTGGCGGTGGGGGTGTTCTGGCTGCCCGGTGCGATGATCGATCACGCGCTGTCCGTGGTCCCCGAGGTCAAGCGACAGCAAATCGGGCAGCGCCTGCTGGCCGATATTGAACGCGTGGCCGGCCCCGCCTGCAACGCAGCGGGATCACGCCCGGCACTGGACCGGCTGGCCAGGCGTCTGACCGGGGACGGATTGCGGCTGAACGTGGTGCAGACCTCGGTTTTCGACGCCGCGATGCTGCCCGGCAACCTGATGGTGCTCAGCAGCAGCCTGTTCGAGGATTACGAAGAACCCGATGTCGCCGCCGGGCACATCATCGCCGAACGGCTGCGCGCGCGCGAAATCGATCCACTGGAACGACTGCTGAGCGAAAGCGGCATGTTCAGCAGCCTCAGGCTGCTGACCACAGGCCGGTTGCCCGACGAAGTGCTGAAAGCCTATGCCGAAACGCTGCTGACCCGTCCCGCGACCGATCTGTCCAGCGAGGTGCTGCTCAACGGTTTTAACGAGGCGGGAGTGAAATCGACGCCCTATGCCTATGCGCTGGACGTATCGGGGGAAGCCACCCTGCCGCTGATCGAAGCCGATCCTTTCCCCGGCCAGGCGCCCAGCCCGGTGTTGTCGGATAGCGACTGGATCAGGCTGCAGGGGATTTGCGAAGGCTAGAAGGTTGTGGGCGACCAGTCATCGCCGGATCGTCGCCTGAGGAACAGTTGTGCAGCGCAACATGAAAGCACCGCCCCCCAATCGGAGTTCAGCTATCTGGTGAAGGAAATCGACAAGGTGAAGCGATAGATGCCCGCCTCAATTCCCTTGGGGGCCCGGGGCAACGCGGCGCGGCGGACGGTATGGAGCGCAGCACTGTCGAAGGCCGGGTTGCCCGACGACTGAACGATTCCGACATCATGCAATTTCCCGGCGGCCGAAACCCTGAGCCAAAGCTGGGTTCTGCCCTGCCCGGTCGCCCCTCCCGGATATTGCTTGCGTCTCTCGACCCGGGCGCGGATCGCGCTGCTCCAGCGTGACATTAGGCTGGCACTGGATTTCACGGCGGTCTCGCTCGCCGCGGATATGTCCGACTGACCTGCAACCGATCGCCCGCCGGTTCCTGCGGCTTTCTGTATGGCTGCGGCGGGCGCAGGGGCCGGATTCGCTGCGGCCTGCTGCTTCGGCCGTTGCGGTTGTGCCCGGCGCGGTTTCGGCCGCGGAGATGTTTCAGGGGCAAGCCGCGAAAGTGGCGCGGGTGGTGTCGCATCGTCGATCCGGGGCAGCACGGGTAAAGTGCCTGACGCCAGCGGAACTGCTGCGGGCGGAGTCGCCACCGGGACCGCTTGGCGCGCGGACAGGACCGGCGCCGGCCTGGTAGCATCCGGCACAGGCAGACCCGCGGGTACCGGCGACAGGTCCAGCTCGGGCGACCGGTCCCATTCCGCGACCAGGGCCTGCAGCGCTGGCGTGCCGCCGATCACGGTGACCGATGCCATCCCTTCCTCCCCGGCCGAGCCGTGCACGCCACCTGCCGTGCCCTGCCAGAAGGCCAGATGCGCGGCCACCGACAGGCCGAGAAAGCCTATGAACTCGACCACGGGTTTCATTTCGACCGCACCGCAAGCGTGACCTCGGTGATCCCCACGGCGGCCAGCCGGCCAAGCGTTTTGGCCAGCACGGGCGCCGGCAGATCCAGATCGGCCCGCAGGATCAGCGGGCCGCTCCCTGCGGCCGACAGCGCCGGCCAGACGGCATCGCCGAGCAACGGACCAAAGGCCAGTTCGCCCTGCTTCGACAGGTAAAGCACACGCTGACGGTCAAGCGCCCTCTCGCTTTCCGCTTGCGGAGGGGTCAGGTCGAAGGGCCGCGGCGGCGCGATCCGCGCCGTCATCATGAAGAAGATTAGCAACAGGAATACCACGTTGATCATCGGCACGATGCTTTCCGTGGGGCGCCTGCGGGAGGGTGTGGCAAAACGCATCGCTTCTACTCCACGATTGCCAGCGACCCGAAGCCGGCGGCGCGCAGGCTGTCGGTCACGTCGATCAGCCGTTGCAGGCTCACCCCTGCTTCGGAGCGCAGAACGATGATGTCATCCGGCGTTGCGGTGAGATCCGCCAAGGCCCCGGCCAGCCCGTCCTGTGCCACCGGGGCGCCGTTGAGCGTCAGGCCTTCGGCGGCGATCTCGATCAGGCGCGGCGGGCCGCTGTAATCGGTCCCCGATCCGCCCGTCGACAGGGGCAGCGCCGCCTCGCGCCCGAACTGCGATGCCAGCATGAAGAACACCAGCAACAGGAACACCACGTCGATCATTGGTGTCAGGCTGGGCCTTCGGCGCGGGCGCGTGGTGGCGAAGGAAAACATCAGGCGGCCTCGTCACCTTGGGCACGGCTGGTGAAGAACCGCGTCGCCATCTGTTCCAGGTCGGCCTGCACGCGCTCGCCGATGCCTTCGAACCAGCTCAGCGCGACGGCGGCGGGGATTGCCACCGCCATCCCGGCGGCAGTGGTCAGAAGCGCCTCCCAGATGCCGCCCGCAAGGACCGACGGATCGGCCTGACCGCCGCTTGTTTCCAATGCCTGGAACGCCTCGATCATGCCAAGAACCGTGCCGAGAAGCCCGATCAGCGGCGCGATCGTCATGATCAGTTCCAGCGGGCGCAGCCCCGCGCGCAGTTGTCCCAGTTCCCGTTGCGCAACGCTGGTGATCTGTTCACGCGCCAAGGCATTAGGCAGGTCACGCCCGGATTGCAACGCCGCGACAAAGCGCAGATGCAGGTTTCGTGTGCCGGGGCGCGCGGCGCCCGGTTCTCCGGCCAGCGCGTCCCGCAGGGCGCGTTCCGCCCGCCCCTTGGCCCAGACCCCGTCCAGCGTCAGGCGCCAGATCTTCCAAAGCACGATGGCGACGGTCAGCACCGACAGCGCCGCGATCGCCCAAAGCGCCGGGCCACCGGTATCGAGAAATCCTCGCAGGGCAATCATGTCGAGGGTCATTGTTCCGTCCCCTTGGTTGCGGCACCGACCGGCATCGCATTCACGTCACGCATCCAGTGCCATCCCGTTCAATCGCGGTTCCATATTGGCACGCCAATCGCGCGCCCCGGCCAGCGTCGCGTCATAGACCGCCGCGCCGATCGCTTCGCCCGTTTCGGTGTGCAGCCCGGCATAGTCCTGCGCGCCGTGCGGGGCGGCGATGGCGATGCAATCGGTGCCGGTACCGGTCGCGATGCCGGTGGGCAGGGCGAGGCCGACCTCGATCACCGCCGCCGTCCGGGCCTGCGTGGCGATGCTCATCGCCTCGATCAACCCGGCCTGCGTCAGCCCGCAATCCAATTGTACCGCGATATTGATGGTTCCGAAATCGCCCGGTTTGCGCAGCACCCTGCGGCCGACACGTTCGGCGTTCGACAGGCCCACGGTGGCGACGCAATGCGCGCTGCAGCCCCCGGCGCTGGCGGTCGCCTCGGTAAAGCTGCCGACATCGCGCGAGGTCAGCAGCGCCACCGCATCCTGCGCCTGCACCCTATCCAGTTCGCCCGACAGCCAATTGCGCACATCCAGGTCGGGGGTCAGGTCGGCATTGCGCACCTCGCGCCAAAGGATGCGGCGGGCGGAAGCGAAACCGGGGCGGTTGAGGCTCCAGCTCAGCACCTGATGCTCGGCCCCCAGGTCGAATTCGAGCCAGGGGCGGGTCAGCGTGACGCGCGTCATTCAAGCACCTCCAGCGGTTGGAACACCGGGCCCTGGTCGGTGTGTTCGAACCAGGCGGTGATTCCGAAAACGTCGCGGATCAGGCTGGGGGTCAGCACCGTGTCCGGTGCGCCATCGGCCACGATGCCGCCCGCGTCCAGAACGATCAGCCGCGTGCAATGGCGCGCCGCCAGCCCCAGATCGTGCAGCGACACGATGACCGAACGGCCCGCTTCGGCCAGCCGGGCGAAACTTTGCATGGTGGCGATCTGATGCGCCGGATCGAGCCCGGCAATCGGTTCGTCCGCCAACAGCAGCGGCGTGTCCTGCGCCATCGCGCGGGCCAGCAGCGCGCGCGCCTGTTCGCCGCCGGACAGGCGGGTGGCGGTGCGTTGGCGGAAGGCTTCCAGCCCCATCTCTTTCAGCGCGTGGTACACCGCCAGCCGGTCGGTTTCGGAAGCGCGCTGGCGCGGGCCCAGATGCGGAATACGCCCCAGCATCACCAGCGTTTCAACCGTCACCGGCCAGGCGATTTCGCGCGCCTGCGGCATCCATGCCGCCCTGCGGCTGCGATCCTGCGGCGGCAGATCGGCAAGGCTGGATCGCCCCTGATACGGGATCAGGCCGAGACAGGCGCGCATCAACGTGGTCTTGCCCGCGCCGTTGGCCCCGATCAATCCGATCAGTTCGCGCCGCCCCACCTCGAAGGACAACTCCGACAGAACCGGGCGCCCGCGCAGGGTCACGCTGAGTTCGGACACGGCAAGAAGAGTTTCATCGCCGGTCATAGCCCTTCCCTCCGTGTCCGGTAGATCATGTGCAGGAACAGCGGCGCACCGACCAGCGCGGTCAGCACGCCGAGCTTCAGGTCCTTCGACGGCACCACGATCCGCACCGCGATGTCGGCGGCCAGAACCATCGCCGCGCCACCCAGTGCCGATGCCCCAAGCAAGCGACCGGGACGGGCATCCACCCAGCGGCGCAGGATGTGCGGCACCACCAGCCCGACGAAGCCGATGCTACCGGCCACGGCGGTCGAGGCACCGATGACGCAGGCGGTGCCGAAGACCAGCGTCAGCCGCAGCCGGGACAGGCCGATGCCCATCGCCGCAGCGCTGTCTTCGCCCAGCGTCAGCGCGTCCAGACCGCGCCGCAGGCTGGCCAGCAGGACCGCGCCCAGCAGGGCGAAGGGCAGCGCGATCCAGACATGGGTCATCGACCGGTCGGCCAGCGACCCCATCATCCAGAACACGATTTCATTGGCCGCGAACGGGTTGGGCGACAGGTTCAGCACCAACGAAATCAGCGCCCCGGTCAGCGATGAAATGGCGATCCCGGCAAGGATCAGCGTCAGCGACGTGCCGCGCGGCCCGGCCAGCGCCAGCACCACAAAGACGCCCGCCAGCGCCCCGGCCAGCGCCGCCAGCGGCAGGCCAAGCGCGAAACCGGCGGCAAATCCGGTCTGGATCGCCAGAACCGCGCCCAGGGCCGCCGATCCCGACACCCCGATCAGCCCGGGATCGGCCAGCGGGTTGCGCAGATAGCCCTGCATCGCCGCCCCCGCCAGCCCGAGGCTGCCACCGACCAGCAGCGCCAGCAGCGCGCGCGGCAGGCGGATTTCGCGCATCACCAATGTAAGCGGCCCGCCGTCACCGGCGATCAGAGAGCGCAGGCTCTCCATCGGGCCGATCTGCGCGGGACCGATCACCAGAGACACCGTGAACAGGACCAGAACGGCCAGGATCAGGCCGGAAAAAAAAACCCGCCCGCGCATTATTGCCCCTCCTGTTCGATACGGCGGCGCAGCGCGGCGATGTCTTCGATCGCGCGCAGCACATAGGGCGTGCCGCACAGCCAGTCGTGATCGGCGATCCGGGTTCCCGGCAGGGTGTGGCGCAGGGTTTCGACCACCGGGTGGTCGAGAATTTCCTCGGACCGGGACGCCCCGGGATAGGGGGTACCGGTGACCAGCGCCTCGGGCGCGGCCAACGCCAATACCTCCAGCGGCATCACGCCGCCCGAACTCAGACCGGCTTCGGACGCGACATTCGCCAATCCGGCGGCCAGCAGGATTTGCCCAGACAGGGTGCGGTCGCCGGTGGTATAGCCGTTGGCGTGGTAAATCGCGGTGCGTGGGCGGCGAGTGACCTCGGCCTGCAGGTCGGCCAGCCGGGTATCGAAATCGCGCAGCATCGCGGCGGCCCGTTCCTGTTGCCGCAGCGCCGCCCCCATTTCGGTGATCCGGGCGCGCACATCGTCGAGCGAATAGGCCGGATCGAATACCGCAACGGGAATGCCCAGCCGTTTCAGCATCGATACCGTGGCCCGGTCCGAATAGCGCCCGGCAAGCACCAGACCGGGGTCGAGCAGATAAATCTCTTCCGCCAATTCATGGTTCTTGTGGTAGCCCCTGGCGTCTTCCGCCATTGCCGAACTGCGCGGATCATAGGCCAGATGCGAAACGGAAAGAAGCTGGCCGTCCCCGGCCAGCATCATCGCAAGCTGATCCGTGCACAGGTTCAAAGACACGACACGGGCGGGCCGGGCCGGGTCTTCGCCCGCCACGGCCATGGCCCCCGCCAGCAAAAGGGCGGGGACAAGGGATATCAGCCTAGAACTCCGCACGAAGCCCGAATGCGAAGCTGCGGCCCGGCATGTTGTAACCGCCCGCGGTTTCGTAGTCTTCGTCGAGCGCGTTTTCAATCCGCAGATAGGCCTTGGCGGTATCGGTCACGTCATAGCTGGCCGACAGGTTCACCAGCGTGTAATCGCCCACCTTGTGACCTGCGGGCGCATAGGGGCTTGGCACGATGTCGGCGGTGCGCTGCAACTCGAGGCTGCCCGAAGCGCGGTTCCCGATTGCGGCTTCGACGCCCAGCACCAGATCATGGCGCGGCACCCGAGTCAGCCGCTCGCCGCTGTTGCGTGCGTCGGTGTAGGTGTAGTTGCCGTAAACCGAAACGCGGTCATTCAGGTCGTATTGACCGGCCAGCTCCACGCCCTTGCTGACCGTGGTGCCCGGCACTTGGGCATAGCAGCCCCAGCCGCTGCTGCAAGCGGTGGAGGTGCCGTCGAATTCGATCAGGTCATCGACCTCGGTGTAGAAGGCGGTGACCTTGAGCATCCCCATTCCGCCGAAATCGTGTTCGACGCCCAGCTCGGCATTGCGACTTTGTTCCGGCTGCAGGGCCGAATTGCCGTAGGGGCTGAAAAGTTCGTAAAGCGACGGCGCGCGGAACCCGGTGCCGATGACGGCGCGCAGGGTGGTGGCGTCGGTCACCCGCCAGACCCCGGCTACACGCCCCCCGAAATTGTCGCCGAAGATGGAATGATCATCGTAGCGGGCGGTCAGCGACAGGTCGACGTTCCCCGCCGGGGCCAGCTGCAGTTCGGCGAAGGCCGAATTGGTGTCATATGCACCGCTATCGGTATCGGTGGCGAAGCTTTCCTCGGTCCGGTCGAGGCCGAAATTCAACGTCGCGCCATTGTTCAGGTCGGCATTGGCCAGATAGGAGAACTGTTTCCGGTCTCCGTCGAACATCGTCGTCCAGCCGCCCGGGTCACGCCGTTCGGAGGTGAATTTGGAAAAGCTCAGCGTGTGTTTGACAGCGCCGGTCGCCAGTTCGGCAAAGACGCGCGCGCCCGTCTGATCGGTAAAGTTTTCACCGCTGTTGTCGGTGGGAGAGCGGTCGATTTCGGCCTCGGCGTCGCGCCACAGGGCCGAGCCGCCGAGGGTCAGAACGTCGCTGACCTCGTGCCGTGCCGACAGGGTCAGCATGTGCTGTTCGAACCCGTCCTTTTCACTGTCGCCGGACCGCGCCGAAATACCTTCGGAGGTGACGGCGGAATAGGTCAGGGCAACCTCGCCCCGGTCGGATTTCTGCGCCAGGCTCAGGCTGCCGGTATAGGTGCCGAAGCTGCCCGCTTCCAGCGCGGTGCTGCCCGAAAAGCCCAGTTCCTGCGCGCGCGGAGTGGTGATATCGATCACGCCGCCGATCGCTTCGGACCCGTAAAGCGCCGATTGCGACCCTTTCAGAACCTCGATCCGGCCCAACGCCCCGGTGGTGAAGCCGCCGAAATCGAAACTGGTCTGGGTGCCGGACGGGTCGGTCACGTCGATCCCGTCGATCCGCACCCCGATATAGCTGTTGTTGAAGCCCCGGATGCGTAGATTGGTGGTGCTGCCAAGACCGCCATTGGCCGACAGGCTGACCCCCGGCACCCGGGTCAGCGCCCGGGCCAGCGAACTCGATTTATCAAGGTCTTCGGCGTCCACGACATCGACGCTGGCGCCACTACGCGACAGCGGCAATGGTGTCAGGTTGCCCGATACGGTGATTTCACCGAGATCATAGGTATCTTCGGACAGGGCCGGGGTGGATAGAAGCGCGAAACCGGCCACCGAGGCCAAAAGCATAGAGCGGGTCATTTCAAGTCCCTCATGGACGGCCCTGCGGGCCGGTCGTTCTTGTCATGTCCTTGGGGGAACGCTTGTCCTCCGCAGACGGTGGACACCACGACGGAAGGATTCCGCAGCCCATGACGCCCCTCGCGCACGGACAGGGTGTTGGCTTCGGCAGGTCTCCTGACTTGCGGGTCTCGGTTCAGCCGGGCCTTCCCGCCGTGTTTTGCACAGCAGTGGCATTTGCCGGCTTCACTCGCCGCTCACAGTTGCGGGGGCAGTCGCGGAATTGGCGCCTGTTGGCTACACCTCACCACGTTCCCTATTATCCGGGCGACTCATTGCCCAGACCGAAGCGGGGTCCAATTAATCATGGCCAGCGACGTTGTAAAGCGCGCCGACGGATAGAAAGACCCCCCGCCCTGAGGGCGGGGGGTCGCGGGAACTTTGTTCGTGTCACGTCAGCGGCGCAGGAATGCGTCCGCGAATCCGGCCTTGCGAACGGTGCCGAGCGCCTGCTGCGCACCGGACGCCGACGGGAAAGGACCGGCCACCACGACCTGATAGGGTTTGCCCTTGCGCTTCGTGGTCCAGACCCGCACAGGCAACCCGGCGCCTTTCAGACGCAGCGCGGTATTGCGGGCATTGTCCGGCACTCCGAAGGTGCCGACCTGCACGTAGGTTCGGCCATTGGCCTGCTCCGTCCGGGCCGTCTTCGCCGCCGGGGCCGATCTGACCGGCGCCCGCGATTTCGTCGACATCACCCCTTGGGTCTTCTTCTCGGCCTTGACGCGCTCGGCCGCGGCGACCGTTCTGACCTGCGTGGTCAGGTCGGTGAAGGGATAGCGAAGGTTCGGATGCTGACGGGTCACGTCGCGGCCGCTGGTCCGGTCGATCAACTGGCGCGGCACGGTCCGGGTCCACACCAGATCCATCTGCGCCATGCCACGGGCGTCCCGGCCACCCCGATAGGGATTGAGCCGGTCGTCGTCCCAGACCGGTCGATAGCCCTCGGGGATTGGATTGGCATCCCGGACGTGGACCGGGTTGTCATAGACGCGGCCCAGCATGATCCGGGATTTGGCGGAGGCACTGACGGCCACCGGCCTTGCCGACACGGGGCGCGCGGCAGGGGCGGCCGCCGGAAAAGAGGGGGCGACGCGACCCTGCCCGGTGCCGCGGGTGGCGCTGAACGGCGATTCCGCCTGCGGGCCACAGCGCAGCCCGGAACCGGTCATGTATTTCCGACCGATTTCAGAAATGTTCCGACAAGTGGTTGCAGCGGGGGCCGGGGCCGGGTTCGCCGCCGGACGGGCTTGCGGCGCAGGCCGCACCGGCTTGATCATCTTGGGCGGCGTGAAGATCGACGCGATGGTCGTCATCGGTTTGCGGGTTGTTCGCGGCTTCGAAGCCGGTTCGGTTTGCCGAACCACTTTCACCCGTTTTTTAACCGGCTGCGACGCGGCCGTCACCTTTTCCGCAGCAGCCGGTTGCGTCGGCTGGGCGGGTTTGTCGGCGATCACCGGCAGGTTCTTCGCTGCGGGCTTGGCGAATGTCGGCTGGGCATCGCAAATATGCTTGCGCCCGCGGGTCACCCGCGGCACCCAGGTGACGTTGCCGTCGATACCCGCACGGATGTAAACGCAGCCGCGGCTGTCGACGTAATGCTGCCCCTTGTAACTGGCCGGAGGGAATTCCGCCGGTTCATCGGCATTGCGCAGGGTGGCTGTTTGACCGGCCCCTGCCGCCGCGCAGGCGAGGAAAGCGGCGCTGGCGAAAACTCTGGTAAATTTCATTTGTGCCCCCACACGAAATGTGAGGACACTGTGCACGAATTGATTCGACGAGTAAAGCGAATCACAGCCTATTTTGTGCCGAACATGCGGTCACCCGCATCCCCTAGTCCCGGAACAATATAGCCTTTGTCGTTCAGCTTCTCGTCGACGGCGGCGGTAATGATCGGCACATCCGGGTGTGCTTCCTTCATCCGCGCCACCCCTTCGGGAGCCGCCAGAAGGCACATGAAACGGATATTTGTAGCGCCCGCTTCCTTCAGCAGATCGATCGCGGCGGCCGAACTGTTGCCGGTGGCCAGCATCGGGTCAACGACGATGACCAGCCGGTCGTCGAGCCCTTCGGGAACCTTGAAGTAGTACCGCACCGGCTTCAGCGTTTCCTCGTCGCGGTAAAGCCCGACGAAACCGACCCGGGCCGAGGGGATCAATTCCATCACCCCGTCCAGCAGGCCGTTGCCTGCGCGCAGGATCGAAATCAGGGCCAGCTTCTTGCCCTTCAGAACCGGGGCTTCCATTTCCTGCATCGGGGTTTCAATGGCGCGCGTCGTCAGCTCCATATCGCGGGTGACCTCATAGGCCAGCAGCAGGCTGATTTCGCGCAGCAGGTGGCGGAATTCCCCGGTCGAGGCGTTTTTGTCGCGCATCAGGGTCAGTTTGTGCTGTACCAGCGGGTGGTCGACGATGGTCAGGTGATTGGTCATGCTCGCTCCAGTCTTTCCTTGATGCGATTTCGTGTGTCATCGTCACAAAAGGCCGCTTCGATGGCAACTCTATTCAGTTCCGCGAAGTCCTCCGCGCCCCAGCCGAAGGCGCGTTCCAGTGCTTCGTATTCGCGGGTCATGGTGGTGTTGAAAAAGGGCGGATCGTCGGTCGATACCGTCACCTTGACGCCGGCATCGCGCAGCTTGGCGATGGGATGGGCCCCAATGCCAGGATAGAGCCCCAGAACCACGTTCGATCCCGGACAGACCTCGAGCACGATTTCCCGTTCGGCCAGGATGTCGACCAGGGCCGGGTCCTCGATGGCGCGCACCCCGTGGCCGATCCGTTCCACCCGCAGGTCCTCGACCGCCTGCCGCACCGAGGCGGGGCCTGCGAATTCGCCGGCATGGGTGGTCAGCCGCAGCCCCGCTTCGCGGGCGCAATCGAAGGCCCAGGCGAAATCGCCCTGCCTGCCCATGCCTTCGTTGCCGCCCATGCCGAAGCCGGTGATCCAGTCGCCGGCGGTTTCGGCGGCGCAGATCGCCGTCTGCTTGGCCTTGTCCGGGCCAAAATGGCGGATGCAGGTGACGATGCCGCGCAGGGTGATGCCCATTTGCGTTTCGGCCGCGTCAGCGGCTTCCTGCATCGCGTGCAGGTATTCCTTCCAGGCCGTCACGTCACGGCCGCCGCAGAATTCTGGGCTGAGGAAGCTTTCGGCATAGACGACGCCGTTTTCGGCACATTGTTCCAGCACGGCCAGCGTCAGGCGGCGGTAGTCGTCGGGCGTTTTCAACACCTGCGTCGCGGCTTCGTAAACCTGCAGGAAATGGGGGAAATCGCGGAAGGTGTAATTGCCCCGCTCGTCGAACACCCCCGTCAGGTCAATGCTCTTTTCCTGCGCCAAGCCGCGGACGAAAGCAGGCGGCGCCGCACCTTCCAGGTGCATGTGCAGCTCGACCTTGGGAAAATCCTTCCAACTCATAAAAAGCTCCGTCCCGGCCCCTGCGCGGGCACATTCAAATGATCGGCCACGCTGGCCGCGACATCGACATATTGGACCAACCCGCAGCTGCCCGCGCCCTTGCCCGCGATCAGCACCGGCACCCGTTCGCGGGTGTGGTCGGTGCCGCTCCAGCTGGGGTCATTTCCGTGATCGGCGGTGATCAGCAACATGTCGTCCGGGCGCAACCTCGGCAGGACCTTGGCCAGTTCCGCGTCGAACCATTCCAGCGCCCGGGCATAGCCCGATATGTCTCGCCGGTGACCGTAAAGGCTGTCGAACTCGACGAAATTGGCGAAGGTCAGGCTGCCGTCTTCGGCCTCGTCGACCAGATCGTTCAGATGGGTCATCAGCTGCGCGTCGCTGCCCTTGCGCACCTCGTCGATGCCGTGCATGGAAAAGATGTCGCCGATCTTGCCGATGGCATAGACGCGGCGCCCCTGCCCCTGCACCCAATCACACAGCGTCAGTTCGGGCGGGGCGATGGCGTAATCGTGGCGGTTGGTGGTGCGGGTGAAACCGTTCTCCACCGTGCCGACAAAGGGCCGCGCGATGACGCGGCCCACCTTCATCTCGTGCACGATGGGGGCGACGTCCTGGCAGAGCTTCAGCAACCGGTCGAGCCCGAAATGCTCCTCGTGTGCTGCGATCTGCAACACGCTGTCGGCGGAGGTATAGCAGATCGGCCAGCCGCTGCGGATATGTTCGGCGCCGAGGTCGGCGATGATCTTCGTTCCGCTTGCATGACAATCGCCGAGGATGCCATCGGTGCCCGCCAGTTCGGCCACCTTGGCCGACAGATCGGGCGGGAAGGACGGTTTCGTATCGGGGAAGTAATGCCAGTCCCAAGGCACCGGCACGCCCGCCAGTTCCCAATGGCCCGAGGGCGTGTCCTTGCCCGGACTGACTTCGGACGCCGCGCCCCAGAAGCCGGTGGGGGCACCCGCCCCCAACCCCGGGGCGGCCTCGCCTGAGGCCAGCTCGACCGTCGCGCCAAGCCCCAAGGCGTCGAGCGTCGGCAGATGCAACGGGCCGCTGCGCCCGTCCTCGGCCCGCCCCTCGGCGCAGGCGCGGGCGATATGGCCGACGGTGTTGGCGCCGGTATCGGGCTTGTCGCCGTTGAAAAATTGGTCGGCATCCGGCGCACCGCCGATGCCGACGCTGTCGATCACGATCACGAAGGCGCGCGCCATCAGCCGATCCTTTCATGCACAAGCGGCGGCAGATCGGGTGCCTTTGGCGCCAGCGTCACCGCCGACAGGACCGAGGCGCAGGCCGCATCCGCCGCCGCTTCGCGCGCCGCGTGGACTCGCGCCAAAGGTTGGCCTTTCTGCACCTTGGTCCCCAGCGGCAGAACGTCCGAAATGCCCACCGCGGGGTCGACGACATCGCTTTCCACCTGTCGGCCGCCGCCCAGTTCGACCACGGCAAGGCCCAGTTCCTGACCGTCCATCGCCGCGACATAGCCATCGCATCGCGCCAGAACTTCGCGGATCACCGGCGCTTCGGGCAGGAAACGCTGCCAGTTGTCGACGAATTGCACCGGCCCGCCCTGCGCCGCGACCATGCGGCCGAAACACTCCGCGGCGCGGCCGTCGGCAATCGTGCCGACGATCATTTTCGCGCCGGCCTCGGCATCCTTGGCCAGCCCCGCATTGGCCAGCGCCACGCCGCCCAGTTGCGCCGTCAGTTCCAGCAGAGGCCCCTGCGCCTGTCCGGTCAGCACCCGCATGGAGCTTGCCACTTCCAGCGCGTTGCCCAGTTCGGGCGCCAGCGGCTGGTTCATGTCGGTGATCAGCGCCGAGGTCTGGCACCCGGCGGCATTGGCGGTGGTGACAAGCGCCTGCGCCAGCGCGCGCGCCTCTTCGGGAGTTTTCATGAAGGCACCGGTGCCGACCTTCACGTCCAGCACCAGCCCTTCCAGACCGGCCGCAAGTTTCTTGGACAGGATCGAGGCGGTGATCAGATCAAGGCTTTCCACCGTGGCGCTGACATCGCGGATCGCATAAAGCCGCTTGTCGGCGGGCGCGATATCGCCGCTGGCCGACACGATGGAACAGCCGACCTTGCCGACCACGTCGCGGAACTGCGCCTCGCTCAGGTCGGTGCGGTAGCCGGGGATCGCTTCGAGCTTGTCGAGCGTGCCGCCGGTATGGCCCAGACCGCGGCCCGAAATCATCGGCACGCAGGCGCCGCAGACCACCAAGGCCGGGGCCAGCACCAAAGACACGCAATCGCCGACGCCGCCGGTGGAATGCTTGTCCAGCACCGGGCGATCCATGTTCCATTTCAGAACATCGCCGGAATCGCGCATCGCGAGCGTCAGCCCGACCCGCCCTTCTTCGTCCAACCCGTTCAGCAGCGCGGCCATGGCAAAAGCCCCGGCCTGCGCGTCGCTGACCGTGCGGTCGGCCAGACCTTGGGCGAACCAGTTCAATTCGTCGCGACTGACGGCTTTCTTGTCGCGGACCTTGGCGATGATGGCACGGGCATCCATCGCGGATCAGCTCCGTTCCATCTGGGACTTCTTGAACGCCCCAGGCAGCAGTTCCTCCAAGGTCACGGTAACCTCGGGCCCGTCCGTCGTCGCCATGCGCACCGGTACGTCGCCCTTGCCGAACTCCGACAGTTTCTGCCGGCAACCGCCGCAGGGGGTGACGGGTGTGGGGGAGTCCGCGATCACGCAGACCTCGATCAGTTCGGTTTCGCCGGCCGCCACCATCGCGGCAATCGCCCCGGCCTCGGCGCAGGTGCCTTCGGGATAGGCGGCGTTTTCGACGTTGCAGCCTTTATAGATCGCACCCGATTTCGACCGGATCGCCGCGCCGACCTTGAAATTGGAATAAGGTGCATAGGCCCTTTCGCGCACATCGCGTGCCGCATCCAGCAATGACATATTGATACCTCCTGACCGGATCGCAGGCCCGGATCGCGCCCGCTTTCGCTTTTTACCTTTTGGAAAACTCTGACCTGCCCCGCGGCCATTTGCAAGCTCGGCCCTGACGCCAACGAAAAAACATCATCTTTCATCCCCTCAAAAAGTAGTTTAACGCTAAACTAACCCGAGCGGAGGATCCCATGAGTGACAACCAGAATGAATCCCTGCGCCAGGCGGCGCTGTTTTACCATGAACACCCCAAGCCCGGTAAGCTGGAGGTCCGTGCAACTAAACCCCTGGCCAATGGCCGCGACCTGAGCCGCGCCTACAGCCCCGGCGTCGCCGAGGCCTGCCTCGAGATCAAATCCGACCCGGCCAATGCCAGCCGCTATACCGCGCGCGGCAACCTGGTGGCGGTGGTGTCGAATGGCACCGCCGTTCTGGGGCTGGGCAATATCGGTGCGCTGGCGTCCAAGCCGGTGATGGAAGGCAAGGCGGTTCTGTTCAAGAAATTCGCCAATATCGACTGTTTCGACATCGAGGTGGATGAAAGCGATCCGGAAAAGCTGGCCGATATCGTCTGTGCGCTTGGCCCAACCTTCGGGGCGATCAACCTGGAAGACATCAAGGCGCCCGATTGCTTCATCGTCGAAAAGATCTGCCGCGAACGGATGAACATCCCCGTTTTCCACGACGATCAGCACGGCACCGCCATCGTCGTGGGAGCTGCCGCCACCAACGCGCTCCGGGTGGCGGGCAAGGCCTTCGAGGATATCAAGATCGTGTCCACCGGTGGCGGCGCGGCTGGCATCGCCTGCCTCAACATGCTGCTGAAACTGGGGGTGAAGCGGGAAAACGTCTGGCTCTGCGATATTCACGGGCTTGTCTACGAGGGCCGAAGCGAAGACATTACCCCGCAAAAGGCGGAATTCGCCCAAGCCAGCGACAAACGTACGCTGGACGATGTGATCGACGATGCCGACATGTTCCTTGGCCTGTCCGGTCCCGGCGTCCTGACCCCCGACATGGTGGCCAAGATGGCCAAGCGGCCGATCATCTTCGCGCTGGCCAACCCGACCCCGGAAATCATGCCCGACGCGGCGCGCGCGGTCGCCCCCGACGCGATCATCGCGACGGGGCGGTCGGATTTCCCGAACCAGGTCAACAACGTGCTGTGCTTCCCCTTCATCTTCCGCGGTGCGCTGGATGTCGGTGCGACCGAGATCAACGACGACATGTCGCTGGCCTGCGTCGCCGGGATCGCGGAACTGGCCCGCGCAACCACCAGCGCCGAGGCCGCGGCGGCCTACAAGGGCGAGCAATTGACCTTCGGCGCCGATTACCTGATCCCGAAGCCCTTCGATCCGCGCCTTGTCGGCGTGGTGTCGGCCTCGGTCGCCAAGGCCGCGATGGACAGCGGCGTCGCCACAAGACCGATCGAGGATCTGGACGCCTACAAGCACAAGCTGAACCAGTCGGTGTTCAAATCCGCGCTGCTGATGCGCCCCGTCTTCGATGCCGCCCGCGCCGCCGCGCGCCGGATCGTCTTTGCCGAGGGCGAAGACGAACGGGTGCTGCGCACCGCGCAGGCGGTGCTGGAGGAAACCACCGAAACCCCGATCCTGATCGGTCGCCCGGACGTGATCGAAACCCGCTGCGAACGCGCCGGGCTGACCATCCGTCCCGACAAGGATTTCGAAGTGGTGAACCCCGAAAGCGATTCCCGCTACCGCGATTACTGGCAGTCCTATCACGAACTGATGCAACGCCGGGGCGTCACGCCGGATATCGCTAAGGCGATCATGCGCACCAACACCACCGCCATCGGCGCGGTGGCGGTGCATCGCGGCGACGCCGACAGCCTGATCTGCGGCACTTTCGGCGAATATCGCTGGCACCTGAACTACGTCACACAGATCCTGGGCAGCGATGAGCTGTCGCCGCACGGCGCGCTTTCGTTGATGATCCTCGAGGGCGGCCCGCTGTTCATCGCCGATACTCAGGTGCATGAACTTCCCAGCCCCGAAAGCATCGCCAGGATCACCGAAGGCGCCGCGCGCCACGTGCGCCGGTTCGGGCTGGAACCCAAGATCGCGCTGTGTTCGCAATCGCAGTTCGGCAATCACAGCGAAGGATCGGGCAAGCGCCTGCGCGAGGCACTGGCGATCCTCGACAGCAAGCCCTGCGATTTCACCTATGAGGGCGAAATGAACCTCGAAACCGCGCTGGATCCGGAGCTGTGCAACCGCATCTTCCCCAATTCGCGCCTGCGCGAAGCGGCCAACGTTCTGGTCTTTGCCCATGCCGACGCCGCGTCGGGCGTACGCAACATCCTGAAGATGCGTGCCGACGGGCTGGAGGTCGGGCCGATCCTGATGGGCATGGGCAACCGCGCCCATATCGTGTCGCCTTCGATCACCGCGCGGGGGCTTTTGAACATGGCCGCCATCGCCGGAACCCCGGTGGCGCATTACGGCTGAGACACAGGAGGCCGGGCGGTTCGCGCTGCCCGGCCGAATCCCAAAGTTTGCAAATCTAAGATAATTTCCAAAGTTTCGCGAATAATTACGGAAGGTTTGCAAAGGATTTCCGGTCATATTTTGCAATTTCTGCAAATATTCGGGCTAATCCGCGTAAATCGGCCACTGTGACCGGTAACGCGCTTGCGGGAAAACTTGTCGCTCCGATACACCTGTTTCCACCGATGCAGGAGGAGGCATGTGATGGCGTATAAGGACGTTTACCAGGGGTGGCAGAAGGATCCCGAAGCATTCTGGCTGGATGCGGCAAAGGCGATCGACTGGGTCGAGCCCCCGAAAAAGGCGCTCTCGGACGAAAACGCACCGCTGTACGAATGGTTCAAGGACACGAAGGTCAACACCTGCTGGAACGCCGTTGACCGCCATGTGGAAAACGGGCGCGGCGATCAGGTCGCCATCATCCATGACAGCCCCGTCACCGGGTCGAAGAAATGGATCACCTATGTCGAATTACGCAACCGCGTGGCCAGCCTGGCCGGCGCGCTGCGCGCCAAGGGCGTCGAAAAGGGCGACCGCGTCATCATCTACATGCCGATGATGCCCGAAGCGCTGGAGGCGATGCTGGCCTGTGCCCGACTGGGAGCGATCCACTCGGTCGTGTTCGGGGGCTTTGCCAGCAACGAACTGGCGGTGCGGATCGACGACGCGAAACCCAAATGCATCATCGCCGCGTCCTGCGGTATCGAACCGGGCCGGGTGGTGCATTACAAACCGCTGCTTGACGGGGCCATCGACCTGGCCGAGCACAAGCCCGAATTCACCGTCATCTTCCAGCGCGAAAACGAGGTCGCGCATCTGGAAGAGGGCCGCGACTTCAACTGGCACGGCTTCCAGTACGGCGTCGATCCGGCAGACTGCGTCCCGGTCGAAGGCGATCACCCCGCCTATATCCTCTACACCTCGGGCACCACCGGCCAGCCCAAGGGCGTCGTCCGCCCGACCGCGGGGCATCTGGTGGCGCTGAACTGGACGATGAAGAACGTCTACAATGTCGATCCGGGCGACGTGTTCTGGGCGGCTTCCGATGTCGGCTGGGTCGTCGGGCACAGCTATATCTGCTACGCCCCGCTGGTGCATGGAAACACCACCATCGTGTTCGAGGGCAAACCCATCGGCACCCCGGATGCGGGCACCTTCTGGCGGGTAATTTCCGAACATAAGGTGAAAAGCTTCTTCACCGCCCCCACCGCCTTCCGCGCGGTGAAGCGCGAGGATCCGAAGGGCGAATTCGTCAAAAAATACGACCTCAGCGGCCTGAAGCAGGTCTACCTCGCCGGTGAACGCGCCGATCCCGACACCATCGAATGGGCGCAGGCTCAGCTGGGCGTGCCGGTGATCGACCACTGGTGGCAGACCGAAACCGGCTGGGCCATCGCCGCCAGCCCGCTGGGGATCGAGGAATTGCCGATCAAGCTCGGCAGCCCCTCGGTGCCGATGCCGGGCTACGACGTGCAGATCCTCGACGAGGGCGGCCACCCGGTGAAGGACGGAGAACTGGGCGCCATCGCGATCAAGCTGCCGCTGCCGCCGGGCACCCTGCCGACCCTGTGGAACGCCGAGGAGAGGTTCCGCAAATCCTACCTGAATACCTTCCCCGGTTATTACGAGACCGGCGATGCGGGAATGAAGGACGAAGACGGCTATCTCTACATCATGGCGCGCACCGATGATGTCATCAACGTCGCCGGGCACCGGCTGTCGACGGGCGGCATGGAGGAGGTTCTGGCCGGCCATCCCGACGTTGCCGAATGCGCGGTGATCGGAGTCAGCGACGACCTGAAGGGGCAATTGCCGGTGGGCTTCCTGTGCCTCAACGCCGGATCGAACCGCCCGCATGAGGACGTGGTCAAGGAAGTGGTACAGCTGGTGCGCGACAAGATCGGCCCGGTGGCGGCATTCAAGCTGGCCGTGGTGGTCGACCGGTTGCCGAAAACCCGGTCGGGCAAGATTCTGCGCGGCACCATGGTGTCGATCGCCGACGGCAAGGATTTCAAGATGCCCGCGACCATCGACGACCCGGCGATCCTCGATGAAATCAAGGACGCGCTGCAGTCCATCGGTTACGCCAAGGCATAATTCCGCGGCAACGTGCCTGACCTGATTTGAATCAAGCCCAGACCTCGCCCTTTCGGCTAGTCTGGGCTTAATTTTGTCATTCAGAGGGTACGGACATGACTGAAGAGTCCCAAGACAGGAAAACCTGGAAGGAAGAGATCGAAATTTCCAGCGAGGCCCTGATCGCCAAGATCAAGGAACTCGCCGCCGAGACGCAGGTGCGCCGGGTGCGCATCATCGAACCGGACGGCGATGTGGCCGTCGACATCCCGCTTTCGGTCGGCGCGATCGCTGGCGGTGTCGTGGTCCTTGCCGCCCCCGTGCTGGCGATCATCGGCGCCATCGCGGCCTTTGCCAGCAAGGTAAAGATCGAAATCGTCCGCGAGGAAGACGAGGAAGGCGAAGACACCTCTGCTTAAAACAGGGCCTGAAACCAGGCCGCGCAGGATTGCCGGGCGACGCGATGACGGGGCCTATTCGGCCACTTCGTAGCGTCGCGCCTCCTCCGCCCGGCCCGCGGCATTGAGATGGGCGCGGAATTCGTCGCGCAGCGCGCGCGCGCCCGGTTCGATGTCAAGCGCCCGCAGATATGCGTCGATCGCAGCCTCTCCCTCGTCCGCGCGCACCGCGATGCGGGCCAGCAGCCGCCAGGCGTGCCAATGGGTGCTTTGCAGCCGGATCGCCTCCTGCGCCTGTTGCCGCGCCTCTATCATCCGGTCGGTGCCGAAGTAGAACAGCGCCAGGTCATAGCGCGCATGGGCGTAGTCGGGAAAATCCGTCACCAGGCGCTCGGTTTCGCCGATCGCCTCGTCGCGCCGCCCCGCGGCGAACAGCGCCGCCGCATGTTGCAGCCGCAACTGGGCAATATCGGGGGCAAGCGCCAACCCTTGCTCCGCCGCATCCGCCGCTTTCTCGAAGTTCTTCTGCTGGTAATAGGCCCGTGACAGGGCCATCCAGGGCTCGTAGTGCTGCACCTCGCCCGAGGCCATGACATTCGCTATCGCGGCGGCCGCATAATCCGCCTTGTAACCCTGGTTGACCAGAACGCCATGCGCCTTGGCCAGCAGCTTTTCCGCCTCGTTGAGCGGTGTGTCGGGATAAAGCAGGCTGACCTCGATCACCTCGGCCGGAACTTTTGTCAGCGGCCGGGTCAGCGCCTGCAACGGGCCGGGATCGCGCACGATCCGATGATCGGTCATGGTGGCATGGATCACGTCCTGGGTGCGGCGTGCGGGCATGTGGCAGGTGGTGCAATCGGCATCCGCGGCGATATCGGGGTGCGGATCGCCGCCCTGCATGACCGGCAGCCCCCGGTCGTCGCTGTCGTGACAGCTCAGGCAGGCGGCACGGTAATGCGCGGCGCGTTCCTGCGGTTTGATCTTCACATGCGGGTCGTGGCAGGTCAGGCATCCCAGCTGCCCTTCGCTTTCGATGAAACACCGGCTTTGTTCCATGCGGAAGGGATGGTGGTTGATGTCGAACCGGTCCTCGCGCATCCGCAGGGCGTCGTCGATATCAAGGAAGACCTTGTAGTCAGACAAGCGCTGCCCGGGCCGGAAGGAATAGACCGAGCGGCCGAGCCTGAGTTCGGGCGTCACCGCAACGCTGGGCTGCATGTGGCAGCCATAGCAGATGCCATACAGGCGATCATCGGGCAGCTTGCCGGGCTGCACGATGGCCGCCCGGATTTCTTCCAGTTCGCTTTCGCCCGCCAGCACCTTTTCGACATGGTCCGCCCCCGGCCCGTGGCAGCGCTGGCAACCGATCCCTTCGGGCAGGTGGGCCGTGAAAACCTCGGGCATGCCGGGACGATCGCTGCCCTCGGGGACGTCGGGAAAGGCGTTGTGGCAGGCCATGCAGCGTTTGCGCACTGCCCGGTTCACACCAAGATGGTCGGCGAATTCGAACCCCGGCGCCATTTCCCATTTGCCCGCGCCCTGACTGTACCAGGCCAGCGGCAACTGAAACAGCGCACCATTCGCGGTCTGGTAAAGGTAGATCCGGCTGTGATGCCCAGATCCGAGGATCCAGTCGACTTTCTGTTCGAACATGTGGATGCGGTCGCCATCGGCATTCAGCTGGTAGCGGACGAACCAGTATTCGCCGTCGCGCAGTTGCATTTCGTAATGCCGCCGGGACGGTTCATGAAAGAAATGCGCGTTATCGAAATCTTCGATGACCTTGTCTGGCGATGGCCGGTAGAAACTTTTCGCCATGCCCATTTCGGCAAAGCTTTCCGCCTTGTCCTGATGGCAATCGGCGCAGGTTTCATCCGGGACGTATCCGGCTGCCGCGCCTTCGGTGACGGCAATGCCGTAGTCGCCCAGAACATCCGAAGCCCTGGCAGAGGCCACAAGCTGCACCGTCAGGCCAAGCGCCGCCACAAGGTTAAAAAAGCGTTTCGGAAGCATGGCCAAGCCTTGAATGGGATCAATGAAATCGCGGCCATGCTAGGCGAGCGCCGCCTGCCGGACAAGCATCTGCAGCGCCGCGAAACCCACCCCCACCGGTCAGACGAATTGTTCGCGGATCAGCCGCTCTTCCAGCCCGTGACCGGGATCGAACAGAATGCGGTGTTCGATGCCGGGTTCCGAACGGATTTCGACACTGACCACATCGGCGACAAGGTTGCTGTCGGCCTCGGCCATCACCGGGCGCTTGTCAGCCTCCAGAACGTCGAATCGCACATGCGCCGTCTTCGGTAGCAGCGCCCCGCGCCAGCGGCGCGGCCGGAACGGCGCGATCGCGGTCAGCGCCAGAACGTCCGACCCGATCGGCAGGATCGGCCCGTGGGCGGAATAGTTATAGGCGGTCGATCCGGCCGGCGTCGCCAGCAGCGCGCCGTCACAGACCAGTTCATCCATCCTGAGCCGGCCATCCACGGTGATCTTCAGCTTGGCCGCCTGCGGCCCGCTGCGCAGCACCGACACCTCGTTCAGCGCCAACGCTTCGTGCACGGTGCCGTCGGCGCAGGTGGCGCGCATCGACAGCGGGTTGATGACCTCTTCCTCGGCCGCCTTCAGCCGGTCCTTCAGGTCGGATTCGGAATATTCGTTCATCAGAAACCCGACCGTACCGCGGTTCATACCATAGACCGGGATATCCAGATGCTGTGTCCGGTGCAGCGTGCTCAGCATGAACCCGTCGCCGCCTAGAGCCACGATCACGTCGGCCTCTTCCTCGGGGACCTGGCCGTAACGGCCGACAAGCGCGGCGTGGGCTGTTCGGGCCGTCGGGCTGTCGCTGGCGACGAAGGCGATACGGAGTGACATGCGGCGGCCCTGTTTCCGATTGGGGTCAATTCGCGCCAATCGAACCACAAGTTGCGGGGAGGCGCCACCCCTGCCGCACGTGTTCGCCGTTGCGTCGCAATAGGGCCTTCCCCAATCGTCGTATTTCCTTTACCTAGCGGCCAATCCAACTTCCCATGACGGAGTACCCGATGTCCGATACCGGTTTCTTCACCGAAGCACTGTCTTCCCGCGATCCCGAGCTGTTCAACTCGATCACCCACGAGCTTGACCGCCAGCGTAACGAGATCGAGCTGATCGCCTCCGAAAACATCGTCTCCGCGGCGGTGATGGAAGCGCAGGGTTCCGTCATGACGAACAAGTACGCCGAAGGCTATCCCGGGCGGCGTTATTACGGCGGTTGCCAATATGTCGACGTGGCCGAAAACCTGGCCATCGAACGGGCCAAGCAACTGTTCGGCTGCGGTTTCGCCAACGTGCAGCCCAATTCCGGGTCGCAGGCCAACCAGGGCGCCTTCATGGCGCTGATCAAGCCGGGCGACACCATCCTGGGCATGAACCTGGCCTCGGGCGGTCACCTGACCCACGGCGCCGCCCCGAACCAGTCGGGCAAGTGGTTCAACGCGGTCCAGTACGGCGTGCGCAAGCAGGACAGCCTGATCGATTATGACGAGGTCGCGGCGCTGGCCAAGGAACACCAGCCCAAGCTGATCATCGCCGGCGGTTCCGCCATCCCGCGCCAGATCGATTTCGCCAAGTTCCGCGAAATCGCCGACAGCGTCGGCGCGTTCCTGATGGTCGACATGGCACACTTCGCCGGTCTGGTCGCGGCGGGCGAACATCCCTCGCCCTTCCCCTATGCCGACATTGCCACCACCACCACGCACAAGACCCTGCGCGGCCCGCGCGGCGGCATGATCCTGACCAATGACGAAGCGATCGCCAAGAAGGTCAACTCGGCCATCTTCCCCGGCATCCAGGGCGGCCCTCTGATGCATGTGATCGCCGCCAAGGCAGTGGCCTTCGGCGAAGCGCTGCGCCCCGAGTTCAAGACCTACCAGAAGCAGGTTCGTGCAAACGCCGTGGCGCTGGCCGATCAGCTGATGAAGGGCGGCCTGGACATGGTCACCGGCGGCACCGACACCCACGTGATGCTGGTCGACCTGCGTCCCAAGGGCGTGAAGGGCAACGCCACCGAAAAGGCCCTGGGCCGTGCCCATATCACCTGCAACAAGAACGGCATTCCGTTCGACCCGGAAAAGCCGATGGTGACCTCGGGCATCCGCCTCGGCACCCCGGCCGGCACCACCCGCGGCTTCGGCGAGGCCGAGTTCCGCCAGATCGCCGACTGGATCGTCGAAGTGGTCGACGGGCTGGCCGCAAATGGCGAAGAGGGCAACGGTGAGGTCGAGGCCAAGGTGAAAGCCGAGGTCGAGGCGCTCTGCGCGAAGTTCCCGCTCTATCCCGAGCTGTAAGGCCGGAACGATGAAACAACCGCGTGCCCCCAAGATCCTGATCCTTGGGGGCACCGGCGTTTTCGGATCGAAACTGGCCCACATGCTATTGCAGGACGGCTGGGACTTTTCCGTCACCAGCCGTTCTTTTTCCACGGCGCAGCGCTTCACCGACGCCCACGGCGGCACCCCGGTCGAATGGGACCGGGCACAGAATCCCGCACCTCTTTTCAAAGACCACCAGATCGTAGTCGACGCCGCCGGTCCATTTCAGGACTATGGCGAGGATCGGTGTCGCATTGCGCTACAGGCGATCGACGCCGGGCTGCATTACCTGGACCTGTCCGACGATGGCGCTTTTACCGCCGGTATCACTTCTTTGGATGATCTTGCCCGTAGCAAGGGCGTGACGGCCCTGTCCGGCGTGTCCTCTGTTCCCGCGCTATCCTCGGCGGCGGTTTCGGCACTGGCCCGGGATCTGGCCCGGATCGAACATATCGAGGCCGCCATCCTTCCCGGGAACCGCGCACCGCGTGGCCGGTCCGTTATGCAGGCCATTCTTGGGCAGGTCGGCGCGCCAATTCGATTGTGGCGCGACGGGGCCTGGCAATCGGCGCGAGGCTGGTCCGGGTCGAAAACCTACGAACTTGCACCGGGGCTTTCGCGCCGTGCCGCGCTGATAGGTGCGCCGGACCTGCTTCTGTTTCCCGATTATTTCGGCGCGCGAACGGTTGAATTCCGTGCCGGGCTGGAACTTGGCTGGATGCAGTCCTCCCTGGCGCTGCTGTCCTGGTTCCGCGCCCGGGGGCTGATGCCCTCGGTCGCACGGTTCACCCCTGTGTTCCATCGCGTCGCAACCTGGTTCGAAGGGGCAGGCACCGACCGGGGCGGGATGGTGGTCGAAATCCGTGGCGAGATCGACGGTTCTCCGGCGACCCGTCGCTGGACATTGATCGCCGAAGCGGGCGACGGCCCTTTCATCCCGGCCATTCCCGCCCTCATCGCGATCAACAAGCTCGTCGCAGGGCAATATACCACGGGCGCGCGGCCTGCCTTGGCGATATTTTCGCTGGAAGAGGCGGAGAAGGCCCTTTCCCGACTGAAGGTTACAACGCGACGTGATGCGTAATTTCAGTGGTGGGGCGGGGCTGACGCCCCCTCTGCGGCAGCCCCTATAAAAGCCCCCGCCACATCAGGACACCCAGCAGCAGCGCCAACGCCATCAGCAGGTTGAAGGACAATCCGCCCAGTACGCCCAGCACCGCACCCTTGCGCCGGTAGGCCACGTCGATGGTTTTCAGGTGGCGACGGATGTCGACATAGGCCCGGTTCACCGCCGAGACGTCGATAAATTGCCGCAGCTTCGGATGCTGTTCCTGCAGCCGGGCCTCGCTCAGCACCCTCGCGGCTGCATGGATCCGTTTCGGCACCCGACGCCCGACCTTGCGCATGCGGGCGCGCAGATCGCCTGAGGCGGCGCCGAATTTTTCCTCCAGCAGCCGTTCCAGTTCCGCCTGTTTGCGTTCAAGCTCCTTCGCGTCGATCACCGCTCCGCTCCGACTTGGCAAGGGCTCTGGCCTATTCCGTACCCCTGTTCTATTGAGACACCATGCTGAACCAGATTGTCCACGGTGAAAAAACCGACCGTCCTTCGCTTCTGATCGTTCACGGCCTTTACGGGTCCGGGCGCAATTGGGGCGTGATCGCCAAGCGCCTGTCGGATGAACGCCAGGTGATTGCCGTCGATCAGCGCAACCACGGCTTCAGCCCGTGGCACGATAGCCACGGATACGAAGACATGGCCGACGACCTGGCCGAGGTGATCCGCGCGCAAGGCGCCCCGATGGACGTGCTGGGCCATTCCATGGGCGGCAAGGCGGCGATGGTGCTGGCCCTGAAATATCCCAACCTTGTCAATCGGTTGATCGTGGCCGACATCGCGCCGGTCGGCTATGGCCATTCGCAGCTCCAATACATCAAGGCGATGCGGGCGGTGGATCTGAGCAAGGTCGAGAAACGTTCGGACGCCGAGGCGCAACTGCGCGAGATCGTCGACGATCCGGTGTTGCCGACGTTCTTCACCCAATCGCTCGACGTGGCCGAGAAACGCTGGCGGCTGAACCTCGACGCGCTGGAACGCGACATGGAAAAAATCCTGGACTTCCCGCCGGTTGGCGGGCGGTTCGACGGGTCCACCCTGTTCCTGTCGGGGGCCGATTCCGATTACGTCAAATCGGAGCATCGCCCCGTGATCAAAGGATTTTTTCCCGCCGCGAAGTTCGCCAAGATCCCCGGCGCGGGACATTGGCTTCATGCCGAGAAACCGCGCGAATTCGAAGCGGCGGTGCGCGCCTTCCTGGGCTGAGATTTACGGTGGTGACGGCCCTGTCGGGGACCCCTTCCCTTCCTGGCCGCCACCCCCTGAACCCGCTTTTGGCGGGCATTCCGTCATTCGTTGTACAGCGCCTTGGCGACGAAGTAAGTCACTGGGAAAGCTGCAACAAATCCAACCAAGGCCGACAGGACGATCGGCTGTAGCGTGCCATAGCCCATCACCAGAGCCACGATCATCGCCGACCCGGCAAGGGCGGAACCGATGAAAAGATGCAGGATGAAGCCGAGCCGTAACATGTGATCCTCGCGAGCCTGTGCTGTCCGATGGGTTTTTGCTAGCAACGGCGCGAATTGGCATCCTTGATTTGCATCAATTGTGCGGCGGTGCCGGGGTGCGACATAATTTCATCCACATTTGCGGCTTTTGCAGCCCCAAACGCTACGTATCCCCCGCGCCTTTGCGGTATCCTCCGCGCCTTTGCGCGCGGTGGCGCAGGGCACCGTTAACCGGCCCGCGCGATGATGGCTGCGAAAAGATCGCACATGGCCCAGCTATCCCCCTATCGCATCGTCCCCGTCACCGAATTCCGCCGCGACGCCACCAAGCTGACCAACTGGGTTCTGCAAAGCGGCGGCCGGGTCTGGATCACCAAGCACGGGACCGCGAGCTGCGCGGTGGTGCCGATGTTCCAATGCGAATTGCTGGAAAAATGGGAAGGCCGAAGCCTGGCCGAGGAACGCCGCCGGCTGGACCGGCTGTATGCGCGATGGAAGGCGGTCAAGGCGAGCGAACCCGGGACCGACCTGCCGCTGCCGTGGGATTGGGAACGGGAGTGGTGAAGGCCCGGAAAGGCGCGGGCCAGAATCACCGGCCAAAATCACGGACCAGAATCACCGGGGCTTGACCACGGCCCGCGCGCTGCCATTCTGGCCCGGACCAATCCCGGAGAACCCGTTGTCCATTCTCGTCTTCACCGTCACCTGCCCCGACCCAGATGCCGCCTCGGATATCGCCGATGACCTGCTTGTCCGCCGGCTGGCCGCCCGTGCCACGCTGCACCCGCCGGTCGAATCGCATTACCGCGCTCTGGACGGGGTGGATTACAGCGAGGAAATCACGCTGACGCTGATCACCCGACCCGAGCTGGAAACCGCGGTCGAATTCGCCATCCGCGGGCTGCACCCCTATGACATGCCGCCGATCCTGCGACACGAGGAACGCGCCAACGCCGATTACGAAGCCTGGGTCATGGCCGAAACCGGCGGCTGACCGTTTCGGCCCCCGGTTCGACCGATGGCGATCAATGGCTGTTGAACAGGTTCTTGAGCCAGTTGCCGCGGCTGTAGCAATAGGCCGACAGCGTCATTTCCTGCTTTGCGGGATAGGACGGCAGCGACAGTTCCGCCCCCGTGGCCGCGTAGCGCGGCGCGAATTCGATCCGCAGCCGGTTGCGTTCCACCGTCCTGAGCTTGGCCACCCCCTGCCGGAAGAAGGCGTAGCTGCCGGTGTCAATATCCCGCACCACGAAGCTGCGTTCCTGCAGTTTGCACCGATTGTCGAGCTGGATTTCGGCCTGGATCCGTTCCGGCGACACGGTCAACAGGTCCCCGATTTCATGGCGCAGAAGAATCGCGGCGGCCAAGCAGGACAAGGCGATGCCCCAAACGACAAAAAACGGGTTCATATACATCGAAAACCTTTCGTCGAGGTCGCGTTTACTCGCAAAAAACACACAGAAAATTCCCGCTGCTTTCGGGTCGTTAAAGATAGAAACGGCTTAAGGGGGTAAATTTTAGGAGGTTTTCCGAAAACCTTCTCATGTCGACCCTGACATGCATCAAAGTGGGACGTTTCGCGCTATGCCAAAGTGAGCCCAGCAAAGGAGGAAACGTGATGTACAAAAATGTCCTGGTCCCGGTGTCGTTCGAGGAAGGCCGCGATTCAACGGGGGCTCTCGAGATTGCCGAGGCGATCCGCACGGATGACGGCAAGATCACCCTGCTGCACGTAATGGAAGAAGTGCCGGGGTATGCGCTGACCTATATCCCGCAGGATTTCCATGACAACGCGCAGAAGTCGATCGCCGAGGAACTGGTGAAGATCGCCGGCGACATGAAGGACGCCGATGTGCGGGTGGTCGACGGTCATTCGGGCCGTACCATCGTCGATTATGCCGAGGATAACGGCATCGATTGCATCGTGATCGCCTCGCACCGGCCGGGCATGCAGAACCTGCTGCTGGGCAGCACCGCGACCCAGGTGGTGCGGCACGCCAAATGCGCGGTGCACGTGCTGCGCTGAGCGGCGTTTGGCAAAGCAACCGGGCCCGCCCTTCGCGGCGGGCCTTTTTGTGGCGCAGTTTGTTGCGAAGGCAGGCCTCGGTCGCCCCCGCAACCCGGGACAAGGCCGAAAGCGCCGGGGGCACTTGTCCGGCTTGTGCGCGCCGGGACCTTCGCCCCTATCTCGGAAACGCCCCGTCCGGTTCGGCGCAGGGATAGGGCGTACCGTCGGGCAGACGGCAAAGTTGCTCGAAATAATCCGGCGGCACCAGTTGGTACCGGGGCAAGGCCTTGCTTTCCTCGACCCGCGCCAGGTAATCGCTGCAGATGCTCAGGTAATACTGTTCGACCCGTTCGGGCGACCGGTACCATTGATCGAAGGCGGCGCTCGCCGCGCTTCTCGGCGTGTCGCTCGCGGCCATTTCCTCGGCGAAGCGCGCGGCGATATCGCGGGCCGAGGGCCAATCCTCGATCGCCCGCCACGGCCCGGGATCGCCCTGCTGCCGCAGCCACCACGCCCCCAGCAGCATGACGGCCGAGGCATCGGCCTCCAGCGCCATGACCGACCGTGCCGTTTCCTGCATCGACAGGTCGGGGGAGGGGCAGACCGAGGTGGCAAACTGGTCCAGGTGCCGCAGTTCGTGCAGCAGGATCGCCAGCAGGATGTCGTCGTCCAGCCGCGCGTTCAGGACGATCCGGCCGCCATCGGCCTCCATGTAGCCATGTTCCTCGAAAAGATGCGCCGACAGGCAGATGTCGGGTCCCTGCCCGCCGAGCGCCGCCTGCAGGGATGGCAGGACCTCAAGCACCGGGGCCAGCCGCCGCAGCAGCCCGGACACCCGCCGCTGCGGCGGCGTGTGCGGATCCGTCCCGGCGGCAAGGCAATCGCCGGGCGTCGCGATACCCGGCTGCGCCGCCGCCCCGGCGCAGAGCGCGAACACCCACAGAACTGCAATCCCCAGGACCCGTGTCATGCCGGTCAGCATGCCGCCGGAATGCCCCGTCGGGCAAGGGATCAGTGCCGATTTTTCGCCCTCGGGCCACGAATCCCGCGAAACCAGCGCCCACAGCGCCCCCGACCGCACGCGCCCCATTGACCAATCCGTATTTCCACCGCATATCCCGGTTCATGACCGACCTTGATCATATCCGCAATTTCTCCATCGTGGCTCATATCGACCACGGCAAATCCACCTTGGCCGACCGGCTGATCCAGTCCACCAACACGGTGGCGGACCGGGACATGAAGGAACAGCTGCTCGACAGCATGGATATCGAACGCGAACGCGGCATCACGATCAAGGCCAACACGGTCCGCATCGATTACACCGCGCAGAACGGCGAAACCTACGTTCTGAACCTGATCGACACCCCCGGCCACGTCGACTTCGCCTACGAGGTCTCCCGCTCCATGCGCGCGGTCGAGGGCTCGCTGCTGGTGGTCGACAGCACCCAGGGGGTCGAGGCGCAGACGCTCGCCAACGTCTATCAGGCGATCGAGGCCGATCACGAGATCGTCCCGGTGCTGAACAAGATCGACCTGCCGGCATCCGACTGCGACCGGGTGGCGGAACAGATCGAGGACGTGATCGGCATCGACGCCACCGACGCGATCCAGGTTTCGGCCAAGTCCGGCATCGGGATCGAGGACACGCTGGAAGCCATCGTGCACCGCCTGCCCGCCCCCACCGGCGACCGTGACGCGCCGCTGAAGGCGATGCTGGTGGACAGCTGGTATGACGCTTACCTCGGCGTCGTCGTCCTCGTCCGCATCATGGACGGCGTGCTGAAGAAGGGCCAGCGCATCAAGATGATGCAGACCAACGCCGTTTACCCGGTCGACCGCGTCGGCGTCTTCCGCCCCGCCATGACCACGGTGGATGAACTGGGCCCGGGCGAGATTGGCTTCATCACCGCCTCGATCAAGCAGGTGCGCGACACCAAGGTCGGCGACACCATCACGACCGAGAAGAAGGGCACCGACACGCCGCTGCCGGGCTTCAAACCGTCCGTACCGGTGGTGTTCTGCGGCCTGTTCCCGGTCGACAGCGCCGAATTCGAGGACCTGCGCGACGCGATCGAGAAACTGGCGCTGAACGACGCCTCGTTCAGCTACGAGATGGAAACCTCCGCCGCGCTCGGCTTCGGCTTCCGCTGCGGCTTCCTCGGTCTCTTGCACCTCGAGGTGATCCGCGACCGGATCGAGCGCGAATACGATATCGACCTGATCACCACCGCGCCGTCGGTGATCTACAACATCTACATGAAAGACGGCTCGATGATCGAGCTGCACAACCCCGCCGACATGCCCGACCCCTCCACCGTCGATCATATCGAGGAACCGCGCATCAAGGCCACCATCATGGTGCCCGACGAATACCTGGGCGACGTTCTGAAACTCTGCCAGGACCGCCGCGGCATCCAGATGGACCTGACCTATGCCGGCACCCGCGCCATGGTGGTCTATGACCTGCCGCTGAACGAGGTGGTGTTCGATTTCTACGACCGGCTGAAATCGGTGACCAAGGGCTATGCCAGCTTCGATTACCAGATGACCGGCTACCGCGAAGACAACCTGGTCAAGATGCAAGTGCTGGTGAACGACGAACCGGTCGATGCGCTCTCCACCATGGTCCATCGCGACCGGGCCGAAATGCGCGGCCGCGCCATGTGCGAAAAGCTGAAAGAGCTGATCCCGCGCCACATGTTCAAGATCCCGATCCAGGCCGCCATCGGCGGCAAGGTGATCGCCCGCGAAACCCTGTCGGCGCTGCGCAAGGACGTGACCGCGAAATGCTACGGCGGCGACGCCACGCGGAAGAAGAAGCTGTTGGAAAAGCAGAAGGCGGGCAAGAAGAAGATGCGCCAGTTCGGCAAGGTCGACATCCCGCAGGAAGCGTTTATCTCGGCGCTCAAGATGGACGATTGAGGAACAGCCCGCCGCATGGCGGGCTTTTTTATTTTGAGGCAACATCTCTCGGCAGTTCATCCAAATCGAAGATTTGGCCAGTGCCCGTGCCGTACTGACCTACAAGTGCCGTTCCTAGGGTCAGGACCCATTGATTTCCGCCGGGTGGCGTGATTCACCGTTCGAAAAACGAGCGGTAAAATGTCTGACCTTTTCTGGCTGACCGAGGCGCAGATGGCGCGCCTTGAGCCCTATTTTCCGAAGTCTCACGGCAAGCCACGCGTCGATGATCGGCGTGTGTTGAGCGGGATTATCTTCATCAATCGCAATGGGTTGCGTTGGCGCGATGCGCCTGCGGAATACGGTCCGCACAAAACGCTCTACAACCGCTGGAAGCGATGGAGCGACAAGGGTGTCTTCGGCCG
>NZ_JADMKU010000024.1 GCF_018219815.1 Thalassovita aquimarina
GTCTTGCCGTGGTCAACGTGGCCGATCGTGCCGATGTTGACGTGAGGTTTACTACGCTCAAACTTTTCCTTTGCCATCTTAAAAGGCGCCTCGTGGTTTGGGGGCCCGTCTGGCCCGGTTAAATCATCGCGGGCCGTTTATTGGTTTTGGAAAGGAAAATCAAGCGTCGCGTTGCGGCCAAGCCCCCGCAAAGCGCCATATTTCTTAGCGGTTTCGGCCGGGTTTCAGCCCTCCACCGCCAGCTGCGGGGCAAACCAGCCCTCCTCTTCGTGCTTTTTCACCAGGAAATTCTGAATCACCTTGGCCGTATTACGGCTGAGATTCCGCATCTGCACCTCTTTCGACTGGGTCAGGCCCGACCCCAGGACGGTCGCCCCCGACAGCGTTTCAAGGACGGTGAGCTGTTCCGGCGTTTCGTTCAGCTTCACACCCTTGGCATCGTCCCAGACGGTGAAATTTATGATCAGCACCGATTTCGGCGACGCCACCACCGGAATGCCGGGCTGCGCCAGAACATAGCCTTCGACCGATGTGGCGAAGTGATACAGCCGGTCGCCCTCGTACCGTCCGAACCGTTCCCCGATCGCCGCGGTCAGCGCCGCCTGCCACTCCTCGGCGCTGGCCTCCCGCGACAGCGGTCCTTTCACCGCGTTGGGGGCAACGACGATATCGTGTCCCAGCCTGAAATCCCCCAGCCCGACCGGCGCCTCGTCCAGATCGTTGGCATTGGTGCAGGCGGTGACGAACACCAGCGCGATCAGCGCAGCGAAACGGGACAGCATGGGCAACTCCTTGTTCAGCGTGCCCCTGGCATAGACCGGCCCGGCCCGCCTTGCAATCCGCGCGGCCGGTTTGCCGCCGGGCTTCCGCCGCCTATAATGAACTCCACAGGAGGCCCGACATGCATCAGACCCCGCCGATCCCGGTTCACGTCCCGCTGGTGCGCGAACCCTGGGGCATCTTGAAAAGCCTCAACGCCGCACGCCGCAACGTGCTGTCGATCATTCCCGACATCGCCACAAGGCAACCGATGGTCAGCGGCAAGACCGGCAAGCGCTGGCACATGGTGATGGACCCGGACGCGATTCGGCGGGTCCTGCTGGACCGGCTGGACGATTACCCGAAATCGATGGTCACCAAGAACCTGCTGCGGCCGGCGATCGGCGAATCCCTGTTCGTCGCCGAAGGGGCGCATTGGCGCTGGCAACGGCGCGCGGCCGCGCCAGCCTTTTCCCACCGCAACGTGACCAACTTGGCCCCGATCATGACCGCGGCGGCGGAACGCGCGGCGACGCGAGTGGCCCGGAACGGCCCCAAAGCCATCAACATGGCCGATGAAATGGTGCGCGCAACCTTCGACGTGATCAGCGACGTCACCTTTTCCGGCAGCGGCGGCTTCGACCGCGACGCGGTTCACCGCGCCATAGATGGCTACATCGCGGCGGCCGGCCGCGTGTCCCTGTTCGACATCCTCGGCCTGCCCGACTGGGTGCCGCGCCCGGCACGGATGATGTCGGGCCGCCACCTGAACGAGATGAAAGCCTTCGCCGATGCCAGCATCGAGGCGCGCCGCCGCGACGGCCATGACGGGGTGCCCGACCTTCTCGACCTGTTGCTGCAGGGCGAAGACCCGGAAACCGGACGCCGGATGACGACCGGCGAATTGCGCGACAACCTGTTGACCTTCATCGTGGCCGGGCACGAAACCACGGCGCTGACTCTGGGCTGGGCGCTCTACCTCGTCGCCTTCGACCAGCAGGTGCAGGACAGGGCCCGGACCGAGGCGCAATCGGTGCTGGGCAGCCGAGCGGCCACGGCCGATGATCTGGCCGACCTTCCCTTCATCCGGATGATCATCGACGAGGCGCTGCGGCTTTACCCGCCCGCCGGGATGGTGTCGCGCACCGCGCTGAAATCCGACAGATTGGCAGACCGCGAAATCCGGCCGGGCGATACGGTAATCCTGCCGATCTACGCGCTGCATCGCAGCCATCTGCACTGGGACGACCCCGACGCGTTCCGCCCGGAACGCTTCGCCGACCGCAAGGCGATCCGACGCTACAGCTACCTGCCCTTCGGCGACGGACCGCGCATCTGCATCGGGGCCAGTTTCGCGCTGCAGGAAGCGGTGATCATCCTGTCCACCCTGCTGGCGCGGTTCCGTTTCACCCCCGTGCCGGGGCGCGATCCGGAACCGGTGATGATCATCACCCTGCGCCCCGAAGGCGGGGTCTGGCTGCAGGCGGAACCGGCCTAGGGGGCGCTGCCCCCGCCGCCCTGCGGGCGTCTCCCCCGGGATATTTACGAAAAGAAGAAACAGGGGGCGCCCCATGGCTTCTCCTTTTTTCAGATATCCCCGCCGGGGGCAGCCCCGAGGCGGAGGCCGCAGGCCGGAGACGAGACAAACATGCGCGCGCCAAGGGCGCGCACAATTCGATTGCGCCTACTTGAACTTGAAGCTGCGCGGGAAGCCGTAGGGCGGCTTCTTGCCGACGCCCGCCCGCTTGCCCAGCCAATCGGACATGTCGGGTTCGTGCCGCGTCTTGCCGCCGCCCATTTCCCAGCTCAGCCCCTCGTCCCAGGTGAAGGTTGTGATATCGCTGAGCCCGCCATCGAGTTCCAGCGTGCCCTGGCGGCCGCGCGCCATGTTGTATTTCTGCAGCCGCACGCCCTTGCCCCGGGTCATTTCGGGCAACTCGGCAACCGGGAAGACCAGGAACTTGCCGTTCTGGCTTACGATCGCAACGTGATCGCCCTCCACCGGGCGCACGATCTGCGCCTTCACCTCATCCTTGACGTTCAGCACCTGCTTGCCGGTCCGGGTCTGGGCCAGCACGTCATCTTCGGTCACCATGAACCCGTTGCCTTCGGAGGAGGCGACCAGCAGCTTGCGGCCCGGCTTGTGGATGAACAGGTCGATGATCTCGGCCTCGTTGGGCAGATCGACTATCAGCCGCAGCGGTTCGCCCATGCCGCGCCCGCCGGGCAGGTTGGCGGCCTGGATCGTGTAGAAGCGCCCGTTGGAAGCAAAGACCAGCAGCTTGTCGGTGGTTTCGGCGTGGAAGATGAAGCGCGGCCCGTCGCCGTCCTTGAACTTCAGCTCGCGGTTCAGGTCGATATGGCCGGTCATCGCGCGGATCCAGCCCATCTGCGAACAGACCACGGTGATAGGTTCGCGGTCGATCATCGCTTCCAGCGGCACCTCTTCCACCTCGGCAGCCTCGGCGAACTGGCTGCGGCGCGCCCCGCCGGGATAGCCGCGGCCGAACTGCTTGCGGGTTTCCTTCAGTTCCTCGCTGATCTTCGCCCATTGCAGGTCTTCGCTGTCCAGGAGCGCCAAAAGGCCCTCGCGCTCTTCCAGCAGCGCGTCGCGTTCGCGGTTGAGCTCGATTTCCTCCAGACGGCGCAGGCTGCGCAGACGCATGTTGAGGATCGCCTCGGCCTGAACCTCGCTCAACTCGCCCTCGCCGGAGCTGGGCAGCGGCGACACGTAATCGGCCTCGGAAGTCGCGCGGGCCCGTTTCAGGCCCCAGTTTTCCGCCATCAGCGCGTCTTTCGGCGCATCGTCATAGCGGATGATGTCGATCACCCGGTCGAGGTTGAGGAAGGCGATAATCAGGCCTTCCAGCACTTCCAGCCGGTGGTCGATCTTGTCCAGCCGGTGCTTCGAGCGGCGCTGCAGCACGTCGCGGCGGTGATCGAGGAAGGCGCGCAGCACTTCCTTGAGCGAACAGACCTTCGGCGTCACGCCGTCGATCAGAACGTTCATGTTCAGCGAGAACTTGATTTCCAGGTCCGAGCTGCGGAACATCATGTTCATCAGCACCTGCGGATCGACATTCTTCGACCGCGGTTCGAGGATCAGCCGGATATCATCGGCCGATTCGTCGCGCACATCGGCGAGAATCGGAACCTTCTTGGTCTGGATCAGCTCGGCGATCTTTTCGATCAACTTGGATTTCTGCACCTGATAGGGGATCTCGGTGATCACCACCTGCCAGGTGCCGCGGCCCAGATCCTCGACCTCCCACTTGGCGCGCAGCCGGAACGACCCGCGCCCGGTACGATAGGCCCGGGCGATGTTTTCGCGCGGCTCGACGATCACCCCGCCGGTGGGGAAATCGGGGCCGGGCACGTAGTTCAGCAGCGTCTCATCGCGCGCATCGGGCGTCTTGATCAGGTGCAGGCAGGCACCGATCAGTTCCTCTATATTGTGCGGCGGGATATTCGTGGCCATGCCCACCGCGATCCCGGACGATCCATTGGCCAGCAGGTTCGGGAAGGCCGCCGGCAACACCACCGGTTCGCTGAGCGTGCCATCGTAGTTTTCGCGGAAATCGACGGCGTTTTCGTTCAGCCCCTCCAGCAGCGCCTCGGCGGCGGCGGTCATCCGGGCTTCGGTGTATCGGCTGGCAGCCGGGTTGTCGCCGTCGATATTACCGAAGTTGCCCTGACCGTCGACCAGCGGGTAACGGACGTTGAAATCCTGCGCCAGACGCGCCATCGCGTCATAGATCGCGGCGTCGCCATGCGGGTGGTAATTGCCCATCACGTCGCCGGAAATCTTCGCCGATTTGCGGAATCCCCCCGACGAAGACAGCCGCAATTCGCGCATCGCATAGAGAATGCGCCGGTGCACCGGCTTCAGCCCGTCGCGCGCATCGGGCAGCGCCCGGTGCATGATCGTGCTCAGCGCATAGGTCAGGTAACGTTCGCCGATGGCACGGCGCAACGGTTCGGACACTTCCTGCGGGTCCATGTTGGGGTCTTCGATCAGATCACTCATAGATGCTGTGTACCCTTGCCGCAAAGACACGACAAGAGCAGGACGCGCGGAAATGCACCCGAGAAATGCGCGTGGCGCCGCCGGCACAGGCGGGGGGACTGAACCGTGACCGGTTCAGCAGCATTTGCACCGGCAGGGCAAATCGCCTAGCTCTTGTGGGCAATCGGCGGGCAAGGATATCGAGGCGGGAATTGTGGCGAAATCCATTCTGATCACGGGCTGTTCTTCCGGCATCGGCTATGACGCGGCGCATGGGCTGAAAGCGCATGGCTGGCGGGTCTTCGCGTCCTGCCGGAAACAGGAGGATTGCAACCGGTTGGCGGCCGAGGGGCTGGAAACGGTTCGACTGGATTATGCCGACGAGGCCAGCATCGAAGCGGCGCTGGCGCAGGTGCTGGAGGCTACCGGCGGCACGCTGGACGCACTTTACAACAACGGCGCCTTCGCCAGCCCCGGCGCGGCCGAGGACCTGCCGCGCGGCGCGCTGCGCGAGATTTTCGAGGTCAACCTCTTCGGCGTGCACGACCTGACTCGCCGGGTGATCCCGGTGATGCGGGCACAGGGGCATGGCCATATCGTCAATTGTTCCTCGATCCTCGGGCTGGTCGCGGCGCCGTGGCGGGCCGCCTACAACGCAACCAAGTTCGCGCTTGAGGGGTTGACCGACACGCTGCGGATTGAAATGCGTGGCACCGGCATCAAGGTGGTGCTGATCGAACCGGGGCCGGTCACGTCGAAGATCCGCAGGAACTCGATCGCGCATTTCGAGAAATGGATCGACTGGGAAAACAGCCCGCGCGCCGAGCAGTATCGCGATACGCTGCTCAAGCGGCTGTATAACGACGGCGGCAAGAAGGACTTCTTCGAATTGCCCGCCTCTGCGGTCACCGCCAAGCTGATCCGAATCCTGGAAAGCGACAATCCGCGGCCGCGCTACTACGTGACAACGCCGACTTATCTGATGGGAGGGCTGCGGCGCGTTCTGCCCACCCGCGCGCTGGACTGGATCCTGGCCAAGGGATAACGGGCGACGCCCGAAACCGGCGGCCACCGCAAGGCCGGCCTTCACGCCGAGCGGCCCCGCGACCAAATAAACGGTTCGCTTTTGCCGCTCATGCCTCTACATCAGGAACAGGCAAAAGGAAGGACCAAGCCAGATGAAGGACGATCCGCTTTTCTATGTTGTCGCCGCGGCCTGTCTCGGCGTGGTGGTGATCCTGATGATCGGGATCGGCGGCTTCGCCAAGGGTGGCGAATTCAACCGCAAACACGCCAACAAGATCATGCGCCTGCGAATCGCGGCGCAATTCGTGGCGGTCGTGCTGGTCCTGCTTTTTGTCTGGCTGCGGCGCGGAGGCTGACACGATGGTTGTTCTGAACAAGATTTACACCCGCACCGGCGACAAGGGCGACACCGCGCTCGGCGACGGCAGCCGCGTGCCAAAACATTCCCCCCGTGTGGCCGCCTATGGCACGGTGGACGAACTGAACGCCACGCTGGGCCTGGCGCGGCTGCACGCGGATGGCGACATCGACGCGGCGCTCGGCCGGATGCAAAATGACCTCTTTGACCTCGGCGCCGACCTGTGCCGCCCGGAAATGGACAAGGATGCCGACGCCGAATACCCGCCCCTGCGCATGGTCGACAGCCAGGTCGCGCGGCTGGAATCCGAAATCGACGTGATGAACAAGAACCTCGAACCGCTGCGCAGCTTCATCCTGCCGGGCGGATCGCCGCTGTCGGCGCATCTGCACCTGTGCCGCACCGTGGCGCGCCGAGCCGAGCGGCTGTCGGTGGAACTGGCCAGCGTGGAAGAGGTCAACCCTGCGGCGGTGAAATACCTCAACCGGTTGTCCGACTGGTTCTTCGTTGCCGCGCGACTGGCCAACGATCACGGCCGGTCGGATATTCTGTGGGTGCCCGGCGCCAACCGCTAAGCCGCCGCGCCGGCCCCGCTCACGCCTTTTCCGACACCGGCAGCCAGACTTCGAACATCGGCAGATCCTTGTCGCCAATCCTGTAGGACGGGTAGCGTTCGAAAACCTCCCGGCTGTCCAGCTTCCATTCGCTTTCCGGTAGCCAGCGCAGCATCACGGTGTCGAATGCCCGTGTCATTTCCGAATAGGACCCGGTGAAGCGGAACACGGCATAGCGCCCGCCTTTCAGTACCGCCGAGTAATACGGGCGACGCACCACTTCGTCCTTCCCGGCAGCGACGCCCGCGAGATAAAAGAAACGGCCATAGTAGGCAAACGGCGCATCGGCGGAAACGTTTTGGAAAACACCATAGGTCGTCGCCCTGACCCCCTGCTGGATCGGGTGGCGTTCCGATTGCAACTGCCACCAGAGCCTTGGAATCTCGTCCCGGGTTTCGAGACAATATTCGCCCCCCAGACCAACGATGGTCAATTCGGTCATGTCGACGATTTCGGGCGAAGGCAGAATAAAGACCATGGTCTTTTCTTTATATCGGATAGACTGACAGCGTCGCCATTTCTCTTCCCCGTGCCCGATTTTTTTCTGTACACCCGCCCGGAAACCGAAAAACGCGACGTCGGTTGGCGCTAACGTGACGATTTTGCCCTGTTTCACAGCTGCGCAAGAATATAACAAAGGGCCGATAGTATTCGGGGGAGTCGTTTCGCTCTCCCTTAAACACCTGAAGGGAGACCGCGCAAATGAAGGTGCTTGTACCTGTCAAACGTGTGATCGACTATAACGTGAAAGTCCGTGTTAAGGCGGATGGCAGCGGTGTCGATCTTGCCAATGTCAAAATGTCGATGAACCCGTTCGACGAGATTGCCGTCGAAGAGGCGATCCGCCTGAAAGAAGCCGGCAAGGCCGAAGAGGTCGTCGTCGTTTCGATCGGCGTCAAGCAGGCGCAGGAAACCCTGCGCACCGCGCTGGCCATGGGCGCAGACCGCGCCATCCTGGTGGTTGCCGCCGATGACGTGCACACGGACATCGAACCGCTGGCCGTCGCCAAGATCCTCAAGGGTGTGATCGACGAAGAACAGCCCGGGCTGGTCATCGCCGGCAAACAGGCGATCGACAACGACATGAACGCCACCGGCCAGATGCTGTCGGCTCTGCTGGGCTGGTCGCAGGCGACCTTCGCATCGGAAGTGGACATCGACGGCGACACCGCCGTTGTCACCCGCGAAGTCGATGGCGGTCTGCAGACCATCAAGGTCAAGATGCCCACGATCGTCACCGCCGACCTGCGCCTGAACGAGCCGCGCTATGCATCGCTGCCCAACATCATGAAGGCGAAGAAGAAGCCGCTGGATGAAAAGACTGCCGCCGATTACGGCGTCGATGTCAGCCCGCGCCTGGAAATCGTCAAGACCACCGAGCCCGAGGCACGTCAGGCCGGCGAGATCGTCGGTTCGGTCGACGAGCTGGTCGCGAAACTGAAAGAAAAGGGAGTCGTGTAATGGCTGTTCTCCTGCTTGCTGAAGTCACCGACGGCGCGCTGGCGCTGGACGCAACCGCCAAGGCCGTCACCGCCGCCAAGGCTCTGGGCGACGTGACCGCGCTTTGCGTAGGCGCATCGGCCGCCGATGCCGGTGCCGAAGCCGCCAAGATCGATGGCGTCGCCAAGGTTCTGGTCGCCGAGGACGCGTCGCTGGGGCATCGCCTGGCCGAACCCACCGCGGCGCTGATCGCGTCTCTGGCGGGTGATTACGACCACATCGTCGCGCCCGCGACCACCGACGCCAAGAACATCATGCCGCGCGTTGCGGCGCTCTTGGACGTGATGGTGATCTCGGACGTGTCCGGCGTCGTCGACGGCGACACGTTCGAACGCCCGGTCTATGCCGGCAACGCGATCCAGACGGTGAAATCGAAGGACGGCAAGAAGGTCATCACCTTCCGCACCTCGTCGTTCGACGCGGCTGGTGAAGGCGGCGTGGCTTCGGTCGAAACCGCCACCGTGGGCGCCTCCGAAGGCCTGTCGGAATGGGTCGAGGACAAGGTCGCCGCAAGCGATCGTCCGGAACTGACCTCGGCCGGCATCGTCGTATCGGGTGGCCGCGGCGTTGGCTCGGAAGAAGACTTCAAGATCATCGAAGCGCTGGCCGACAAGCTGGGCGCCGCCGTCGGCGCATCGCGCGCCGCGGTCGATTCGGGCTTCGCCCCGAACGACTGGCAGGTGGGCCAGACCGGCAAGGTCGTGGCGCCGGAACTCTACGTCGCCGTCGGCATCTCGGGTGCGATCCAGCACCTTGCCGGGATGAAGGATTCCAAGATCATCGTCGCGATCAACAAGGACGAAGAGGCGCCGATCTTCCAGGTCGCCGATTTCGGCCTCGTCGCCGACCTGTTCGAAGCGGTGCCGGAACTGACCGAGAAACTGGGCTGATCCCCGTTTCAAAGCGAATACAAAAGGCCCGCCAAACGGCGGGCCTTTTCTTATTGCGCGGCACCATGCCCATGCGGCTTGGCGACCTCAGGGTCACGGACGAGGGGGATATACTCCCACGGTGGCAATGCAGAACTTCATCGACAGCGACGGCTGATACAGCGACACCGACTGGCTGCCCCCGGTATTGCCGATCGTTGTGGTGACCTGCGTGGTCACCACCCCGGCTTCCAGCGTAGAGTCCAGCGCCCCGCCGGAATTGTAGGTATTGCCACTGGCAAATTCGCCCAGCTTGTTTCCTTGCGGCGTGGCAGCATTCACCGTCGCCGTGGTCGCATGCATTTCAGACGTGGCCGTGCTGCTTGCGGTGTGGTTGTGCGACGGCAACTGCAGCGTGGTCAACGTGGTCTGACCGACCCCGACCTTCTCACCCTGAATGAATGCTGGCTGGCCAGGCCCTCGCCCCATGCCGAGGGGGACACGGCCGCGCAGATCCGGCAGGGCGAAGGTCGTTTGTCCGTCACCGCCATATATGGTCCCCAATAGCGAAAAAAGTGCCGTGTTCGAGGAAATCGCCAGAAGATCGCCATTGGCTTCCAGCCAGCCGCGCGGACAGAAATTTTGCCCCACCATGATGATATCCCCGATATAGGGATCGGGTCCTGCCTGTGCGGGGGCAGCGATCAAACCAGACAAACTCGCCAAGACACAAGGAACCAGCGGAAAACGCATAAGATTTCTCCTGAAGATTAATCAATTTTAACGCAGGATTAACTGCAAGCAAATCAACCCTAAGGCGACGCGCCATTTCCGGCCAAGAAAATTCAAAAAGATGGTTAATATCTGCCCCCCGGTCACCGGGGCTGCTGAAACTTGGCGGATGCACCGGTTGCCTTGGATGTCACCGTGCCAGGCTGGACAGGGCCACGCCCGCCAGCACCACCGCCGCCGCCAGCAGGAAGCCCAAAGACGGCACTTCGCCGAGGAACAGAACCCCGCCCGCGATCGCGATCACCGGCACCGTCAGCTGCGCCACCGCCGCCCTTGTTGCGCCAAGCGCGGGCAGGATCGTGTACCAAAGCGCATAGCCCAGCCCGGAGGTCACCGCCCCCGACAGGATCGCCAACAGGATCCCCGCCGCGTTGGCGCCCCCGACACCGATTGCGAGGGACAACAGCAAAGCGATTGGCACGGCCAGCACGAAATTCGCCGCGGTCGCCTGCAAAGCGTCCCCGGCCCCGCGACCGTTCAGCGAATAAATGCCCCAACCGATCCCGGCCAACACCATCATCCCGGCCTGCAAGGGCGGCAGAGCAACACCGCCACCGGGCCAGAGCAACCAGACAAGCCCGGCAAAGGCCACCGCCGCCCCAGCCCAGCGTATCACCGGTACCCGTTCGCCCAGCCAAAGCGCGCCCGCGAACATCGTGACCTGCACCATGCCGAACAGGACCAGCGCGCCGATTCCCGCATCGAGCGCCGTATAGGCAAGCGAGAATCCGAAGACATAGAGGGTCAGCGACAGCACCCCGATCAGCCGTCCCCGCCCGCCAAGCGGCACCCCGCCGTGCAGGGCGAAGGACAGGACCGCCAGCATCGCGGCACCGGCCGCCAGCCGGACGGTTCCGAACAGCACCGGGTCCAGCCCCGCCTGAACCAATCCCATCCGGTTCAGCACGGAATTCGCCGCGAAGGCGATCATGGTCAGCACGGTGATCCCGAACAACCGCATCAGAGCGGCTTCTCGAACGCTTTGCGTGCGGCGGCCGCCTTGGCCCGCATCGCGCATCCCTCGGCGTGGTCGTTGATCAGCCCCATCGCCTGCATGAATGCATAAACCGTGGTCGGGCCGACGAATTTCCAACCGCGTTTTTTCAGGTCCTTGGACAGGGCGGCGGAGGCGGGCGAGGTTGACTGCGTTTGCGGCTCCCCAAGCTCCGACGGATCGGGTTCATATCCCCACACGAACCGCGCGATCGAACCTTCTTCGGCGACCAGCTCCTGCGCCCGGCGGGCATTGTTGATCACCGCCTCGATCTTGCCGCGATGACGGACGATACCCGCGTCCTGCAACAACCGCTCCACGTCGCTGTCATCGTATCCGGCCATCTTGTTGAAATCGAAACCGTCGAAGGCGCGGCGGAAGTTTTCCCTCTTGGCCAGAATGGTGCGCCAGCTCAACCCCGACTGGAAACTTTCCAGGCACAGCTTTTCGAACAGCCGGACATCGTCGCCCACCGGATAGCCCCATTCATCGTCGTGGTAGGGGTAGAATTCCGGCACGTCGCCGCACCACTTGCAGCGCGGCCTGCCATCCGGCCCTTCGATCAGCTTGCTCATGGCGTCCTCTCCCGCTGCGCGTCGATAGTAACGTATCCAGCGACCGGCGTCCGCTCAACTCACAAACCGTCGAACGCGGCGGGATAGCGAAGCTCCTGCGACGGGGCATCGTTGCCGGGGCCCGCGATCAGCGTGTATTCAATCGGGAATGGGCTTTGCAGGTTAGCAGCGCGGGACTGGCTGAAGCCCCCCTTCTCGTAGAAAGCCACTTCGCCCAGAACGACGACATAAGTGCCGGTCAGGCGCGCCCATTCGCTCAGCAATCCCATCATCCGCTTGCCCTGCCCTTGCCCCTGCCAATCGGGATCGACGGCGACCGGCGCCAGGCACAGCCAGTTTTTCGGCGCCCGGATCCAGGACAAAGCATAATACCCGATGATGTCATCCCCGACGGGCACCACCATTTCGCCCGCCATCGCCTTTGACTTGCGCAGCTTGTGCACCAGCCTGACCTCGTCCTGCCCGCCGAAGGCACGTTGCAGCAATCGGTCGACCTTCGCCTCTTCGCCTTTGCGCAGTTCCCGGTGGAAATCGCCCTGGGCTACCATCTTGTTCTCCTCCTACGAAAAGGGGCAGCCCGAAGGCTGCCCCAATGTCTTCCGAGATGGAAGGCGTGACTTACATCATGCCGCCCATGCCGCCCATGTCGGGCATCGCCGGTGCGCCACCGCCGTCTTTCGACGGCTTGTCCGCGACCATCGCTTCGGTGGTGATCAGCAGGCCAGCAACCGAGGACGCGTCTTCCAGAGCGGTCCGGGTCACTTTCGCCGGGTCGATCACGCCGAAGGAGAACATGTCGCCATATTCTTCGGTCTGAGCGTTGAAGCCGAACGAGCTGTCGTCCGATTCGCGAACCTTGCCGGCCACGACAGCGCCGTCGACGCCAGCGTTTTCCGCGATCTGGCGCAGCGGTGCTTCCAGCGCGCGGCGCACGATGGCGATACCGGCGTTCTGGTCGGAGTTGGCGCCTTCCAGGCCGTCCAGCGACTTGCCGGCCTGAACCAGGGCAACACCGCCACCGACGATCACGCCTTCCTGAACGGCAGCGCGGGTCGCGTTCAGAGCATCGTCGACACGGTCTTTGCGCTCTTTAACTTCCACTTCGGTCATGCCGCCAACCTTGATCACGGCAACACCGCCGGCCAGCTTGGCCACGCGTTCCTGCAGCTTCTCACGGTCGTAGTCCGAAGAGGTTTCTTCGATCTGGGTGCGGATCTGGGCGACCCGTGCTTCGATCTCGGCCTTTTCGCCAGCGCCGTCGACGACAGTCGTTTCGTCTTTGGTGATGGTGACTTTCTTGGCCGAACCCAGCATGTCCATGGTCACCGATTCCAGCTTCATGCCCAGGTCTTCGCTGATCACCTGACCGCCGGTCAGGATTGCGATGTCCTGCAGCATGGCCTTGCGGCGATCGCCGAAGCCCGGTGCCTTGACGGCTGCGATTTTCAGACCGCCGCGCAGCTTGTTGACGACCAGGGTCGCCAGCGCTTCGCCTTCAACGTCCTCGGCGATGATCAGCAGCGGCTTTTGCGACTGAATCACCGATTCCAGCAGCGGAACCATCGGCTGCAGCGACGACAGTTTCTTCTCGTGCAGCAGGATCATGCAGTCTTCCAGATCTGCAATCATCTTGTCGGGGTTGGTCACGAAGTAGGGCGACAGGTAGCCGCGGTCGAACTGCATGCCTTCGACGACAACGGTCTCGGTTTCCAGACCCTTGTTTTCCTCGACGGTGATAACGCCTTCGTTGCCGACCTTCTGCATCGCGTCCGCGATCTGCTGGCCGATCTCGGCTTCACCGTTGGCCGAAATGGTGCCAACCTGGGCAACCTCGGCCGAGTCTTTGACTTCGCGGGCCATTTCCTTGATCGACGCGACAACCCTGTCGGTGGCCAGATCGATGCCGCGCTTCAGGTCCATCGGGTTCAGGCCGGCAGCAACCTGCTTGAGGCCTTCTTTCACGATGGCCTGAGCCAGAACGGTCGCGGTGGTGGTACCGTCACCGGCTTCGTCATTGGTGCGGCTGGCCACTTCCTTGACCATCTGCGCGCCCATGTTTTCGAACTTGTCTTCCAGTTCGATTTCCTTGGCGACAGACACACCGTCCTTGGTGATGCGGGGGGCGCCGAAGCTCTTGTCGAGGACCACGTTGCGGCCTTTCGGGCCCAGGGTCACCTTGACGGCATCGGCCAGCACGTTCACGCCGGCCAGCATGCGGTTGCGGGCATCGGTATCGAATTTGACGTCCTTAGCAGACATATCGTTTGCTCCTGTTACTTAAAACTGTTGCGCGACGATCAGGACAGGATGCCCATGATGTCGGATTCTTTCATGATCAGCATCTCTTCACCGTCAACGGTGATTTCGGTGCCGGACCATTTGCCGAACAGGATCTTGTCGCCTTCCTTGACGTCCATTGCGATGCGATCGCCATCGTCGTCCTTGGCGCCTGCGCCGACTGCGACAACCAGGCCTTCCGCCGGCTTTTCCTTGGCGCTGTCGGGGATGATCAGCCCACCTGCGGTTTTCTCGTCGCCTTCAACGCGGCGAACCAGCACGCGGTCATGAAGCGGAGTAAATGCCATCTCTGAGTCTCCTTGGCTCAGTGTTTCTCCCGGGCTCCCTTCTCATGAAGCAGAGCCGTTAGCACTCACCCTTGTCGAGTGCTAACGGCGCATAGTTAGGAAGATGGCAGGGGTGAGTCAACAGCCGGTATATGAAAATTGGACGAAGCTTTTTGGCCAGAGGGGACGGGGGCCGACACGCCGCCTTCAAAGCGAAGGGTTCAGTGCCTCCCGGCCCGCATCCGTCAGGTCATACACGCCCTTTTCCACCCTCTCGAACCAGCCATAGTGATTGTCCGACATCACCCGTGTCGCCCGTTTCACCCCGGCCTCGCGCGCCACCACGGCGCCTTTCGATGCGCCGTGTTCGGCCAGGTAGGCGGCGCAGCGCAGCGCCTCCTGCCGGTAGGACGTCACCAGCCCCCGGCGCACCGCGCCGCCCTTGTTGGGATCGCCTTCGCGCCGTTCGAATTCGGCCATCAGGGTTGCCTGCCGCTTCTTCACCTTGCGCGGCTGGAACGGGGCGGGATCGTGATGCACCTGCACCTCGCCCGCGTCCAGCCGGACCGAAATCACCCCCAGACCCAGCCGCTTGCAAAGCGCCAGATTGCCCTTGAACGCCCGCCAGCCGGCCCGTCCCTTCCAGCGCGGCACCGCGACATAGACCTGATCGGTGACCTTCTGACGCGCCACCGCCTGTTGCAGCAGGGTCAGCGAAAACCCCGTCTTCAGTTCGATGATGACCGGCGCTTCGCCGTCCCGCATGGCCACCACGTCCACGGCGCCGATTTCCGCCTTCACCTCGTATCCGAGGGCTTCGAAAAACGTCTTCACCGGGGTGTAGAGTTCGGTTTCGCTCGATTTTCGCGCAGTGCGCAACGGTTCGCTCCAACGGTTCATGGCAGGCGGGGCAACCCAAAAGCGAACCCTTGCCGCCCGGCACCCTTGTCGGGGTTTCGCATTCTGCTACCCTCCTTCGAAAGCAAAGGAGAATTCAAGTGCTGCGGCTTTGGCTTATCATTACCTTGACCCTGTTTGCATACCCGCTTCATGCCGCCTGCGATGGCGAATCCGGGTTCTGGTCGCTGCCGGGCGAACAGCAGCGCGCGTTGCAGCAGCGCGCTGACCGCGTGCCCTTCCCCGAAGGTATCCTGTGGCAGGTCGAGAAGAACGGCGTCACCTCCCATATCATTGGCACGATGCACCTTTACGATCCGCGCCATGCGGACACGCTTGCCCGCCTGAATCCGCTGCTGGACCGGGCCGATCAGGTTTTCCTTGAAGCGACCGGCGAACAGGAAGCGGAATTCCAAAGATATCTGACCGCCAATCCCGATCTGATCCTGCTGACCGAAGGCCCCAGCCTGATCGACCTGCTTGGGGAAGACAGCTGGAAGCGACTGCAACCACAACTCAAGTCACGCGGCATACCGGGCTTCGTAGCGGCGAAATACCGGCCCTGGTTCCTGGGCATGAACCTTGCCATACCCACCTGCGCGATCCGTGACCTCAAGCAAAAGAAGAAAGGCCTCGATCGCATGGTCGAAATCGCCGCGCAGGAACGGAACCTGACGATACGGTCATTGGACGATGTCAAAGCCGTCTTTCGCCTCCTTGCCGGCGATCCGCTGGAAAAGCAGGTCGAAGAGCTGAAATGGAGCCTGCAATTCGAGCTGACCGATGCGATATCGGGCGGCAGCGACCTGACCGACCACTATTTCCGGGGGCAAACGCAGCTCGGGTGGGAGTATCTGTCGGCGAAAGCCATCAACCATTACGGTGCAAAACCGGAAGACCGAGACAAGATCGTGTCGCTTCTGAACGAAATGATGGAAAAGCTGATCGTCGGCCGGAACCATGGATGGGCTGAAACCCTGTCGGTTGAACTGGCCCAAACGGATTCTTTCGTGGCCATCGGGGCGCTGCACCTGCCGGGCGAAAACGGTGTGCTGGCATTGCTGGAACGGCACGGTTTCACAATCACCCGGCTGCCGCTGTCGGAAGGCTAAGACAGATCGAAATGCTGCAGTGCGGCACAAAGGTCGCACCGGCCGCGCAGGCGGGTGACATTCGCTCAAAGCCCTTCTATAAGGCGCGCAAAACAGACCTTTTCGCGCATATGAAGGAATCTCTGACATGACCATCCAGGTTTTCGGCCACAAATCCCCCGATACCGATTCCACCGGATCGCCCATTATCTGGGCCTGGTACCTGAACGAGGTGAAAGGTGTCGCCGCCACCCCGAAGCTGCTGGGCGAACCCAACACCGAAGCCGCCTTCGTTCTGAAGCGCTGGAACCTGGACAAGCCGGAAATCATTTCCGGCGTCGAAGCCGGCGCGCCGGTCGTCATCGTCGACACCAACAACCCCGCCGAACTGCCCGAGGCGATCAACGATGCCGACGTGCAGGCGATCATCGACCACCACAAGCTGGTCGGCGGGCTGGAAACCAAGGGTCCGATCGACATCACCATCCGGCCGCTGGCCTGCACCGCCACCATCATGGTCGACCTGATGGGCGACGACGCCGCCAAGATGCCCGAAGCGATCAAGGGCGCGGCGCTGAGCTGCATCCTGTCGGACACACTGGAATTCCGCTCGCCCACGACCACCGACCACGACCGTGAAGCGGCCGAAAAACTGGCCGCCGATCTGGGCATCGACATCGCCGCCTACGCGTCGGAAATGTTCGAAGCGAAATCCGACATCTCGGCCTTTTCGGATGCCGAACTGATCCGGATGGATTCGAAGGCATACGAAGTCGACGGCACCAAGTTCCGCGTTTCGGTTCTGGAAACCACCGCGCCCAAGCTGGTGCTGGACCGCAAGGACAGCCTGATGGCGTCCTTCGAAGAAGTCGCCAAGGAAGACGGCGTCGATCAAGTCCTGCTGTTCGCCGTGGACATCCTGAATGAAGAAGCCACCCTGCTGGTCCCGAACGACCTGGTCAAAACCGTGGCCGAGAAGAGCTTCGGTGCCACCGTGGACGGCGACACCGTCGTCCTGCCGGGCGTCATGAGCCGCAAAAAGCAGATCATTCCGAACCTCAAGGTCTGATCACAGGCCCGAGCGTCAAAACGACAACACCCGCGGACATCTCCGCGGGTGTTTTTCTTTGGCAGACAGGGGGATCAGTCGCGGCCGCCCTGTCCGTTTCCGTTGGCGTCCCCGCCCTTGTAGCCGGTTCCGTCCTCCGGCTCGGCCCCGCCGAGGCCGCCACCGGCTTGGCTGTTCACGTCCTGCACCATCAGGCCCAGCTGCTCGTCCTCGCCAAGGGTGTCGATGCTCTGCTCCTGATTTTCATCATGATATTGCGCATTCACGATATCATCGTCGTCGGCCCAGGGGTTCGCGTGCGAAGCCATCAACGGCGTCGCCACACCTAAAGCAATCAAGATACCCAGAGCCGTCTTTTTCATATCGACTTACCTTTCACGTACATTCGTTACTGCTGCGCCTTCACGCCGAAAAGACAAATACAGGATTCAACTTTTATTTTGATCATATACCTCAAGAAGATGCCGTCCTTAGGCGAAAAACAGCAGCTTTCCGCCTTCTGCCTAGGCGATTTACCGCCACGGGCAGGCGGCAGAGCGTCGCGCCAGACAGCTTCACACGGCACCGCACGGCGCGAGACGCCGCTTTCGCCGCCTCTGATCGCCCGCCCCTCACCCTCGGCGCGCGATGTCGCAGGCCGGATGGGTCAGATGTACGCCACTGGCCAGGCAATCGGCGCAGAAATAGCCACAGCCGGCCTTGGCCCAGACCTCTTCAGGTTCGGCGATCAACGCCGTGCCGCAGCCGTCGCAATGCAGGTCCTTGTACAACTCGGCGAGCTTGACCGATGAATCTCGAATATCTCCATCCGTCCCTCGTAAAATTCCAAGTTTACGGGTGGCGCCGCTCGGGCACCCCTGTCATATCTTCGCCCGCAAGGTGACCCAGATAACAGGCCCGACCCATGACACAGATCATTTCCGCCCTTTCCGAAGTTTCCGACCGCTACGACGCGCTGTTTGTCGATCTTTGGGGCTGCATCCACAATGGCGTCACCGCATATCCCGAAGCGGTCGCGGCGCTTCAGGCCTATCGCAAGAAAGGCGGCATCGTGGTTCTGGTGACCAATTCGCCGAAACCCCGTCTGGGCGTGGTCGAACAGTTGAAAATCTTCGGCGTGCCGGAAGATGCCTATGACACGATCGCCACCAGCGGCGACAGCGCCCGCGCGGCGATGTTCGAGGGCGCCGTCGGGCATAAGGTCTATTTCATGGGCGAATGGCAGCGCGACGCGGAGTTCTTCGAACCGCTGCATATCCTGGAAAACCCGGTCGACATCACCCGGGTACCACTGACCGAGGCCGAGGGGATCGTCTGCTGCGGCCCGAACGATCCCATGGCCGACCCGGACGTGAACCGGGCCGATTTCCTCTATGCCAAGACCAAGGGGCTGAAGCTGCTGTGCGCCAATCCCGATATCGTGGTCGACCGTGGCGAGGTCCGCGAATGGTGCGCCGGGGCATTGGCGCGGCTTTACACGCAGATGGGCGGTGAAAGCCTTTATTTCGGCAAACCGCACCCGCCGATCTATGATCTGGCGCGCCGGCGTCTGGCCGCGCTGAATCCCGATATCGGTGACAGCGCCATTCTGGCCATCGGCGACGGGGTGCATACCGACATCCAGGGCGCGATGGGCGAGGATATCGATTCCCTGTTCATTTCCGGCGGCCTGGCGCGCGAGGACACCAAAACGACGCACCAACCCGATGCGCAAGCGTTAGAAGCCTACCTGAGCAGGGAAAAATCGGCTCCGAACTATACGATCGGTCAGCTCCGCTGAGTGAAAAAGGGCTTGATTTTCTGCGCCTGCAAAGTAATAAAGTTGCGAAATCGCCCCTCGGGGCGGCAATTTGTTGCTCGCAAAGAGAATCGGAGGGTCGGATGTTGGACAACCTGCCACGCGGAACGATCTGCATCGAAGACATCGAAATGGGGATGACGCGCCATCTGCGCAAAGTCGTCACCGATGAAGATATCGAGATGTTCGCCAAGGTATCGACCGACCACAATCCGGTGCATCTGGACGACGATTATGCGCAGGACACGATCTTCAGCGGCCGCATCGCCCACGGCATGCTGACAGCCGGGTTGATTTCGGCGGTGATCGGCGAACAGCTTCCCGGCCACGGCACGATCTACATGGGTCAGACGTTGAAATTCCTCGCCCCCGTGCGCCCCGGCGACATGGTCACGGCCGAGGTCGAGGTGATCGACATCGACTTTCCCAAACGCCGGGTCAAGCTGGATTGCCGCTGCCTTGTCGACGGCAAGAAGGTGCTGATGGGCGAAGCCACGGTGCTGGCCCCGTCGCGCAAGTTCGACTAATCCACCGGCCCGCAACGGCCCCGCCCGCAAGAAGGCTTGCGCCTGCCTGCGCGCGGGGCTAACCCTGCGCCATGCATATCATCCGGGATTACAGCTATGTCACCGACGAAGATCGCGGCGCCTCCGCCGCGATCGGCAATTTCGACGGTGTCCATCTGGGCCATCAATCGGTGATCGAAATCGCCCGGCGCGAAGGCGAAAAGATCGGCGCGCCGCTTGGCGTGATGACGTTCGAACCGCATCCGCGCGAATTCTTCGCCCCCAAAGCCCCCGCCTTCCGTCTCATGGGGCCCGAAGCACGCGCGCACCGGCTGGAAAAGTTGGGCGTCGAAAAGCTCTATGAACTGAATTTCAACGCCATCCTGTCGTCCCTGACACCGGAAGAATTCGCGGTGAAGGTGATCCATGACGGGCTGGGGCTGAAACACGTGGTCGTGGGCGCCGATTTCTGCTTCGGCAAGGGCCGGGCCGGCGATGTCGAGGACCTGAAACGCTTCGGCGCGGAGCTGGGCTTCGGCGTCACCATCGCCGAACTGCTGACGGGCGACGGGATCGAAGTGTCGTCGACCGCGATCCGCAACGCGCTGAGCGAAGGGCGCCCGCGCGACGCCGCCGCTATGCTGGGCCATTGGCACCGGATCGAGGGCGAGGTGATCGGCGGCGACCAGCGCGGCCGCGAATTGGGCTTCCCCACCGCCAACATGTCGATCGACGGCATTCATCCGCCGAAATTCGGCGTCTACGCGGTGCTGGTCGAAATCCTGGATGGCCCGCACAAGGGGCGCTATCACGGCGCCGCCTCGATGGGTGTCCGCCCGATGTTCGGGGAAAACCGCCCCAACCTCGAAACCTACCTGTTCGATTTCAAGGGCGACCTTTACGGCGCCGACCTGTCCATCGGCCTGGTCGATTACCTGCGCCCAGAGGAAAAGTTCGACAGCCTCGAGGCACTGATCGACCAGATGAACGCCGACTGCGCCAAGGCGCGCGCCATCCTGGCCGCGCTATGACCCAGCCGAAACTGCGCAAACGGTTCTGGGAAAACGTGCCGCTGGAAAAGATGACCCATGACGAATGGGAAGCCCTGTGCGACGGCTGCGGCAAATGCTGCCTGAACAAGCTGGAAGATGACGAAACCGGCGAAGTGGCGCTGACCAACATCGCCTGCCGCTTGCTGGACGACGAAACCTGCCGCTGTTCGCAATACCCGATCCGCCACCAATTCGTGCCCGAATGCATCGTTCTGAAACCGCAGAACATGGGGGAAAACCTCTATTGGATGCCGGAAACCTGTGCCTATAAATTGCTGTGGAACGGGCACAAGCTGAAGGACTGGCACCCGCTGGTCAGCGGCGATCCGGAAAGCGTGCACCTGGCGGGCGTGTCGATGCGCGGCCGCACGGTGCCGGAATACGAAGTGCCCGAGGAAGACTGGGAAGAATATATTATCGAGGAGCCGACCTGATGTTCTTTGCCTCTGACAATGGTGGCCCGACCCATCCGCAGATTCTTGAAGCGGTGACCAAGGCGAACGAAGGGTATCGCAGCGGCTATGGCGCTGATGCGGAAATGGACCGCGTGCGCGAGATGATCCGCGACGTGTTCGAGGCGCCCGATGCGGCGGTTTACCTTGTGGCGACGGGCACGGTGGCCAATTCGCTGGCGCTGGCCACGCTGTGCCAGCCCTGGGACACGATTTTCTGCACCCCGCTCGCCCATATCGAGGAAGACGAATGCAACGCGCCCGAGTTCTACACAGGCGGCGCCAAGCTGACGCTGGTGGGCGAGGCCGACAAGATGACGCCGGAGCAGCTGCGCGCCACGATCAAGAGCAAGGGCGGCAGCGTCCATAACCCGCAGCGCGGGCCGGTGTCGATCACCCAGGTGACCGAACTGGGGCACGTCTATAGCCTGGCCGAGATCGAGGCGCTATGCTCTGTTGCCAAGGAATTCGACCTGCCGGTGCATCTGGACGGGGCACGCTTTGCCAATGCGCTGGTCGCGCTCGGTTGCACGCCCGCCGAAATGACCTGGAAGGCCGGTGTCGACGCGGTCAGCTTCGGCGGCACCAAGAACGGCTGCATGGGCGTCGAGGCGGTGATCTTCTTCGATCCGAAGCACGCCCGGGAATTCGAACTGCGCCGCAAGCGGGCCGGGCACCTGTTTTCCAAGCACCGCTACCTGTCGGCGCAGATGCTGGGATACCTGACTGGCGACCTGTGGCTGCAAACCGCGCGGCAGGCGAACGACAACTGTGACCGGCTGGCGGCCGGCATGCGGGAATTGCCGGGGGTGGAATTCATCGCCGAACCGCAGGCCAACATGATCTTCGCCAAGATGCCGCGCGCGCTGCATCAGCGCGTCTTCGACGCCGGGGCCTATTATTACCTCATGGACGGCGACCTTGAGGGTGACGATCCCAACGAACCGCTGCTGGGCCGTTTCGTCTGCGACTGGTCGATCGGGGCCGAGGGCGTTGATCAGTTCCTCGCCGCTGCCAAGGGCTGATCCACAGCCGCTTCGGCATCGAGGAATGACCGGATCAATTCCGCCACGCGACCGGAATGGGTGATCGGGGCCATGTGCCCTGCCCCTTCGACCGTTTCGCAGCGACTGTTCCCGATGCGCCGGTGCAGGCCGGCGACGATAAGGTGGATGTATTCGAGCGTGTTTTCGCCCTCGATCAAGAGCGTCGGCATTTCCAGCGCCTCGATCGCGCCGCGTCGCAGCAGCCCGGCCGAATCCTCGACCACCTCCGGCGCGACCTGTTCGACCACGCCAATCCGTTCCGCCATCGACAGGCGCAGGGACGCCGGCAGGCTGTCCCAGGGGCGGCCATCCCCCCAGACATCGGAATACCCCTTGGCCGCAGCCATCATGTCGCCGGCCTTGATCGCCCGGTCATAGTCCGCCAGATCGCGGTCATGCCGTTGCCGGCTGTCCGGGTCATCGGCAAAAGCAACCGCCAGGAACACCGGTTCGATCAGAACCAGGGATCGCACCAGTCCGGAGTTTTCCGTTGCAAGCCGCAGCGCCACGGTCGCCCCGAAGGATTGCCCGATCAGGTCTATTGGCCGATCGATGAAATCCGCCGCCATGTCGGTGGCGACCCGCTGCAGGGGCGCGCGCTGGTCCCATTGACCGCTTCTGCCGTGGCCGGGAATGTCGAAGGCGGTCATGTGCAGGATATCGCCTAGATGCGCCGCCATCCCCGCCCAGGCCCCCGAATGGCCCAGGCTGCAATGGATCAGCAGCGCCTCGCGCGGGCCGGAGCCGAATTCTGTCCAATAGGTCGGGAACCCGCCCTTCACTCCCTGCGGCATCGCTCAGAGCTTGCCAGCGAGATGCAGTTCGAGATCGTCGAGCCGATCCTGACCCCAGAATTTCTGACCGCTATCGACAACGAAGAAGGGCGAACCGAACACGCCCTCGGACACGGCCTGTTCGAGGTTGGCGGCATAGGTTTCCGCCCCGCTGAGCAAGCCGCTGTCAGCGAGCGACGGATCGAAACCGGCGTTTTCCAGGCAGGCCTTGATCACCGCGTCGTCGGCGATGTCCTTTTCCTCGACCCAACAGGCTTTCAGCAACGCATGCACCAGCGCCGCCACATCGCCGCCGCCCGCCTTCTGCGCCGCGATGATCGCGTAGGAGGACGGCGCGGCGTTGGTCGGCCAGAAGGCCGGTTTCATGTTCAGTTCCATCCCCAGCTTGCGCGCCTGCCGCGGCAGTTCCTGCGCCCGGTATGCGATCCGGGAAGGGTGCCGTTCGGGCAAAGGCGCCCCGCCGGTGCGGGGAAAGGCGGCGATGATATCGAAGGGTTTGTAGGTCACGGTGGCGCCGTGACGCTTGGCGCTTTGATCCAACCGGTCACCTACCAGATAAGCATATGGCGACAGCATCGAAAAATAATAGTCAATATGTGCCATCTTCGTCCTTCTCTCCCTCGGCATAGGTTTGCCTGAACGTAGTGAGATGGTAAGCGGTGTCAACGACACGATTCTGTCATCTCGACCAACCTGGGGAACCGTCGACATGCCCAACCTTAAAGAACCTAAACTCATCGCCGGCAATGCGAACAAGCCGCTGGCGCAAAACATCGCGCGCCGGATGTCGATGCATCGGGGAAAATCGATCGGTCTTGTCGATGCCCGTGTCGAACGGTTCAACGATCAGGAAATCTTCGTCGAAGTGTACGAAAACGTCCGCGGCGAGGACATGTTCATCATTCAGCCGACGTCCAACCCAGCGAATGACAACCTGATGGAACTGTTGATCATGTCCGATGCGCTGCGCCGCTCCTCGGCGTCGCGGATCACCGCCGTGATCCCCTATTTCGGATATGCCCGCCAGGACCGCCGCACCAAGGCGCGCACGCCGATCAGCGCCAAGCTGGTCGCCAACATGCTGGTCGAGGCGGGGATCGAACGGGTCCTGACGCTGGACCTGCACGCAACCCAGATCCAGGGTTTCTTCGATATCCCGGTAGACAACCTCTATGCCTCGCCGATCTTCGCGCTGGACATCAAGCAGCAGTTCGCCGGGTCTCTGGAAGACGTGATGGTCGTATCGCCCGATGTCGGCGGCGTGGCCCGCGCCCGCGAACTGGCCAAGCGGATCAACGCACCGCTGTCGATCGTCGACAAGCGCCGCGAAAAGCCCGGCGAAGTTGCCGAAATGACCGTGATCGGCAATGTCGAAGGCAAGAAGTGCATCATCGTCGATGACATGTGCGACACCGCCGGAACGCTGTGCAAGGGGGCCGAGATCCTGATGGAGCACGGCGCCAGCGAAGTACACGCCTATATCTCGCACGGCGTTCTATCCGGCCCGGCGGTCGAACGGATCACCAATTCGGTGATGAAGTCGCTCGTGATCACCGATTCGATCCAGCCGACCCAGGCGGTTCTGAACACGCCGAATATCCGCATCCTGCCGACCGCGCCGATGTTCGCACAGGCGATCCTGAACATCTGGAACGGCACCAGCGTATCGTCGCTGTTCGAAACCGAAACTCTGGATCCGATCTACGAAGGTCAGTTCAAGAGCTGATCGCGACCGTCTAGAGCGGCAAAGGGCGCCCCGAGGGCGCCCTTTTTCATGGGATATCCCATTCGTCTTCGTCGCTGAGCTCGCCAATGGCCATCCATGACACCCGGATACGCGCGATCCTTGTGTTGTCCCAGGTGCTGAAAACGATTTCGAAATCGCTTGTCGTGATGTTCTGCGCGGTCAGGTCGGCGCGGACGTTGGTGGAATAATCCACATCCCACAGCGACACAGAACAGGTTACCGCAGGGGCGGATTTGAATTTTTCACTGAATACGACCTTGGTGCGGCGCTCGCGGTTGCCTTCGCCGGTCCACATGTCGCCGCCGTTTTCGAAATCGGAAAACAGGGCCACGTCGCCCTGATCAATGCCAATCAAATTCGATTTCAATTTCTTCATGGCTGAAAAACTGCCCCGCGACATCCGCCGTGGTCAACCATTAGACATGAAAAAGGCCCCTCGAGAGGGGCCTTTTCGCATTCCTGTCAGAACCGTACCGATCAGAGATTGGCCTGGTTCGGATTCAGCCCGATATGGGTGCCCATCGCAACCATGTCCGCCAGCAGTTTGGCGGCATCGTCGACCGGACCGGGTTCGTTGTGGAAGACTTCCTTCGCCTTGTTCAGCGCATCGGCAGCGGCCTGAACCATGCCGTCGATGTCTTCCTGCGTGACGTCTGCACGCGGGATGGCGCGCTCGGCCAGAACCGAGATCGAATCGGCGCTGATCTCGGCGAAACCGCCGGTCACGACATATTCGACCTCACCTTCCGGACCGCTGACATGCAGCACGCCGGGGCGCAGGGTGGTGATGGTCGGGGCATGACCGGCCATCGCCGTCATGTCGCCATCCGCACCCGGGATCTGGACCTGCTCAACCGCGAACGAAGCAAGGCTCCGTTCGGGGCTGACCAAATCGAATTGCACTGTCTCAGCCATTAAGGGCCTCCTTAGGCTGCTTCAGCAGCCATTTTTTCGGCTTTTGCGATCACTTCGTCGATGCCGCCAACCATGTAGAAGGCCGCTTCGGGCAGGTGGTCGTATTCGCCGGCCACAACCGCCTTGAACGACGAGATGGTGTCTTCCAGCGGAACCTGGACGCCGTCCGAACCGGTGAAGACCTTCGCAACGTCGAAGGGCTGCGACAGGAAACGCTGGATCTTACGGGCGCGGGCAACAGTCAGTTTATCTTCTTCCGACAGTTCGTCCATGCCGAGGATCGCGATGATGTCCTGCAGCGACTTGTAACGCTGCAGGATACCCTGCACGTCACGCGCCACCTGATAGTGCTCTTCGCCGACCACCGACGGGTCCATCAGACGCGACGAGCTGTCGAGCGGGTCAACGGCCGGGTAGATACCCAGTTCCGAAATCGCACGGTTCAGAACGGTGGTTGCATCCAGGTGGGCAAAGGTAGTTGCCGGTGCAGGGTCGGTAAGGTCATCCGCAGGCACGTACACGGCCTGGATCGAGGTGATCGAACCGTTCTTGGTCGAGGTGATGCGTTCCTGCATCGCGCCCATGTCGGTTGCCAGGGTCGGCTGGTAACCCACAGCCGAAGGAATACGGCCCAGAAGCGCCGACACCTCGGAACCCGCCTGAGTGAAGCGGAAGATGTTGTCGACGAAGAACAGAACGTCGGTACCGGACTGGTCGCGGAACTGTTCTGCCAGCGTCAGGCCGGTCAGAGCAACACGTGCACGCGCCCCCGGAGGTTCGTTCATCTGACCATAAACCAGCGCAACCTGCGATTCTTCCAGATTGTCGGGCTTGATCACGTTGGATTCGATCATTTCGTGGTACAGGTCGTTCCCTTCACGGGTCCGTTCACCAACACCCGCGAACACCGAGAAACCCGAGTGCACTTTTGCGATGTTGTTGATCAGTTCCATGATCAGAACGGTCTTACCCACGCCGGCACCGCCGAACAGACCGATTTTACCACCCTTGGCGTAAGGCGCCAGCAGGTCGATCACCTTGATGCCGGTGACCAGGACTTCCGACTCGGTCGACTGTTCGTCGAATTCCGGGGCGGGCTGGTGAATGGAACGGGTTTCGGTCGCGTTGACCGGGCCTTTTTCGTCGACGGGTTCGCCGACCACGTTCAGGATACGACCCAGGGTCGCGTTACCGACCGGCACCGAGATCGGGCCGTCGGTGTCCAGAACTTCCTGACCGCGGACCAGACCTTCGGTCGCGTCCATCGCGATGGTACGGACGGTGTTTTCACCGAGGTGCTGGGCAACTTCCAGGATCAGGGACTTGCCGTTGTTTTCGGTGGTCAGTGCGTTGAGAATTGCCGGCAGTTCGTCTTCGAACTGCACGTCCACAACGGCGCCGATCACCTGGGTGATTTTGCCTTTTGCGTTAGCCATTGTTTCGTCTCCGTTCTCTTAGAGCGCTTCAGCGCCCGAGATAATTTCGATAAGTTCGCTGGTGATCACGGCCTGACGCGAGCGGTTGAACTCGATCGTCAGTTTGTCGATCATCTCGCCCGCGTTCCGGGTCGCGTTGTCCATTGCGGACATCCGCGCACCTTGTTCGGACGCACCGTTTTCCAGCAGGGCTGCGAAGATCTGCGTTGCCACGCCACGCGGCAGCAGGTCGGCCAGGATGGCCTCTTCGTCGGGCTCATAATCATACAGGGTGGTGTCCCCTGCATCTTCCTGCGCCTCGAAAGAGGCAGGAATGATCTGCTGAGCGGTCGGGATCTGTGAGATCACCGACTGGAAGCGGTTGTAGAAGATCGTTGCCACGTCGAATTCACCGTCATCGAAGCGGTTCAGAAGATCACGCGCGATGTCTTGTGCATTGACGTAGCCGACGTTTTTCACCTCGGACAGATCGACATGGCCGATGAAAAGTTCGCCCAGGTCACGTTTCAGCTGTTCACGGCCTTTTTTGCCGACGGTCAGGATCTTGACCGTCTTGCCTTGAGCGATCAGCTCTTCGGCCTTGGCGCGTGCCAGTTTTGCGATCGAGCTGTTGAAGCCGCCGCAGAGGCCACGCTCTGCGGTCATGACCACCAGAAGCTGCACCTGGTCGGAACCGGTACCCGACAGCAGCTTGGGCGCGCTGTCAGAGGAACCGACCGAGGCCGCCAGCCCGGCCAGAACGGCATTGAACCGTTCTGTGTAAGGGCGCGAGGCTTCTGCAGCGTCCTGCGCGCGGCGAAGTTTCGCCGCGGCAACCATCTGCATGGCCTTGGTGATCTTTCGAGTGTTCTTCACACTCTCGATCCTGTTTTTTAGGTCCTTGAGACTCGGCATTGCCTAATCTCCCTTATGCGAAGTCAGCTGCGAAATCGTCCAGCGCGGCTTTAACTTTGTCGGCCAGCTCACCTTTGACCTTACGGTCATTGTTGGTGATGTCGTCCAGCAGATCGGCGTTCTTGCCGCGCAGGTGCGCCAGCAGGCCAGCTTCAAAGCGTGCAACGTCGCTCACGTCGATCTTGTCGAGGTAACCGTTGGTGCCGGCAAAGATCATGCAGACGATTTCAGCGTTGGTCAGCGGCGAATACTGCGGCTGCTTCATCAGCTCGGTCAGACGCGCGCCACGGGCCAGCAGCTGCTGGGTCGAAGCGTCGAGGTCGGAACCGAACTGGGCGAAGGCCGCCATTTCGCGATACTGAGCCAGCGACAGCTTCACCGGACCGGCAACCGAGGACATCGCCTTGGTCTGGGCCGACGAACCAACACGCGACACCGAAAGACCGGTGTTCACAGCAGGCCGGATACCCTGATAGAACAGTTCGGTTTCCAGGAAGATCTGGCCGTCGGTGATCGAGATCACGTTGGTCGGAATAAACGCCGAAACGTCGCCGCCCTGGGTTTCGATGATCGGCAGCGCGGTCAGCGAACCGGCGCCGTGATCTTCGTTCAGCTTTGCCGAACGTTCCAGCAGACGCGAGTGCAGGTAGAAAACGTCGCCCGGATACGCTTCACGCCCCGGCGGACGGCGCAGCAGCAGCGACATCTGACGATAGGCCACAGCCTGCTTCGACAGGTCATCATAGATGATCAGCGCGTGCTTGCCGTTATCGCGGAAATATTCCGCCATCGCGGTTGCGGCGTAGGGTGCCAGGAACTGCATCGGCGCGGGGTCGGAAGCGGTCGCGGCAACGACGATCGAGTAGTCGATCGCGCCGGTTTCTTCCAGCTTCTTCACCAGCTGGGCAACGGTCGAACGTTTCTGACCGACTGCGACGTAAATGCAGTACAGCTTCTTGCTCTCATCGTCGCCGGCGGCGTCGTTGTAGGATTTCTGGTTCAGGATCGCGTCCAGAGCAACGGCGGTCTTGCCGGTCTGACGGTCACCAATGATCAGTTCGCGCTGGCCGCGGCCGATCGGGATCATTGCGTCAACCGACTTCAGGCCGGTTGCCATCGGTTCGTGAACCGATTTACGCGGGATGATGCCCGGGGCTTTCTGGTCGGCGATGCGGCGCTCGGAAGCGGCGATCGGGCCCTTGCCGTCCAGCGGGTTGCCCAGACCGTCAACGACGCGGCCCAGCAGGGCGTCGCCGGCGGGGACGTCCACGATGGCGTTGGTCCGCTTAACAGTGTCGCCTTCCTTGATGTCACGGTCGGACCCGAAGATCACGACACCGACGTTGTCGCTTTCCAGGTTCAGGGCCATCCCGCGGATACCACCGGGGAATTCGACCATTTCACCAGCCTGGATGTTGTCGAGGCCGTAGACGCGGGCAATACCGTCACCGACGGAGAGCACGCGACCAACCTCAGCAACTTCGGCTTCCTGACCGAAGTTCTTGATCTGGTCCTTCAGGATCGCAGAAATCTCTGCAGCTTGGATACCCATTTATCCGACCTCTTTCATTGCATTCTGGAGGGAGTTGAGCTTGGAGCGGATCGAGGTGTCGATCATCTTCGAGCCCACTTTAACGACAAGACCGCCGATGAGATCCTCATCAACGGTCGCATTGATTTTAACATCTTTCCCGACACGAGCGGCCAGGGTTTTCGCCAGTTTGTCCGCCTGGGTCTTGGTCAGCGCCTTGGCGCTGGTGACTTCGGCGGTCACTTCGCCCTTGTCTTCGGCGATCAGCGCAGACAGCTGATCCAGCAGCTGCGGCAGAACGAACAGACGGCGTTTCTGCGCCATCAGCGACAGGCCGTCTTTCAAGACGGGTTCGACGCCCATCTTTACGGCCAGCGCTGCGATGGCCTTTTCCTGATCATCACGCGACACCAGCGGAGAGCTGATCAGCGCCCGCAGATCTGCGCTTTCGTTCAGCGCAGAGGCAAGATCGATGACATTGGGTTCGATTTTCGCGAGAGAGTTGGTCTCTTTCGCGATCTCGAAGATGGCGGTGGCATAGCGCGCGGCAATGCCTGAGGAGATCGAAGCTGGTTCGGACACGTCCACCCTTCCGACTTTTATGGCCCCGTCTCGGGCCATTTGGCCCGCCCCGGGGGCGTTTGGATCATTGACCTGCGTCAAAGTATCGAAATCGGCGTGGGTGTAGCAGAGCATTCCCTACCTAGCAACATACTATGAAAACCTTGTATACAAAAGAATACAGCGCGTTTTCATACACTTAACCAAGGTGCGACGGTTTGCACGTGATTTGTGGTGTAAAAAAACCGCCACTTTTCCACAGCTTTTTCGATTCCCTGCCCGCGATGGCGGCACATCCGGCATGAACCGTTATCGCTATCGTACGCAAAGTCGCCCGGAATCGGGGTGATTTGAACCCACCGGTGCCCCGATTTGCACCGCCCCGAAACAGGGTTGCGGCATGGTCAAACCGGTTTCGGTTTCGTCGCCGGGCTGGGCGACAGGATCGACAGCGGCTTCTTCACCGCCTCGCGCAGCCCCGGCCCGTTGGGGGCGTGGACGCGCTTGGACACCTCCACCATGATCACCCCGCCCGAGACCACCATCGAAAAGGAATGCCCCATCCGTTCCATCATCTCGCCGGTCTTGCGCCAGAACCGGCGCGGCGAGGGCGGCTGATAAAGCGCGGTTTCGTTGCGTTCGGGCATGAAGTGATGCCGCTTGAGCTGGGTTTCCAGCTGGCCCAGCGTGTAGGGGCGGCCGTAACCGAACGGCGTGGCATCGCTGCGCGACCAGAGCCCGGCGCGGTTGGGCACGATGAACAGCGCCTTACCCCCCGGCCCCAGCACGCGGAAACATTCCTCGAGCAAGGCCGAAGGCTGTTCGCTGGTTTCCAGCCCGTGCATCAACACCAGCTTGTCGACATGCCCGGTCTCGATCGGCCAGGACACCTCCTCGCAAAGCACCGACAGGTTCGGCATCCCCGCGGGCCAAGGCATCACTCCCTGCGGGCCGGGCATCAACGCCGTCACCCGCCGCGCTTCGCTGAGATAGGGGCGCAGCAACGGCACCGCGAAGCCGAATCCCACGACGGTCTGGCCATGCGCCTCGGGCCATATCTTCAACGCCTGGTCGCGCACGGCTTTCTGCGCCGCACGCCCCAACGTGCTGCGATAGTAGAAATTGCGCAGGTCCTGAACATCAAGATGCATTGCAGCCGGTCCCTCGATCCGCCACTGTGGGGACAGAATAGCAGTCGAAGGAGGAAACGCCATGCCCCTTGAGCTCGTCACCATTCCCTGTCTCAAGGACAACTATGCCTATCTGGTGCATGACGATGAAAGCGGCGAAACCGCAGCGGTCGACGTGCCCGACGCCGGACCGATTTCCGCCGCGCTGAAGGAACGGGGCTGGACGCTCAGCCACATCCTGCTGACCCACCATCACTGGGACCACATCGACGGGGTGGCCAACCTGCTGACGGATCATCCCGCGAAAGTGATCGGGGCCGAAACCGACGCCCACCGCCTGCCGCCGCTCGATATCGCGGTGGCCGAGGGTGACACTCTGCGGATCGGCGGCGAAGCGATGCAGGTGATCGACGTGTCGGGCCACACGGTCGGCCATATCGCCTTCTATTTCCCCGACAGCAAACTGGCTTTCACCGCCGACAGCCTGATGGCCCTGGGCTGCGGCCGGTTGTTCGAAGGCACCCCGGATCAGATGTTCGACAGCCTGTCGAAACTGGCCGCCCTGCCCGCCGACACGCTGATCTGTTCGGGTCACGAATACACCCAATCGAACGGGAAATTCGCGCTGACCATTGATCCCGACAATCCCGCGCTTATCTTTCGTACAGAGCAGGTCCAGAAAGCTCGCGCAGAAGGCAAGGCAACGGTACCCAGCCTGTTATCGGAAGAACTGGCGACCAACCCTTTCCTGCGCTGCAATGATCCCGGCGTGAAGGCTGCGATTGGCATGATCGATGCACAACCTTCTTCAGTCTTCGCCGAGATCAGGAAGCGCAAGGATAACTTCTGAACGCACGCCCAGCGGATCGGCAAATGAATGATTTGTGAGGTTACACCGGCAGAAAACACTTGAAGCCACCGCCATATCGACCGAACCTTGAACCTAACAGGTGATGGTCGAACTGACGTTGTAGGTTACAGGCTTCGAAGTTTTCGGCCCAACTAAGGAAGGAGCACTGCCGTGCCTTCATTCTCGAATACGCTGGAACAGGCAATTCACGCGGCGTTGGCGCTGGCCAATGCCCGCAAACACGAATTCGCAACGCTGGAACACCTCCTGCTCGCCCTGATCGACGAGCCCGATGCGCTGCGCGTTCTCAAGGCCTGTTCGGTGGACACCGAGGAGTTGCGCGGCACCTTGATCGAATTCGTCGACGACGACCTGTCCAACCTGGTCACCGAAATCGACGGGTCCGAGGCGGTGCCCACCGCCGCGTTTCAGCGGGTGATCCAGCGCGCCGCGATCCACGTTCAAAGCTCGGGCCGTACCGAGGTGACCGGCGCCAACGTGCTGGTGGCGATCTTCGCCGAACGCGAATCGAACGCCGCCTATTTCCTACAGGAACAGGACATGACCCGCTATGACGCGGTGAACTTCATTGCCCATGGCGTGGCCAAGGATCCGTCCTATGGCGAAACCCGGCCGCTTACCGGCGCGGATTCCGCCGAAGAGGAAAGCACCCAGGGCAGCAGCGCGGAAACCATCGACCCCAAGGAATCGGCGCTCGGCAAGTATTGCGTCAACCTGAACGTAAAATCGCAGCAGGGTGATATCGATCCGCTGATCGGCCGCACCCACGAGGTTGAACGCTGCATCCAAGTGCTGTGCCGCCGCCGAAAGAACAACCCGCTGCTGGTGGGCGACCCGGGCGTCGGCAAGACCGCGATCGCGGAAGGGCTGGCACGCAAGATCGTTGCCGGCGAAACGCCCGAGGTTCTGGCCCACACCACCATCTATTCGCTCGACATGGGCGCGCTTCTGGCCGGCACCCGCTATCGCGGCGATTTCGAGGAACGGCTGAAAGCGGTGATGACCGAACTGGAAGAACATCCCGACGCGGTGCTGTTCATCGACGAGATTCACACCGTAATCGGCGCCGGTGCTACTTCGGGCGGCGCGATGGACGCGTCGAACCTGTTGAAGCCCGCTTTGCAGGGCGGCAAGCTGCGCTGCATGGGATCGACCACCTACAAGGAATTCCGCCAGCATTTCGAAAAGGACCGCGCACTGTCGCGCCGATTCCAGAAGATCGACGTGAACGAACCGTCGGTGGAAGATTCGGTGAAGATCCTGAAGGGCCTGAAGCCCTATTTCGAGGACCACCACGGCATCAAGTTCACCAATGACGCGATCAAGGCGGCGGTGGAACTCGCGGCGCGTTACATCAACGACCGCAAGCTGCCCGACAAGGCGATCGATGTGATCGACGAAGCCGGCGCCGCGCAGCACCTCGTTGTGGAATCCAAGCGCCGCAAGACCATCGGCGTGAAGGAAATCGAAGCGGTGGTCGCCAAGATCGCCCGCATCCCGCCGAAGAACGTGTCGAAAGACGATGCCGAGGTTCTCAAGGATCTGGAAAAATCGCTCAAGCGCGTCGTCTTTGGTCAGGATACCGCCATCGAAGCGCTGTCGAGCGCGATCAAGCTGGCCCGCGCCGGGCTGCGCGAACCGGAAAAGCCGATCGGCAACTACCTGTTCGCCGGCCCCACCGGTGTCGGCAAGACCGAGGTCGCCAAGCAGCTGGCCGATCAGCTGGGCGTGGAACTGCTGCGCTTCGACATGTCGGAATATATGGAAAAGCATGCCGTTTCCCGCCTGATCGGTGCGCCCCCGGGCTATGTCGGGTTCGACCAGGGCGGCATGCTGACCGACGGTGTCGACCAGCACCCGCATTGCGTGCTGCTGCTGGACGAGATCGAAAAGGCGCACCCGGATGTCTACAACATCCTGTTGCAGGTGATGGACCACGGCAAGCTGACCGACCATAACGGCCGCACGGTGGATTTCCGCAACGTGATCCTGATCATGACCTCGAACGCGGGCGCCGCGGAACAGGCCAAGGCTGCCATCGGTTTCGGCCGTGACCGCCGCGAGGGCGAAGACACCGCAGCGATCGAACGCACCTTCACGCCGGAATTCCGCAACCGCCTGGACGCGGTGATCAGCTTCGCGCCGCTGCCGAAGGACGTGATCCTGCAGATCGTCGAAAAGTTCGTGCTGCAACTCGAGGCCCAGTTGATGGACCGCAACGTGCATATCGAACTGACCAAGCCCGCCGCCGAGTGGCTGGCCGACAAGGGCTACGACGACAAGATGGGCGCGCGCCCGCTGGGCCGCGTGATCCAGGAACACATCAAGAAGCCGCTGGCCGAGGAATTGCTGTTCGGCAAGCTGGCCAAGGGCGGCGTGGTCAAGGTCGGCGTCAAGAACGGCGAGATCGAACTGCGTATCGAAGGTCCGGGACAGCGACGCCTGTCTGGGGACAAGCCGCCGCTGCTGACCGCTGACTGATCGATGCAAACCGGCCCGATTATTCTGGCTCTCGCCCTCGCAGCGACATCCGCTGCGGGGGCGCCGCTTTTTCAGTGGCCGGTCGACTGCAGCCTGGGCGAGACTTGCTATATCGAGGATTACGTCGATCACGACCCGGACAAGGGCGAGATCCGCGATTTCGCCTGCGGCATCAAAACCCGCGACGCGCACAAGGGCACCGATATCGCGCTGCTGTCTTTCGACGAAATCGACACCGGCGTCACCGTCCGCGCCGCCGCCTTCGGCCGGGTCGAGCGCATCCGCGACAGCATGCCCGACGACCGTCTCATGCGCGGGGTCACGCCGAAAAACGCCTGCGGCAACGCGGTGCTGATGACCCACGGGGACGGTTGGCAGACGCTCTATTGCCACATGAAGCTCGGATCGAGCTCGGTCAAGCCGGGCGACGTTCTGCAACCGGGCGATCCGCTGGGTCTGGTCGGGCTGTCGGGGCAGACCAACCATCCGCATCTGCATTTCCAGGTCATCAAGGACGGCCAAATCGTCGACCCCTTCGATGCGGAAGCAGGCGAAAGCTGCGGCGATCCGACTGCAACGCTCTGGGCCGACCCGTCGGAATATCATCGCGCCGGGTTACTGACCGCAGGCTTTGCCGACGGGGTGCCGTCGATGCAGTCGGTGCGTTCCGGCGCTGTGCGGCTCGACGGTGCCAATCCCGACAACCCACTGGTCGTCTACACGCTGGCGGGCGATGCGGCACCCGGCGATGTCCTGACGCTCTGGGCGACAGGGCCGCAGGGTGAAGTGTTCCGCAAGCAAATCCCGCTCGACGAACCGCAACGCGCCATCATGCGCGCCATTGGCCGCAAGGCCCCCGCCGGGGGCTGGCCGAAGGGCGATTATACGGGCGAGGTGCTGCTGACTCGCGATGGCGAGGTGATCGCGCATCGCTTTGCCCATGTAACGGTGGAATGACGTCGTCGCACAACCGCTCGGCATTCTTCTTCAAGCATTGGACATAACGCGCGAAGGGTGGCTCCCGGACAAGGGAGCGGGCGATCTGATATGCGCGCCGCGCCCGAGTTAAGGGGTGCCCCTTCTTACCTACCGTTCGGTCAGCTTCAGTTCGATCCGGCGGTTCTGTGCACGGGCCTCGTCCGTGTCGGCGGGATTGACGGGCTGATACTGGCCGAATCCGTTGGCGCTCAACCGTTCAGGCGGGATACCAAGGTTTTCAACCATGAACCGCACCACCGACAGCGCCCGCGCCTGGCTGAGTTCCCAGTTGTCGGCGAATTCCGCTCCCGGCCAGATCGGCCGGTCGTCGGTATGCCCGTCGACCCGGATGATCCAATCGATTTCCTTCGGGATATCGCCCGAGATATCGCGCAGGATCGACGCCACGTTGGCAATCTGCGCCGCCCCTTCCCCGGACAGGTCCGCGCTGCCCGAAGCGAACAGGACCTCGGATGAGAACACGAAACGATCACCGACGATCCGCACCCCTTCGCGTTCGCTCAGCAATTGCCGCATCCGGCCGAAGAATTCGCTGCGGTAATTCTCGAGGTCTTTCTTTTCGGCCTCCAGCCGCCGTTTTTCCTCTTCCAACCGCAGCCTTTCGGCCTCTTCCAGCTGCCGCCGCTTGCGTTCCTCGGCCGCCGCGCGGGCCAGCGCGGCGTTCAGGTCCGACCCGAGGTTTTCGATCCGCACCTTGGCGACCGCGTCGCGCTGCTTGTAGTCATCCAGCAGGGCCTGAAGGCTGCCCAATTGGGTCCTGAGCGCCGCGATCTGCTGGTTCAGCAAAGCCTGCTGGCGCTGTGCCTCGGTCGATATGGCCTTTTCCTGCGACAGGGCCTTGTTTGCTGCCGCCGCCAGTGCCGCCTGCCGCTCGGCCTCGCTCAGGTTTTCGTCCGCCGCCTGTTCTGCGGCCAGTTTGGCAGCCAGGGCCTTGGCCAGACGTTCTTGCAGGGATGTCTTGTCCGCGGCCAGCGCCGCCTCGGCCTCGCTCAGTTTCGTACGCAGATCGGCGATTACCTGCGAACCGTCCTCCACCTGCGCCAACGCCACCGCTAGCTTGGCGGTCAGATCCTTGCTGGCCACATCGGCGGCGGCCAGAAGCGTCAGCGTTTCCTCGGCCTTGCGGCGCTGTTCTTCCAGCGCCAGCGTCATCGCGGTCAGCTCCGCATCGGCGTTTTGCAGCTTCTCGCGCAGGGCCGCGGCCGCGGCGGCTTCGGCCAGCCGCGCCTTTTCCTCTTCGCTCAGCGCGTTTTCCAGCTCGCCCACCCGCGCGGCCAGACCGGTAGTGGCGGCCTCGGCCTCAGCATTGCGGGCCTGAAGGTCAGCGATCAATGCCTCAAGGGCTTCGCGTTTCGCAGCGGCCAGACGGGCGGCTTCGGCCCCGGCATCGACTTCGTCGCGCGCCTGCGCCAGCGCCAGGTTCAGCGCCTCGCGTTCGTCGATCAGGTCGGCGCGTTCCCGTTCCAGCGACGCGACGTTGCCCAACGCCTCATCGCGCTGCGACAGAAGCGCGGCGACCTGCGCCTCGAAATCGGTGATCTTCAGGTTGGCCGCCTCCAGCGCCGCTGCCGTTTTGTCCCGTTCCACGGTCAGGGACGCGATCAGCGCCTCGCGCGCATCCGCTTCTTGTCGCGCCGCGGCAAGCGTCGCGTCCAGTTCGCCCACCCGTTCGGTCAGCTCCGCGCTGCGCCGCCTTTCCAGACCAAGGGCATCTGCCAGCGCCGCCACCTCGGCCGACAGGGCGTCGAGTTCGCTTTCCTGTCCCGAGATCGTTTCGCGCAGCACGAACTGCACCACCATGAAGATGGTCAGCACGAACATCAGCACCAGCAACAGGCCGGTCATCGCATCCACGAAACCGGGCCAGATCGAGTTCTGGAAACGCTGCCCCGTGCGGCGCGAAAGGGCCATGTTCAGCCCTCCTTGTCCTTGGTCCGGGCGCTGCGCAGGTGGGGATGATCGGCGTCGGCGATGCGGCCCTGCGCCACCAGCCGGGACAGCGCGGCGATATCCATCCGCAGTTCGGCCATGGTTTCCTGCCGCCCGGCGCTGATTTCTTCGAGGATGCGCAGCAACTGCACATCGATCGAGCGCAGCCGCATCCGGCTTTCCGCATCCACCCCTTCACCGGCTTCGCGTTCGCTGAGAACCTCGACCAGCCGCTCCTGCCCCTCGGCGACCCGTTCCAGCGCATCGTTCACCGGCCGGTTGCCGGCCAGGCGGTCGGTCAGCCGTTCGATGGAAACGGCCAGGCTGCTCAGCTTGTTATCGACCTCTGCGCGGCCCGCCTCGGAATGTTCGAACAGCTGCCGCATCCGGTTCATCTGTTCCAGCATGTGATCGAGGATCTGCGTCGCGGCGGAAAATTCGCCGCTGCCCTCGCCTTCGCCCGAGGAAAACGCCAACCGGGTGATCGAGGACAACCATTCTTCCAGTTCGCGGTAGAACCGGTTCTGGCCATGACCGGCCAACAGTTCCAGCAACCCCACCACCAACGACCCGGCAAGCCCCAGCAGGGACGATCCGAAAGCCACGCCCATGCCGCTCAGCTGCGCATCGAGCCCGCTCATCAGCCGCGCGAAGGTTTCCACCCCGCTTTCGCCCTCGGCCGGGGCCAGGCCGCGGATCGTGTCGACCAGCGCGGGAACCGTGGTCGCCAGGCCGTAAAACGTCCCCAGAAGGCCGAGGAAAATCAGCAGATTGACGATATAGCGGGTGATTTCACGGGCCTCGTCGACCCGGGTGGCGACCGATTCCAGGATCGACTGGGTCGAAGAGGAACTGATCTGCATCTGCACGTTGCGGCTGCGCAACAGGGTGGCCAGCGGCGCCAGCAAGCGCGGTGCGCGCAGGTATTCCTGTTCGGTGCCGCCGGAAACGAAATTCTCGATCCAGCGGACCGAGCTGAACAGCTGCACCACCTGCCAGAAACAGGCGACCACCCCGATCGCGAAGACGAACAGGATGAACCCGTTGAGATAGGGATTGGCTTCGAAAACCGGCAATATCCGCGGCAGGGCCAAAACCACCACGAACCCGCTCAACGCGAGCACCAGAAGCATCAGCAGAATCTGGCGGACAGGTGGTGAAAATTGCGGCTCGGCCTCGCGGTCCGTCTGTACCATTCGGACAGATCCTGACACTGTTTTGGTTGCCCGAACCTTAGTTCGGAAAGGCCTTGAAGCCAAGGACTTATGCGCGAATTCCGCGCACGCGCTCGGCCAGCCAGTCCAATTCCGGATCGCGGATTCCCAGCTCGTGCAGATGGGCCGCGGTATTGTACAGATATTCGGCATTCGAACCTCGCCCGCCATGGGCGCCCGCGATCACCCGCGCCTGATCCTCAAGGTCCATGCCGCCGCAATACTGCACATGGCAGGGATCGATGACATAGGTCACGGCTTCGACCCGCCTGCCATCCGCCAGGGTCACCTGCAGTTGCTTTTCCAAATACGCCGAACTGACCAGTTCGCGTTCTCGCAATGCGTCCAGAACGCGGCTTTCCTGATCCGAATGCACGGCCAAGGCCAGCCCGTTGCATTGCACCTGTTCCACCTCATCCAGCGCCAGAACCAGCCCCGGGTTTTCCTCGGTGCCGCGATGATGGATCGACCACATGCAGAAGCTTCGGTGATAACCGGGGAGCTGCGCCAACACGCTTTCGACCGGATCGAACCCCGGGTTCCAAAGCAATGAACCGTATCCGAAAACCCACATCGTCATGCCGCTGGTCCTTTCACCTTGTCCCTTGTAAACACCAGTCGGTGCGAAAGGAAAAGGGGTGCGCGCGTGAAACGGTTGTTGATTGCCATCCTGGTCGCTGCCGGGCTTTGGGCCGGGTACTGGGTGATCGGGGCGCAAGGGGTCAAATCGGGATATTCCGACTGGTTCGATGCCCGCCGGGCCGACGGATGGTCCGCCGACTATTCCGACCTCGCGCTGCACGGATTTCCCAACCGGTTCGACACCACCTTTACCGACCTGGCGCTGGCCGATCCGGAAACCGGCTGGGCATGGCAGGCACCGTTTTTCCAGGTGTTCAGGCTCAGCTACAAACCCAACCATGTCATTGCGATCTGGCCCGATCAGCAACTGATCGCCACGCCGGGCGACAAGTTCGACGTGAGCAGCGCCAAGATGCAGGCCAGCCTGATCACCGAACCTCATTCGAACCTGACGCTGAGCCGCGCCAATCTTGTCGCCGATACGCTGCAGATCGCGCGGCGCGGGCACGACGCCACCACGATGACCGCGCTGCACATGGCCGCGCAAAAGCAAGAGGGCGAAACCGCCCTTTACCGGATCGCGCTGGCCGCCGACGACCTGGCCCCATCGTCGCGGTTCCGCAAAATGGTGGATCGCAGCGGCGGGCTGCCGCACACCCTGTCGGCCTTCAGCGCCGATGTGCAGATCGGGTTCGACCGTCCCTGGGATCTGAGCGCCATCGAGGATAGCCGCCCGCAACCGCGCCGGATCGACGTCAAACTGGCCGAGGCGAAATGGGGCGACCTGGAACTGGCTCTGGCCGGCGAACTGCAGGTCGACGAAGAGGGCCGTCCCAAGGGCCGCCTGACCGTCAAGGCGCGCAACTGGCGCGAGATGCTGGATATGGCGGTGGCGTCCGAAGCGATATCGCGGGGCTTCGCCGATCAGCTGGCCGGCGGATTGAACCTGATCGCCGGCATGGCGGGCAATCCCAAGACGCTCGACATTCCGTTGGATTTCCGCCGCGACCTCGTCTTCCTCGGACCGGTTCCGATCGGCGAGGCGCCGGTGCTGCGCCTGCGCTGAGGGGCACGCAACAGGGATCGAAAACCGCAACGCGGCCGAGGGTGCCGCGCAAATGCCGCTCGGCCCGGCATTTGGCCTACCGGCAATACGATCCACTGCGATAGCGTGCGGTATCGAAATGAAAATGATCGCGGTGGTAACGATCGCTTTCGGGGCCAAGAACCGTACCGAACGGGCCGCAGGCGGATTTGTGCATCTTGCGCAGAATCCGGCCTTCCCTGCGCTTGCCCCAGTTCTTCAGAACCGAGATTTCCTTGCCGTTCTTCAGGACGAACCCACCGATATCGATGGCGCGGCCCTTGCCGTGCTCGGAAATCCGCGCGCCGTTGCGGCTGTTGCGGGTGCGGCAGGAATAGCCGGCAAGAATCCGCATTTCCGCCACGCCGCCGCCGCGCCGACCGACGGCGGGCTTCATTCCTTTTTCAACCCATGTTTTCAAGGCCTTGGCCGTTCCGCAGTCCATCGTCGCCGGCCTGCTGAGCGCCACGCCGGACACCGCGCGCAGCCGTATCGCTTCCTGCACGCCGCAGCCGGTCATCTTGCCGGGCACGTATCCGACCGGTTCCCCGACCAGTTCGCGGTCGTTGCAAACCGTGCCGCGACGGCGATCCTTGCGGGACTGGATCGCGGCGCTGAAGCCGCTGTCGGATCGCGTCCTGGGCCGCAGCAATCGCAACACGCCCTTGCGCTCCGGCGTGTCGGCCTGCGAACGCACCCCCAGCACGCGCGGGGTAACATCCTGAATGATCGCCTGCGCCAGATCGCCCCGAGCCACCGGGCGCAATGACGTTCCCGGCGCGTTGGCATGGACCGCTTGGGCCGATGCCACGCCGATAAGGAACGCCATGATCTTCTTCATTCTGTCGCCTTCACCCTGCCGAAATCCGGGGCTTCGGTATCTTGCCCCGCCTCGATGATACCACGACGGATCGCGCGGGTGCGGGTAAAATAATCGAACAATTCATCGCCGTCGCCGGTGCGGATCGCCCGTTGCAGCGCGAACAGTTCCTCGGTGAAACGGCCGAGGATTTCCAGCGTCGCTTCCTTGTTGGTCAGGAACACGTCACGCCACATGGTCGGGTCGGAGGCCGCGATCCGGGTGAAATCGCGGAAACCGGCGGCGGAATACTTGATCACCTCCTGATCGGACACCCGGCTCAGGTCGTCTGCCACCCCCACCATCGTGTAAGCGATGAGGTGCGGGATGTGGCTGACCACGGCGCAGACCAGATCGTGATGTTCGACCTCCATCCGTTCGCAATTGGCCCCCAGGGCCTGCCAGAATCGTTCCAGCCGTTCAGTCGCTTCTTCCGAAGCGCCATCGGGCACGATCAGGCACCAACGGTTGTCGAACAGCGTGGCAAAGCCCGATTCCGGGCCGGAATGTTCGGTGCCTGCCATTGGGTGGGCACCGACGAAATTCACGCCTTCGGGGATTTGTGGGCGTACCGCCTCGATCACCGATCTCTTGACCGAACCGACGTCGCTGACGGTGGCCCCCTGTTTCAGATGCGGCGCGATTTCGGCGGTCACCGCGCCCATCGCGCCGACGGGAACGCAAAGCACCACCAGATCGGCTTCCTCAACCGCCTCGATGGCGCTGTCGCAGACCCGGTCGCACAGCCCGATACGGCGCGCGGTGTCGCGGGTTTCCTGCGAACGGGCGAAGCCCGTCACCTCGCCGGCGACGCCTGCGCGTTTGATCGCCCAGAACATCGAACTGGCAATAAGCCCCAGCCCGATCAGCGCCACGCGGTCATAGACCTTGGTCATTCCGCGCCCTCCCTGAACTGGCCCACGGCATGGGCAACGCGGCGACAGGCCGGTTCGTCGCCAACGGTGATGCGCAGGCAATTGGGCAATCCGTAGCCGCCCACCTTGCGCACGATCAGACCTTGGGATTTCAGATAGGCATCGCAGGCATCCGCTTCGGCCGCGTCGGCGAAGCGCGCCAGAATGAAATTGGTGTGCGACACGTCCGTCTTGACGCCATGCCGCGCCAGCGCCTCAGCCAGCCAGCCCCGCAGCCTTTCGTTTTCCGCCCGGCATTTTTCGGTGTAGCCGGTGTCGCGAACCGCCGCCTCAGCGGCGGCCAACTGGACGGTGGACAGGTTGAAGGGCTGTCGCACCCGGTTCAGCACGTCGATGATGTCGCGGGGCGCATAGCCCCAACCGATCCGCAGACCGCCAAGCCCGTGGATCTTGGAAAAGGTGCGCGTCATGATCACGTTGCACCGGCTTGCGACCAGAGACGCACCACCATCATAGCCCTGCTCGAATTCGGCATAGGCCCCGTCGAGCACCAGCAGCGCGCCCTCGGGCAACCCGTTGGCAAGCCGCGCACATTCGTCCAGATCGATCATCGTGCCGGTCGGGTTGGCCGGGTTGGCGATGAACACGATCCGGGTCTTGTCATTGCAGGCGGCCAGGATCGCGTCGACATCCACCACCCGGTCCTTTTCCGCCACCTTCACCGGCGTCGCGCCGCAGGCATGGGCCAGGATCGGGTACATGGAAAACCCGTGTTCGGTATAGATCACCTCGTCGCCCGGCCCGGCATAGGACTGGGCAATGAATTGCAGCACCTCGTCCGATCCGACGCCGCAGATCACCTGATCGGGATCGATATCGTGGATCTCGCCGATCGCGGCGCGCAGCCCGGCATGATCCGTCGCGGGATAACGATGCAGCTCGTAGGTCGCACGGCGGGCGGCCTCGGAAGCTGCAGGGCTGGGGCCGAACGGGTTTTCGTTCGAGCTGAGCTTCACAACATCGGACACACCTTCGACATGGGCCGTACCGCCAACGTAAAGGGCGATTTCCATGATGCCGGGTTGGGGCGTGATCTTGGTCATGTTCGTTTCTCCTTCGGCTTTCCATAGCAAAGCCGCTTTGGGCAGGGAAAGCGCGAACTGGCCCGGGTCGATGACCACTGGGACGCAGTTGCCGAAGTGCCATGCCTGCCCTTTCCCAACCGGCAGACAAAGAAAAACCCGCCGCACGAGGCATCGTGCGGCGGGTCTTCCGAAACTTGGGTATTCCGGCGAAGAACCCTTAGTTCTTCGCGTAGAATTCGACGACCAGGTTCGGTTCCATCATCACCGGGTAGGGAACGTCGCCCAGGCCCGGGGTGCGCACGAAGGTGGCGGTCATCTTCGAATGGTCGGCTTCGATGTAATCCGGAACGTCGCGTTCGGGCAGCTGAACGGCTTCCAGCAGGACGGCCATCTGCTTCGACTTCTCACGCACCTCGATCACGTCGCCTTCCTTGACGCGGTAGGACGGGATGTTGACGCGCATACCGTTGACCAGAACGTGGCCGTGGTTCACGAACTGACGCGCGGCAAAGACGGTCGGCACGAACTTGGCGCGGTAGACGACGGCGTCCAGGCGGCGCTCCAGCAGGCCAATCAGGTTTTCACCGGTATCGCCTTTGACACGTTCGGCTTCGCCGTAGATGCGACGGAACTGCTTTTCGGTCAGATCGCCGTAGTAGCCCTTCAGCTTCTGCTTTGCGCGCAGCTGAGTGCCGAAGTCGGACAGCTTGCCCTTGCGGCGCTGACCGTGCTGGCCGGGGCCGTATTCACGACGGTTGACGGGGGATTTCGGACGACCCCAGATGTTTTCACCCATCCGGCGGTCGATTTTGTACTTGGCAGACGTGCGTTTGGTCACGGCTGATCTCCTTCTTAAGGGCGTCGCCCCGATGGGCGGCTATGAAGGGCGTTGTCCTCTTGGGTTTCCCCATGACAGGTTTCCCCTTGCGGGGTCCACCAACACCAATGAAGCCGCGCTTATATAAGGGATTGGGGGAGAGTCAAGCGGAGGAAACAAGGATATCGGGCTCTTGTGGCCCGGCAGCGCAAAACGCCTTGTTCCGGGCCACGTCCCTCAGGCCGCCTCGTACATCAGGATCGCCGCTTCCGACTGGCTCAGGTTGCGCCGCGCGTATCCGCCATAGGAATGCGGATCCATTTCCAGTTCCGGGTAGCGCGACAACAGCCGCATCCGGTCGGTATCCTTCAGCGTCGTCAGCGCCGCGTTGGAGGGATGGAAGCTTTCGGTTTCCACCCCGTTGGCCCACAACACCTGGTGGCTAGCCAGAAGCAGATGGATATAGGTCACTTCGCGCAGCTGCGTATCGACAATGACACGATCGCCATCGACCAGATCCCTGGCCGACACCAGAACCTCAGGCGTGTTGAACAGGGCCCGCGCCACCTGACCACGCACCAGCATGCGGTGACTGGGCGAAACCAGCAATTCCTCGTCCGGGCGCTGCACGCCCAAGGCACCCGCGCGGATCCGGATCGGGCGCAGCTTCGGCATCGCGAAAAGCCGAGCCCCGGTCATCCGGCGGCTGCCGATCCAGAGGATTTCCTCCGCCCCGTTGTCCTTGGTCTGCACCCGGTCGCCTTCGCGCAGGTCCTCGACCAGCCTCGGCCCGTCCGGCGTTTCGATCCGGGTGCCCGGCGTGAAACAGATCACCCCGCCGCTGCCGGCGCCCATGTGATTGGATTGCATCGCGTCCAAAGTGTGATGCACCACCCACAATTCCCGGTTCGCCGGCGGGATTTCCCCCAGGAACATCAACAGCGGCGGTGCCCCACCGCCCACTTCGATCACCGTCAATGTGAATGTCCGGGAACCGTCGGTAACGACGATATTGCTGTCCATCAACAGATCATCGACCTCGACAGCACCAAGGTCGGTCGTGTTCTGTTTCGCTGCCCCCACCAAACGGCGCACCATGCGCGCTGCCCTGCGGCGGAGATTGGCCTCTCCGTCAGCCTGGTCCAAACGTAGTATTTCCGTCGGCCCGTCCACCCGCACCGCATCGCCATGCCAGGACCAGGACGTCCCAACAGTCAGCGCATGCACCGGGGCGGCTTCTATGCCGTCTGCTTTTGTTTGTGACCAGGAAATGACGAACGTGCCGCTAAAGCCCGTTCCCATGCCTGATACCTGCCTTCTTACTTTTTATAAACTAAAGTATATCAACGCCCATCAGTCATGCAAAGCCCACAAGGGTCTCAAAAATCAGGAAAAATTGCCGCACAGACGTCTTTTTTCATGGGTCAGCAACCTCGGCGGGCATATCAAAAGTTTAGGTTCAACCTAATGGACCCGACGACCTGACCTTCGCCCTGTCCTTCGAATTCTTCGCCGAGCCAAGTCAGGCCGTAGAACCCGCTGCTGTTTTCGCCCAGCCAATGCATTCCGGCACGCACCCGCTGACGGCTATCGGTCAGCGCATATCCCCGGCTGGCGGGCAGATAGGCCGAATCCGTTACATGAGCGATGTCGGCGCCGACCACGAAACTGTAGCCGGCGGGCGACTTCTGCATCGTGCGATAGCGCTGCCCGCTGGCCGGGTCGCGCACCAGAAGTTCACCGCCACCGATTTGACCGATGGTAATGTCCGCCCCGGCGCGCAGCATGGTTTCCACCCCGATCCGGGTTTCGAGGAAGGGCCTGAACGCCGCCCGCCCGAGCGCATACTCACGCCCCAGTTCCATCACGAAGGTCGGGTACACGCCGTTACCGATCTGCCCCGCCAAAGCGGTGTCCGAAGCCTCTTCGATCCCCAGCCCATCGTGCAGCGCGCTCTGAAAATCGCCGAGCCCCGTCATCGGGCCGGTCATCACCATATCCAGCCCCATCGAAATCTCGGTTTTGCTGTGCTGGTAATGGGTATGCATGCCGAAAGACAGGCTACCGGCGAAAGGCCGATCGCCCGCAGCCGGATTAACCAGGTTGTCGGGGGCGATGATTTCACCGTTGATCCGGAATTCAAGCAAATCCCCGAACCGGTCGGGCAAGGCGCCATCCCATCCCGACCCGTAGATGCGGCTGGAAGCGATGGACCCGGTCCGCCAGCGATCCTGGGTATCGCCGATAAAATCGTTGTTGATCAGGCGCCCATAGCCCAAGCGCACGCGCTCGCCCGCATCGGCCTGAGACGTCAGGAAAAGCAACCCGAGGGCAGCGGCAGTGAAGAAACGGATCATGCGATCATCCCAAGATTGGCGCCCCCAGCGTTCGATCTTGGTAAACCAGCCGCTAAGGGTTTTCTAGTGCAGCGAAGCCACAACCGGGCGATTTCACCCGACCTCCCGGACCTGCAGCAAGAACCGTGCCCGAAGGCGCCGTCAGTCGGTCACGCTGTTCAGAAGCAGGCTGGTTTCACTGTTCAGCACGCCCTTGACCTCGCGGATTTCACGCAACACTCGATCGAATTGCGGCAGGTTCTCGGCCCGAATCTCCACCACCAGGTCCCAGGCTCCGTTGGTGGAATAGACCGAGGAAACCTCGGGAATCTTGCGCAAGGCCCGGATCACCATGCGCGACATGCTGCCCTGCAATTCGATCATGGTGATCGCGCGGACCTGGTCGCGGTAGTCGGCATCGGTTTCGATGGTAAACTTGAGAATCCGTCTCTCGGCCACCAAGGCATCAAGCCGGTTCTTCACCGTGGTGCGCGATACCCCGACGACATGAGACAGTTCCGTAATAGAGGCGCGCGCATTATCCTTCAGGGCGGCGACGAGCCGGCGGTCGGTAGTGGAAAGTTCAGGCATCGGTTTTCCTCGGGGAATTCTCAATCTGCAAGTTACGCGATCAGATTGATCAATTGAACCGACAAATTGATCATTTTTGCCGCTCAATTCTGACGTCAGGATCGGCACGCTTGGGCAAAGACCACATTTCCAGGATTTCCAATGCCCAAGACCTGTCACATCATCGGCGCGCCGGTCCAAACCGGCGCCTCGCAACCCGGCTGCCTGATGGGCCCGGCGGCGTTCCGTACGGCCGGCCTGCCCGGCACCCTGCGCGAATTGGGCTGGGCTGTCACCGACAAGGGCGATACCGCCCTGCCCGACACGTCGCCCATCCCGCACGGCAATGGCGCAATCCGCAACCTGGCAGAAATGGCAGGCTGGACCAGCGTATTGTCGCAGGCAGCCTATGAAGCCGCCACAAGCTGCGATTTGCCGATTTTCATGGGCGGCGATCATTCGATGGCCGCTGGCACCGTCAGCGGCGTTGCTCGCGCCGCCGCCGAAAAGGATCGCCCGCTGTTCCTTCTGTGGCTCGATGCCCATCCCGACCTGCACACACTCGACAGCACGACAAGCGGCAACCTGCACGGCACGCCGATCGCCTATCTGACCGGGCAACCCGGGTTCGACGCGCTTCCGCCGCTGGCGGCTGCGGTCGATCCGCTCAATATCTGCATGATGGGCATCCGCTCGGTCGATCCTGCCGAAAAGGTTCTTATCAAGGACCTGGGCATCACCGTGCATGACATGCGCGCCATCGACGAAAACGGTGTCGCCGCGCCGCTCAGCGCCTTCCTGAACCGCGTTGCCGCCGCCAACGGGCAGTTACATGTCAGCCTCGACGTCGATTTCCTCGACCCCGCAATCGCGCCCGCCGTGGGTACAACCGTGCCCGGCGGCGCGACATTCCGCGAAGCCCACCTGATCATGGAAATGCTGCATGACAGCGGGCTGGTCGGGTCGCTCGACCTGGTAGAACTCAATCCCTTTCTCGATGAACGCGGGCGCACGGCCCTGTTGATGACCGATCTGGCCGCCAGCCTGTGCGGCCGCCGCGTTCTGGACCGCATGACACGGAGCTTCGCATGACCCAACCGTCCGACAAGGCGCTTGTCCCTTTCGTTTCCGTCGCCAACATGATGGCGCTGGTCAATTCGACCGGCATCGAAACGATGCTGCGCGACCTCGCTGGCTATATCGAGGATGACTTCAAGCGCTGGCCCGAATTCGACAAGACTCCGCGGGTGGCGTCGCATTCCACCGACGGGGTGATCGAACTGATGCCGACGGCGGATGCGGAAAACTACGGTTTCAAATACGTCAACGGCCACCCGAAGAACATGAAGGAAGGGTTTCAGACCGTCACCGCCTTCGGCGTGTTGTCGAGCGTCGCCAACGGTTATCCCCTGCTGCTGACGGAAATGACCGTGCTGACCGCGCTGCGCACCGCCGCGACCTCGGCACTCGTCGGGAAATACCTCGCCCCCAAGGGCGCGCGAGTGATGGCGATGATCGGCAACGGGGCGCAGTGCGAATTCCAGGCGCTGGCCTTCAAGGCGATCTGCGGCATCGACACGGTACGGCTTTATGATATCGACCCGGCGGCGATGGGAAAGGCCATGCGCAACCTGGCGGGCACCGGGTTGACCGTGATGGCCTGCAAATCCGGGGAAGAGGCCATCGAGGGTGCACAGATCATCACCACCTGCACCGCCGACAAGCAATACGCCACCATCCTGACCGACAACATGGTCGGCAGCGGGGTGCATATCAACGCCATCGGCGGCGATTGTCCGGGCAAGACGGAACTGCACCGCGATATCCTGCTGCGCTCGGACATCTTCGTGGAGTACCCGCCCCAGACCCGGATTGAGGGCGAGATACAACAACTCGACCCCGACCACCCGGTGACCGAACTGTGGCAGGTGATGCGCGGGGAAACGGCGGGACGGAGCGATCCGCGCCAGATCACGCTTTTCGACAGCGTCGGCTTCGCGATCGAGGATTTCAGCGCCCTGCGCTTCATCCATGACCGTATCCAAGGCACGGAATTCTTCGATCAGCTGGACATGCTGGCCGATCCGGACGATCCGCGCGACCTGTTCGGCATGGTCGGCCGCGCGGCGTGACCGGGTTCGGGCGCGGGCAATCCCGCGTCCGCCATCAGACGATCCCGCTTTGCGCCACCAGTTGCTTCATTTCGGCGGCTACCTTGTCCCTTACCGGGCCGTAGCCACGGATTTCCATCGGGGCGGCGAGAACCTGCATCAACCGGTCCTGCGTTTCGTCGTCATATGCGGCGGGGGCACGTTCCAACACATCCTCGAACCAAGCCAGCAATTCGCGGTCCAGCTTGCGGTCGCGGGTGCGCCCGAAGGGATCGAAAGAGGTGCCGCGCAGGCGCTTCATCCGGGCCATGGTTTTCAACACCGGCGTCATCCAGGAACCGAAGCTGCGCTTCACCGGACGACCGCGGGCATCCTTGGCCGCCGGCAGGAACGGCGGTGCGAGGTGGTAATTAACCTTGTAATCGCCTTCGAACTGCTCGGCCAGTTGCGCGCTGAATTCCGGCGCCGTCATCAGCCGGGCCACTTCGTATTCGTCCTTGTAGGCCATCAGCTTGAACAGCGATTGCGCCGCCTGAACGGTCAGCTCTTCCGGCGCGTCTGCGGGCAATGCCGCGCGGAACGCCTTGATCCGGTTACGGTAACGCTGTGCGTAGGCCTGATCCTGATAGTCCACCAGGAAGGCGGCGCGCCGTTCGATCACCGTCTCCAGATCCTGCGCCGGCGCCTCCTCCGGCTGCAGCATCGGCGTCAGGAGTTCGGGATCTGCCGCCCAGATCCGGCCCAGATCGAAGGCCAGCGCGTTCTTTTCCACCGCCACCCCGTTCAACAGGATCGCCTGTTTCATCGCTAGTTCCGACACCGGCACCATGCCCTGCTGCCAGGCCGCGCCCAACAAGATGATGTTGGCAAAGGCGCTGTCGCCCATCAGCTGTTCGGACAGCCGGTTGGCATCCAGCGACAATACGTTTTCATTGCCCACGGTGGCGCGTACCAGTTGTTCGCGTTCATCGACCTTCAGATCGGCGTCGCGGCGCAGCACCAGATCACCGGTGGGCATTTCGGCAAGGTTCAGAACCACCTTGGTGCCCTGCCGGTAATGCACTGACGCCTTCGGGGAAGAGGCCACGACGGAATCGCAGCCGATCAGGGCGTCTGCCGACCCTTCCTCGATCCGCACCTGATTGATCGCCTCGGGCTTGTCGGCCAGCCGGACATAGCCGACCACGGTGCCGAACTTCTGTGCGAAGCCGGTGAAGTCCAGAACGCTGGCGCCCTTGCCCTCCAGATGTGCGGCCATGGTGATCAGAGCGCCCACCGTCACGACACCGGTGCCGCCGACACCCGCGACCAACAGGTCAAACGGTGCGGCAAGATCGGGCTGCTCCGGCCCCGGCAGAGATTGCAGGTGCCCCTTGATGTCCAGGTCAACCGGCTTGCGCTTGCGCCGTTCGGCGCCTTCCAGCGTGACGAAGCTGGGACAGAATCCGTTCAGGCAGGAAAAATCCTTGTTGCAGCTCGACAGGTTGATTTTGCGCTTGCGGCCAAACTCGGTTTCCTTCGGTTCCACGCTCAGGCAGTTGCTTTCCACCGAACAATCGCCGCAGCCTTCGCAGACCAGATCATTGATGAAGGCGAACCGCTTGGGGTCCTCCATCGTGCCGCGCTTGCGGCGGCGGCGCTTTTCGGTGGCGCAGGTCTGTTCATAGATCAGGACGCTGACGCCCTTGATGTCGCGCAGTTCGCGCTGCAGCCGGTCCATGTCTTCGCGCGGATGGAAGGTGGTGCCGGGCGGGAAATCGGCCTGGTCGAACTTGCCGATATAGTCCGAGGCCAGCGCGATCCTCTCTACCCCCTCGGCGCGGCAGGTCTGGGCGATGCCCTGCACCGAAACCGGCCCGTCGACCGGCTGCCCGCCGGTCATCGCCACCGCGTCGTTGAACAGGATCTTGTAGGTGATATTGGTGCCCGCCGCGACCGCCTGCCGGATCGCCAGCGACCCGGAATGGTACCAGGTGCCCTCGCCGAGGTTCTGGAAGATGTGGCCGTTGCCGTTGAATTTCGAAGCCGCCACCCAGGGCACGCCCTCGCCGCCCATCTGGGCGTAACCGACCGTGTTGCGGTCCATCCAGCTGGCCATCACGTGACAGCCGATGCCGGAAGCGGCGATGCTGCCCTCGGGCACCTTGGTCGAGGTGTTGTGCGGACAGCCCGAGCAGAAATAGGGCGTGCGGACGGCGCCCGGCACCTGCAGCACCGGCGGTTTGGTTTTTGTCAGCGCGCGGGCCTTTTCGGCGAAGCCTTCACCGGGGAACAACCGGTCCAGCCGCTCGGCCACGAAACCGACTAGTTTCAGCGGGCTCAATTCGCCGGTCCAGGGGATCAGTGGATCGCCTGCCGCGCGGTGCTTGCCGACCATCTTCTCCGGCTTGTCGCCGGGCCAATCATAGAAATATTCCTTGAACTGGCTTTCGATGATGCCGCGCTTTTCCTCGACCACCAGCACTTCGCTCTTGCCGCGCACGAAGGACAGCGCATCGCGCCGCGCCAGCGGCCAGACCATGCCGACCTTGTAGATATCGATGCCCAATGCGCGGCATTTGTCTTCGTCCAGACCCAGCAAGCGCAAGGCCTCCATCAGGTCCAGATGCGCCTTGCCCGCCGTGACGATACCGAACTTGGCGCCTTCGATATCATAGATGCGCTTGTCGATCGGGTTGGCTTCGACGAAGGCTTCGACCGCCGCCAGCTTGTGGGCCAGGCGGGTTTCGATTTCCGGGCTGGGCAGGTCGGCGGTGCGCACATGCAAACCGCCCGGGGGCGCGGTGAATTCAGGCTGCACAAACGCGCGGTCGGGCTGCAATTCTACCGACGCCCCGCTTTCGACGGTTTCGGAAATCGCCTTGAACCCGACCCAGGTACCGGAAAACCGCGACAACGCGTAACCGTATTCGCCGAAGCTGAGATATTCGGCGACCGAAGCCGGGGCCAGCGTCGGCATGAACCACGCCATGAAGGCGACATCGGACTGATGCGGCATGGATGAGGACACGCAGCCATGATCGTCGCCCGCAACCACCAGAACACCGCCGTTCGGAGCCGATCCATAGGCATTGCCGTGCTTCAGCGCATCGCCCGACCGGTCCACCCCCGGCCCCTTGCCGTACCACATGGAAAACACGCCATCGACATCGCAATTCGGGTTGAGCGTCGCCTGCTGCGCGCCCAGCACCGCGGTGGCGCCCAGGTCTTCGTTCACCGCCGGCAGGAATTCGATCCGGTCCTGCTTCAGCTTGTCCCGGCTGCGCCACATTTCCAGATCGAACCCGCCCAGCGGCGATCCGCGATAGCCGGATACGAAACCGGCTGTGTTGCGGCCCGCTTCGCGGTCGCGCCGCGCCTGATCGAACAGCACCCGGACAAGGGCCTGCGTGCCGGTCAGGAAAACCCGCCCGTTGGAGCGGTCATAACGGTCGGAAAGCTGATAGGTGTCGAAGGAGCGGGGCTTTTCGGTCAAGGCGGAATCCTCTTTTTCGGAAGATTTACCTGAGAAGCGCCGGAAATTTTGGTCAATATACTGGGAAATATCCGGGTTTTGTGGTAACTTTTTCCGCCCAAGCCATCATCATGAACTGAAAATCCAAACCCATGCTCAATGAAACCGATCAGAAAATCCTGCGCCTGCTGAAGCGCGACAGCCGCATTTCCAATGCCGACCTCGCCGAACAGGTGGGGTTGTCGCCATCGTCCTGCTGGCGCCGGGTGCGGTCGCTGGAAGACAGCGGCGCGATCCGCAATTACAGCGTGGTGCTGGACGACGAAAAGATCGGGCTGGGCTTTCAGGCCATCGTCCATGTTCACCTGACACGCCATGACCCGGAAAAATTGCAGGAATTCATCACCGCCATCGGCAGCAAGGACGAAGTGCGCGATTGCTATGCCACGACCGGGCAATCGGATTACCACCTGTTCGTCGCCTGTCGCGACCTGAGTGCCTACAACCGGTTTCTCGAAGAGTTCCTGTTCCGCCTACCCGCGGTCGCCAGCGCGCAAAGCAACGTGGTCCTCAGATCCCTGAAACAACAGGGCCTGAGCACAAGCCGCACGCCCTGAAGCCGCGATCGCGCCACGACACCGGCCACAGGATCCGGCAACGAGAGCCGATGCTGCCCAGCCGGATCAGGATTGATCCCGAGCGTCGCCGCTGCCCGCCGCATTGCCAAGATACCAGACGTCGAGGATCGCCTTCAGTTCGTCGAGCTTGACCGGCTTGGTCAGAACACTGTCCATGCCAGCGGCGGTGCAAGTGGACACTTCTTCCTTCAACGCGTTCGCCGTCACCGCGATAATTGGCATCCTTTGCGATCCGTTTTCGGCTTCCTTTTCCCGAATCGCCGCGGTCATCGCATAGCCGTCCATTTCAGGCATGTGGCAATCGGTCAGGATCAGGCCGAAATCGTCCGCACGCCATTTTTCCAACCCTTCCCTGCCATTCCCCGCAAGCTGGTAGGAATACCCCAAAATCTGCAACTGGCGGGCCAGGACATCCTGATTGATCCGATTGTCTTCGCACATCAGGACAGGCAATCTAGCAGCGTGTTCTTTCGTCTCGGCCTCAACCGTTTCCACCGACGGTTCCGAGGCGCCCTCCGCCTCGTGGCGCAACGCCCGTATGCCGCTCACAACGTCACTGAAATGGATCGGGAAGCGGTGGGTCAAGTAGGTCCCCGGAGCGACCATCCCCTTAGTCTTGCTCCGACTGGGATCGAGGACAACAACCTTGGTTCCCAGCCCCAGCCCCCGGATATCCGCAAGAAGCTCTCCGCTATCGCTTTCCTTGAGGCAGCCGAGAATGGCGACGGCGTCATCTTCGGCCTGCTTCACCGCCGACAGGAATACGCGACGTTCTTCGAAAGGATCGACTTTCGCGCCATGCGCGGCGAAGTACTGCTCGAAAGAGCCGAGCTTCCCGGCGGCTTCGAAAAACGACAGCAGCCTGACCCCGGTCAGATCGATCCCGCCGGCGCCATCCTTGGCCAGCTTGAGCGGCAAGCTGACCGTGAATTCTGACCCTTCCCCCAGGACACTTGCGACCTCGATACGGCCGCCTATCATTTCGACCAGTCGATTGGCGATCCTCAGGCCAAGCCCGGTGCCGCCGAACTGGCGGGTGGTGGATGGATCGGCCTGCTTGAAGGCCTTGAACAGCCCATCGATCGTCTGCTGTGACATGCCGATGCCGTTATCGACCACGTGCACGCGGATGACGCCGTCTTCGCCCATGTCCGAGTAGACCTCCACGACGCCTTCGTGCTCGTCTTCCCGTTTCGAAAATTTGACCGCGTTGCCAACCAGATTCAGGATGATCTGGCGCAGCCTGACCGGGTCGCCGATCACGAATTGCGGCACGCTTGGGTCGCAGAAATTCAACAACCGCACATTCGCGGCGCGCGCCGTCGTTGCGAAGGTTTCGATGGACCGTTCGATCAACTGAAGCAGATCGATTTCCATTTCTTCCAGATCGAGCTTTCCCGCCTCGATCTTCGAAACATCGAGAACATCGTCGATCACCCGTAGCAAATGATCGGCGGATTCATTGATCGTATCAACCAGCCGGCGCTGACCATCGTCCAGATCTGTCGACGCCAGGATTTCCACCATGCCGACCACGCCGTTCATCGGGGTCCGGATTTCGTGGCTCATGTGGGCAAGAAAGGAACTCTTGGCCTTGCTGCTTTCTTCTGCCCTCCGCGTCTGAATTTCAAGTTCCCGGGTTCTTTCGGCGATCTTTTCCTCTAGCTGCAGATTGAGACGGCGCAACTCTTCCGCCGTTTCACTGAACGCCTTCAACGCCTGGGCCATATCCCCGATTTCGTTCTGCATATCGAGATGGGGAATGGAAATCCCGGTCTCTCCTTCGGCCATCTTGCGCGATGTATCGGAAATATTCCTGATTTGCCGCGACAACCGCTTGCCCAACAAGACTCCGGACAGGATCGATCCGACCGCCACCATCAGCACGGCGACCGCCATGATCACCACCATCCGACGGCTGATCCGGTCATATTCATCGCGGGCAATCTGCACCCGGATGATGGCATCCCCGCGCAGATCTTCCAACAGATTTCCAAGACCCTGATAAACATTCGCTGAGCTGCGGCGCAACGTCATCAGCGAAGCATTGACCGCGCCCAACGCCTCGAGCTGGGAGAAGTAAAGGCGCGACAGGCGCTCGATTTCGGCAATCTGACTGGCGGCAAGCCCCGATTTCTGCAACTCCGCCTTGACCGGGGGCCAGAATTCAGACGCATCGACGGCCCTCAAGCCGTCGCGATTGCCCGTATACACATCCTCCGGGCCCGGCCAGCGTTCGAGCATCGACAGGTAGGCCGTCAGCGACGCGGCTTTCAATCGCTCGGAAATCGCTGCGCGAGCGGCGCCGATTTCGACGTAAAGGCCCTGCGACCCGCCCAGCCCCAGCCGGCTGACCTTTTGCAGTTGGATATCGATGATTCTCTTGTACAGGCCGATCTGCCTCAGCCCTTCCGCGATTGCCGACCGTCGCTCATCGCTGTCAATCTCGGCAACCGCGTGCTTCAGTTCTTCCTCGGAATCCTTGAACAATGCATCGATTTCTTGCCGGTCCGATTCCATGTCGGCCGGTTCTGCGTTGAGCCGGCCCGCCAACATTCGGATTTCCAACCGCCTGATTTCGTTGTTTGAAATGTAAACCGAGGTGACATGAGAAAGAATTTCCTCCTCGAAAGTACGGTCAGCATTGACGCGCCCCAAAAGGGAAACCGCATCAAAGAAAAACGCCCCGACCAGCGTCAGGGCACTCACCGTGATCCCAACGAAGAGGCCAAGTTGTGAGGAGACCTTCAACCCCACGGCTTATGCTTTTCTTTTGCAGACAACGGAACCTGTCTTGAACTCTGAATAAGGCAGCGCCCACAATTCTAGTAGAATTTTTCTCACCTGTAACCAGATCAATCACATACCCGTTGTAGCGCTCAGCCCACGGTCCGGCCGTGCCTTGGCGACGCCGCGCCACCTTAACCGCTCGGGTAAGCTCTCAGGTGTCAGTCCTTTCAATCGCGCAGGCATCCTCTGGACCAGACCGCATTCCTCTGCCCTCATTTATTGACACTATTGTCATTATGACGAATACATCAACACGAACAGCCAACGAGGCCACCATGATTCGCCTTTCGTTTCCCGCGCTCCTTGCCGCGATATGCCTGCCCATCACAGTGGCGGCCGAAGTCGCGCTGCCGGTCGAAATCGTCACCGTGCACGCATCCCCCAGAACCATCGACTACCGGCTCTTCGGCAAGATCGAGGCCGCCGATTCCTTTCCCGGCGCCTTCCGCGCAAGCGGGCGTATCGTCGAAATCACCGTCGAAACCGGCGACCACGTTCCCGCCGGAACGGTCATTGCACGGCTCGACGCGACCCAGGCCGAGGCGGCTGTTGCGGGCGCCCAGGCCGGGCTCGCTGCGACCGATGCTTTGCTGCGCCAGGCCGAACAGGCACGGGATCGCGCCGAAAACCTGCTCGAACGCGGCGTCGGTACACAGTCACAACTTGACGCGGCCGAAGAGGCTTTTCTTGCCGCTCAGGCCGGCCGCAGACAGGCAGAGGCCCGGCTTGCCACCACGATGCAGGCGCTCGAAGATACGGTCATCCGCGCGACGACGGACCTGATCGTGCTCGACAAGCTTGCCCAACCCGGCGAAATCGTCGGGCCCGGTCAGGAAGTCCTGACCCTCGCGGCCGACGGCCTCCTGGAGGTTCTGTTCCTGTCGCCGGACGTGGCGGGGCTCGACGCGATGCGAGGCCTCGCGGTCGAACTCGAACCCGACACCGGGGCGCCGGTCAAAACGAAGATCACTGAAATCTCACCCGTGTTGTCCGCAAGCGGCACCGTCGAAGTCCGGGCCGAAATCCCGCCGGGGACCCTGCCCGGAATGACCACCGGCGACACGGTCGACGGTCATGTCCGCCGCGAAACCGCACCGGTCCACACCGTGCCTTGGACAGCCCTTTCCGCCACCCGCGACGGCCCGGCCGTCTGGACGGTGGATCCCGACACGATGGCCGTGCATTTGAAACCGATCACGATCGAAGGTTACGACGACGCCAGCATTGCCATTTCCGACGGCCTTTCCAACGGCATGCTCGTCGTCGGGTCCGGGTCGCAGGCGCTTTACGACGGAATGATCGTTACCCAAGCAGGAAAAAGTCAATGAAGTCAGCCATCTTGGCCGTAGTGCTTGCCATGCCCCCCCAGGCAATCCTTGCCGAAGACGTCCCGACAACGGTCGCCCATCCCCGCCCCGTGATATCCGAGATCGTGACCGCCGACCCGGCGCGCGCGCGCCGCTTCCCCGGCGTGATCGAGGGCGAGAACGTCGCGACGCTTGGTTTTCTCACCGGTGGCCGGCTGGCATCGGTGCCGGTCGAAGCCGGCGATCAGGTGATGCAGGGCGACACGCTTGCCACGCTCGATCAGGTCACGCTGCAACAGGACCTTGCCAGCGCACGCGCCGCGCTTGAAACCGTCCAAGCAAAGGCGACGCTGGCCGCCCAGCAATTTGCCCGCGCCGAAACCCTGCGCGCCCGCGGCGTGGCAAGCGACGCGATGCTGGACAACGCGCGCGCCAATCGTGATGCCATCGCCGCCAAGGTCAAAAACGCCCGGGCCAGCCTGACCCGGGCGGAAGACGCCGCGCAATATAGCACCCTGACCGCCCCGACCGAAGGCATCGTGCTGTCGGTTCTGGCCGAACCCGGCGCCACGGTATCGGCCGGGTCCGCGGTGATCAAACTGGCAGCCCCGACAGGGCGCGAAGCCGTGATCGACGTGCCCGAAGCCTTCGCCGCCCTGCTGCCGCCGGACGCGGTTTTCAGCCTGCGGCGCGATAAGAACGACACAGCCGCCACCACCGCCCGGCTTTCGGTCATCGAACCGGTGGCCGAAACCAGTCTCGGCACGAGGCGCCTGCGCCTCGCGCTGGACAATCCGCCCAAGGATTACCGGATCGGCAGCCTTGTCGAGGCCAGCTATGCCACCGTCAGCGCGCCACTGATGACTCTGCCCCGTGTCGCCATCGCCATCGCCGAAGGTCCGAACGGACCCGGCGTATGGCGCATAGAAGGGGCTGACCGGCGCGCGCATTTCATTGCCGTCACCTTGGGCAACACGATCGGTGACCGCGTGGTAATCCGCGACGGCATTGCCGTGGGCGACGAAATCGTAACCCGTGGCGCGCACGCCCTGACAGAAAATCAGAACGTCGGAGATCGTCTGGAATGAAAAGCTTCAACCTTTCCGACTGGGCCCTGGCCCACCGCTCTTTCACTTGGTTCCTGATGATCGTTTCGATGATCGCGGGCGCCATAAGCTATACCTCGATGGGACGCGAGGAAGATCCCTCTTTCACCATCCCGACAATGGTTGTGGCCGCCTCCATGCCCGGCGCAACCGCCGAGGAAATGCTGACACAGGTCACCGACCGGATTGAACGCAAGCTGCAGGAACTTGACGGCCTCGATATCACCCGTTCGGTCACCTATCCCGGTCAGGCCGTGGTGTACGTCGACCTTGGCGATGATGTGACCGGCGATGAAATCGATGCCCGCTGGCTGCGCGTGCGCAACCTGATGTCGGATATCCGCGGGGATTTCCCGCAGGAATTCAGGGGCTTTTCCTTCAACGACGATTTCGGTGACGTGTTCGGCAATGTCTATGCCTTTACCGCCGACGGGTTTTCCCCGGACGAGGTGAAGACCTATGCGGAACACATCCGCGATCAGGTCCAGAACCTTGACGCCGCCGGCAAGGTCGACCTTATCGGCACCCGGGATCGTGTCGTCCATATCGAGTTTTCCGCCACCCGCCTCGCCGCGCTCGGGCTCGACGGGCAATCCGTGCTGCAGGCACTGGCGGCGCAGAACCAGATAGTGCCCTCGGGATCGATCCAGACCGCGCGTGAACGCATCCTGATCCGGGTCAGCGGCCAGTTCGACGATGTCGACGCCCTGGCCGATGCGCCGCTCAGGATCGGCGGCGTATTCTTCACGCTGGCCGACGTGGCGAAGGTGACCGAAGGCTATGCCGACCCCCCCAAATCTCTGGTCCGCTATAATGGTGAAGCGGCCATCGGGTTGATCGTGGGCATGCGCGAGGGCGAAAACATCCTCACCTTCGGCGAGGAACTGGATGCGCTGATGACCCGGCTCGAAGCCGATCTGCCGATCGGCATCGAGATTCACAAGGTCGCCGATCAGCCCCATGTGGTGGAAGAAAGCGTCGGCCATTTCCTCAAGGCGCTGGCCGAAGCGGTGGTGATCGTGCTCGCGGTCAGCTTCGTGTCGCTCGGGGTGCGTGCGGGCTTCGTGGTGTCGCTGACGATCCCGCTGGTACTGGCGCTGACCTTCGTGGTTCTCGACATGATGGGGATCACGCTGCAGCGCATTTCCCTCGGGGCGCTGATCATCGCGCTTGGCCTGCTTGTCGATGACGCGATGATCACCATCGAAACGATGATTTCGCGGCTTGAACTGGGCGACACCCGCCGCAAAGCGGCATCGCATGCCTGGACCTCGATCGCCTGGCCGATGCTCAGCGGCACACTGATCACCGCGGCGGGTTTCATCCCGATCGGCCTGAACGGATCGGCGGCGGGCGAATACACGATTTCGCTGTTCTACGTCATCGGCATTTCGCTGCTGATCAGTTGGTTCGTCGCGGTGATGTTTGCGCCCGTTCTTGGCGCCACGTTCCTGCCGAATAAGTGGAAACACCACGATCCGGCCCCCGGACCGCTGCGTCGCCTGTTCCACGTGATGCTGCGTTTCGCGATGCGGTTCCGCTATCTGACCATCGCGGGCACGATCGGCATCTTCGCCGTTTCAGTGGTCGGATTGGGCAGCGTCGAACAGCAGTTCTTCCCGACCTCCGACCGCCCCGAAGTCGTGGTTGATGTCTCGCTGCGCCAGAATGTCAGCTTCTATGCCACTGATACCGAAATGGCGGCCTTCGACGCCTGGCTCAGCGAACAGGAGGGCGTGGAATACTGGACGACTTACGTCGGCGACGGCGCGCCGCGCCTCGTGCTGACCCTGCAGGGACCAACTGCCGGACCGCATGTCGGGCAGGTGGTGATCATGACCACCGGCGCCGAAGCGCGTGATAGGTTGGCGAAAGCGATTTCCGACTATTCCGAACAACGGACCGGTGTCGAATTCTTCGCCAAGTATATCGAGCTCGGACCGCCCGTCGGCAAACCGGTGCAGTATCGCATCACCGGCCCCGATGCCGACATCCTGCGCGACAGCGGCCGCGACCTGGCGGCGGTGCTGGCCGGCGATGCGCGGCTGCACGCCATCAGCCTCGACTGGAACGAACCGGTGCGCGTCGTGCGCGTCAACCTCGACCAGGCGCGGTTGCGTCAGCTCGGGTTGACCCAGTCCGACGTCGCCGGAGTGCTTGCCAGCCTGTTCGAGGGCAGCCGGGTCACCCAACTGCGCCAGGACCGCGACCTGATCGACGTCATGATGCGCGGCGAGGCCGAGGACCGCACCTCGCTGGCGGCGCTGCAGAACCTGCAATTCGCCAGCGCACAGGGCGTGCCGATCCCGCTTTCCTCGATCGCAACGCTCGAATGGGTGACCGAACAGCCGATCCTGTTCCAGCGCAACCGCGAACCGGTGATCACGGTCAGCGCCGCGATCCTGACCGAGGATCAGCCCGCCACCATCGTCGATGCGCTGGAAAGCGATATAGCCGAATTCCGGGCCAGCCTGCCGCGTGGATACGAGGTGGCGGTTGGCGGCACCGTGGCGGAAAGCGCCGACAGCCAGGCGCCGATCATGGCTGCCGTGCCGATCATGGTGTTCATCATCCTGCTTCTGACCATGATGCAGGTGCAAAGCTTCCGCACCATGTTCGTGGTGATGGCGGTAGCACCGCTGGGGCTGATCGGCGTCGTCGCGTCGCTATTGCTGTCGGGGGCGCCTCTGGGCTTCGTCGCCTTCCTCGGGATCCTCGCCCTGATCGGCATCCTGATCCGCAACTCGATCATCCTGGCCCAGGCCATCGACGACCTGATCGCCGAGGGCAAGAGCCGCTGGGACGCGGTGTTCCTTGCCTCCGATCAGCGGGCGCGCCCGATCCTGCTGACGGCCGCCGCCGCCTCTCTTGCGCTGATCCCGATCTCGCGGCAGGTATTCTGGGGACCGATGGCCTATGCGATGATGGGCGGCATCATCGCCGGCACGCTGATCACGCTGATCTTTGCGCCCGCCCTCTATGTCGCGATCTATCGCGTCCGCCCCGAGAAGGACCAAGGATGATGACCAACAGCAACAAGACAGGCGACCACCGCACCAGGGTTGGTCAGGAACGGCGGGAACGGATGCGCACCCGCCTGATCGAGGCCGCCACGCTGGTTTTCGCCGAACGCGGCCCCGAGGCGGCGCAGATCGACCACGTGATCCAGCAGGCCGAGGTATCGCGCGGCACGTTCTACAACTATTTCCGCACCACCGACGAGTTGCTGCTTGCCGCCAAAAACACGCTTTCCGCTGAAATGGTTACCATGGTCAGGCAGGCGTCCGACGTCGCGGCGCCGCCGCCCCTGCGCCTGGCAGAGGGTATCAAGGTTTTTGTCGACCTGGTCCAACGCCATCCCTTGCTGCTGGAATTCACCGCGCGCCTCGGGCTGCGCAATTTCGACAATGGCGGGCTTGTGCCGGCAGCGTCCGAAGAACTGCTTGCGGATGTCATTGCCCGCGATGCCGCCGACGACCTGACACCTCGAATGGCGAACGACATCCTGCAGGCCTCCATCCTTGCCGTCATGTTGCGGCTGATGGCGGATGAAGCGGTCAACATCCAGGGCTTCGTCGCGGCGATGTTGCGGATGCTCGGGCATTCGGCCCAAGATGCCGCGCGCATTTCCGAACGCCCCTTCACGCCGCTTGTCGTTCCCGCCGACAGCCTGATCGCAAGAAGCGAAACGGCGCGTCGGGCAGGAATGTCGTCAACACGGGCTGACGTTGCCCCCTGATCCGGGCCGTTCAGGTGTAGAATCCGTTCCTGTTTCTTTCTGTTGATTTGGTTACGGTCAA
>NZ_JADMKU010000025.1 GCF_018219815.1 Thalassovita aquimarina
GCCAGAAAAGGTCAGACATTTTACCGCTCGTTTTTCGAACGGTGAATCACGCCACCCGGCGGAAATCAATGGGTCCTAACCCTACGGAGGTGTTTGATCTTGAGTATTCGATTTTTGGATTCTTTGGCCAAATCAGACCCGTCGGAAGAGTGTATAACTGTGTATAACTTTTACGGACCAAATCCGAAGGTTTCAACGGGCCAAATAAATCAACAATTTCAGTGATTTAATGGTGCCCGGGGGCGGAATCGAACCACCGACACGAGGATTTTCAATCCACTGCTCTACCCCTGAGCTACCCGGGCACGGGTGAACGTCTTGCGTTCGGGTGGGGGCGTTCTAGGCGAGGCAGGGGGGGGGTGTCCAGAGGGTTTTTACAAAAATTCCGCACCGGCGTGAAGTTTTTTCCGGGGCCGGGCAGAGAGTGGCCGGTCAATGGAAATCCCGGCTGGGGAAAAGCCGTTTCGCCTGTTCCCGCGGATGCCGCGCGGTGGCGCGCGGGGCGGGGCGTGGGGCGTCGTCGGCCCGGGGCTGTGTGGTGCCGATTTCGGTCGCCAGCGGATGGCCCAGCCGGGACAGCCGGTGCGATTCATCGCTGATGTCGCGGGCGATCAGGTGGGTCACGATGCCTTCGCGCTGCAGATGTCCGCTGACCCTCAGCAGCCGCCCGCCCATCACCACCGCGCGGAACCGGTCATAGACCTTGGGCCAGACCACCACGTTGGCCACGCCGGTTTCATCCTCCAGCGTCAGGAAGATCACCCCCGAGGCGGTGCCGGGCCGCTGCCGGGTGATCACCAGCCCGCAGACCGAGCAGCCGCTCAGTGGCGCGGTGGCGAGATCCGAATGCAGCGTCAGGCCGGGCAGGTCGGGGCGGATCAGCTCCATCGGGTGGGCCTTCAGGCTCAGCCGCGTGGCGACGTAATCCTCCACCACTTCCTCGCCCAGATGCATCTGCGGCAGGTCCACCTGCGGCTCGTCGATGCTTTCGCCGTCGATAGGGTCGGCGAACAGCGGCAGCGGCGTGGGCGCGCGGATGGTCTTGACCTGCCACAGCGCGTCGCGCCGGGTCAGGCCCATCACGGCGAAGGCGTCGGCCTCGGCCAGACGCTCCAGCACCGCGGGGCGGATGCCGGCGCGCAGCCACAGGCTTTCGGGATCGGGATAACCATTACCCCGCGCTGCCACGATCCAGCTGGCGTCGTCCTCGCGGAAGCCCTTGATCTGGCGGAACCCCAGCCTGAGCGCCAATTGCCCGTCGGCGCGGCGTTCCAGCGTGTTATCCCAGGCGCTGCTGTTGACGCAAATGGGGCGGATTTCGACCTGGTGTTCGCGCGCATCGCGCACGATCTGGGCGGGCGCATAGAACCCCATCGGCTGCGAATTCAGCAGCGCGCAGGCGAAGATCGCCGGGTGGTGGCATTTCAGCCAGGCCGAGACATAGGCCAGCATGGCGAAGGCCGCCGCGTGGCTTTCGGGAAAGCCGTATTCGCCGAAGCCCTCGATCTGGCCGAAACAGCGTTCGGCGAAATCCTGGTCATAGCCATTGGCCAGCATGCCGGCGACGAACCTGTCGCGGAAGGTGCCGATCGTGCCCATGCGGCGGAAGGTGGCGAGAGAGCGGCGCAGCCGGTCCGCCTCTTCCGGGCTGAAACCGGCCGCGACCACGGCGATCTGCATCGCCTGTTCCTGAAACAGCGGCACGCCCAGCGTTTTGCCCAGCACCCGTTCCAGTTCCGGCGAAGGGAAGGTGACCCGTTCGCGGCCCTGGCGGCGGTTGATATAGGGGTGCACCATGTCGCCCTGGATCGGGCCGGGGCGGATGATGGCGACCTCGATCACCAGGTCGTAGAAGGTCCGGGGCTTCATCCTCGGCAGGAAATTCATCTGCGCCCGGCTTTCCACCTGGAACACGCCCACCGCGTCGGCGATGCCGAGCATGCCATAGGTCGCCGCATCCTCTTGCGGCACGGTGGCGATGGACAGGCGGTGGCCCTCATGGCTTTCGAGCAGGTCGAAGGACCGGCGCAGGCAGCTCAGCATGCCGAGGCTCAGCACGTCGACCTTGAGGATGCCCAAGGCGTCGATGTCGTCCTTGTCCCATTCGATGACGGTGCGGTCCTCCATCGCGGCGTTCTCGATCGGGCACAGCTCATCGAGCCGCCCCTTGGTGATGATGAAGCCGCCGACATGCTGGCTGAGGTGGCGCGGGAACCCGATGATGTCGCGGATCAGCCGCACGGTCTGGGCCAGCCGCCGGTCCTGCAGGTCCAGCCCCAGGTCGCGCATCCGCTCCGGGTCCGGCCCCTTGCCGGAATAGCCCCAGATCTGGCCCGACAGGCCGGCGGTGACATCCTGCGAAAGCCCCATCACCTTGCCCACCTCGCGGATCGCGGCGCGGGATCGGAAATGGATGACGGTGGCGCAGAGCCCGGCGCGGTGACGGCCGTATTTTTCATAGATATGCTGGATCACCTCCTCGCGCCGTTCATGTTCGAAATCGACGTCGATATCGGGCGGTTCGCCACGGTATTTCGACACGAACCGTTCGAACACCATGGAAATCTGTTCCGGGCTGACATCGGTGATGCCAAGCGCCCAGCACAGGATCGAATTGGCCGCCGACCCGCGCCCCTGGCACAGGATGCCGAGGCTGCGGGCATGGGCCATGATGTCATGCACGGTGAGGAAATAGGCCGCGAAGCCCAGGTCTTCGACCATCGCCAGTTCCTTGCGCGCCATTGCCTCGTAGCGTTCGGGGATGCCGTTTGGGCAGCGCCATGCCAGCCCGTCGAAGGCCAAACGTCGCAGCCGTCCCTGCGGGGTCTCCGCCCCGGCAATCTCATCGGGGTACTCATAGCTGAGTTCGCCGAGGTCGAAGCAGCATTGCCCGGCGATTTCCGACGTGCGGCGAAGCGCGGCGGGATGGTTGCGGTAAAGCCGCGCCATGTCGGCGGGCGCCTTCAGCCGGCGTTCGGCATTGGGCAGGGCGCGGGTGCCGATCTGGTCGATGGTGATGTTGTGGCGCATGCAGGTCAGCACATCGGCCAGTTGCCGGCGGCTGCCGTGATGCATCAACACGTCGCCCACCGCCACCATCGGCGCCGACACCCGCAGCGCCAGGCGGGCGCAGGCGTTGAACCAGTCCTGATCGCTGCCGTCATAGCGCGGGGCCGCGCCAAGGAAGACCTGACCGGGGAACCGCCGCCGGAGCGCCGCGATGTGGCGCGGGGCGGGGCCGCCGAGCCCCTGTTGCGGCAGGGCGATCAGGATCATGCCCTCGGCCCCTTCCAGCAGGTCGCGCCGGTCGAGGTGACAGTCGCCTTTTGCCGCGCGGCGCTTGCCCAGCGTCAGCAGGCGGGACAGCCGGGCATAGGCGGCGCGGTCGCGGGGCAGGGCGATCCAGTCCACCGGGCTGTCGCGCAGCACCAGGCGGCAGCCGGTGATCAGCCGGGGCAGGGCGGGCGTGCCGGGACGCGGCAGCGGATTGCGCGGCCCGACGGGTTGGCGGGACGAGGCATCGCTGCGCTGTTCGGACCGGATGTCGATCGCACCGGCGCTGCTGCGGTGCAGTTCCTTCAGCGCCGAATAGGCGCGCACGACGCCGGCCAGCGAATTGCGGTCGGTGATGGCGATCGCGCTCAGCCCCAGTTCGGCGGCGCGGGTGATCAGTTCCTCGGGATGCGAGGCCCCGGTGAGGAAGGTGAAGTTGGAGGTGGAGCAGAGTTCCGCATAGGCGGCAACGGCCCCCGGAAAAGGCGCATTTTCGACCCGGTCCGTCATGCGAATTCCCCCTGCACGTACCAGCCGGGATGCTGCGGCGTGTGAAACATCCACAGCCTGCGGCCCTGCGCGGTTTCCACCCGCCAGTAATCGCGCAGCCCGCTGCGCCAGCTTTCATCCTCCAGCCACCATTCCGGGGTCAGCCGTTCCGGCCCCGCCTGCCGTTCGACGCGCAGGGTCATTCGCCGCCAGCGGAACCGGGCGGGCGGGGTGCGGCCGGTCCCGGCCACCGGTTCGGGCGGGAACAACCGCAGCGGGCGGGGCCGCAGCAGCGGCCAGGATGGCGCGGGGTCGCTGAACGCGGCGGCGGCGATGATGAAACTGCGTTCCGGGATATGGCTGTCGGCGGGCAGGAAGCGCTGCACGTTTTCCAGCCCGATCCGCGTGCCGATCCGGGTGATCAGCGCCGCCAGCCCGTCATTTTCGTCTTGCCGGACGGCGCTTTGGATCTGGGCCGGGGGCAGGTCCTCGACCTGAATGGCGGCAAGGCGCAGCTGGTCGATGCCGAATCCGGCCTCGATCCCGGCCAGTCCGCGGTCGAACAGCGGCAGGATCGCCTGCGGGTCGTTCATCGGGCGGGCCAGCCGCAATTCGACCTGCTGGCTGGCCTGATCGACCCGGCGCAGGGTCAGCAGCAGCACCCGCGCCCCCTGATCATGGTGCCTGAGCTTGCTGCAAAGCTGCGCGAGCAACCGCGCCGCGCCGGCCTGCACGTCCTCCAGCAACCCGATCGGGTCGGGCAGGGTCAGCCGCACGCCGTAATGCGGTGGATCGGCCAGCGGCGTGACCGGTTCGGGCTGGGCGCCCAAAGCCTGATCCAGCCGCAGCAGCACCCCGTTGCCAAACCGCCGCGCCAGCGGCGCGCGCGGGGTGGCGTGCAGATCGGCGATACTGCGCAGCCCCAGCCGTTCCAGCCCGATCACCAGCTTCGGATCGATCCGGAGCGCCGCCACCGGCAGATCGCCGAGCGCCTGCAACGGCTGGCCCGGCGCGGCGATGCCTTCGCCGAAATGCGCCAGCGCCCAGGCCGCGCCGCGGCTGTCGGCCAACCCGATCCGGGTTTCCATCCCGGCGCGGCTCAGCCGCATCCGCATATCCGCAATCAGCCCGGTTTCGCCGCCGAAAAGATGCGTCGACCCGGTGACGTCCAGCACCAGACCGTCGGCACCTTCCAGCCCCACCCAGGGGCAATAGCGCCCGGCCCAGCGGGCCAGCGCCCGCAGGAACCGCGCGTCGCCCGGCGCGTCGGCGGGGCGGGTGATCAGATCGGGCTGCAAGGCGCGGGCATCCGACAGGGTCATTCCGCGCGCCAGCCCGGCCCGTTCTGCCCGCGCGTCGAGGCAGTGCAGCCGGTCCGTATTGCTTTGCTTGGCGGTCAGCGCAAAGGCCGCCTCAACCGGTCGCAGACGCAGCGCGCGGTCGCTCGCCAGCCTTGGAAACCACAATGACACGACGCGCCGTTGCATCCCAACGAGTCACCCAATTCTCTAATGTTCCTGATTTGTTCTTTATAAGATCCCAGCGGTGCAGAGTCGAGTCCCGGTCGCCGCTGAGCGGCATGCAGCACCAGCGGGTTTCGGCCGCATTGCTGCCCATGCCGTCGGGCGTCAGGATCAGCCCGGTCGTCCGCCCCGCCTCGGCCGCCAGTTGCAGCCGGCGGCCATGGGTCAGGGACAGCGGTTCGTAAATTTCCGCCACCACCAGCCCCACCGCACCCGAGCGCAGCGCCTCTTCGGCGACCGCCAGAATGTCGATCTGGCTCGCGGCTCGCGCCAGCAGCAGTCGGGTCGGATCGCAATAGGCGGCCAGCCCTTCGGGGTTGAGCCCGCCCTGCTGCCAGGACGGGCTGATCCAGAACGCCGGCTTGTCGCTGAAATTGCAGCAGGTGGCGGCGAAATAGGTTGCCCCGGGGCCGCAGGCCTCGTGGGCGCGGCCGCGTTTCAACGGGTAGCAGACGGCAAAATCGGCGGACATTTGTTTCCTCTTTGTTCTTTTTAAGGATGGCGGAATTGGCGCGGATTTCAAGCCTGTCCGGAAGCAGAGGGCAGGGGGCCGCGGCCCGGCGAAACCGCGGGGCGCGCGCAAGGGGGATGAACGCGTGCACTGGATGGCCGCCAAGAGCGTGGCACGAGGTTGTACGCGACCGGGTTTCGCGATCACGCAACATCCTATCCGGGGCAAGCACCGGAGCCTGACGCGGATGTCGGAACCGCGCGTCTCATCCCCCGGCTTTCTATGTGAAATTCCGGCTTTTTCGGTTAAACTTATCTTTGAAGCATGTGCCCCTCGGGGAGGGAGCAATGGTCGAATATGGAATTGCCTTGGAAGGGACATCTGGTGGCGCCGGTGGCGGCGGCTTCGGCAGTTGGGACATGTCCTACTGGGCAGAATCAATCGCCAGGGATCCCACGTACCTGCTGATAGGTGGCGCGGTATTCGGATTGATCATGCTCTTGCTTCTCGTCCGCTGAGTCTCCGCCGTGCCCCTTGGGCGCATTACTCAGGTTCCGCAAACAGATAGTCGGCAGGCCTTTGCCCTGACCGCTGTTTCCTGGCGCAAAGCGGAAGCGCCGCCCCTCAGTAATCCCTCTCGAAGAACACCCCGATGCCGGTTTCCCCGTCCGATCCCAGCCGGCCGCGCGCGGTGAGGCTGGGGCTGATCTGCAGGTTCAGGTTGATCTGGCTGTTGCCGGTCGTGTCCACGATCACTTCGCTGTAAATATTGTCGCTGATATACTTGCCCACCCGCGCCTCGGTGACCCCTTCCTCGCTGGTGCTCAGGTCCAGATCGTCCAGCGCCAGCCCCCGGCGCAGGTCACCGGTCAGCCCGCCGCCACCGCCGCCCGACAGGGTGCGGATTGCGGCGCCCAGCCGCAGCGCCTGCAGCGGCGAAATCGACGACATGCCGCGCCCGAACAGCACCAGGGCAAGGATTTCATCCTCCGGCAGGTCCGGGCTGGAACTGAATTTCAGCCCCGGATTGCTGGCCGATCCGTCGATGGCGATCGTCACGCTGGTCCCGTCCGCCACCGTGTCGGCGGCGAAACGGATATAGGGATCGAAGGCGCCCTGCAGCCGGATCAGCCCCTCGGTCAGGGTCAGCCGCTTGCCAAGGATATCGAGCCGTCCGCGGATCAGGTCGAAGCGGCCCTGCGGCACCACGTTGTCGGTGCTGCCCAGAAGCTGCAAGCCGCCGCCCAGTTCCGCGTCCAGCCCGCGCCCGCGCACGAAAATCCGCGCCGGTGCCCGGATCGTCAGGTCGAGCCCGTAGGCCGGTCCCGATCCGCCGTTGCCGGAGGTTTCGATCAGCCCGGCCCAGCTGCGCACCCGGCGCACCTCGGCCGGTTCGTTGCGATGCTTCAGCCCGGGCAGGTCGGCATAGCTTGGCCCCGATGTGCTGGGCACCCGAAATTCGGTTTCGCCAAGCGTCACGGTGCCACTGATCCGGGCGCCGCCCGACAGTGGCCCGGTCATCCCGATGCGCCCGTCCAGCGTGGTGTCGTAGAGCGTCGGGTCGGTCAGGTGGATCGCGGTCAGATCGGCGCTCAGGTCGGCGGCATAGCCGGGAGAGAGCGATACCGGACCGCGAAGCGTGATCTGGCCGCCCGAGGACACCCCCGCCGACATGTCGATCACCGCGCTGCCCCCGTTCAGACGGATCGCGCCGGAAATATCCTCCAGCGCCAGCCTCTGGGTCGGCAGCGCCAGCCGGGCGCCGCTGGTGCTGATTTCGCCGGAAAGCGCGGCCAGTGACGGCGCGCCATCAAGGCGCAGGTCGATCCGCGCCAGCCCCGCCAGTTGGCGCGGACGCAATATCCGGTTGGCAAGCGCCAGCGGTGCGGTACCGGTCAGCGCCATGTTCATCGTCGTGGCATCCTCGGCCACGCTGCCCACGGCCGCGACCTGCGCTCCACCCGGCCCGTCGGCCCTGGCGTCGACCTGCCATTGTCCACCGCTCAGATCGGCCCTGAGCTCGGCCTTTGCCGCGCCGCCGATACCCTCGACGACCCGCGCCAGATCGGTGATCCGGGCGGCAAGTTCTGCCGATCCCGCCCCGGTCCGCAGCCGCGCGTCGCCCGTGATTTCAACGTGATCTGTTGCGATGCTCAGGTCCTCGACCGAACTGCCGTTCGCATCGCGGCAGGCGTTCAGGTGAAGCGTTCCGCGCCCCTGCAACAGCGGATCGACCTGCGGCTGGGACAATGCAAGGTCGCGGGTTTCGCCGTCGATGGTCAGCTCGAACCGGCCCGACAGCGGGTGCATTTCACCGTTGATCGCGACGCTGGCCGCACCACCCAGCCTGCGTCCGGCGAGCACCGAAAACCGCGCCAGGTCCTGTGCGCTCACCGTCAGGTCCGGGGCAAGCACGATGTTCAGCCGGTCCGAGATGCCGGAAATCGTCAGGTCGCCGCCGGTTCGGTAATCGCCGCCCGTCAGTTCCATCCCGGTCAGGTTCAGCGGTGCGTTTTCGGACCAGTCAAAGCCGAGTTTGCCGCGCAGGTCCGTTCCGATGGCGGTCTGCAGGGCGGCATCGGTAAACCCGATCCCGCTGGCTGACAGGTCGATCTGCCCCGCGACCTGCCCGAGGCTGGACCCGTCGCCGCGCTGCAGCCGGCCTGTGCCGGTCACCCGGGCCGCGCCAAGCCGCATATCCGGGCGCTCGAGCCCGTCGAGCAACGCATTCAGGCGCCAGCCATCGCCTTGCGCCGCGTCGTAGTTCAGCGAAACTTCCGCCGCGCGCAGCCGGGTTGCGGGCCCGGAAAGCGGCAGCAGCACCGTATCGCCCTGCCGTGGCCGGATTTGCCCGTCCAGTTGCAGCAGTTCGGGCCATCCCTCTGCCGACAGCCGCGCCTTGCCCTGCAAGGACAGCGCATCGGCACTCAGCGTCAACTGGTCGACGTGCAGATCGCCCTCGGCCAGCCGTTTGCCCTCGGCCCTGAGCCGGATGTCGGGGCCGAAGAAGGCGCGGTAATCGGGGGCGAAAAGCGGTGCGAGGTCGCCCCCGATCTCGGCACCGAACACAAGGTCGGTAACCGCGTCGGGCCGATCGTCGCGGCTGGTGGCGGTCATCGTCAGGTTGCCCTGCAGCCTTTGCTGCCCGTCGGTGGCAAGCGTCAGGTCGGCGGCGAAATCTTCGACCGGGCCTTCGCCTTTCACGGTCAGGTCGACGGCAGGTCCACCGGGCAGGGATAGCTGGCTGGCCACGATCCCGCCAGCCGGTTCATGCAGGTCAAGATCAAGTGACAGTATATTGGTTTCATTCGAGAAACTGGCGGAAAACTCTAGCGCGCCTTCGGCCACGTCGAGCCGCCTGACAGACAGGTTCGCCGACCCCGCGCCGGAAACCAGCTTTGCCGACCCGTTCAGCGACAGCGTCAACTCCTGCCCCAGCAGCGCGGCGCCCAATGTCGCCTTGCCAACGGAAAGCTTGCCCAGATCGACCGAGATCGGCAAGTCGGGCAGGGCAAAGCCCGGCGCCTCGGCGGCGGGCAGGCCGGTTTCTTCGGGCAGTGGCAGCCGGTCGAAGGTGATTTCGCCGGCCGAAAGTTCATTCACCTGCAGATTGCCGCGCAGCAGCGCGCTGCGGTTCCAGTCGAGCGACAGGTTGTCGAGTTGCAACCAGATGCCATCGGCGTCGGCGATGCTGAGCCGTTCGATGGTGGCGGTGGAACTCAGCGCGCCCTCGAACCCGGTGATATCGACCTGCGCGCCGGGGCTGGACAGCGAATCCTCCAGCAGCGCCTCGAGATAGCCGCGATCGTCCTGGCCGGTGTTTTCCTGCGCCGGAGCGGACAGGGGCGCGATCAGAAGCAGGGGAAGGATAAACTTGCGCATCAGAAAGCCTGCCCGATCCCGATATAAACCTGCACGCCTTCACCGGTGTCGCCACTGAGCGGGGTTGCGACATCCAGCCGGATCGGCCCGACCGAGGTGTCATAGCGGACGCCGAGCCCGGCGCCGGAGTGCCAGTTTCCTGACCCGTCATAGAAGCTTTCGCGGCCGATATAGCCCGCATCGGCAAATCCGACGATACTGATCCGGTCCGTCAGTTTCGCCCGCGCTTCCGCCGACAACCCGGCAAAGCTGCGCCCGCCGATGCGGCCGGGGCCGACATCCACCGCCAGCGATTGATAGGGCTGGCCGCGCACCGTGCCGCCGCCGCCGGAATAGAACAGGTAGGTCGGGGCGGTCCGCGACAATGCCGTGCCGACGACCGATCCCAGCTGCAGCCGCCCGGCCAGCACCAGCCGACCCTCGGAATCCATCCGGCGGTAGATCCGGCTGTCGAATTTCAATTGCGCGCCCGAGGCTTCGCCGTTCAGACCGGCAAATGGGGTCAGCCGTGCATCGATATACTGCCCGCGGGTCGCGTTCAGGATATCGTCGCGCCGGTCCCATTGCAGCGATATCGGCAGGCTGGCGAGGGTGAAGTCGCGGGCACCGTAGACGTCGTTGGTTTCGCTGTAGGACAGGGCGAATTCGACGCTGCCCTGCAAATGGTCGGAAAAAATCCGGGTTGCGCCGATCCCGGCGGTCACCGTGTCGGCGCTGTAATCGCGTTCATCAAGGCTGGCCATGTCGAAATAGGCAAAACCCACGGTATCGGCCCCGAATGCGGCCGGGCGTTCGATCCGTGCGCCTAGGTCATAATCCACGCCGCTGCTTTCACCGGCAATGCCGGAAATCTCGCCCTCGATCCGCAGCCGTTCGGCCCCGCCCAGAAAGTTGCGATGCATCCAGAAGCCTGACACGGCCAGCCCTTCGAAATTCGACAATTCGATCCCGGCGCCGAAGCGGCGGGGTTTCTCGTCAACCAACGCTAGGCCGATATCCATCCGGTTGTCGGGGCCCAGATCATCCGCCTCGGTCACCGCGACCGAGCGGAAGGTCCCGGTGCGGCGCAGCCGGTTCGCGGTCTTGTCCAGCGCGTCGGGGGAAAATACCTCACCGGTGGGCAGCCCGGCGATGCGACGGATACGTTCGGAGCGGACCTTGGTGTTACCCGACAGGATCAGGTCGCCGAAGCGTACCTGCGGTCCGGGGGCAAGGCCGATCCGTGCCGTCAGCGTCTGGTTGGCGTGATCGGCTTGCAGATCCTGCGTCTTGACGCGCGCCTTGGCATGGCCAGCATCGCGCCAGCTGGCCACCGCGCCGCTGGCGGCGTCGATGATGGTTGCGGCGCGCGCGCGTTCGCCGGTGCGGAAATCCTCGGGCAGTTGCGTGCCCCGGGCCAGTGGCGCGATGTCGACCTCACCGAAGCGGAAAGGCTTGCCGGGATCGATGCTGACCTCGATCTGCGAAATCGCGCGGGGCGGGCTGAGCGGCGGGATCAGCGCCGCTTCGCGCCCGTCGATGCGGATATGGACGATGCCGGAATAGTAGCCCAGGGCGTAAAGCGTTTCGACCAGCCGCCGGTAATCGGCCAGAGCGGTCGAAAACAGGTCCTGCGGGTCGTCGATGCCTTCACGTTTGGCAGTACGCAGCAAAGAGGCGCCGCGCAGCCGCTTGAGAAGGGTCTTGTTTTCCTCCCCCTGCAACGAAAAATCCAACCGGTCCAGCGCGGTGGCCGGGGCGGGCGCAGCAAGGGCCGCGCAAAGCAGAAGGGTGGATAGGTGTCGCAATGGAATCGCCAAAGCTTGAAGTAACAGGGAATTTCAAAATCAGGATAAGCGCTCTGTCCATCAAGCTCCATCCGGTTCTGGAAAATAAAGCGATGTTTTGCGCGGTGGGGCGCCGTTCGGCCGTGGAATATCACTTCGATTTGGGCCCGGTCCAAGGGGACCTCAGGTTTCGATACTGGGGCAACCGATTGCTTCGTAGGGCGATTCCATTGCTGGTATCTGATCCAACGACGTTTGACATACAATGGTTCGTCACTGGTAAATGGCCTGGTATCAGGAGATGTGCAGTGTTTGGATTTCGCTTCAAAAGCAAAAACGGTCGCTGGCTGACCCTTTGGGCCTTGGGGATACTCGGATTCCCGCTTCTCCTGTGGTTGATCGGATATCTGGGAGGATGCGTCGCGAGTTCAACGTCGGCGCATTGCGAAAATATACCGGACTTTTTCGCGAGCGTGCTTTTTGCGTTTTACGTGTTTCTGGTGTTCGGGGGATGGGCCGTTTCGGGCCTGCTCATCATACTTGCCATTGCAATGTTGGTTTTGGCGGTGACCGCGGAAATCGGTGCGCGTCGCGAAACGAAGCGATGAATGTCCTTCACACTACGACGTTTCGCAACGATGTTTCCCGTGAATTCAGAACGGTCCCCGTCGATTGGTGTTCTGCAATTCCCCTGAACCGGTCATTTTTTCAGGCATCCGGCCATCTGCCCGGCCAATTGATCCAGCAGCGCGCCGTAAAGTGACGGGCCGGTTTCCAGCTGCGTGCCCATCGGGTCGATCACGGCGGTGCGGGCGTTGCTGCCTTCGAACACGGTGGCGACGAGGCCGGGATTGAACTGCGGTTCGGAAAACACGCAGACAACGCCGTACTGCTGGATTTCGTCGCGGATATCCTGGACCCGGGCCGGGCTGGGAGCCGAGGCGTCGCTCAGCGAAATCGCGCCGCTGGCGGCCAGGCCGAACCGGGTTTCGAAATACTGATAGGCGTCATGGAATACCACGAAGGGGCGGTCGGATACCGGACGCAGCACCGCCTCTATCCGGTCGATCTGAAGGTCCAGATCGTCCTGCGCGGCCTTGGCGTTCCTGCGGTAGGTATCGGCATGTTCGGGGTCGGCTTGCGCCAGCGCCTCGGCCATCGCGCCGAGCCAGACCTTCGCGTTTTCCGGGTCGAGCCAGGCATGCGGGTCGGTGCCGGCATGGTCGTGATCTTCGTGGCCATCGTCTTGATGTGATTCGTCCGTGTGGTCCTCGTGGCTGTCCTCGCCATGATCGGGGGCGAAAACGGCGGTTGCGCGGAACGGTCGTTCGATCGTCCCTTCGGTTTCCAGCAGTTCGACGATGGTCGCCCGCCTGGCCAGACGTTCCAGCGGCGTTTCTAACCACGGCGCCAGCGGGTGACCGACCCAGAACACCAGGTCGGCCTGTTCCAGCGCCCGCGCCTGCGACGGGCGCAGCGCGTAGCCATGCGGTGAGGCTCCCGGCTCCACGATCATCGCGGGGCCGCCCAGATCCCCCATAACCTGTGCCGCCAGAGACTGGATCGGGGCGATATCGGTGACCACCTGCGGCACCTCGGCCAGCGTGGCTTGTGCCAGGACGATCAGGGGAAGGGCGAGGCCGGGCTTCAGCATTTTTGGGTCCACCTTTGTTATCTTATAACATGTCGGGGCGGCTTGTATTTGGAATAATATAACATTACAAGCCGAAAAAACGGATAAGTCTGGAAGACGCATGAACGCCCTCGGATTTGAAAAACACGATCACGCCCATTGCATGGCCGACGGAGTCGCCTCCGTGGCGGAGGCCTGTCAGGCAAAGGGGCTGCAACTGACCCCGGTGCGGCGGCGGGTGATAGAAATCCTGTTGTCCGAACACCGGGCGATGGGGGCTTACGAAATCCTCGACACGCTCCGGGCCGAGGGGCTGGGATCGCAGCCGCCGGTCGCTTACCGGGCGCTGGATTTCCTGGTGAAGCACGGGTTCGCGCACAAGGTGGAGCGTCTCAATGCCTTCACCGCCTGCACCTATCCGGGCGAAAGTCACACCCCGGCCTTCCTGATCTGCCGTGAATGCGGGGCAGTGGTCGAGGCGGCGGCGGAACCGTCCAAGGGCGATCTCGGAGCGGCCGCCGAGGAGGCCGGGTTCGAGATCGAACAGGCGGTGGTCGAAGCCGAGGGCCTGTGCCCGGCCTGCAGAAGGAAAAAGGCTGGCGGGGCATGACCCACCTGATCGAAATCACCGGACTGAGCGTCCGTCAAGGCGGCGTTCTGGCGCTGTCGGATGTGGATTTTCACATCGACCGGGGCGAAATCGTGACGGTGGTCGGACCGAACGGATCGGGCAAATCGACACTGATGAAAACCATCATCGGGGCGTTGAAGCCCGTTGCGGGACGGATCGAGCGGGCCAAGGGGCTGCGGGTCGGTTACGTGCCGCAACAGCTACATATCGATCCGACGCTGCCGATGACCGTGGCGCGGTTTCTTGGCCTGCCGAAGAGGGTGTCGCGCGGCGCGATCGAGGCGGCGCTGCACAAGGCCGGGCTGCACGGTCTGGCGGCCCGCCAGATGGCCGGGCTGTCCGGCGGGCAGTTCCAGCGCGTGTTGCTGGCCCGGGCGCTGCTGGACGATCCCGATCTGCTGATCCTCGACGAGGCCACGCAGGGGCTCGACCAGCCGGGTTCGGCGGCGTTCTACCGCCAGATCGAAGAGGTGCGGTCAGAATTGGGCTGTGCCGTGCTGATGGTCAGCCATGAACTGCACGTGGTGATGGCCGCCAGCGACCGGGTGATCTGCCTCAACGGGCATGTCTGTTGCCACGGGACGCCCGAAATCGTCGCCTCGGCGCCGGAATACCGGGCGCTGTTCGGAACTGGCACCGGCGGGGCGCTGGCGCTGTACCGGCACGATCACGACCACAGCCACGAAGGCTGCGACCACGACCATGCGCATGATCACCATGACCACCCCAACGAGGCCGCGGAATGAACATACTGGACAATTTCATGACCCGCGCGGCACTGGCCGGGCTGGGCGTGGCGCTGGCGGCGGCGCCGTTGGGATGTTTCGTGGTGTGGCGGCGGATGGCCTATTTCGGCGATGCGACCGCGCATGCCTCGATCCTCGGTGTGGCGCTGGCGCTGAGCTTCAACATGTCGGTGTTCGCCGGGGCCCTGGCGGTTGCGCTGGTGATGGCGACCACGGTCAGCGTGCTGAGCGGGCGGGGGTTCGCGATGGATACGCTGTTGGGTGTGATGGCGCATTCGGCGCTGGCCTTCGGGCTGGTGGCGGTGTCGTTCCTGAAGGGTGTGCGGATCGACCTGATGGCCTATCTCTTCGGCGATATCCTGGCGGTGGGACGGGTCGACCTGGCGGTGATCTGGGGCGGTGCCGTTCTGGTCGTGGCGCTGGTGTCCTGGCGCTGGTCGGCGCTGCTGACCGCGACGCTGAACCCCGACCTGGCCCATGCCAGCGGCATCGACCCCCGGCGCGAACAGTTGGTGTTGACCCTGGCGCTGGCGGTGGTGGTGGCGGTGGCGATCAAGGTGGTCGGCGTGTTGCTGATCGCGGCGATGCTGATCGTGCCGCCCGCCGCCGCGCGCCCGTTCGCCCGCACGCCCGAGGCAATGGCGGCGATATCGGCGCTGATCGGGGCGATTTCGGTGCTGGGCGGGCTGCAGGGCGCGCTCATGTTCGACACACCGACCGGGCCGACCATCGTCTGCGTCGCGGCGATCCTGTTCCTCGCGGTGAGCGTCGGCAGTGGATTGCGTAACATGGCGGGGCAGGGCGGCGAAAAGTGAGTCATTTTCCGCGCCGGATTTCGGGGTGAAATCCGATCGGTGCATGAGCCGAAGGCTCAGTCTCCGACGGCCTCTTGAGCGATCTCGTCCAGCAGGGATTGGACCTCCTGCATGGCGCCTTCGGGGTAATTGCGGTACCCCACGATGACCTCGTTGCCCTTGTCGGCCACGAAGACGCCATAGGGGCAATGTGCGATGTTCAAAAGATCGGCCTCGATGACGTTCCGCGAAGTGACCGCCGAGCAAAAAATGAATACATCCGCCGCCTCGAACAGTTTGACATCACTCCCCACATCGGTCCCGGTGCGTTCCAGCATCGCGCCGACGTGGCTTACATAGTCAACGACCAGCCCGCGCCCGATGATGGCGCTTTCGACGGCGAATGCGGCATCCTCGAAACTGGCGTCGGTAGTGTAGGTTGTTACGCCCTCGGCGAATGCAGGCGCCGCTATCGTCAGGGCGGCGAGGGTCACAGCAAAGCGTTTCATCTTCTCCTCCTAGCTAAATAAGATATTTTACAATACTTCTGCCGCTTAAAAACTGTTTGACTTACAGCACCCCGTGCCACGGCATCACGGGCGGTTTGTGGCATGCCACGTGATTACAATCTTCTTCTAAGGAAATAGTCTGCCGTTATGTTTAGGCAAACGGCGTACGGAACGGTCTGTCGCTGCGTTTGTTGCAAATGACCATTTTTGGCTTTTATTACAGCGTCATGCGCGATTTTCGGGGCTCTCGCTCAGTACGCCGCCCGCTGCGCCACCTTCTGCCCGTCCTCCAGCCCGGCGGGCGGGTAAAGCACGATCGTGTCGCCGTCTGCTATCCCGTCGGTGATCGCTGCCTGCAGTCCGTTATTCGCCTCGATCTCGACCGGGCGCGCGCGTGCGACGCCATCCTCGACCACGAAGATCGCCCAGTTCCCGCCCTGGCGGAACAGCGCCCCCGCCGGCACGATCAGCGCCTTGTCCGAAGACCATGTCACCACCCGCACCTCGACCCGGAACCCGTGGCCCAGCCCGGCGCGCGCCTCGGGCGGGTCGGTGAAGCGGATCGTCACGCGCACCCGCTGTTCCTCGACCCCGAGCGCGGACACCTTGGTGAAGCCGCGCGGTTCGATCCGCGCCACCACGCCGTTCAGCGGCGTGTCGCCGCCCCATTGATCGATGATGACGGTATCGCCCGGCGCGATCTGCACCGCGTCGGTCGACAGCATTTCCGACAGCACTTCCAGATCGTTGCGGATATCGCCGATTTCCAAGATCGGCGTGCCGGCGGGCAGGGTGGTTTCGGACCGTTGCAGCACCTGCAGGATACGGCCCGAAATCGGCGCAAGCAGCGGGTGGACTTCGTCGGCAGCGGAATTCTCGGATGTGTCGGACCCGGCGCCATCGAAATTCCGCGCCGCGGCCTGTGCATTGTTCAGCTCGGCCACCCGCATCGAAATCGCCGCCCGCGCGGTATCGAGCGCCGCTTCCGCCGCCCGCGCGGCGCGGGCATCGTTGTCCAGCGCGGCCTGGCTCGAGATGCCGCTGTCGAAAAGTTTCTGGGTCCGGGCCAGGTTCGCCGCGGCCAGGTCGCGGTCGGCGCGGGCCTTGTTTACCGCGGCCTCGGCCACGCGCAGCGCGGCTTCGGCGGCGGTGACGGTGGCCCGGGCCTGTTCGCGCGATCGCGCATCCAGCACCGTGGACGTGGTCGGCAGCATCCGCGCCACCACGGTTTCCTGCGCGGTCACTTCGTCGCCCGGATCGACCTCGACCCGCAGCAACCGACCCGTCACCGGGGTCGACACGGTGTAGGGGTCATGCACCTGGGTACGGCCTTCCTCGTCGATCGTCACTTGCATCGGTCCCTCGATGACGGTGCCCATATCGACCAGCGCGGCGCGCGGCCAGAAAGCATAGGTCAGCGCCCCGGCCAGCCCCACGGCGACGACAAGGCTGATGATCCGGCGCGTGTATTTCTTCGCTGCCATCCGTTCACTCCCGCGTTTTCAGCGCCTCGACCAGGTCGGCCCGGTCCAGGTCACGTTTCACCAGCCAGCCCGATATCGCCGCCGACACCAGCACAGCGATGATCGCGGTGCCGTGGCTGGACGGGCTGAAGATGGCCGGTATCTGGTAGATATCGGTGCTGAATCCTTTCACCATGAGATAGGTCAAGCCGTAGCCAAACAGCGATCCCAGCGGCAAGGCGGCCAGCGTCACCGCCCCCAGCTCGCCCAGCAGCACGAAAGAGGTTTCGCCGCTGGTGAACCCCATCACCCGTAGGCTGGCCAGGTCGCGCATCCGTTCGGCCAGGGCAATCCGGGCGGCATTGTAGACGATGCCGAAGGTGATCACCGCGGCCACCGCAAGCATCACGAAACGCACCGATGCCGGCCCGGTATTCATGATCTCGATCAGTGCGTTGCGGGCATCTTCCTTCAAGGTCGCCCCGGCGACCCGGGGCATGCCCTTGATCCGTTCGAATATCTGCCCGGTATGGTCTTCGTCGATGGTCAGGTAGGCGCCGGACACCTGTTGCGGTTCCTGCAGCGCGCGGCTCAGCGCGGTGATTTCCATATAGGCGGGCGCGCCGGTCAGCGTCTGTGCGGTGCCGATCACCGGCAGGCGCAGCACCGGGCGGCGGCCTTCGCGGATCTCGGCCTCGATCCAGTCGCCGGGGCCGACATGCAGGATATCGGCCAGGGTCTGGGACAGGATCAACCCCTCGCGCCGCATCGGGACCTGGCGGAAATCGGTATCGATCACCCGGTTCAGAACTGATAGTTCCGGCCGCCCCTCGAGCGCGCCGCGATAGCTGTAGGTGCCGTTGCGCAGCACCGCCGAGGCGACGCGGATCGGTTCGACATGTTCGACGCCGGGGATGCGGCCCAGTTCAAGCAATGCCTTGGGCGGCTGGTTGGAGGTGAAGACCACGGTCATGTCGGACCGGTCGAGAACCGTGAAGCTGAGGTCGATGGTTTCATTGAAACCCGCCATCATGGTCAGGGTCGCCACCGACAGCGCCAGCCCCGAGGCGATGCCGATCACCCCGCCCAGCATCCGCCCCGGGTAGCGGCTCAGCCGGCGCAGCACCATGCGGGCAGGTTGGTCCAGCCAGCGCTTCATCGCCCCGGCTAGGTCGTAGGCACGGGAATAATCCGGCGGGGCGGGCGGGCGCATCGCCACCGCCGGCGTCAGTTTGAACACCCCGCGCAGCACGAACAGGCTGCCGGTCGACGCCGTCAGGATCGAGGTCGCGAAGCCGATCACGAAACTGCGCGGATCGATCGCGAAAACGAGGAAGGGAAACTTGTAATAAAGCTGGTAGACCACGGCCAGCGACGACCCCGCCGCGACGCCGGCGACGGACCCGACGATGGCGCCCAAAACGGCGATGACCAGCACCAGTTTGAGATAGTGAAAACTGACCTCCCAACTGGAATACCCGAAGGCCTTGAGGAGCCCGATCTGTTCCCGTTCGGCCTGCACCATCCGCGAAATCACGATATAAAGCAGGAACGCCGCCACCCCGAGAAAGATCGGCGGAATCGACGCCGTGGAAACCCGCAGTCCCCGGATTTCCTCGCTGATGAAACGGTTGGAATAGAGATCGGACAGTGCATAGGCGCCGACGGCGCCATAAGGGGCCAGCAGCCGGTCGACGGCGGCGATCACGGCCCGCGGGTTGGTGTCCCGGGTCAAAGAGATCAGCGCCTCAGAAAACGCGCCCTGCATGTCATAGGCCGCGCCCAGGGCGGCGCGCCGCATCCAGATCACGGCGAAACGCGCATCGTCGGGGACCAGTTCCCCGGGCGCGGTGCTGTAGAGGAATTCCGGCGATTGCGCGAAGCCGACGATGCGGAATTGCCGCTTGGCCCCGTTCATCGTGGCGGTGATCCTGTCGCCTGGCAGCAGGCCGCGCGCCTTGGCGAAACCTTCCAGGATCACGATTTCATCACTGTGGCCCCGTTCAGGCAACCGGCCCGAGGTCAGGTAGATGTCGTTCAGCCGTGGCGCGCCGTTATCGGGCAGCGACAGGGCCTGGGCACGGACCGGCAATTCGCCCGTCGCCATGTCGATCAATGCCGCGCCGGACACCCGGCTTTGCACCGCGGCGACGCCGGGCAGGGCGGCGATCCGTTCGGTCATCCTTTCCGGCGCCCGGATCACCGGGGCAAAGACATCCGCCAGCCGGTAGCGGTCGTAATAGGCGCGACGGGTTTCCTCCAGCGTGTTGACCAGCCCGGTCATCATCACCAGCATCATCACGCCAAGCGCGATTACAAGACCGATCGCCGCCGCCTGTCCCTTGATCCGGACCAGGTCGCGTAACAGCTTCCGGTCCAGCGGGCCTACCATTCTATGTCTTCCGCGGTCAGCTTGGTTTCGTTCAGCACCACTTCGCGGATCGTTCCGTCGGCGAAATGGATCACCCTGTCGGCCAGTTGTGCGGTGCTGGCGGCATGGGTGACAATTATGACGGTGGTGCCCAGCTTTTCGTTCACGTCGGTCAGAACCTTTAGCACCGCGCGGCCGGTGGTGCTGTCCAGCGCACCGGTGGGTTCGTCGCAGAACAGCACCGTCGGCTGTTTCGCAACCGCACGCGCGATGGCGACCCGTTGCTGTTCGCCGCCCGACATTTCCGACGGGAAATGGGTTTCGCGCTGATCCAGCCCGACCAGAGCCAGCGCTTCGGACGCATCCATCGGATTGCGGGCGATTTCGGTCACCAGTTCGACATTCTCGCGCGCGTTGAGGCTGGGCATCAGGTTGTAGAACTGGAACACGAAGCCGACATGATCGCGCCGGTAGCGGGTCAGTTCGGCGTCGTTCATGTCGGTCAGGCTTTTATCTTCGAAATGAACGCTGCCCTCGGTCGGCCGGTCGAGCCCGCCAAGAATGTTGAGAAGCGTCGACTTGCCGCTGCCCGAGGGGCCCAGCAGGACCACGAATTCGCCTTCGGGAATCGTCAGATCCACCCCGCGCAGGGCGTGAACGGCGGCGCTGCCTTCGCCATAGACCTTGGTCAGGCCTTTGGCGTCGAAGGCGGGGCGGGATATGGAACCGTTATCTGGCAAACTATCACGTTGGTTCAATTCCCGTTCAGGTTAGCCGAATTGCCGGGCGGGGCCAGCGAAAAACGCACACCAGTCCGCCCCGGGGCATTCAGTGCAGGCGGCTGGCTTCCTTCGCCAACGCGGCAATCCTGCCCCAGTCGCCCGACCGGAGCAGATCCTTGGGCGCGACCCAGCTGCCGCCGACACAGGCGACGTTGGGCAGAACCAGGTAGTCATGCGCGTTCGCATGGCTGATGCCGCCGGTCGGGCAGAACAGGATCTGCGGCAGCGGCGCGGCGAGCGATTTCAACATCGCCGCCCCGCCCGCGGCTTCGGCGGGGAAGAATTTCTGTGTCGAGTAGCCGCGTTCCAGCAATGCCATCGCTTCGCTGGCGGTCGCTGCGCCCGGCAGCAGCGGCAGGCCGATGTCTTCACACGCGTCCAGCAAACGGTTGGTGGCACCGGGCGACACGGCGAATTGCGCGCCCGCCGCCTTGGCGTTTTCGGCATCTTCCGGCGTCAGCACGGTTCCGGCGCCGACGATCCCGCCCGCGACCTGCGACATTTCCCGGATCACCGACATCGCCACCGGCGTGCGCAGGGTGACCTCCAGCACGGGCAGGCCGCCCTCGACCAGGGCTTCGGCCAGCGGGATGGCGGTGTCAATGTCATCGACCACCAGAACCGGGATGACCGGGGCGCGGTGGCAAAGGGATTCAGTGAAGCTGCTGGCGTCCTGCGGTGTCATGACGATTTCCTAAACGATAACGGCCGCGCCGTCGGTGGCGAGGCCCACATTCTGGCGGAAGGTTTCGAACAATTCACGGCCGATTCCGTGGCTGTTGTCGCTGAGATCGGGGTGCGCGGCGGGCCGGTCGGCAAAGCCTTCGCTGAGGTTTTGCAGCACGCCGGTGACCGCATCGACGCGGATCATATCGCCATCCTGCACCCGCGCCAGCGGACCGCCCGCCTTGGCTTCGGGGCTGACATGGATGGCGGCGGGCACCTTGCCCGAGGCGCCCGACATCCGTCCGTCGGTGACCAGCGCCACCTTCAGCCCGCGATCCAGCAAGACGGCCAGCGTCGGGGTCAGCCCGTGCAATTCGGGCATGCCGTTGGCCTGCGGTCCCTGAAAGCGCACCACCACAACGGTGTTGGAAGTGAATTCGCCCGCCTTGAATGCCGCTTTTACTGCATCCTGGCTGTGGAATACGCGGGCGGGGGCTTCGATCACCTGATGATCCGGCGCGACGGCGGACACTTTCATGATGCCGTGGCCCAAGTTGCCCTTGAGCTGCTGCAACCCGCCGGTGGGCTGGAACGCCTGATCCACCGGGCGCAGGATCTTGTCGTTCTGGCTGTCGCGCGGCCCGGGTTCATAGACGACGCGGCCGTCCTTCAACTTGGGGTCTTGGGTGTAGCGCTCCAACCCGTCGCCCGCGACGGTCATGACGTCCTCGTGCAGCAACCCGGCCTGTAACAATTGCCCGATCATGTAGCCCAGACCGCCTGCGGCGTGGAAATGGTTCACGTCGGCCAATCCGTTGGGATAGACCTTGGCCAGCAACGGTGTCACCGCGCTGATATCGTTGAAATCCTCAAGGCTCAGCCGGATCCCTGCCGCCCGCGCCATCGCGGGCAGGTGCAGTACCAGGTTGGTCGATCCGCCGGTTGCCATCAGCCCGACGATGCCGTTGACGAAGGCGCGTTCGTCCAGCACCTGCGACACGGGCCGGTAATCATTGCCCAGATTGGTGATTTCCAGCGCTCGCTGTGTTCCGGCCACGGTCAGCGCATCGCGCAGCGGCGTGTTGGGATTGACGAAACTGGCCCCGGGCAGGTGCAGCCCCATGAATTCCATCAGCATCTGGTTGGAATTGGCGGTGCCGTAGAAGGTGCAGGTGCCCGGCCCGTGGTAAGAGGCCATTTCCGCCTCCATCAGCTCGTCCCGGCCGATTTCGCCGGCGGCGAATTGCTGGCGCACTTTCGCCTTTTCGTCATTGGGCAGCCCGCTTGTCATCGGCCCGGCGGGCAGGAATATCCCCGGCAGGTAGCCGAAGGTCGCCGCCGCGATCACCAGCCCCGGCACGATCTTGTCGCAGACGCCGAGGTAAAGCGCCGCGTCAAAGGTGTTATGCGACAGCGCCACCCCGGCGGCGAGCGCGATCACGTCGCGCGAAAACAGCGACAGTTCCATCCCCACCTGGCCCTGCGTGACCCCGTCGCACATCGCCGGGACGCCGCCAGCGACCTGCGCGGTGGCCCCGGCTTTGCGTGCCGCGTCGCGGATCAGGGCGGGGAAGCGTTCGAACGGCTGATGCGCCGACAGCATGTCGTTATAGGCGGTGACGATCCCGAGGTTGGGCGCGTGGGCATCGATCAGGGTGGCCTGATCCGACCCCATCGCGGCAAAGGCATGGGCCTGGTTGCCGCAGGTCAGATGCGCCCGCCGCGGACCTTCCTCGGCCGCCTGCTGCATCCGTTTCAGATAGGTCGATCGGCTCTCAAGGCTTCTTTCACGGATGCGATCGGTGACCCGCGAAATCATATCGTTCAGCTGCGGCATGGATATCTCTCCGGTATCCGGGGATTCTATACGGAGTTAGCGGTAACGGCACAAGTGGCCTGCCGGTCCGGCCCCGGCAGGCAGGGCAGGGCCGAGCTTCTGCGCGTTCCGGGGGCGGCGGCGATGGGTTTTCCGGCAGATGGGAAACCTGCCTGACCCGACCGAAGACCGGTTTGCAATCCGGCGTTGCGTCGCGGTGCGCCGGTCACCATCTCCGGTGCATAGGGTTCTGGCAAGCGCCGTGGAATGATCCCGGTTGCGCTTTGAATTGGCCCAAAATCTGCCCGATTTCGGCAGGAGATATGGCCCATACCACAAAGGCCTGGGGGACTGGCCTAAGGAGATGGGGCAATGAAAAAAATTCGTACTGGGATCATTCTGGCAATCGGTCTGGGCCTTTCGGCCTGCGCTTCGGTCGACACCGCGTCGCGGAACATTCCGTTGGAAGCGCCGCAGATGTTGCCCGCCGCGCCGGTCGTGGCCTTGGCCGATTACAACATCAAGGTGTCGCGGTCGCTGCGCGTGTCCGAAGCGAACATGTATTACCCGATGGGCGATATCGTCTGGCGCGGTGATGCTATGGGGGACCGTCACGAACAGGTGGCCCGGATTTTCCAGGACAGCCTGATCCAGGTTCAGCAGCAGAACCAGCAAGGTGCCTTGCCGGTGGTGGTGGATATCGACCTGTTGCGGTTCCACGCGCTGACCGAAAAGACCCGTTACACCATCGGCGGCGTGCATTCGATCGCCTTCAACATGACCGTGCGCAACCCGGTCACCGGCGAGGTGATCGTGCCGACATACGAGGTCAAGGCTGACCTGCGCGGCTACGGCGGCTCCAAGGCCCTTGCGGCGGAACAGCAGGGCCTGACGCAGAAGCTGCGGATCACCCGGCACCTGGCCAACGTGATCACCCAGGAACTGGCCGCGTCCGGTTCCGCTCCGAAGGGCGTGACCGAACTGGTCGCTGGTTTGGAAACCGCTGCGCAAGGCTGACCCTTTCCCAATCTGACGAACAAGGCTAAGAGGGCGCCATGACAACACCCTCTTATCCCGTTATCCGCCTCAGACCCAAGGCCAATGCCCGCGCCATCCGGCACGGGTTTCCCTGGATCTATGACAATGAACTGGTCACCGACCGCCGTACCCGCAAGATCGCGCCGGGCACGCTTGCCGTGCTGGAAGATGGCGACAGGCAGCCGATGGGCGTGGTGGCGGTCAATCCCGAATCGCGGATCATCGGCCGGATGCTGGACCGTGATCCGCAGGCGGTGATCGACCGGGACTGGTTCGAAAAACGACTGTCCAAGGCGCTCAGCTTGCGCGAACGGCTGTTCGAAGACCCGTTCTACCGGCTGGTCCATGCCGAGGCCGATGGCCTGCCCGGCGTGGTGATCGACCGGTTCGGCGACCATGCGGTGGTGCAGCCGAACGCGGCCTGGGCCGATACCGCCTTCGAGGCGCTGACCGATGCCCTGGTCGCGGTCACTGGCGTCAAGACGGTGATCAAGAACGCCAGCGGCCGTGCCCGGCAGCTGGAAGGATTGGACAATGAAACCGCCGTGGCGCGCGGTTCCGCGCCCGAGGCACCGATCCCGGTGCCGATGAACGGTGCGATCTACATGGCCGACCTGACCGGTGGGCAGAAGACGGGCCTGTTCTTTGACCAGCGCCCAAATCATGCCTTCGCGGCTCGGCTGTCGCGGGGCGCGCGGGTGTTGGACGTGTTCAGTCATGTCGGCGGTTTTTCCCTTGCCGCGCTGGCCGGCGGTGCGGCCAGCGGGCTGGCGGTCGACGGGTCCGAAGCGGCGCTGTCGCTGGCAGCCGCCGGGGCCGAGGCGATGGGCGTTTCCGACAAGTTTTCCACCCGCAAGGGCGACGCGTTCGACGTGTTGACGTCCCTCGGCGAGGAAGGCGCGAAATTCGACGTCGTGGTCTGCGATCCGCCCGCTTTCGCGCCCTCGAAACCCGCACTGGAGGCCGGTTTGCGCGCCTATGAACGGGTGGCGCGGCTGGCCGCGCCGCTGGTGGCCGAGGACGGTTACCTTGTGCTGTGTTCCTGTTCCCATGCCGCCGATCTGGCCAAGTTCCGCGGCGCTTCGGTGCGCGGCATCGGCCGGGCCGGGCGGCAGGCTCAGCTGATCCATACCGGTTTCGCCGGGCCGGACCATCCGCTGATGCCGCAACTTGCCGAAAGCGGCTATCTGAAGTCGCTGTTCTTCCGGCTATGAAGGTGCTGCTCGACACCTGCGTGATCTATCCCACGGTGATGCGCGAGGTGCTCTTGGGCGTGGCGCGGGCAGGCGTGTTCACGCCGCTCTGGTCGGCCCGCATACTGGAAGAATGGGCCCGCGCCGCGCGCAAGCTGGGCCCCGGCGGCGAGGCGCAGGCACGCGGCGAGATCGCGATGCTGCGGGCCGCGTGGCCCAAGGCCGAGGTGCGCTGGAAGCCGTCGCTGGAAGACCGGCTGTGGCTGCCCGATGCGGCCGATACACATGTTCTGGCCGCCGCCATCGCGGGCAGCGCGGACCTGATCCTGACGCTGAACGCGCAGGATTTCCCGCGCAACGTCCTGGCCGAGGAAGGTCTGGCGCGGCAGGACCCGGACGGTTTTTTGCACGGCATCTGGCAGGCGCAGCCCGAATTGGTGGCCGGCGTGGTGGAACAGGTGCGGCTTGAGGCCGAACGGCTGTCCGGTGAGCCTTGGGAGGTCCGCAAGCTGATGAAGAAGGCGAAGCTGCCGAGGTTGGGTAAGGCCCTGGCTGGGCAAAACAGGTATTGGCACTCAGCCGTTAGGCTTGATCCCTAACCCTGCCAGCGCGCTTCCAACTTCTCGATCGCCTTTATCCGTTCCGGCGTCTTCGGATGGCTCAGCAGCCAGGCCGGGGCGGCGCCCGCGTTCGACTGGGTTAGCGCCTCGAGCTTGCGAAACAGCGATTTCTGCGGCTCCGTCCCGAAGCCGGCCTTGGTCAGCAACGCGGCGGCGTATTCGTCGGCCTCGTATTCGTCCGACCGCGACAGGCGCGCCGACAGCAGTGTCATCAGACCGCTGGCGATATAACCACCGATCCCCGGCAAGATCCGCGATAGCACCATCGCCAAGGCGGTGCGCAGCGCGTTCTGGCCGGAAAAATCGATCATCCTGCGGCGCGAATGGCCCAGGGCGACGTGCCCCAGTTCGTGCGCGATGACGCTGGCCATTTCCTCGGCCGTGACGACGCCCTGGCGGAACTTGTCGTAAAATCCGCGGGTGATGAAAATCCGTCCGTCGGGCGCGGCCAGTCCGTTCACCGGCGCGATTTCGTAAAGGTTCACCCGGATGCGCGGCAGTTCCAGCGCCGCGGCCAGCCGATCGGTCACCCGCTTCAGCTCGGGATCGGCCAGTTCGGTGGATTTCGCATCCAGCTCCTTCGCGGTGCGCCAGGCGGAAAACCGGTACATCGCGATGCCATAGAGCAGGGCCAGTAGGATCGGGGTAAAACGCAACATGTCAAAGATATGGGGCAGGGCGGGTGAAAGGGCAACTGCCTCAGCGCGTCAGATCCTTCATGCCGCGTTCGATCCCTTCCAGTGTCATCGGCACCATGCGGCCCTCGAAAATGTCCGAAATCATCGAAATCGACTGGGTGTAGCTCCAGTATTTCTCGGGCACCGGGTTGATCCAGATATGTGACGGCCACTGTTCGCGCGCGCGTTGCAGCCACGTCTCGCCGGTTTCGGCGTTCCAATGCTCGTTGGCGCCGCCCGGATAGGCGATTTCGTAAGGAGACATCGAGGCATCGCCGACGAAGATGCACTTGTAATCGGACCCGTAGGTATGGATCACGTCCCAGGTCGGGGTCTGGGCGTCCCAGCGGCGGCGGTTGTCCTTCCACACCCCTTCGTAGAGGCAATTGTGGAAGTAGAAATGCTCCATGTGCTTGAATTCGGACTTGGCGGCCGAAAACAGTTCTTCCAGCACCTTGATATGCGGGTCCATCGATCCGCCGACGTCGAGAAACAGCAGCACCTTCACCGCGTTGCGCCGCTCTGGCCGGGTTTTCACGTCGAGATAACCATGTTCGGCCGTCGCCCGGATCGTGTTGTCGAGGTCCAGTTCGTCATGCGCCCCGTCGCGGGCCCAGCGGCGCAGCCGTTTCAGCGCCACCTTGATGTTGCGGGTGCCCAGTTCCACGTCGCCGTCGAGGTTCTTGAATTCGCGCTTGTCCCAGACCTTGACCGCGCGCTGGTGGCGGCTTTCCTTCTGGCCGATCCGCACCCCTTCGGGATTGTAGCCATAGGCGCCGAAGGGCGAGGTGCCGGCGGTGCCAACCCATTTGTTACCGCCCTGGTGGCGGTCCTTTTGTTCCTCGAGCCGTTTCTTGAGCGTTTCCATCAGCTTGTCGAAGCCGCCCATGGCCTCGATCTCGGCCTTTTCTTCCTCGCTGAGGTGCTTCTCTGCCATCTTTTCCAGCCAGTCGGCGGGAATGTCGACAGCTTCGAGAACATCGCCCAGCTGGATGTTGTCCAATCCTTCGAAGGTCGCGGCGAAGGCGCGGTCGAACTTGTCGAGGTTGCGTTCGTCCTTCACCATCGCCACGCGGGCAAGGTAGTAGAACCCGTCAACGTCATAGGTGACCAGCCCCGCCTTCATGCCTTCCAGAAAGCTGAGGTATTCGCGCAGCGAAACCGGCACACCGCCTTTCCTCAGATTTTCAAAGAACGGCAGGAACATGTGCTTACACCGCGGCGCGATGGACGAAGATGGTGATGAACAGGCCCACGATCATGAACAAAATGGCGTATCCGGCCGCATATTGCAGCATGTCCAGCCCCTTGCCATTGCGCCGTTTGGCAAGAAACGCCCCGAAAAGCGCCCCCAGAATTGCTCCTGCGATTACGATCATAGTTGCCCGTTGCTCCTCTTCAGCGGGCTCAATGCGGTGATTTCCTTCAGCTTGGCCCGCACCGCCCAGTCGGCCCCGAACCCGTAGCGCGCCCAGCCCAGACTGTCCAGCCTGACCAGCCGCGCCTCGTTGGTACGCCCCAGCAGGTCGAGCGCCTCGGCGCGCAGCAGCAGCAGGGTCGACAACAGCGCCGCGTTTTCATGCTGGGCGGCGATGTCCAGATACGGGTCGATGATGTCCAGCGCCGCCTGCCCGCGGCCTTCGCTGACCGCGTAGGCGGCCAGTTGCTGCGCCACCTGGGCGCTGTGCAGCCGGGTGCCGGGGGATTGCGCATAATACTTTTGCGCCGTGCGGAATTGCGACAGGGCGATATCGGCGTCGTGATTCTGCGTCAGCCGGCCAAGCGCGTAGTGCGAAAAGGCGCGGCGGTGATCGGTCCAGCCTTCCGCGCGCGCGATTTTGAGTGCCCGCTGCGCGGCGGCGCGGCGGGCCGCAGCGCTGCTTCCAGGGCCAAGTGCGGATTGAATCGCGTCGATCCAGCTGCGCGGGGTTTCCGGCAAGTAGAGCGACGACCGGCGCGTACCCGCCGGGTTCAGCGCCGCCAGGATATTTGGCAGCCGCGCGGCAACCTCATCCCGTCGCATGTCCGAGTGCAGTTGCGGCGAATAGAACGCCCGCAGGATCAGCATGTCATAGCCGGTCAGGACCGTGTGCACGTTGTCGTCGTTGAACACGCTGTCGGGCAGCCGATAGAGGTCGTTCAACGGCCCGAGCGCCTGCGCCAGTTCCTCGTGCAGGCAATCTCGCAATTCCTGCGGTGGCGCGTCGGCGGGGACGAAGATGGCCAGCCTTTCGCGCGTGGCCAGCCGGGACCAGTCGGTGCGTGCTGCCCGGCGGGCACCGGCATATTCGGCAAGGCTCGACACGTTCGGGACCACGAAACAGGCGGCCTGCGGCAGCTGTTTGCGAATCTGGTCATGGCTGACCGCCTCGATGGTGATCGACGCAGAGTTCGAGCGGGCCATGCGGATATCGATCCCAGCCTCGCGGCGCAGACGCGACAGCAGGTTTTCCAGGTCGATACCAAGGCTGATCGGCGCCTTTCCGGTGACGCGCAGGGTGATCGGACCCTCGAAGCGGGTCAGCACCGGCAATTCGCGCCCCGATTCCAGCCGGAACGCGAGGTCCAGGAAATCCCGCGCGATATCGGCGTTCGACGCCGCCGGCGCATCGGGTCGCGTCTTGGAAAAGGTTTTCATCGGCGGCAGCATCGGCGCCGTGTCGGTCGAGGCCCGCGTCGGCATTTCGGTCGGGGCGGTGGACATGCAGGCGCCAAGGGCAAAGCACAGCGGCAGCAGCAAACGCGGTATGTTCATCCTGTTCCGCCCCCGGTCCGGCTCAATGGGAAATCAATTGATACCATACTTTCGACTTTCAAGGCTGCAAAATGCCTGACGCCCGCGTCAGAAATCTGACGCGAAGGCGGGGGACGCCCCGTGCATCCCGAATAAATGCACCCTATCGGCGAAATGGGGCGCGAGTATGACCCGCGCCGCCGGAAGCCTGAAACAGGCTGTTGATCGCGGCGGCACAATCCGCCGGGCTGGGGGTCAGCGCTGGCTGCGCGCCAAGAAGGCCAGCCGTTCGAACAGGTGCCCGTCCTGTTCGTTTTTCAACAGCGCCCCGTGCAGTTTCGGCAGCGCATTGGCGCCGTCGCGCTTCAGGTCCTCGGCTTCCAGATCCTCGGCCAGCAACAGCTTCAGCCAGTCCAGAACCTCGCTGGTCGACGGCTTCTTCTTCAGCCCGGACATGTCGCGGATTTCGTAGAACTGGGTCAACGCCGTGGTCAGCAGCTGTTCCTTGATGCCGGGATGGTGCACCTCGACGATCTTCTTCATCGTGTCAGCGTCGGGGAAGCGGATGTAATGGAAGAAACAGCGGCGCAGGAAGGCGTCGGGCAGTTCCTTTTCGTTGTTCGAGGTGATGATGATGATCGGGCGGTGACGCGCGCGGATCGTTTCGCCGGTCTCGTAGACGTGGAACTCCATCTTGTCGAGTTCCTGCAGCAGGTCGTTCGGAAACTCGATATCGGCCTTGTCGATCTCGTCGATCAGCAGGACGACCTTTTCCTCTGATTCGAAGGCCTGCCAGAGCTTGCCCTGCTTGATGTAATTCTTCACGTCATGGACGCGTACGTCGCCCAACTGGCTGTCACGCAGCCGGCTGACCGCGTCGTATTCGTAAAGGCCTTGCTGCGCCTTAGTGGTCGACTTGATGTTCCATTCGATCATCCGCAGCCCCAGGGCGCTGGCCACCTGTTTCGCCAGCTCCGTCTTGCCGGTGCCAGGTTCGCCCTTGACCAGCAAGGGCCGCTCCAGCGTCACCGCCGCGTTGACCGCCACGGTCAGGTCATCGGTCGCCACATAAGCGTCGGTGCCTTGGAATTTCATCTACTCTCCACCCTTCAATGCACAGTTTCGCGGCACAGTATCGCGAAGTTAAACCTCCCGCAATCAGTGGCGTTATAGGTAGTGACATTCCCCAACCATTGGGATAGACGGGCGCCGGGAGGCAGCCATATGTCAAAGGATACTGCATTGACAGATCATGGCCTTGAAGAGGGAAACGAGATGAAGGCGGAAACCTTTATTTCCGATGATTACCGTCCGGCGGAAGATGAGCCGTTCATGAACGACAGACAGCTGGAGTATTTCCGGCGGAAGCTCTTGGCTTGGAAGGACGAGATCCTCGACGATAGCCGGGACACGATCGAGGGCCTGCAGGAAACCACGCGCAACATCCCCGATGTCGCAGACCGTGCCAGCGAGGAAACCGATCGCGCGCTGGAACTGCGCACCCGTGATCGTCAGCGCAAGCTGGTCGCCAAGATCGACGCCGCGCTGCGCCGCATCGACGAAGGCGAATACGGCTATTGCGAGGTGACCGGCGAACCGATCAGCCTGAAACGGCTGGACGCAAGGCCCATCGCCACGATGAGCCTGGAAGCCCAGGAACGGCACGAACGGCGCGAAAAAGTGCATCGCGACGACTGAGCCGGGAATGCACGGAATGAAGATATGGAACGTCGGGGCCTAGGTCCCGGCGTTTTTTTAGCGGTGGACGAATGAGCGTTCTGGGACTGAAAGTTATCGTGATCGGCGGCGGCATCGGCGGCATGGCGGCGGCGCGGGCGCTGGCGTTGCGCGGTGCCTCGGTCACGTTGCTGGAACAGGCCGAAGCGATCACCGAGGTGGGCGCGGGGCTGCAGGTCAGTCCGAACGGCTTTGCGGTGCTCGACGCGCTCGGGCTGGGCGATGAACTGGCCGCCGGGTCGGTGCGCGCCGATGCGATCAGCCTGCGCGATTACCGCAGGGGCGAGGTGCTGCGGCTCAATCTCGGGCGGTTGGCGAACCGCCATTACTATTTCACCCATCGCGCCGACCTGATCGGCCTGCTGGCGCGCGGTGCGCGTGACGCCGGCGTGCGCATCCGGCTGCTGCAAAGGGTTGAGCGGGTCGAGCCCGGCGACCGTCCCTGGGTCCACACCGCGAACGGCGCAACCCTCGAGGCCGACCTCGTGATCGGTGCCGACGGGCTGCATTCGCGGCTGCGGCCGGAACTGAATGGGGCGGACAAGCCGCGCTTCACCGGTCAGGTCGCATGGCGTGCCATCGTGCCCAATCATGCCGGCCGTCCGGCCGAGGCCTGGGTCCACATGGCGCCGGGCCGGCATCTGGTCAGCTACCCGTTGCGCGGCGGGTCGGCGCTGAACCTCGTGGCGGTGCAGGAACGCAAGGACTGGACCGAGGAGGGCTGGAACCACCAGGACGATCCCTACAATCTGCGGGCCGTTTTCGACGATTTCGGACCCGAAGCGCAGGACATGCTGGCCCGCGTCGAAGAAGTGCATCTCTGGGGGTTGTTCCGCCATCCGGTGGCGCGGACCTGGCAGCGCGGGCATTGCGCGCTGCTGGGTGATGCGGCGCATCCGACGCTGCCGTTTTTGGCGCAGGGTGCCTCGATGGCGCTGGAAGACGCCTGGGCGCTGGCCGATGAACTGGCGGCAACCGACGGCATCGACGCGGGGCTTGCCGCCTATCAGGCCCGCCGTGAAGCGCGGGCCCGCAAGGTGATCAACGCGGCCACCGGCAATGCATGGAAGTATCACCTGCGTTCGGCGCCCGTTCGCTTTGCCGCCCATGCCGCGCTGAAGCTTGGCGGTACGCTCGCCCCCTCGGCGATGTTGCACCAGTTCGACTGGCTTTATGACCACGACGAAACCGCGCGGCCCTGACCAGGCGCGGCTTTTTCATCTGAGCGGAAATATTGCTGGGGCAGGCGCCCTTGTGCCCCCCCCTCGGCAGGTGGTGACGCCGATCAGGCGTCCAGCTCGACCCAGACCGGTACGTGATCCGATGGCTTGTCCCGCCCGCGCACATCCTTGTCGATCTGGCAGTCCAGCAGCAGGTCGGCGCATTGCGGTGTCAGCAGGAAATGGTCGATGCGAATCCCATCGTCGCGGTTCCAGCAGCCGGCCTGGTAGTCCCAGAATGAATAATGCCCCGGCCCCTGGGTGCGGGCACGGAACGCCTCGGTGAAGCCGAGGTTCAGGATGCGGCGGAACGCGGCGCGGCTTTCGGGGCGGAACAGCGCATCCTCGACCCACGCTTCGGGGCGGCGGGCGTCTTCGGTCTGCGGGATGATGTTGTAATCGCCCGCCATCAGCGCCGGCATTTCGTCGGCCAGCAAGTCCTGCGCCCGGGCATGAAGTCGGTCCATCCAGCGTAGCTTGTAATCGTATTTGCCGCCCGGCACCGGGGTGCCATCGTCCTGCAATTCGACCGGGTTGCCGTTGGGCAGGTAAAGCCCGCAGACACGGATCGCCTGCTTGTCGCCCACCACCGTCGCCTCGATCCAGCGTGCCTGCTCGTCGCTGTCATCGCCCGGCAGGCCGCGCCGGACGTCTTCCAGCGGCAGTTTCGACAGGATCGCCACGCCGTTGAAGCTTTTCTGGCCATGGGTTTCGACGTTGTAGCCCTTGTCCTCGAAAATCTCGCGCGGGAAGCCTTCGTCGACTGACTTGATTTCCTGCAACAGCGCCACGTCAGGCTGGGCTTCGTCCAGCCAGTCGCTCAGCGCGTTCACCCGCGCCTTGATCCCGTTGATGTTGAACGTTGCGATCTTCATGCCCGGCCTCCTTCTGCCCCGCCTCTATGCCCGCAGGCGGGTAGCGGGCGCAAGACGCCGGTTCAGGTTTTCGGGGTGCAGCCCTGCAAGGCCGCAGCCCGACAGACCCCGGTCGCGCAGGCAGTGACGCCGAAGCGCGGGGATCTCCCCCGGCCGCGGCGCCGTCTGCACGGGATCAGGCGGTTCTCATTCTTGGATGGAGGCGAGGAAGAACAGCAGTTCCAGAATCCGGCCGCGGACGATGCGTTCGACCATTGCTTCGTTCGGGCGCGCGCCGAAGGGGTCGAATTGCTCCGTCACCTCGGCATTGTAGCGGCTGCCCCAGATCGGCATGTAACCGGACCCGTGCACCGTCATTTCTTCGCGTCCGTCGATGATCCCATAAATCTTGTTGAAAGGAAATTTGCCGCCATTGTTCTTGGCCAGCTGTGTCAGGTCCGGCGGATCGGCATTTAGAAACTCTGCGAAGTTCCCCTGTCCCTTTGCTTCAGGGCCGTGACACGAGGCGCAGCTTGCCATGTATTCACGTTCGCCATAGCTCGTGTCCTGAGCCAGCGCGGGGATCGTGGAAAGGGCGGCAAAAATACCAGCTGCCAACGATTGTCTAATAAACTTCATGAATTCCTCCTGACATTGTCGTGGTCTTCAAATTCTCCTGCTCAGTGTTCTGCGCGGTCTTCCAATGGGTCCACGCTACTTCATTTTTCGGTTTCTGACAAACGAGGCCTCCCGCGCATGCTGGCGTCATCGTCTTCAGGCATGGTGAAGGCGCGCCGTCTCGGTCTGCGACGCGTCAGGCGTGCCTGATCGACACGTGTTGCGCTGCGGCTCCGGCGGGTATGCCGGATCTTGCAGTCAGCGGGAAAGCGTCAGGATTACATCGAAAACGAGGTGCCGCAACCGCAGGACGAAGTCGCATTGGGGTTGTCGATCACGAAACGCGCGCCGATCAATTCGTCGCTGAAATCGATCGTCGCACCGGTCAGGAAGTGCAGCGAAACGCTGTCCACCACGACCTTTTCGCCATCCGCTTCCAGCACCAGATCGTCCTCGGCCGGCTGATCCAGCCGGATATCGTATTGGAACCCGGAACAGCCGCCGCCTTCGACCGCGACGCGCAACGCCTGTCCCTGATCGCCGGCGCCGATTTCAGCCAGCCGTTCAAAGGCGCGTTGGGTCACCTTGGGGGGAAGTTGCATTTGGGGCTCCAAACTGTATCGTCGCGGTTGCAGGATGAATATATGTTCGGCAGGCACAGGCGACAAGGACCAGTTTCGGCATGACAGCCCCCTACGCATCCGACCCCAAGGCCAGCCGCGGCCGGCTTTACCCGGAAGAAGAAAGCGCGTTCAGGTCGTGTTTTCAAAGGGATCGCGACCGGATCATCCATGCCAGCAGCTTCCGCCGCCTGAAACACAAGACCCAGGTTTTCATCGAACACGAAGGCGATTATTTTCGCACCCGTCTGACCCATTCGATCGAGGTGGCGCAGGTGGCGCGGACGATTTGCGGCACCCTTGGACTCAATCCCGAACTGACCGAGGCGGTAGCGCTGGCGCATGACCTGGGCCATACCCCCTTCGGCCATACCGGCGAAGATGCCCTGTCGGAACTGATGGCCCCCTATGGCGGGTTCGATCACAACGCGCAGGCGATCCGCATCGTCACCGCGCTGGAACGGCATTACGCCGAATGGGACGGGCTGAACCTGACCTGGGAAACGCTGGAAGGGATCGCCAAGCATAACGGCCCGGTGACCGGCGACATTCCGTGGGCCCTGGCAGAATGCAACGCGCAGATCGATCTGGAACTGCATACCCACGCCAGCGCCGAGGCGCAGGTGGCGGCGCTGTCCGACGACATCGCCTATAACAATCACGACCTGCATGACGGGCTGCGCGCGGAGCTGTTTTCCACCGACGAACTGGCCGAAATGCCGATCCTCAAGGACTGTTTCGGCGAGGTTGACCGCAAATATCCCGGCCTGAACTACTACCGCCGCCGGCACGAGGCGCTGCGCCGCTTCTTCGGGGTGCTGGTGGAGGATGTGATCGCGGTGTCCAGGCGTAACCTTGACGATCTGAATCCGTCCTCGGTGCAGGATATCCGCGATGCCGGCCGCATGATGGTGCAGTTTTCACCCGACCTGTGGGCCCAGCTGAAGGTGATCCGCGAATTCCTGTTTCACCGCATGTACCGGGCGCCGGAAGTGGTGGAAATCCGCAGCTATGTGACCGAGCTGATCCATGAACTCTTTCCGATGTTCATGGACCGGCCCGACCTGTTGCCGAAGCAATGGCGCAAGGCGGTGGAAGAGGCGCAGGATGAAACCGCACTGGCGCGGATCGTGTCGGACTACATCGCCGGCATGACCGACCGCTACGCGCTGCAGGAACATGAACGGCTGACCGGGCGGAGCGCGATTCCGGCCGGGCGCCGCGCCACGCCCACGCAACGGGGCGGATAGGGGGGAAACATGGCAATCACCGGCGCCGAGGCGGTATTGACGCCAATCACCGCCATCGCCCTGGTCGGTGCGCTTGGCGTCGGGGCGCAATACGTCGCGTGGCGGTTGCAGCTGCCCGCCATCGTGCTGATGCTTCTGGCCGGGATCGCCGCCGGACCTGCCACCGGACTGCTGGAACCCAGCCGCGACATCGGGCCGCTTGTCGCGCCCATGGTCTCGCTCGCGGTGGCGATCATCCTGTTCGAAGGTGGTCTGACCCTTAACCTTCACAAGCTGCGCGACGCCGCCAAGGGGGTGCGGCGGCTGGTCTTCATCGGTGCGCCCCTTGGCTGGCTGTCTTCGGCGCTTGCGCTGCGCTATGGCGCCGGGCTCGGCTGGGAAACATCGGCGGTGTTCGGCGGCATCATGATCGTCACCGGCCCCACCGTGATCGCCCCCTTGCTGCGCCAGGCCAAGCTGGCGCGCCGCCCGGCACAACTGCTGCAATGGGAAGCGATCATCAACGATCCCATCGGCGCGCTGGCAGCGGTTCTGGCCTTCGAGGTGGTGATGGTCCGGCAAACCGCCGCCACCGCGGGCAATGCCGTGCAGGAACTGGTGCTTGGCATCGCCGTCGCTTCTGTTCTGGGCGCGGCGGCGGGATACGGGCTGGCGGCGGCGTTCAAACGCGGCTGGGTGCCGGAATACATGAAGGTATCGGTTCTTTTCGTGGTGCTGATCGGGGTTTTCGCCCTGTCGGACACGCTGCTGCACGAAAGCGGGCTGCTGGCGGTGACGCTGATGGGCGTGGTGATCGCCAACGCCGATCTGCCGTCCTATTCCGAGATCAGGCGCTTCAAGGAACACGCGACGGTGCTGCTGGTCTCCGGGGTCTTCATCCTGCTCGCAGCGTCGCTCGATTTCGCCATGCTGGGACGGCTGAACTGGCGCGCGGCGCTGTTCTTGGGGCTGGTGATCGGGCTGGCGCGGCCGTTGACGGTGCTGATTTCGCTGGTCGGCACCGGCTTGCCCTGGCGCGAAAAGCTGCTGATCGCGCTGACCGGGCCGCGCGGGGTGGTCCTTGTCGCGGTGGCGGGGCTGTTCGGCGAAAGGCTGGCGGCGATGGGGATCGAAGACGGCGCGCTGGTAGCGCCGCTGGCCTTCGCGCTGGTCGCCGTCACCGTGGTGTTGCACGGCTTTACCCTGAAACCGCTGGCGCAGGCGCTTGGGCTGGCCGGGTCCGATACGCCCGGCGTGTTGCTGATCGGCGGATCGAAATGGTCCACCGCGCTGGCCGAGGCGCTCGACAAGGCAGGCCTGCCGGTGTTGATCGCGGACCCCAACCGCAGCCGATTGCGGGCGGCACGGCAACTGGGCCTGCCCACCTTTTTCGGCGATATCCTGTCGGAGGCGGCCGAAAACAGTCTCGAACTGGCGCAGTATGTCCGGCTCGTGGCGCTGACCGACAACGATGCCTACAACACGCTGGTCACCACCGACCTGGCGCCGGAATACGGGCGCGATAACGTGTTCCAGCTGGCCCGCGCAAAGGAAAGCCAGGCGCGACATGCGCTGCCCGCCACCTTGGGAGGCCGGGTCTTCGCGCAGGGGCGCCAGTATGACGAATTGCAGGGGCTGGTGCGCGCCGGGTGGGAATTCCGCACCACCACGCTGAGCGAGGAATACGGTCTCGAAGAGTGGCGCGACGATCGTCCCGATGTCGTGCTGATCGTGGCAATCTATCCCAATGGCGAATTGCGCTTCCCGCGCGAGGACAGCAGCCTGAAAGGCGGTGAGGGCGTGAAACTGCTCTATTTCGCGCCGCCGAAGGAAAAAACGCAAGGCCAGGCCTGACGCGGTTCTTTTTCTTGGCGCAAATACCCCCTGGGTGAATGCGCCAACGGCGCAGAGGGGGCGGCGCTCCCTTTGCCCGCCCGCGCGGGGTGATCCCTTTGCCAGCTTGCCGTTGACCTTTCCCCTTGCCGTGTTAAACCCCGGCCCAAGCTGAAAGGATGTGTGACCGATGAACCTGTTCTCCGATATCCGCGCGCTGGTGCTGGACATGCTGGACCAGATGATCCAAGCGGGCGATCTGCCCGAGGGGCTGGATTTCGCCAATGTGGCGGTCGAACCGCCCCGTGATGCCGCGCATGGGGACATGGCGACCAATGCCGCGATGGTTCTGGCCAAGCCCGCCAAGATGAAGCCGCGCGATATCGCCGAGAAGCTGGCCGACAAGCTCGCCGCCGATCCCCGCGTGACCAGCGCCGAGGTCGCCGGCCCCGGTTTCCTCAACCTGCGGCTTGATCCCGCGCTGTGGCAGGGCATCGTGAAAACCGCGCTGACCGACGGCACCGCCTACGGCCGTTCGGGCCTGGGGCAGGGCAAGAAGGTCAACGTCGAATACGTCTCGGCCAACCCGACCGGGCCGATGCATGTCGGCCATACCCGCGGCGCGGTGTTCGGCGATGCGCTGGCCAGCCTGCTGGATTACGCCGGATACGACGTTACCCGCGAATATTACATCAACGACGGCGGCGCGCAGGTCGACGTGCTGGCGCGGTCCGCCTATGAACGCTACCGCGAAGCCAACGGGCTGGAACCCGAGATCGTCGAGGGCCTTTATCCCGGCGATTACCTGATCCCGGTCGGCGAGGCGCTGAAGGAAAAATACGGGGCGACCCTGCTGGACAAGCCCGAGGCCGAATGGCTGGGCGAAATCCGCGATTTCGCAACGCAAGCGATGATGGAGATGATCCGCGGCGACCTGGCCAGCCTGGGCGTAAAGATGGATGTCTATTACTCGGAAAAGTCGCTCTACGGCACCGGCCAGATCGAAGCGGCGCTGGAACGCCTGAAGGGGCTGGGCCTGATCTACGAAGGCGTGCTGGAGCCGCCCAAGGGCAAGCTGCCCGAGGATTGGGAAGAGCGCGAGCAGACCCTGTTCAAATCGACCGAATACGGTGACGACGTCGACCGCCCGGTGATGAAGTCGGACGGCGCATGGACCTATTTCGCCCCCGATATCGCCTATCACTGGACCAAGGTGGAACGCGGTTTCGACATGCTGATCGACGTGTTCGGCGCCGATCACGGCGGTTACGTCAAGCGGATGAAGGCCGCTGTCGCGGCGCTGTCCGAAGGGAAGGTGCCTCTCGACATCAAGCTGATCCAGCTGGTGAAGCTCTACAAGAACGGCGAGCCGTTCAAGATGTCGAAACGGGCAGGGACCTTCGTCACCCTGCGCGACGTGGTCGAACAGGTGGGCGCCGACGTGACCCGGTTCCACATGCTGACCCGCAAGAACGACGCGCCGCTGGATTTCGATTTCGACAAGGTGCTGGAACAGTCCAAGGACAACCCGGTCTTTTACGTGCAATACGCCAATGCCCGGATCTGTTCGGTGCTGCGCAAGGCCGAAGAGGCCGGCATCGCCCATGATGACGCCACGCTGGCGGCGGCGGACCTGTCGCAACTGGGCCACGAAGCGGAACTCAGCGTTGCCAAGAAGCTGTCGGAATGGCCGCGTCTGGTGGAAATCGCCGCACGCCACAACGAACCGCACCGGGTTGCCTTCTACCTCTATGAACTGGCCAGCGAGTTCCATTCGCTGTGGAACCGCGGCAATGAGGACATGTCGCTGCGCTTCCTTCAGGAAGGCGACGCGGCCGCAAGCCAGGCGAAAATCGCGCTGGCCCGCGCCGTGGCCGTTGTTATTTCCGCCGGTCTTGGTATTCTGGGCGTAACTCCGGTGGAAGAGATGCGCTAACGCACCGCCGCCGGATCGTGAAGAGCAGTCAAACGGCGGGGCACGCCCCACCGGCACGAGAGGCGATTATGGCGGAGACACAGGCAGACGGGCGCGAATATGCGCCCGCAACGGGCAAATCCATCGCAACGATCACGAACTGGACCGGGGCCGCGGTATCGCTGGCACTGGTCATCGGTGTCGGTGTCTGGGGTTACAAGCTGGTGATGCGCGATGTCAGCGGCGTGCCTGTCGTGCGTGCCGCCGAAGGCCCGATGCGGGTGATGCCCGAGGATCCGGGTGGCGCACCGGCGGAAAATCAGGGGCTTGCGGTCAACAAGGTCGCCGCCGAGGGCGTGGCCGAAAAACCCGCCGACCGCCTGATCCTGGCGCCGCGCCCGGTGGACTTGGCCGCAGAGGACAGTACAACCGCCAAACTGAGCCTGATCAAGCTGAGCGCGCGCGATGACGTACAGCCCGCCGATCCGGCGGTGAACATGTCGGTCGAGGCGCTGGTCAGGGATCTGACCGAGGGCGCCGAGCCGCTGAGCCCGGTAGACGATCCGCAGCAGGCGGCGACGGGCGAAGCGGACGATATCGCGTCCGAGGCCGAACCCGCAAAGAAAGCGCCGAAGATCGGCCTTGCCACCTCGCTCCGGCCCCGGCTGCGTCCGGCAGGGGGACGGCTGGTGGCCTCCACCGATCCGGCGGCGGCAGCCGCGGCGCTTGGCATCGATATCGACCCGGCCACCATTCCCGCGGGCACAAGGCTGGCCCAGCTTGGCGCCTATGACAGCGCCGAGGTGGCGCGCAAGGAATGGGACCGCATGTCGGCCCGGTTCGGCGATTTCATGGAAGACAAGAAGCGGGTGATCCAGAAGGCCGAAAGCGGCGGGCGCACCTTCTACCGGCTGCGCGCGCACGGCTTTGCCGATATCAGCGAAGCGCGCCGTTTCTGTTCGGCGCTGGTGGCCGAGAAGGCCGAATGCATTCCGGTAACCACCAAGTGACCCGGTTCGGTGCGACCATCCTCGATCCGCTGGGATTGCGGCTCGGCGCGGAAGAAAAACGGTTCTTGCGCGATGCCGATCCGTTCGGTTTCATCCTGTTCGCCCGCAATATCGACAGCGCCGACCAGGTTCGCGCGCTCTGCGCCGACCTGCGTGACGCGGTGGGGCGCGAGGCGCCGATCACCATCGATCAGGAAGGCGGCCGGGTGCAGCGGCTGCGCCCGCCGCTGGGCACCGAATGGCTGCCGCCGCTGGATCATGCGCAGGCCGCCGGAGAGGCCGCGGCAGAGGCGATGTATCTGCGTTACCGCATCATCGCGCATGAATTGCGTGCGGTGGGGGTGGACAGCAATTGCGCGCCGCTGGTCGACGTGGCGACACCCGACACCCATCCGTTCCTGAAAAACCGCTGCTACGGCTTTGACGCCGATACCGTGGCGCGGCTGGGCCGGGCGGTGGCGGATGGGTTGCTGGACGGCGGCGTGCTGCCGGTGGTCAAACACATCCCGGGTCATGGCCGCGCGGTGGCCGACAGCCATCTGGACCTGCCGGTGGTGTCGGCCTCGCGCGATGATCTAGACCGCACCGATTTTGCTCCGTTCAGGGCGCTCAGCGACCTGCCGTTGGGGATGACCGCGCATCTGGTTTACGACCGGATCGATAACCGCCCCGCCACCTTGTCGCCCGTCATGATGGACCTGATCCGCGACGAGATCGGTTTCGACGGGCTGATCATGACCGACGACATCTCGATGAAGGCGCTGAGCGGCGACCCGGCCGATCTGAGCCGGGCTGCGATCGCTGCGGGCTGCGATCTGGTCCTGCATTGCAACGGGTCGCTGGAGGAAAAACGCAAGGTGGCCGAGGCCTCGGGCCGGCTGTCCGATGCGGGACAGGTGCGGGCGGAACGCGCCCTCCTGACCCGGCATGCCCCCGCCGAGGTTGACATTCCCGCCCTCAGGGCCAAGCTGGACGCGCTGTTGAATGGGCGCGGGCATGGCTGAGGACGAATTCGACTTCGAGGAAGACAAGCAGGAAGAACAGAGCGTCGCCGAACGGATGGCGGCGGAGGCCCTGATCGTTGATGTCGACGGGTTCGAGGGGCCGCTCGACCTGCTGTTGATGCTGTCGCGCACCCAGAAGGTCGACCTGCGCAAGATTTCCATCCTGCAACTGGCGGAACAATACCTGGCCTTCGTCGAGAAGGCCAAGGCGCTCAGGATCGAACTGGCCGCCGATTACCTGGTGATGGCGGCCTGGCTGGCCTTCCTGAAATCGCGCCTGCTGCTGCCGCCCGACCCGACCGAGGAAGGGCCCTCGGGCGAAGAACTGGCCGCTCACCTGGCGTTCCAACTGGAACGCCTGCAGGCGATGCGCGACGCGGCGGCCAAGCTGATGGCGCGCGACCAGATGGGCAAGGATTTCTTCGTGCGCGGGCTGCCCGAAGGGGTCGAACGGGTCAAGCGGGTGACCTACACGGCGACGCTTCTGGATCTGATGCAGGGCTATGCGCGGATTCGCACCAAGGACGAATTCCGCCCCTTCGTGATGGACCGGGATTCGGTCTACACGATGGAACAGGCGCTGGAACGGATGCGCGGCTTGATCGGGTTTGCCGGCACCTGGACCGATATCAGCAGCTATTTCCCCTCCGGCTGGGAAAACGACCCGGTCAAGCGCCGCTCGGCCACCGCCGCGACCTTCGCGGCGTCGCTGGAACTGGCCAAGGAGGGCAAGGTGATACTGCGGCAGGGCGGCACGTTCGAACCGATCGAACTGCGCAGAAGGGAAGATGAGCGCAATGGCTGAAGAAATCGCGGAACAACAGGCAGAGCAGGGCGCGCAACAGGAAGAAAGCCTGTTCGAAGCGCCCCCGATCGGTGAGCAGGAACGGATGGTCGAAGCGATGCTGTTTGCCTCCGCCGAACCGCTGAGCGTGAAGGAACTGGAAGGCCGCATGCCGCATGGCTGCGATGCCTCCGAAGCGCTGGTGCATCTGCGCAAACGTTATGAGGGCCGGGGTGTTCGCGTGGTCAAGGTGGGCGATGCCTGGGCGATCCGCACCGCGCCCGACCTGGGTTTCCTGATGCAGAAGGAAACCGTCGAGGTGCGCAAGCTGTCTCGTGCCGCCATCGAAACGCTGGCGATCATCGCCTATCACCAGCCGACCACCCGCGCCGAGATCGAGGAAATCCGCGGTGTCTCGGTCAGCCGGGGCACGGTGGACCAGTTGCTGGAAATGGAATGGATCCGCTTCGGCCGCCGCCGGATGACGCCTGGGCGCCCGGTTACCTTCGTCGTGACGCAGGAATTCCTTGACCATTTCGGACTGGAAAACGCCCGCGACCTGCCGGGGCTGAAGGAATTGCGCTCGGCCGGGCTACTGGACAACCGGCCACCGCCGGGGGCCATGCCGACGCTGGTCGAAGGCGATGAAGAGGAAGACGAGGAAATCGGCCAGGGCGAGATGTTCGAGGATTGACCGGTTACCGGTACGTTTGCCCGCGGACTGCACGGCCCTGAAATTGGCACATTTATCGCCTACATAGCGCTGAAACAAAGCCGGAGAGCCCCATGAACGCCAATCAACTGATCAACATGATCATCCGACAGGTGGTCCGCAAATTCGTCAACAAGGGCGTGGATGCCGGGGTGAACAAGCTGGCCAGCGGTGGCAAGCAGGGCAAGCAGGCCCGGCACGACGTCAAGCGCGCGCGTCAGGCCGCCCGGATGACGCGCCGTCTGAACAAGTAGGGCAGGGCCAGAGCGCCTCGATGCAGGCCAGCGCGGCGCAGAGTGCCGACACCGCCAAGCAGGCGGGCAGGCCCGCCGCTTCGAACGGCCAGCGGAACACCATCGCGCCGCCCAGCACGCACAGATATGTCGAGGCCGAATTCAGCCCCATCACAGCGCCGCGCTGCTTGGGATCGAGCGCCGTCAGCCGCGCCACCACGGCGTTCAGCCCGAAATGCTGGAATATGCCCCAGCAGAAGGCGGCGGCCAGCAACAGCCCGAACTGCGCCGCGCTCAGCGCCATCAATACGTAGGCGATCAGCAGCCCGGCAAAGGCCAGAACGGTCGCCCGCCGCGCCGGCATCCGGTCCACGAACCGGTCCAGAAACACCGCCAGCCCGAAGCCGCTGCCATAGGCAAAGGTGACCACCCCGGCGGCCGAGGTGGTCATTCCCAGCGTGTCGACGACATGCGGCCCCATGAAGCTGTAGGCGCCGAAAAATCCCAGCATCAGCATCGCGTTGGACAGAAGCCCCCGGGTGATGCCCGGAACCCGCAGCCCGGTCAGCGGCGAGGTGGGGGCGGTGGCCGTCACCGCTACCCGCATGTCGCAGCGCCCCAGCAGTAGCCAGATCGCCCCGGTCAGCCCCGCCATCAGCGCGTAGACGCTGCGCCATCCGGCGATATCGGCCAGCGACGCGGCCAGCACCACACCGCCCACAAGGCTGAGCGTCCAGCCGGTCAGCACGGTGCCGATGGTCTGCTTTTCGCGCCCCGGCGGCCCGACCTGCGCGGCCAGTGAATAGATCGCGGGCAAAGCCATGCCCGCACCCAGCCCGGCGATGGCATGGGCGATCAGCAGCACCGCAACAACCGGGGCCAGCGCCGACAGGATCAGCGACACGATCAGCAAAAGGCAGGCCTGCCGCAGCGCCTTATCCGCGCCGATCAGATCGGCGCGCGGCGCCAGAAACAGTGCCGACAGCGCGGTGCCCGCGCCATAAGCGCCCATCGCCTGGATGATGTCGCCGGGCTGCGCGCCCAGATCCTGCGCGACAACGGTCGCGATCGGCGGCAGCACCAGCGAATTGGCGCCGACAACGCCGATGGTGGCGGTCAGAAGGGGAATGGGGCGTGTCAGCATCTTGCCCCAGCGATAGCGCTTTCGCGGGGGCTTGGGAAAGCGGAACCTGACGGGGCGGTGGGTGACGCTGCGGAATGGATCAGTGGCAGCGCAGCGGATAGGTCAGCCGCACCGGCGTGTCGGGCAAATCGTGGGCAGGGTCGAAGCAGGTGACCCGGCCGACGCCATCGGCCCAATAGAGATGCGGATCGACGGCTTCGGCCGATTGTCCTTCCTTGCGGTGGACCTCGAAATGCAGGTGGTTGAGCGTTCCCGCCAGCGCCCCGGTCGATCCCACGCGGCCGATCTGCTGGCCGTGGCTGACATGATCGCCCTTGGCGATCGTCCGCGCATCCAGATGCACCGACCGGGTGGTGATCTGGCGGCCTTCGGCATCAGTTCCGTGGCTGATTTCCACCCGGTTGCCATAGGCCGGTTCGTAATAGGAGGCGACAACGACACCGTTCGCCGCGGCCAGGACCGGGGTGCCCTGCGGCGCCAGCACATCCATGCCGAGGTGATTGCCCCCCTGGCCTCCGGTATCGCTGCTGTCCGAGATGCGGCGGAACTGCTGCCCCACGGGGGGGCGTTGGGCGGCATGATCACGTCGATCCGGGCCGTCGTATAGGCGCTGTAGGGGGCCGAAGAGCCATCGGGGGGCGCGGAACAGCCCGTCAGCGCCAGAACGGCCAGAAAGGCAATCGTCGCAGCGCTGAAGGTTTTCATGGCCTGTCCCCTTTCCGCTCAGGGGGCGCGGAAATGTTTCGACAGTTTCAGCCCCTGGCCCTGGTAATTCGAGGCGATACCGGACCCGTAAAGCTGCTGCGGCACCTCGGCCATCTTTTCATAGACCAGACGGCCCACCACCTGCCCGTGTTCCAGCACGAAGGGCGCTTCGTGGCAGCGTACCTCCAGCACGCCGCGCGATCCTGCGCCGCCCGCCGCCGCATGACCGAAACCGGGATCGAAGAAGCCGGCGTAATGGACGCGGAATTCGCCCACCATCGCCAGGTAGGGCGCCATTTCGGCGGCGTATTCGGGCGGGATATGCACCGCTTCGCGGCTGACCAGGATATAGAAGGCGCCGGGGTCGAGGATGATCTGGCCGTTTTGCGTCCGCACCTCTTCCCAGTATTCCGCCGGGTCGTATTCGCCGATCCGGTCCAGATCGATCACCCCGGTATGGGGCTTGGCGCGATAGCCGACCAGCGTGCCTGTGCTGGGTTTCAGATCGACCGAGAAACCCAGGCCCTCGTCGATCACCGCCTCGCCGTCCACCAGCGGGGTGTCGGCATGCAGCGCGCGCAATTCTTCATCGCTCAGCACCGCCTGACCGGCGCGGAACCGGATCTGGTTCAGCCGCATGCCCGGGCGTACCAGTACGGAAAAGGAGCGCGGGCAGATCTCGGCATAAAGCGGACCGGTATAGCCGGGCTGGATGCGGTCGAATTCCTCGCCGCCATCGGTGATGGTGCGGGTCAGCAGGTCCAGTCGCCCGGTGGAGCTCTTGGCGTTCGCCACCGCCTGGATACCCTCGGGCAGGTCCAGTGTTTCCATCAGCGGCACGACATAGACGCAGCCCTTTTCCAGTACCGCCCCGTTGCTGAGGTCGATCTGGTGCATCTCGAATTCTTCCAGCCGGTCCTGCACCGTGCGGCCGTGGCCCGCCAAGAAAGACGCACGCACACGCCAGGCGCGGGTGCCAAGGCGTAGGTCAAGGCTTGCCGGCTGAATCTGTTCGGCAATGATTTCCGGAGAGGCCGAAATCCGGCCCGCTGCGATCATCCGCTGCAATTCCTGGCTGGGTAAAACGCCGGTCATGTCGGTCCCCTTTACAATTGACCTGTCTTAGCAAAAGGCGTGGCCGGGACGGAATAGGAAATGGGGAAAATACTTGCGGGAAACCGTTGTTTTACGTTCTCGAGCGGGTGCGGAGCCCGCAAAGCGGGTCGGGCGGCCCTTCCTGCTGCGCATCAGCGGCCCGGCGGCCTTTGCTGCGGGCCGCTGATGCAGGTGGCAAAGGGCTGAAATCAGCCCTGACCGGGCTTCACCCGTGCCGCGGTCTTGTTGGCGAAGGCTGCCAGCCGCCCGCGCGACGCGGGTTGCGTGTTCACGACGCCTGCCACCACGGATTCGGCATACGCCGCATCGAGTGCCGACATGTTCTGCATGTGGCTGATGGCCGAGCAGATGGCGAAATTCGACAAGGGCGGGTTTTCCGCCGCGGCGCGGGCGATTTCATAGGCCTTGGCTTCGCTGTCCTCGACCAGGTACTGCGCCAGCCCCACCTGAATCGCTTCTTCCTTGGCATAGATACGGCCCGTCAGCATCATGTCGATCATCCGCGCCTTGCCGACCAGATCGGCCACCCGGATGGTCGCGCCGCCGCCGGTGAACAGGCCACGCTGGCCTTCGGGCAGGGCGAAATAGGTGCTTTGATCCGCCACCCGGATATGCGCAGACGATGCCAGTTCCAGCCCGCCGCCCACGACGGCGCCCTTCAGCGCGGCGATGATCGGCACTCCGCCGTATTCCATCTTGTTGAAGGCCTCGTGCCAGCGCAGGCACAGATGCATGAACTCTTCCGGACGGCGGTCTTCGGCGTGATGTTCGACCAGGTCCAGACCGGCACAGAAATGGGTTCCTTCCGCGCGCAGCACGACGGCGCGGGCGCCCATGCGGGGCAGGTTGGAAAAGACCTCGATCAGTTCCTCGACGGTTTCGGCGTTCAGCGCGTTGCGCTTGGCCGCGCGGTTCAGCGTGACCGTGGTGATGCCATCGGCATCCATGGTCACCACCAGGTTTTCCAGGGCGAAATCTTCGACGGTTTTCTTCATGCTCTCCTCCGTGCATTCGGGGGCCGCCGGGGCGGCGCTGTTGCCTGACCATCCTCGACAGGGAAGGGGGAATCAAGCCGGAGAAAACAGAAAAATTGACCGCCTGGACGGATTTGCAAAGAAACGTTGCGTCGCATCCGGAAACTGCGCGCAGCGGCGGTCGCGTCGGCGCAAACGGGTGATCCCGTCCCGGTATCGGGTGGGCTGGCAGGCGATTTTCAAAGGGTGGTAGAGGGGAAAATTGGTCGGGCTAGCAGGACTCGAACCTGCGACCTTCCGTCCCCCAGACGGACGCGCTACCAGGCTGCGCTATAGCCCGACGGTCTGGTCTTCATAGCGATTTTCCGGACGGGGGCAAGGGGCAATTGCGATTTTCTTCACCGCTCTCGGGATGCTTTTCCAAGCGCATCGGCATGGGACCTGGCGCGATCGAGAATCGGGGTCACGTCGGCCCCGGACAGCTTGGCCTGCCGGGTCAGTATACGCGACAGGATACCGGGGCGGGCGGCGGCGGGAACCGGTGTTTCGGGCTGTTGCGTCGCGGCGGGCTGCTCCTCGGATTCGGCCGAGGACTGTTTCTCGGGCGCCGGTTCCGGCGCGGCTGCCGTTTCGGATTCGGCTTCCTTCGCAACGGGTTCCTCGACCAGTTCTGCCACGGGTTTTTCGGTGGGGGCCGGCGCCTCCTCGGTCACCGGGGCGGCGGCGGGGAATTCGAACAGCGACGCTTGTTGCGGCGCATCGGTTTCTGCGACGGGGGCCGCGTCCTGCACCGGTGCGTTTTCGGCTTCCGGTTCCGGCTTGGCCGCGTCCTGCGGTTCGGTCCCGGATCCCGGCCGTTTGAAGGCGACGAGGTTGTCGCTGTTGTCCTGTGTCTCGGCGGCCGGTTCGGGCTGGGGGGCAGGGGGGACATCGATCGTTTCTGACCCGTTCAGCGGCTGCGACATCGCGGCGACATGCTGCACGCCGTTTTCGCGCAGCAGCTTCTGCACGCCCTTGATGGTCATGCCGTCGTCATGCAGCAGCTTCTTGATGCCGCCCAGCAGAAGCATATCCTGCGGCCGGTAATACCGCCGACCGCCGGCACGCTTGACCGGTTTGACCTGACTGAATTTGCTTTCCCAGAAGCGCAGCACATGGGCCGGACGATCCAGCCATTCTGCGACTTCGCTGATGGTGCGGAAAGCGTCGGGCGATTTCGCCATCCGAGCTTATCCCTTTTTTGCGTTTCCGGCGGCGACCCGTTCCTTCATCAGGTGAGACGGGCGGAAGGTCAGAACGCGGCGGGGATTGATCGGCACCTCTTCCCCGGTCTTGGGGTTGCGACCCACGCGGGCGGCCTTTTCCCGGACCGAAAATGTGCCGAAAGACGAAATCTTGACCTGTTCGCCCCGCACCAGAGCATCGGACATGTGGTTCAGTACGCTTTCAACCAGCTGGGCCGAGTCGTTACGCGACAAACCGACTTCGCGGAAAATCGCTTCGCTCAAATCCATCCGGGTTAGAGTCTTGCCACTCATCACAGGAGCCCCCCATTGTTTGGTCAAGCATGAGGTAAGGTAATTTCCGAGTCAATATCAATGACTTGCAAGAAGGGTTTGAAACGGCCCTTTTTGACTTACCAGCGCAGAACCACTGCGCCCCAGGCCAAGCCGCCGCCGATTGCCTCGGCAACCAGCAGGTCGCCCTTCTTGATTTTGCCCTGTTCGACGCCGACCGACATGGCCAGGGGAATCGATGCGGCCGAGGTATTGCCGTGATCCTGCACGGTCACCACGACGTTATCCATCGACAGTCCCATCTTCTTGGCGGTGCCCTGGATGATGCGGATATTGGCCTGATGCGGCACGATCCAATCGACGTCGTCATCGCTCAGCCCGGCCTTTTTCAGCGCGGATTCGGCGGTGGCGGTCAGCTTTTCCACGGCCTGGCGGAACAACGGATTGCCCTGCATGCGCAGCTTGCCCGAGGTGCCGGTGGTGGACACGCCGCCATCGACATAGAGCATGTCGCGGAAACGGCCGTCGGAATTCAGGTCCGATGCCAAGATGCCGCGGTCGGAAGTGCTGCCTTCGCTTTCCACAGCTTCCAGCACCAGCGCGCCTGCGCCGTCGCCGAACAGCACGCAGGTCGACCGGTCGGTCCAGTCCATGATCCGGCTGAAGGTTTCGGCGCCGATCACCAGCACCCGCTTGGCCTGGCCCGCCAGAATCAGCGCGTTGGCATTGGTCAGCGCGAAGATGAACCCGGCGCAGACCGCCTGCACGTCGAAACCGAAGCCGCGGGTCATGCCCAGCTTTTCCTGCACCATGGTGCCGACCGAAGGGAAGGTCAGGTCCGGGGTCGAGGTCGCGACCAGCACGGTGTCGATATCATCGGGTTCGAGTCCGGCATTTTTCAGTGCCGCGCGGGCTGCGTTGACCGCCAGATCGGAGGTGGTTTCCCCCTCGGCGGCGAAATGCCGCCGCTCGATGCCGGAGCGCGAGCGAATCCATTCGTCGGATGTATCGAGGGTTTTTTCAAACTCGCTGTTGGGAACGATACGTTCCGGCAGATAGTGGCCAACGCCTTTTACAACAGCGCGTATTGTCATTCTTTATCACCGTTTTCGGTCTGCTCAGCGGACCCATCTTGAACCTGCTCCTTGGCAGATGCAACCCGTGCCGCCAGTTTGTGGGAAAAGCCCGATTGAGACAGCTGGAAGGCCAGCTTTACCGCCGCCGCGACCCCGGTCGCATCGGCCGATCCATGCGATTTGACCACCGTGCCGTTCAGCCCCAGGAACACGCCGCCATTGACCTGGCGCGGGTCAATCCGCTTCTTCAGGCGCTGCATCGAGGTATAGGCCAGAACCGAGGCCAGCCGCGACAGGGGCGAATACTGGAAGGCTTCCTTCAGCAGGTCACCGATCAGGCTGGCGGTGCCTTCGCCGGTTTTCAGCGCGACATTGCCGGTGAACCCGTCGGTGACGATCACGTCGCAGATATCACCGGGAATATCGCCGCCTTCGACGAAGCCGACGAAGTCGAAACCGGCATTGTCGGCATTGGACTTGATCAGGTCATGGGCCGCCTTCAGTTCGGCCCGGCCCTTGTGTTCCTCGGTGCCGACATTCAGCAGACCGATACGCGGCTTTTGCAGGCCCATGCCGTTGCGGGAGTAAGATGCCCCCATAAGTGCGTATTGTAGCAGGTCGCGTTCGTCGGCGCGCACATCGGCTCCGACATCCAACATCACGTTGAAGCCTTGCGGATTGCGCGACGGCCACAGCACCGCGATTGCGGGGCGGTTGACGCCCGGCAGCTTGCGCAGACGCACCATGGAAAGCGCCATCAGCGCGCCGGTATTGCCGCAGGATACGCAGACATCCGCTTCGCCGGACCGCACCGATTCCAGTGCCGACCACATCGAGGTGTCCTTGCCGTGGCGCATCACCTGGGAGGGTTTGTCCTCCATCGTGACAACGCCTTGGGCGTCGCGGAGCTCGACCCGGCCGTCCAGCGTTTTCTTGCGCGCGACCAGCTTCTTCAACTCGGCGATGGGGCCGTGCAGGATGAAGCCGATATCGGGATTTTTCTTGGCCGAACGAGAAATACCGGCGACTACTGCCGCCGGTCCTCGATCGCCACCCATGGCGTCAACGGAGATGATGGTGCGCCCTGCACCCGCCGTGGATTGATCCTGCAAAGCGGTCATTGCGGACGCTGGTCCCCGAGTTTTGCGTTATGCCGCGTCTTCGTCCAGATCGATTTCGTCGACCAGAGCGACGACTTCACGATCGGCATAGTGACCGCAGGATGCGCAAACATGGTGCGGGCGCTTCAGCTCGCCACAGTTGGGGCATTCGTTGGGATTTGCCGCGACCAGCGCGTCATGCGCGCGACGGTTGTTGCGGCGCGACTTGGATACTTTGTTCTGTTGGACAGCCATGTCACAACCTCAATTTCCTAGGGGCGCAGGCGGCCCGGTTTCACGTGGGTTCGTGGCTCATATTCGGTCCGTGCCGACATGTCCAACCCAAAATTCGGATGAGCGCCGGAAAATACTGTGAATCCACTTCGGTGCAAGTGTTTTTTTCAGTCTTTCTTTTCCAGCTTGTCACGCAGGGCGGCCAGCCCGGCAAAGGGTTTGGTTTCCTCGTCCGTCATAGCCTTTTTTCCCGGTTCGGTGAATTGGCTTTCGGTCAGCTCCACGCCTGCGGCGCGCGGGTAGAGAGGCAGCGCCAGCGACAGGGATTCGATCATCGTCTCTGCCGGATCAATCACGCTGCCCAGGGCTTCCAGCGTGTCGTCCTCCGGCATTTCCACCTCTTCTTCATCCGTGGCGTCCTCGGGCAGGTCGGCAACAAAGCGCCGGGTGATCTTTTCGTCGATCCGAGTGGTCACCGGGTCTAGGCTGACGACACAGGATTGCACCACGGTCGCGCCCAGTTCGGCCACAAGCAGCCAATCTTCGCGCCCCTCGGCGCGAATCTCCCCCTTGAAGCGCAGCTTGCGCAGTTGAACCAAGTCCAATTCGTTTGCGATGGCCGCAAGTTCTGCGTCATCCGGAACCAGTTCGAAACGGGTCGGTCTGGTGGTCGGCAGGTCGGAGACGCGCAACGGGTGGCTGGGCAGGCTTGTCATGATCGGGTGGGTTCCTCTGCTTGAACCGAAGGCTTTCCTTCTGTAAGCGGGATAAGAGGCGCAGAGGGCCAAGGCAAGAGGACAGCAATGTCACGCACGCGAAAGACTTTCAGAACTGCCGCCGCAGGGCTGGTAATGCTGGCGATGGCCGGATGCACCGCTTTGTATCGCAATCACGGATACGTGCCCACTGACGAGGATCTGTCCGCGGTCGTCGTCGGCGTCGATACCCGCGACAGCGTCGCCGAAACCATCGGCACGCCCGGCGCGACTGGCGTGCTGAACGATAGTGGCTATTACTACGTTCAAAGCCGGGTGCGCCATTACGCCTATCAACGCCCCGAAGTGGTCGACCGTCAGGTCTTGGCGATCAGCTTCGACAAGCGTGGCGTGGTCAGCAATGTAGAACGCTTCATGCTGGAGGATGGCCGGGTGGTTCCGCTGACCCGCCGGGTGACCAGTTCGAACATCGCCAACAAGGGCTTCCTGCGTCAGCTTCTGGGCAATATCGGACAGTTTCGGGCAGGCGACTTTACCGGATAAGGCGGGATAAGACCGGACAGAGCGGGGCAGGCAGTTCGTCACAGCCCTGATATATCTTGTGTGCTAAGGTCGGCGAAACTACCTTTTCACCCAGGGCAAATTGTCCTGGGAAAGCAGCCGGAGCCGCCTGATGCTGTCATTGAAGAAGGGGCGCTATAACACGCGCCTGGCCAAAACCGCCGAAGATGTCGAAGCCGCACAGCGGTTGCGCCACCTCAGTTTTCACGGGACAGACGGGCTGGACGTGGATGGTTTCGATGCCGTTTGCGTCCATGTTCTGGTCGAGGAAAGCAAGACCGGGCGGCTGGTCTGTTGCTTCCGGATTCTGCCGCTGTCCGGCGGCAGCGAGATCGGCCGCAGCTATTCGGCGCAATATTATGAATTGTCCGGCCTGAAGGATTTTGAGGGGCCGATGGTCGAAATGGGGCGATTCTGCATCCATCCCGAGGTCCGGGATCCAGATATTCTGCGCGTCGCCTGGGGCGCGATGACCCGGTATGTGGATGACAACGAAGTCGAAATGCTGTTCGGCTGTTCGTCCTTCCACGGCACCGACGAAAAGGAATACCTCGATGCTTTCGCGATGCTGAAGGAACGGCACCTGGCGCCGAAGCGCTGGTTGCCGCGGGTGAAGGCGCCGCAAGTGTTCCGGTTCGGCCAGAAACTGCGGCGCAAACCGGATGCGAAACAGGCGATGCTGCGGATGCCGCCGCTTCTCAGGACGTATCTGCTGATGGGCGGGTGGGTGTCGGATCACGCGGTTGTGGATCGGAACATGAATACGCTGCACGTGTTCACCGGGCTGGAAATCAACGCGATTCCGCCGGCCCGCAAGCGGCTTTTGCGCGGGGTCGCGGGGTAGGCGGACCCGTGACGGAGATCCGCCGTGCCCTCGCTGCGGAGCCGCGGCCTACTTCGCCTTCTTCACCTCGACTTTCCTGGTGCCCGTGACTTCCTCGGGCGGTTTGGGAATGGTCACGGTCAGCACGCCGTCCTTGACCTCGGCCGCAACGGTGTCGGGGTCGATGTCAAAGGGCAGGGTCATCATCCGTTCGAACGAACCGGAATAGCGTTCGATCCGGCGGAAAGTGCGGTTTTCCTCTTCGCCCTTTTCCTCTTCTTCGGTTTTCTTCTCGCCCTTGATGGTGATCCGGTTGCCGGTGATGCTGACATCGACATCCTTTTCGGTGATGCCGGGAAGTTCCGCGGTGATGCAGACGTCCTTGTCGGTTTCGCTGACATTGCTGCGGATGGCGAAGCCGCCTTCGCGATTAAGGATGCCCTTGTCGAAATCGTCGAATATCGTGTCGATCTGTTCGCGCAGCGCGGCGAAAGGATGTTCTTCTCCCTTGGAACCAAGCCAGGCCGAGGGGAGCCAACTGCGATGAGCCATAATGTGTTCCTCCTGACGGATTCAAATGTGATCGCAGTCTGACAAGTGCTGCGCGAAACGCATTGACGCAGGTCAAAGCTGCCGGAGAGCGCGCGCCCCATTGACGCCGCCCGCGCCGCGCGCTAGCCCGCCTGACATGGCACGTATTCCTTTGCTTCAACTGAACGACATCTCGCTGACCTTCGGCGGCGATCCGGTGTTTCTCGATCTGTCTCTGGTGGTGCAGCCTGGCGAACGGGTGGCCTTGGTCGGGCGCAACGGGTCGGGGAAATCCACCCTGATGAAGGTGATGGCGGGGCTGGTCGAACCCGATCACGGCACCCGCGTGGTGCCGCCCGGCGTCAGTGTCGGGTATATGGAACAAGAACCCGACATGGCGGGTTTTTCCACGCTGGGCGACTATGCCGCCAGCGGACTGGACGCGTCCGAGATGTACCGGGTGGAAATGGCCGGTGAAGGATTGAAATTCGATCCCGCGCGCCCGGTGGAAACCGCGTCGGGCGGGGAACGGCGGCGCGCGGCGCTGGCCAAGCTGATGGCCGAGGCGCCCGAGCTGATGCTGCTGGACGAGCCAACCAACCACCTGGATATCGAGGCGATCGCCTGGCTGGAAAGCGAATTGCGCGAAACCCGCAAGGGGTTCGTGTTGATCAGCCACGACCGGGCTTTCCTGCGTGCGCTGACGCGGGCGACCCTTTGGATCGACAGGGGAAGCGTTCGGCGGCAGGAAAGGGGATTCGAGGCGTTCGAAGCCTGGCGCGACAAGGTCTGGGAAGAAGAGGACATCGCGCGCCACAAGCTGGACCGCAAGATCAAGTCCGAGGGCCGCTGGGCCGTCGAGGGCATTTCGGCGCGGCGCAAGCGCAATCAGGGACGGCTGCGCAAGCTGCAGGAATTGCGTTCCGAACGCGCGGGGCAGATCAAGCGCCAGGGCGCGGCGGCGATGGATCTGTCCTCGGGCCCGAAATCGGGCCGCAAGGTTGTGGAAGCGAAAGACATTTCAAAGTCTTACGGCGACAAGGTGATCCTGAAGGATTTCTCGGTCAAGATCCAGCGCGGCGACCGGGTGGCCTTTGTCGGCCCCAACGGCGTGGGCAAGACGACGCTGTTGAAAATCCTGATGGGACAAGAGGCGCCGGACACGGGAACGGTCAGTCTTGGCACCAAGCTGATGCCGGCGATCTTCGATCAGAGCCGGGCGCAGCTGGACCCTGAAATGACCCTGTGGGACAGCCTGACCGGCGATCCCGATATGCGGGTGTCGGGCAAGGCCGACCAGGTTCTGGTGCGCGGCCAGCCGAAGCACGTGGTGGGGTACCTGAAGGAATTCCTGTTCGACGAAAGGCAGGCGCGCGCGGCGGTCAAGTCCTTGTCGGGCGGGGAAAAAGCGCGATTGCTGCTGGCCAAGCTGATGGCGAAGGAAAGTAACCTTCTGGTGCTTGATGAGCCGACCAACGATCTGGACATCGAAACGCTGGACCTGTTGCAGGAACTGCTGGACGATTACGACGGCACCGTGCTTCTGGTCAGCCACGACAGGGATTTCCTCGACCGGGTGGCAAGCACGACCATCGCCATGGAAGGCGATGGCAGGGCGACCGTCTATGCTGGCGGATGGAGCGACTACCAGGCCCAGAGGGCCGAGCGCGAGCCGCAGGAAAAGAAAACAAAAGCAAAGCCTTCCGGGGAAAAGGTGAAGCAGGAATCGAGGCCGGAGTCCAAGCCCGCCGAGGGATTGTCCTTCACCGAAAAGCACCGGCTGGAGGCATTGCCGTCCGTCATTGAGCGGCTGGAAGCGGAGATCGGCAAGCTGGAGGAATTCCTGATGGATCCGGAGCTTTTCAGCAAGGAACCGGTGAAATTCCAGAAGGCCACCGACGCACTGGTCGAACGGCAGCAGGCGCTGGCAGCGGCGGAAGAGGAATGGCTGGTACTGGAAGAAAAGGCCGACGGCTAGGCGCCGCAGACCTTTATCGGCATTTGCGGCATTTGTAGCGGCAAACGCTACGGATGGCCCGGCCGCCCGTTTCGGTGCATACTCGGCCCATAGCTGGGGCAGCACGGAGGGGGCGGGGTGATCAGGGGCGTGGTTCTGGATATCGCCGGTGTTCTCCATGAGGGCGATCATGCGGTGCCGGGCGCCGTCGAGGCGCTGCGCAAGCTGGAGCGCGCGGGATTGCCCGTCCGATACCTGACCAATTCGACCCGGAACCCGAAACGCAAGGTCGTGGCCAAGCTCGCCGCGATGGGATTTCCCGTGACCCCTGCAGAGGTACTGACACCGGCGGAAGCGGCCTGTGACTGGCTGCGGCGCGAAGGCTATGCGCCGCATCTGCTGGCCCATCCCGATCTGGAAGAAGATTTCGCGGACCTGCCCGGCGGCGACCGGACCGCCGTCGTGGTCGGCGATGCGGGGCCCAGTTTCACCTATGAGCGGATGAACGCGGCCTTCCGGGAACTGGCAAGGGGCGCGCCGTTTCTGGCGCTGGCGGCCAATCGCGTGTTCCGCGATGCGGATGGCGAATTGTTGCTCGACGCCGGGGCCTTCGTGCGGGCGCTGGAATATTCCAACGGCACCGAGGCGCGGCTGTTCGGCAAACCCGCGCCCGCGTTTTTCCACGCCGCCGCGCAGGGCATGAACTGCGATCCGGGCGAGGTGGTGATGATCGGCGACGACGCCGAAAGCGACGTCGCCGGGGCGCTCAAGGCCGGGCTGGGGGCCGCGTTCCTGGTGCGGACGGGGAAGTATCGCAGCGGCGATGAGGCGAGGTTCGCACCGCGCCCGACGGCGGTGGTGGCGGATGTTGCGGAGGCGGTTGAGGTTGTGTTGAGACGGTGGGGGTAGGGGCTTTGGCGGCTTTTCGTTTGCTTTGCAGGGATTGATGCCTGCCTGCACGAAGCGGCCTTTCGTCTATATGGCAGAGAATGACCGCTTTCAGCCCAATGCGGTCGTACACCTGGCGAATAGTAAACCGAGTGATCACATGCAGGTTTGGCGGGAAGTGGACTTTCTCTGCGGGCGCGAGCCAGACAGGCCACCGGGCGGAAAGCCGACGTTCAGGCAGCAGCAAATCTGGGTTCCGCTCTGCACTGCTGCATGACGGCTTCGAGCCCAAACTACGTATTCATGACCCACCCAGAATCCTTCGCGAGGGGCTAACACCGGCCATTCACTGCAATGAGTCTCAATGATCACTTTGCATACCCGTAAAGTGGCTGCAACATGGTGCGGTTGGCGTTCTATTTGGGGAATGTCGTTTACTAGGGTCAGGACTCATAGCCAATAGATGACGGTTGCAGCGAGCGCGATTGCGGAGAGGAAGACCTTCGGGCACCT
>NZ_JADMKU010000026.1 GCF_018219815.1 Thalassovita aquimarina
CCTACACCGTGACCCAGGCCGATATCGACGCCGGGGGCCTGCGCAACAGCGCGACCGTGGTCGGCACCTACGGCGGCGCCGATTACACCGACGTGACCGACGATGGCGACGACAGCGATGGCAACACCACCGACGACGAGACGGAAACGCTGGCGACCATTGCTCCCGTGATCAAGGTGACGAAGACCGTCGATGACAGCGCCTTGGAAGACGGTGTGCGTGCTGGCGACACGCTGAACTATACGATCAAGGTCGAAAACATCGGTAATATCACCCTTTCGGATGTTGCGCTGACCGACAACTTCAAGGATCTGCACGGCGGCACGTTGTCCCTGACCGCCGGTCCGACCAAGGCATCGGATACCGGCGCGATCGCGACCGACACCACGATGGACGTGGGCGATGTCTGGATTTACGAGGCCAGCTATGACCTGACCGACGGGGCGATTGCCACAGGTGGGGTCGAAAACATCGCCGTTGTGACAGCCAAAGCGCCGGACGATTCCGTGGTAACTGCGGAAAGCAAAGTTGGCGGCAACACCTCGGTCGATGGCGACGGAACGCCGACAGACACCGGCTTCCCCGGTGAAGTCAGCGGCACTGTCAGGCAATATGAGCGAGGCATCTCGGGTATCGTTGTATACCTGTTGAAGGAAACCGCGCCGGGATCTGGAGTGTTTGACTACGTGATGGTTCCCGACAATCCGTCGCAACGGCTTTCGACAGTGACGGATGAATCCGGGGAATACGTGTTCATCGGGCTGGCGCCCGGCACCTATGGTGTCGAATTCGACAACCCGGGGTCACAGGCCGATCCGACCGCGATCAGCGCCGACTACTCGGAAACCGCGAACCGCATTACCGGGATTGTCGTGGATGCGGGCGACGTGGAGGTCGAACAAGACGCATTCTTTGTCGATCCGAGCGGCGTGATCTATGACTCATCAAGCTTTACGCCGATCCCCGGCGCGGTGGTCACGCTTTACTATCAAGCCACCTCAGGCGCCTCTCGCTCTGTGGTTCCCAATGCCTGGCTGAATGACGCGTTGGGTGACCTGAACGCTGTTTCGACCGGAACCGACGGAGCGTATTCTTTCTTCCTCGATCCGGCCACGGCGCAAAACGGTATATACTCCATCGAGGTTTCGAAATCCGGATACGAGTTCGCTTCGCAAACCATCGCGCCCCAGCCCGGGACGTTCGATCCCGGTCTTGGTGGCGGCGTGGTGCAGATCACCAATGCGGCGGTTCCTGCCGATGGCATGGATACGAGCTACTACCTGTCCTACCAGATGGCTTTCAGTGCCGACCCTGCGACGACCTCCAACGGGGTGGTGAACAATCATATTCCGCTGGATCCGGGCCTTGTTCTGCCGCTGGTCGAAGACGATCTGTTGTTGATCCTGAAAGACGATCTGGCCGTCACGATGACGCAGCAAAGCCGTCAGATGAACAGCTATGCGGCGGGCGCGCTGCAGCGGCTCAAGTCGCGCGACAGGGATCAATGTCTTGTCGCGTTGGCGAAGGCATTGGATGATCAACCAGTTCTGTTCGACACGGACAAGTCGACGCTGAAGCCGGAAAGCGGCGCGATCCTGGACAAGATGGCCGACATCCTGAACAGCTGCGAAGCGGCGTCCTTCGAAATCGCCGGTCATACCGACGACCGCGCCAGCGATGCCTACAACATGGTGCTCAGCCAGGCCCGCGTCGACGCGGTGGTCGCGGCGTTGGGGCAACGTGGCGTGAATACCGAGCGTCTGGCTGCCAAGGGCTATGGGGAAACCCGGCCGATCGCGGACAATGCGACGGCTGAAGGCCGGGCAGCGAACCGCCGGGTGGAATTCCTGCCGCTTGATAAACGGCACAAGGCCGAGGAGTGCGTGGCAACCGACACGATCGACCGCGGCATCAATGCATCTGCCAACAATTCCGGGGCGGCCGTGGATGGCAGCTATCATCGCGAAACCCGGAATTGCCAGAACGATAGCTGGCGCATCGTTTCCGGAACCGCGAGCTATCTGAAAAACGACAACGGCGTGTCGCAGGGCATGTTCAACCTGACGGTTCGGACGGAAAAGTTCGTCACGGATGATCGCGTTTTTGGCCGCTTTCTCGGGGTTTACGGATCGAAAAGCGACATTACGGGTCTGGCAACCGGCGACATCAAAGGGTTCGGCCTTAACGCTGGGATCTACGGTGCAAACCGTTTCGCAAGCGGGCTGTTCCTGGACTATTACCTCGGCGGGGCCATCGGGCGCCACGCGTTCGACCTCGACTTCGATCGGACGGGCGGCGTGGTGCATACCGAAGGGAACTATCGCTATTTCGCGGCATTCGGCGGCGCCGCGCTCTCGGGTCAGACCCAGATGGGTAGGTTGATCGTGTCGCCCCGGGCAGGTCTGGATCTGGCATGGTCCCCCGGCGGTGACGTGGATGTGACCGCCACGCGCGGCGCCATCGAGGACAGCGGCAACCTCAGGATCGGCAGGATGTCGGGCGCACGCCTGTTCGGAGAGGCCCGGATCGAAGACTTGTTGCCCGGGAGGGCGGAGGTTCTTGCAATCACCCCGAGGATTTTCTGCGATAAGCCTATCGGTGGCGGTGAAAACAGCTGTGGTTACGGCGCCGCGATCGAGCTTTCGCGGGAAAATCTCGGAAACAGGACGAGTTTCAGCGCAACGCTTGATGGCGAACGGTCCGAGAACCACGACTCCATCGGCTTGGTTTTCGAATACGCCAAGTCCCTTTCGGGTGGTCAGTTGACGGGAACCACGTCTGTTTCCAGTCAAGGCGAAATTGCGATCACAACGCAGTACAAGCTGGAGTTTTAATCCGGAAATCGGGACTTGTCCTCCTTGCTTGAACCAGCCGGGCCAGGCAGGGAGGATACAACCGCTTCTGATATGACCAGTGCCTATTTTTCAAAATGCTGCCGCTGAATTCCTGCCTATGCGGGCACAAGTATCCGTGAGCTGGAACATCGCAATCAGTCCATGCCGAGCGCTCGCGTCGGGGAGTGAATTAAGTGCCCCGTTTCCCGTTTGGCTGACCATTCATGCGGCACCACGGCGAAAGTCGGCTCTCCGTCCGACCTGGATGGGCCTCCTTAAAGGTTTTTTTTGTTGCAGGTTCGCAAAAGGCTGGGACCGACCAACTCAGGGTTCTGAAGCGCCTTCAGGAGGAAAGCGAACGGCTTGAAAAGGCCATCTCGGATCTGACGCAGGACAAGCTGATCCTGGCGGAGGCTGCCAAGGGGAACCACGGTATCCTGCTCGCCGCCGTACTTGCGCCGATCACGTACGCACCCGGTTCCGGCTGCCCGCATGTCGATCGGATTTTGCGATTTTGGGTCAACCCGAAGCTGACCTGCAGCGAGGCCTCCTCCACCCCCGTGGCACACAACTGATGCGCATATCTCACCGCGGCGCATTGCCAGCGCCGATATCCCAGAATAGCCCCGCCATCAGCCGCAGCGCATCGCGGCACAGCGGCTTGAGCACATGTTCGTTCGGTGCATGCTGCGAACAGCCGCGATAGGAATGAGGCACCCACACGGTCGGCAGCTCGAGTATGTCGGCAAACACGTCATTGGGCAGCGAGCCGGCCAGATTCGGCAGGATGTGGGGGGCTCGTTCCGACGTTTCCTCCAACGATGCTGCCACGAACCGGACCCAGGGATGATCCGGGGCCAGTCGCGTGGCCGCGAAGACGCCCTTGCCCTGCAATGCGATCTTGACCATCCCGAAGCCATGCGCGTCGAGATGGCGGCGCAGGGCCGGCAAGATGTCCTCGGCCTCGGTCCCCACCACGTAGCGCAGCTGACAGGTGGCGCGGGCATGGCCCGAGATCGCGTTGACCGGCGCCTCGGGGACGCCGCTTTTCATCGCCAGTATGGCAAAGCTGTTCCAGCCAAAGGCGCGCTCGGCCGGTGTCAGGCTTTCTTCGCCCCAGTCCTCATCGATGGCGGGGCCGTCGCCGCCCGCGACGGGCAATCCGCGCAGCGCGGCGCGCACGTCGGCGGTCAGGCTGTCGGGCCGCCATTGGGGGATGCGGATCTGGCCGCGCTTGTCAGTGATGGTGGCAAGCGCTTGCGCCAGGATCATCGCGGGATCGGCCAGCAGCCCACCCCAGTTGCCGGAATGATGCGCCCCCTCGCGCAGCTCCACCACCAGATCGAAGGTAACGGCGCCGCGCGACCCCATAAACATGGTGGGCGTGCCCGCCTGCAGCCGCGGGCCGTCCGAGGCGATCAGTACGTCGGCGGCCAGATCGTCCCGGTGCGCGGCAAAGAATTCGGCAAGGCCGGGCGATCCGGTCTCTTCACCGGTCTCGATCACCACGCGGCAGTTGAAGCCCAGACAGCCGCGCACCTGCATCACGGCGTCGAGCGCGGCAAGGTTGATGAGGTGCTGACCCTTGTTGTCGGCGCTGCCCCGGCCATAGAGCCGATCGCCCTCCTCCGTCAGCCGGAAGGGATGCAGACCCGCGCGCCACTGGTCGGTCTGGGCGCGGGTCACATCGCCATGTCCGTAGGTCAGGATCGTCGGCAGATCATCGCCTTCGTGCCGTTCGGCCACCAGGATAGGCCCGGCCCCGTCCACCGGGTTGGGATGGATCCGGCAGGAAAAGCCCATGCCGTTCAGCTGCGCGGTCATCGCCTGATCAAGGTAGCGGACGAGTTCCGAGGCCTGTTCGGGGTTCTGGCTTTCGGTTTCATAGACCACAAGATCGGCCAATTCGGTCTGGAAACGCCCGTCGTCGAAATAGGCGGAGGCGGTGTCGATCGCGGAAGTTCTTGTCATTCTCTACCCGTTGAATTCATCGCAAGTAACGTCTTTCTCGGTGCAGCCGGCGTCGACACTCCCCTTGCGCAAAACGACCGCATGACGGCCAAAGGGGTGGTGACGTTCATTCAAGAGCAGTATCGCGACCATGTCCCGGTCTCAATCCGGCACAGTCAAACGAGACCGCGGAGCGGCTGGATAAGGATTTCGAAACCAGCGCCCGCTGACAAGCCTTTATCGCGGTCAGCCACAGGATGCGTTTCCCGATCTCGAACGCGCAAGCCGCCTCGCTCCGGCGCTCAGCCAACAGTCCTTCATTCCTTCGATGTCGCCACACCTGATGCTGGGGAGTTTCGCAAGTGCCGCCATGCTGTTTCGCGATCAGCTGCTGATTGCCAAGGGCACCGATGCCAGAACCGGGCATTCAGGTGCGCTCGAAGAAACGCAGGTGCCGGCGGGAAATGCCTGAAATAAAACCGAAGTTTTCCACCCGGCACCGGTCGGCCCGGCTTCCGTTCCCTGACGCTTCCTGCGCCGATTGCGTGATGAGCGGATTGGCCAAGACCGGGCCCGGTGACAAACGCACGCGCCGTGTTAAAAACATATCGCGCCGCAAGGGCCAGCAGCTTTCCACCAATGGCTTTCGGCACTCCCGTAGAGAGAAAGCCTGAAATGTGGTAGCTTTACAGGCAATGGGGGACGGAAAATGGCAGAGGAAGAACCGAAAATCCGTATCGGGGATCGTGAAGAACTGATCTACATGCTCTCCGAGGCCGCCGAGATCGAACACAATGTCATGTGCGGCTATCTCTATGGCATCTGGAGCCTGAAACGCGATGAAGCCGACGGATTGACAGCCGAACAATGCGGCCTGATCGCGCAATGGCGCGACCACATGACCGCAGTCGCCGTCGAGGAAATGACCCATCTCACATTGGTCGGAAACCTGCTTTGCGCGATCGGCGCCCCGGCGCATTTGTCACGATCCAATTTCCCGATCCCGGCAGCAGATCACCCCGGCACCGTGGACCTTGAACTATACGGCTTCTCGCCCGAACTGGTCGAACACGCGATATATCTCGAACGCCCCGAGGGCGTGGATCTGGCCGACGCACCCGAATTCGAACACTTGGATAATTATCACCGGGAGGCCCCCAAGGGTCGCGTCATGCCGAACGCCCAGGACTATGCCAGCATCGGCCATCTATATCGCGGCATTTACCACGGGATGGAACGGCTGACCCAGAAGCTGGGCGAAGAGGCGCTGTTTTGCGGCGATGTGGCCGACCAGATTTCGCCGGCAGATGCGCCGTTGCCCGGACTGAGCGTGGTGACCAATCTGGCAACCGCGCACCAAGCCATCGAAACCATCGTCGAACAGGGCGAAGGCGCCCCCGATCATTCCGAGGACAGCCATTACCAGAGATTTCTGAACCTGCGGGCCTCGTTTCAGGCCGCGACGGAAAACTATCCCGGTTTCGAACCCGCCTTCCCCGTCGCGCGAAATCCTGTCCCGGCCCAGCCCGCCGACCCCGCCGGCACGATCTGGGTGACCGATCCCGAGGCTTGCCTCGTTCTGGATTTTGCCAATTCGGTCTACAACCAGATGCTGCGCTTCCTTGCCCAGGCTTTCGGGCGCGACGACACGAAGGGGCATAACAAGCGCCTGTTCGTCACCCTTGCACGCGAAATGATGTCCGTTCTGACCCCCTTGTGCAATCACCTGGCCAGCCTGCCTGCCGGGCCCGAGCACCCGGGTGTGAATGCCGGTATGAGCTTCACCATGGTGCGCGATATCACCCGTCTGCCAGCGGGTAGCGGCGAAATGCGGGTGATGCGCGAACGTATGGATGAATTGGCCGCGCAGGCGCGCAAGCTGTTTGCCCCGGACCACAGGCTGGGGTCGATATCCGACGCCCTGAGCGGCATGGCAGACCGAATCGACGCCCCATCGGACAGGGCAACGCCGCAAAAGGCGCCCCCCGCGCCCCCTGCCCCGCAGGCGGGTAAGCCGAAAAAGACGAACAAAGCGATCGTCGGCCATGCCGAGGGCAAGGATATGCATCTCAGCTTTGACACCGGACGGTGCATTCACGCGCGGTTCTGCGTGCTGGGCGCTCCCAAGGTGTTCCTGTCAGGCGTCAAGGGCCAATGGCTCTTTCCCGACAAGATGGACACCGAGGCGCTGCGCGCCGTCTGCCACAACTGCCCGTCGGGCGCGGTGCAATACACCCCCAAGGGTGGCACCCAGGCCGAACCTGCCCCGCCGGTCAATATCGTCAAGCTGCGTGAAAACGGCCCCTACGCGTTCCGGGCGCCAATGCGGGTCGACGGAGAGAATGTCGGGTTCCGGGCAACCCTGTGCCGATGCGGGGCCTCCGGGAACAAGCCGTTCTGCGACGGTTCGCATGTGAAAGCCGGGTTCAGCGCCAGCGGCGAACCGGACACCCGCCCGTCCGAACCCCTGGCGGTTCGCGATGGCCCGCTCGATATCAGGCCGCAAAAGAACGGCCCCCTGCAGGTCAGCGGCAACCTCGAGATCTGCTCCGGAACCGGTCGCAACATCGACCGGGTAACCGGGGCGCGGTTGTGCCGCTGCGGCGGCTCCAAGACCAAACCGTTCTGTGACAACACCCATCTGAAAATCGGCTTCAAATCCGATTAGCGCCAGCGCCGAACCATCCGGCACCGCCGTCCCGGTCCCGGCTGTTTTGAATTTTTTATGTGAAATATGGGCATTCGCCCGTAAGCTTCCGCGTAAAAGTCTGCATCTTGACTGCGAAAACAGGGGGCGCGGATGACGGAAACGGCAATCTTGGTCATGCTGTGCCTGGTAGTGAAACACTACGTGGCCGACTATCTTTTGCAGTTTCCCTGGATGATCCGGCAAAAGGGCAACCCGAGAGCGATCGGGGGGTATGCCCATGTCGGCATACACGCTTTGGGCACCGTGGCTGTTTTCGGGCTGCTTGGTCTGCCCCTCGGGGTGACGCTGGCGCTGGCGCTGGCAGAGGCCGTCACACATTACCTGATCGATTTCACCAAGGACCGTACCGGCAACAATGTAACCAGTAGTGACCGTCCACGCCTGTTCTGGGCGATCCACGGATTGGATCAGCTTTTTCATTCCCTGACCTACCTCGCCATGACCTACGTCCTGATCACCGCGATCAGCTAGACCTCAGAAGGAAAGATCAGATTTCATGCAACAACGCCTGACGCCCAATTTCCTTGTTCTGCTATCCCGAATTTGCCTTGCCGCAATCTTCTTTGCCAGCCTGCCCCGCCTGGCCTTCGCGGCCGGCGGCGCAGTGCCTTCGCTCGTGCAGGATATCGGCACCAGCCTTCTGGTCGCGGGGGGGCTGGCCATCCTGTTCGTGCGCCTGAAAATCCCGTCCATCGCGGGGTTTCTCGTGGCCGGTGTTCTGTTGGGACCGCAGGGCCTGCACCTGATCACCGATCCCGGCAATATCGAAGCCATCGCGCAGATCGGCTTTGTCCTGCTGTTGTTCATGATCGGGCTCGAAATCGACGTGCGCAGCATGCTGTCGGGCAACCGGGCCGTGCTCGCGGCCAGCGCCATCCAGTACCCGCTGACACTGCTTTTCGGTTTCGTGATCGCCAAGGGGCTGATCCTGGCCGGGATCGGGGGCGTCCTTGGCGACATGCCTCTGGCGCCGCTTTATATCGGCATCGCGGTGGCGGGATCGTCCTCGCTCCTGGTGGTCAAACTGTTTCAGGAACACTTCCAACTCGATACCCAGCCGGGGCGGATCTGCCTTATGGTGCTGATCTTCCAGGACATCTGGGCGATCGTTGCCACTCTGGTGCAGCCCAGCCTCGAACAGCCGGAACTGTCCGCGATACTGTTTTCATTCCTCGGCATCGGCGTGCTGATCCTGATCGCGGCGGGACTTGCAAAGCTGGTCGTCAACCGTGCCTTCGGCTGGATCGCGAAAGTGCCGGAAATGATCCTGCTGGGCGCCATGTCGTGGTGTTTCGCGATGGTCGCCATTGGCACGCATCTCGATCCTGCGACCGAATTGCTGGGCTTCAATCTGCACCTGAATGTCGGTTCGGGCATGGCGGCGCTGATCGCGGGCGCCACGATCGCCAGCTCGCCCTTCAGCACAGAAATCGTGACCAAGGTCGGGCTGGTCAAGGACTTCTTCATCACGCTCTTTTTCGTCGGCCTCGGCATCACCATGCCCGCGCTGGCCGGGATCGAAGTTCCGCTTCTCGCTCTCGCGGTGGCAGCGATCGCGCTGCTGGCGCGGCAATTCGTGGTGTTCCCCCTGCTCTACTTGTTCCGCGTCGACCAGCGCTGCGCGCAGGTCAGCGCGATCCGGCTGGCGCAGATTTCAGAATTCGCGCTGGTGATCACCTTTCTCGGTCTCGAACTCGGCCATATCAACCACGAAATCGCTTCGGTCATCATCCTGGCCTTCGTCATCACCGCAGTCCTGACGACACCCCTATTCGAGCGGGCCTATGATATTTACGAGGCCATGAAAGGCACGCTGACACGGCTTGGCTTCAAGGAACCCGCCGACGGCGGCGGCGATGAAGCCGAAGAAATCGAGCTCGCAGTCCTGGGGATTCACCGCGATGCTTCGTCCTTCCTTGTCGAACTGGCGCGGGCCCATCCCGAGATCATGCCCAAGACGGTTGTCGTCGATTTCAACGTGTCGGTTCACCCGCGCACGCGCGAACTGGGCGTCAAGGTCAAGTATGGCGATATCGCCAATGAGGAGGCGCTGATCCATGCCGGCGTCGATCGGGCCAAGGTGATCCTGTGCACCATCTCCGACGACCTGTTGCGCGGCATCAGCAACCTGGAACTGGTCAAGGTTCTGCGCCGCCTGAATCCGACAGCCACGATCATTTCCAACGCGATCGAGATGAAATCCATCGCCGAACTGCGCGCGGCCGGGGCCGATATCGTCTACATGTCCCGGCTCGAGGTCGCGCATGCCCTGCTCGACGTTTTCGCCAAGGCGCGGGACGGCCGCATCGACGCGGTCACCGAAGACCAGCAGACGCGCTTCGGGGATATCGAGGCAAGATCCGAGATCATGCGCTAGGAACCCGCGCGAAGGTCAGACGGCTAGTCGTTCCTGACACCCGCCTCGGCCATCAGCCTGCGCACCCTGTCCGCGTCCTCGGCCTTGGGAAAAAGGCCGAAGAAATTCCATTGCTTCAGGCTGAAGCCGGGAAAGCGCTGTCGTAGCCGCGCAATCGCCGCCGCGGCGGCTTGATCGTTGCCCAGCGCGTGATGGGCCGCCGCCGACCATGCCAAGGCCGGTGGTCCCGTCGGCCCGCCGCGTGCGACATTCGCCTCGTGCGCTTCGATGGTTCCGGCAAAGTCCCCGTCCAGAAACTTCAGCAATGCCATCAGGTTCAGATAGGGGCCATTGATGAACTGAGGGTTAAGGCGCATCGCCGCGTCCAACGCCTCCATCCCTTTGATCCGATCCCCCGTCACCCCGGCCATCATGCCGCAAAAGGCATGTGCGTCGGCATCGTTCGGCAACAGTTCAAGCGCACGCATCAATTCATCGTGCGCCTCGTCGAAACGACCCTGTGGCCACAGCGCCATTCCCAGCGCCAGATGGGACCAACCGAAACTGTCGTCGACCGCAATCGCCTTGCGCCCAAGCGCTTCCGCCTCGGCGGCCAATTCCGTTCGGTTACCCTGCCCCCAGATCGCGTTGAATCCGATCATCCATGCCGATCCTGCGTAGCCCCCGGCAAATTCGGGATCCATCTTTATCACTCTTTCGAACATTTCGCGCGCGGCGGAAATCCGTTCGGGGATCGGCGGATAGGGGGTCGCCTTTGCCCGCACGAAAAGTTCATAGGCATCGACATTGCGGGTATGAACCTGATTGATCAGGTTCGCCTCCTGCTGCGTCAGGCGAACGGACAATGCCGAAACGACCTCGGCGCAGACGCTGTCCTGCAGTTCGAACACGTCCTCGATCGACCCGTCGTATCGATCGGCCCAGACCTGTCCTCCGGTCGTGGCATCGATCAACTGAACATTGATACGCGCGCGGCTTCCCGATTTTCGAACGCTGCCCTCCACGACATGGCGCACACCCAACTGGCGGGCTGCAACGGCGATTTCAGGCGACTGCCCCTTGAAGGCGAATGTCGAGTTACGGGCGACCACGAACAGCCCCGACACCTTGGACAGATCGGTGATCAGGTCTTCGGTCATGCCATCAGCAAAGGCTTCCTGTTCACTGTCGCCGGACATGTTCAGGAAGGGCAGAACCGCGATCGAAGGCTTTTCAGGCAGTGGCGGGGCGGCGGTTGTGATTGTCGCCGCCCCTGCCGCTTTGTCAGCCGCCGCGCCATCCGCGTTCCAATGCCAGATACGCACCGGGCGCGGGATGTTCTTCAATGCATGTCTGCCGCCATCCACCCAAGCCAGATCAATCCGGTCGCGCACTTGCCGGTAAGCGTCGTCCGAAATACCCACGCCCCCGGGCGATGCAAGCGGTTCGATCCGGGCCGCGATGTTCACGCCTTCGCCGAAAATATCCGTATCTTCGATTACGATGTCGCCGACATGCACGCCGATCCGCAACTGAAGCTTCCTTGTCGAATTCTCGCCCGCTTCCATCGCGCCCAGCGCCTTCTGGGCCTGCGTCGCGGCCTTCACGCCTGCCACGACCGATGGAAACTCGATCAGGAACCCGTCCCCCATCGTCTTGACCATCCGGCCGCCATATTCCTGCAAAAGCGGCTCCAGAATGTCCGTTTGCAGGCGGCGCACGGCAAGGATGGTGCCGGTTTCATCGGCGCTCATCAAGCGGGAATAGCCCACCACATCTGCCGCTACGATCGCAGCCAGCCTTCTTTCCACCGGGTTGGACATGATTGAACTGTAGCTGCGGGGCAGGTTCAAATCTATCGCTTTGTTTTCGGGACTGTTTGGCGGCCCGCCCAAGCCTAGACGGGGCATCGGCAATCTCTGCTTCTGCACGACATTGCCCCGCAATCGCTATTTTCTTTACCGCCAAAAGCACTTTCGGGGGTACAAATGTCAAAACGGAGATGGAATGGCATCGACGGACGCACATGAAAACGTGGCTTCATGGCTCAGTGCACTGGGCTTGGCCGAACATGCGCCCAGCTTCGAAGAAAACGGCGTCGACATCAATTTGCTCGCGGAGCTGACGAATGAGGACCTCAAGGATCTAGGGGTGACCCGGCTGGCCGACCGAAAACGCCTGTTGGCCGCGATCGCCCAGCTGCGGGATGCGCCCGCAACACCACAATCAGATCCGGCGACACATACCGACACCAACCAATTGCTGCACAGGGAAAGGCGTCAGGTCACCATTCTTTTCGCCGACCTTTCAGGTTTCACCGACCTGTCGCTGAAACTGGACGCCGAAGACCTGCATGAATTGCTGACCCGATATTTCCAGCTGGTCGATGGCATCATCGAACGATACGGCGGCACGGTCGACAAGCATATCGGCGACGGTGTCATGGGCCTGTTCGGGGCCCCTGTCGCGCATGGAGACGACCCGTTGCGCGCGTTGCGCGCGGCCTTTGAAATCCATGACCGCGTGGAGACATTGGCTGCCGAGACGTCACAACCGCTTTCGGTGCACATCGGCATCGCGTCCGGCACCGTCATCGCCGGCGGGTTGGGCAGCGAAGGTTATCAGGAATACACGGTCATCGGCGACTCGGTGAACCTGGCGTCGCGGCTTGATGGGGTGGCCAGATCGGGGGAAACGGTATTCGACCGCGAAGTCTACCAGTCCGTCGCGGGGGCGGTAAATTGCGAGGATCTCGGCAGGATCGCGATCAAGGGGCTGGATCGACCTGTACAGGTCTGGCGCGCGCTGTCCCTGTTCGATGCCGACGGCGACACCGATCAGCGGCAGACCAAGTTCGTCGGCCGTCGCAGGGAAATCCGCCAGTTCAGGAATGCACTGAGCTATTGTCGCGAAGACGGTACCGGGCAGGTCATTGTTGTGCGCGGCGAGGCGGGCATCGGCAAATCGCGACTGCTGGCGGAGTTCATGAAGGAAAGCAAAAGGCTCGATTTCGGAACCCACCGGGCCCTGGTTCTGGATTTCGGCGCCGGGACCGGCCACGACGCCATCCGGACCCTGGTCAGAAGCATTCTGAACACCAACCGTGCTGCTGGCGAAGACATTTCCCAGTGTGTCGATGCCGCGGTTGCCGAGGGGTGGATCGAAAACAACCAGGCCAGTTTCCTGAAGGAATACCTCGACCTGACCAACTCGAGCGACACGCATGCCGGCGGGGAAAACCTTGATGCCACCGCACATCAGGCCGAATTGCGAAGGGCGTTGTCCAACCTTCTGACCAACGCAGCCAGAGATCGTGCAATCGCGCTCTTCGTCGAAGACATTCACTGGGCGGACCGGGCCGTGCTGCGCCAGTTGGCCATCATCGCTGCTCAGGTGCGCGACTCGCCGATCATGCTGGTCATGACGACCCGGGTCGAAGGCGACCCAACGGATTCGGCGTGGCGCAACAGCACCTCTGGCAGCCAGTTCATGACGATCGATCTGGGGCCGTTGCGCCAAGCCGATGCGATGGAACTTGCGCAGGATTTCGCGAAAAACGGCGACACGGCCGCCCAGCGATGTGTCCAGCGGGCCGACGGCAACCCGCTGTTCCTAGAACAGCTTTTGCGCAATGCGGCCGAGGCCCGGGACGAAACCGTTCCCGGATCGATCCAAAGCCTGGTGCTGGCCCGGATCGACCGGCTCGATCCATCCGACAAGGATGCGCTTCAGGCGGCCTCGGTCATTGGGCAACGGTTTTCCATCGATGCGATGCGGTGCCTGATTGGCAAGCCGGATTACGACCTCCAAACCCTGATCCGTCATGAATTGATACGCTCGGAAGGGGACGAATATCTGTTCACCCACGCCCTCATCCGTGACAGCGTATATGGCTCCTTGCTTCGGAAACGCCTGCGCAACCTTCACTTGAAGGCCGCCGAATTCTTTACGCCCACCGATCAGGTCCTGCGCGCCGAACACCTGGACCGTGCCGGTGATCCGGGCGCCCCGGCCGCCTATCTGAGCGCGGCCCGAACCCAGATAAAATCCTACCAGTACGAAAAAGCGCTTGCGCTTCTCGACCGTGGCCTGACCTTGGCGACGGACCATGGGGGCAGATACGAACTGACCATCGTCAAGGCAAAGCTCCTGCACGATGCGGCCCAAGTCGAACCTTCGATCCAGGCCTTTTCCGACCTGATCGACCTGGCCGAAACGGAAGAACAGAAGTGCCGAGCATGGCTCGGCATGGCTGCCGCCATGCGGCTGGCCGACAGGTACAAGGAGGCGCTGGCATACCTCGACAAGGCCGACGGCATTGCACGGGACCGCGGCGATGCTTCGGAACTGGCCCAGATTCACAGCCAGCGGGGCAGTCTCTACTTTGCCTTGGGCCGCACCGACGAATGCGCGGCAGAGCACGAAAAATCACTCGCATATGCAGAACAGGCCGGTTCGCCCGAACTCGAAGCGACGGCCCTGAGCGGCGTTGCCGATGCGCGTTACGTCGCTGGCCGCATGGCTACGGCCCTGACCTATTTCACCAGAAGCACTGAGGTTGCAGCGGCCGGCGGATTTCCCGGGATCGAAAGCGTCAACCTCGCCATGGCGGGGTTCTGCCAGTTCTACAGTGCTGAATTGCGCAAGGCGCACGATCTGGCGCAAAGAGCGATCGACATCGCCACTGAAGCCGGTCTTCCGCGCTCGAAGATGATGGGCGACCTGGTCGCTTTCGCGGTCAATTTCGAGATGGACGATCTGCAGGCGGCTCGCGCCCACAACAATGAAGCGCTTGAGATTTCCCGGCTGCTTGGCGCGCCCCGGTTCGAGGCACAGTCTCTGGCATTCATGGGGCGACTGGCCTGGGCGGAAGGCGAAGGCGAAACGGCGGTCAAGGCGCTGCGGGACGCTCTCGAAATGAGCGCAAGGGTGGGACACGGATTTACCGGAGCCAGAATCATGGGCGTTCTCGCGCTCTGCATGACAAATCCACACGAGCGGCGTCATGCCTTGGAAAACGGCGAAAAACTTCTTGCGGCCGGCGCGGTGTCCCACAACCACCTCGAATTCTATCCCGACGCGATCAATGTATCGCTAGATCTCGGAGACTGGAATGAAGCAAGACGGTTTGCCGCGGCCCTTAAAGACTTCACGCGTTCTGAACCGTTGGCATTGTCCGATTTCTACATTGCCCGTGGTCAAGCATTGGCCAACCTGGGAAAAAACCCACGCGACCCGGAAGCCTTGAAGCAGCTTCGGGAACTGGAAAAGACCGCTGCCCTAAGCGATATTGTACGTTCGAAGGCCGCTATCGAAGCTGCGTTGGACTGATTGGCCTGCGTGAAATCTTGTCTCCAATTGGAATGCGGGTCCGGCCCAACATGCCGGGGATCAATGAAGCGAACGAGCGCATGAGCCGGGTGCGAAGCACGCCGACCTGCGCCGCAAGAACTGGATATCGAAAGCGCGGGCCTGCACGATCAGGACCGCTTCACCGCGCTCAGCATCTTAAACACGATGCCGCTGCATGTATTTACCCGCGGCCATGGTGCATGCAGCCGCGCGCGCCGGGACCGGGATTGGCCCGGAACGCGCGCGGCGCTCAAGTCAACCGAAGACGAAAAAGCAAAGCTTGTTGCCGTCGGGATCGCGCACATAGGCGCCGTAGAACCGGTCTGGAATGCGTTGCCCCGGCTTTCCCTCGTCGGTCGCGCCGAGCGACATTGCCTTGTTGTAAAGCGCTTCAGCTTCGTCCTTGGTGCTGGTCGGGAAGGCCACCATCACGCCATTGCCGGGAGTTGGGGCCTCCTTGTCATAGGGTTCGCACACCGCCAGCATCGGCTTTCCGCGCTCGGTCCCGATAAAGGCGATGCGCCCGGAATCGATGACGACTTTCGCGCCCTGATCGGCGAAAAGGTCGGTGTAAAATTTCTTTGCGCGCTCCATGTCGGAGACGCCAATAGTCATGTATCCGATCATTCAGATGTTCCTTGTTTGGCTGTTTTTTCGCCCCCCGGCCGGTCAGGCCGGGTGGGACAGTTATCCCTCGAACCCGCCAAAGCGCCGGTTCAGTTTGCGCATACCGCCGATCCAGCGATCGTAGTTTTCGGTCTTGGCACGCATATAGCCCAACACTTCCTTGTGTGGCAGTACCAAAAAACTTTCCTCGCGGATCGCCTGCACACAGGCCTCAGCTACCGGCTCGGGTTCCATCATGCCGTCGATAGACGCGACGTGATCCTCGTGGCCGCGCGTCATTTCTGTTCGGACCGCCTGAGGGCACAGCACCGAGACCGTGATCCCCTGGTCGCCATAGCTCATCGCCAGCCATTCGGCCAAGCCTACGGCGGCGTGTTTCGTGACGCCGTAGGGTGCCGATCCGATCTGGTTGAGCAGCCCCGCCGCAGAAGAGGTGTTGAGCAGATAGCCCCCGCCTCGCGCGGTCATCCGTGGCACCAGCGTGCGCGCGGCCCAGACATGGGACATCACGTTGATATCCCATATGCGTTGCCAGCCGTCATCCGACACTTCCACTCCACCGGCCACGGAAATACCGGCGTTCGAGCAGAATAGATCGATGGGTCCGATGTCACGTTCCACCGTATCTATCAGAGCGACGATCTCGTCCGCCTTGCCGACATCCACACGAAAAGCCGTGCCGCCGATCTCGTCCGCGGTGGCTTGCGCGCCATCAAGATTAATGTCGACGCAGACGATGTGCCGGGTGCCCTCCCGTGCAAAGCGCAGGCACATAGCCCGCCCAATCCCGCTGGCCGCACCGGTGACGACAACGATCCTGTCCTTGAGTTCCATGATCCTATGTCCACATGTTGGAACCGCCACAGACGGTAAGCGCCTGTCCCGTCATGTAGCGGCTGGCGTCGGAAGCCAGAAATACCGCGAGACCGGCAAAGTCTTCCGGCTCACCCAGGCGGCGCAGGGGGATGTCCTGTTTGATGCGCGTCTCGACCTCCGGGTTGTCCCATAGCTCGCGCGCGAACTCGGTCTTCACCAGACCGGGGCAGATCGCATTGGACCGCAGACCTTGGGGCCCGAATTCGGCCGCGAGGTTGCGTACCAGGCCGATCAGCGCCAGCTTGGACATGCCATAGGTGCCCAGCATGACAGACGGTTTGAACGCCCCGATGGAGGAGGTGAACGCCATCGACCCCGCCCCCTTCGCCACCATGTCCGGTGCCACCATCCGGGCCAGCCATAAATTCGACTGCACGTTCACATTCATCGTCTTCTCATAAGCGTCATCGGGGATTTCGGACGTCTTGCCGAAATAGGGGTTCACGCCCGCATTGCCGATCACCACGTCAATCGGGCCGGCGAGTTCGTGGGTCTTGTCCACCAGCGCCTGAAGCTGATCCTGGTAGCCCACGTTGCACGACACTCCGTGTGCCCGGCCTTTGCCTCGCGCATTGATCTTCTCCGCCGCCGCATCCAGCTGATCCTGCTTGCGTGCGGAAATCACTACCGTCGCGCCATGATCAGCCAAGGCGGTGGCCATCGCCAGCCCCATGCCCTTGGATGCGCCGGTCAGCAGCGCGACCTTGCCGGTCAAATCGAACAGGCTCATCCTACGAACCCTCCTGCAGGCTTGGTCATTTCGCGGCCATGCGCGCGGGCCTGACGCGAGTTGCTTTCCTGATATTCGCGAACTTCGTTACGGGCGATGACATGGTGGTGCACCTCGTCCGGGCCATCCGCGTAGCGTAGCGTGCGCTGCTGCGCGTACATGCCCGACAGCGGCGACCACTGGCTCAGGCCCGTAGCCCCGTGAACTTGCATCGCCTTGTCGATGATATCGCAGACCTGTTCGGGAACCTTCGCCTTGATCATGCTGACCCAGATACGCGCTTCTTTGTTGCCCAGCACATCCATAGCCTTGGCCGCCTTGAGCACCAGAAGGCGCATCGACTCGATCTCGATCTTTGCCCGGGAAATGGTTTCCATGTTCTTGCCCAGATCGACGATCTTCTTGCCAAAGGCCACACGGTTCAGACCTCGGTCGATCATCAGATCCAATGCCTTTTCGGCCTGCCCGATGGAGCGCATGCAATGGTGGATACGGCCCGGCCCAAGGCGGACCTGGGAAATCTCAAAGCCCCGGCCCTCGCCCCAGAGTATGTTCTCTTCGGGGACGCGAACATTGGTAAACCGAATATGCATATGGCCATGGGGCGCATCATCGTGGCCGAAGACATGCATCGGCCCCAGGACCTCCACGCCCGGCGTGTCCATCGGCACCAGGATCTGACTCTGCTGACGGAAGGGTTCGGCATCCGGCGAGGTCTTGACCATCACGATCATGATCTTGCAGCGCGGATCGCCGGCGCCGGAGATATAGTATTTTTCGCCGTTGATGACCCATTCGCCGTTTTCCAGCACCGCCGAGGTCGCGATGTTCTTGGCATCCGACGACGCCACGTCCGGTTCGGTCATCGCAAATGCCGAACGGATTTCACCCGCCAGCAGCGGCTTGAGCCATTGTTCCTTCTGCTTGGAAGTACCGACACGTTCCAGCACCTCCATGTTGCCGGTATCGGGCGCCGAACAGTTCAGCGTTTCGGATGCGAGCGGGTTCTTTCCCAGTTCGGCCGCGATATATGCGTAGTCGAGGTTCGACAATCCTTCGCCCGTTTCGGCATTGGGCAGAAAGAAATTCCAAAGCCCTGCGTCCCGGGCCTTCTGCTTGGCTTCTTCCAGCAGTTCCAGTTGACCCGGCGCATAGGACCAGCGATCCGAACGGCCTTCGCCCAGGCGCTGGAATTCATCCGTCATCGGATCGACGTTTTCGCGAATATGCTTGATTACGGCGGCCAAAAGCGGCTTAGCCTTCTCGGACATTTCGAGATTGTTAAGTTCAAGAGGGGTGCCCTCAGACATTGGTGTCTCCCTTTTTTCTGTTTTCGTTTCCCCGAGAGGGGCGAGTTACCTGTTCACCCATTTGGGTGCGCGTTTTTCGACGAAGGCATTCACGCCTTCCTTGAAGTCTTCGGTCTTGGCCAGATCGGCGATCACTTCACGGGAATAGGCAATGCTGTCCTGCACCCCGTCGCGGGCGTTCATGTCGTTAAGCACCCGCTTGGTGGCCTTCACGGCAGAGGGCGAGACGGTGCAAAGTTGCTCGGCCTTCTCCATCGCCCTGGCCATCAGCTGATCGGCCGGGTGAACCTCGTTCACACAGCCCAGCGCAAGCGCCTCCCGGGCGTCGATCGTGCGCCCGGTAAGCATCATTTCCTGCGCGGCCAGTCGCCCGATATAACGTGACAGGCGCTGCACACCCGAAGCGGCGGCAAAGAAGCCGACCTTCACTTCGGGCAAAGCGAATTTCGCGGTCTCGGACGCGAGGATGATGTCGCAGGACAGCGCGGTTTCGAACCCGCCGCCCATGGCAAAGCCGTTCACCGCAGCGATGATCGGCTTTTCCAGATCAAAGCGCGAGGAGAGGCCCGCAAACCCTCGGTCGGTCATCTTGGCTTTGCCAACACCCTGCGCAGTGGCCTTAAGATCATTGCCCGCCGAAAACGCCTTCTCCCCTGCCCCGGTGAGCACCGCGACCCAAAGATCCCGGTCCGCCGCGAACGCGTCCCAGCAATCGGCCATCTCATTGTGCATATCCACATGCACGGCGTTGTAGACCTCGGGGCGGTTCATGGTGACCACGAGGATGTGACCATGCTTTTCGGTCTTGATATGGTCATAGCTCATACCTTCAGACCTCCGGTATCGATCTGTATGAACTTGCCGCCCTTTGTGGCCAGCTTGCGCAATGTCTCCGCAGGCGCGAACTCGGCATCCTCGCGTCCCAACTCTTCCATCCGGTCAAGCACAGCCTGCGCGCCCACCATGTCACCATAAAACATCGGGCCACCCTTTTCGGGCGGCCAGCCGTAGCCATAGAGCCAGACCACATCGATATCCGAAGGGCGCTGCGCCTTGTTCTCTTCGAGAATCTTCACCGCCTCATTGATCATCGGGTAAATACATGTTTCGACGATCTCCTCAGCACTCTTGCTGGTGGGCGCCGCACCGGTGATGTCGCGGATGATCCCGGCAGTCACATCCGAAGGAACAGGCCGGCGGTTTTCGTCGTAGTCATAAAATCCCGCCCGCGTCTTCTGCCCTCGCCGGTTCAGTTCGCACAGCGCGTCGCGAATCGGATTGTCGGTCTTGGCTCCTTTGGACCAACCGATATCGAGCCCTGCCAGATCTGACATCTGGAACGGCCCCATTTTGAACCCGAACTGGTTGAGCGCGGCATCCACGTCCCAAGGCATAACGCCCTGATAGACCAGCTTGTTCGCCTGCTTCTGCCGTGCAAACAAGATACGGTTGCCAACAAACCCAGGGCAGACACCGACCAGCGCGGCCACCTTGTTGATATCCTTGGCCAGAGACATGCAGGTCGCCACGACATCATCGGCAGTGTGTTTGGCGCGCACGATTTCCAACAGCTTCATCACATTGGCCGGCGAAAAGAAATGTAGCCCGATCACATCCTGGGGTCGCGCCGTCATACCCGCGATGTCGTCAATATTCAGCGCAGAGGTGTTCGTGGCCAGGATCGCGCCGGGCTTCATAACACGGTCAAGTTCGGTGAAAATCTTGCGCTTTAGGTCCAAGTTCTCGAACACCGCCTCGATCACGAGATCGCAGCCCGCCAGATCGGACAATTGCAGCCGTCCGTCAAATCGCGCCATGCGCGCTTCGACCTCGTCCTGCGGGAAGCGTCCCTTGTCCGCCGAGCGCTGGTAGTTGCCGCGCACGACCTTCAGCCCACGGTCCAGCGCCTCCTGCGAAGTCTCGACAATCGTCACGGGAATGCCTGCGGTAGCGAAATTCATCGCGATGCCGCCGCCCATGGTCCCGGCGCCGATAATCCCCACGCTTTTCACCTGCCGGAGCGGCGTATCCTCGGGCAAGCCGGGCACGTCCCATGCATTCCGTCCCGCCTGCGCGATGTAGGCGCCGATGTCATCTGCATTCAATTCGTTCATGTGCTTGTCTCCAGCTTTTTCAGACAGATCGAGCGCACCCCGCGTCGGTCGATCTTATCGGTCGCGCCCCGCATCAGGGGCGTGTACTGGCACCACAAGTGTGTCGGCATTTTGAAGGTCGCGAGATGCCCCTCCAGTGCTTGCGTCATCTGCGCATGGCTCAGCATTGTGCCCTCGCGCAACTGCACGGCGGCACCGACCGTTTCTCCGAGACGTTCATCAGGGATCGAAAACGCGCAGGCTTCCAACACCTGTGGCACCTTGTGCAACGCGCCCTCGACATCCAGACAAGCGATATTTTCGCCGCCTCGAATGACGATGTTCTTCTTGCGGTCGAGAATGGTCACATAGCCCTCTTCGTCGATCACTCCCAGATCACCGGAACGCAGCCAGCCATCCTGTATCGTCTCGGCGGTGGCCTCGGGCTTGTTGAGATAGCACCGCATGTTGGCTGGGCTCTTGACCGTAATCTCGCCCAGTTCGCCCACCGCCACTTCGTTTCCCGCGTCATCGAGGATTTTTAACTCCTGCACCGGCGGGTGCAGCTTGCCCGCACTCTCGGGACGCTTGATATAGTCGTCCCCGATCATCCCGATGCCCAGCGCGTTTGTCTCAGTCATGCCCCAGCCGGTCGCGATACCTGCATTCGGAAAGGTCTCGGCCAGCTGTGCCACCTGGGCGCCGGGCCGCTTGGCGCCGCCCGAGCCGAGGTAGTCCAACAGCGGCAATGTCTCGCCCATTTGCCGGGCCGCCATCATCAGTTCCGCAGACTGCGTGGGCACGCCCAAAAAACGCGTGATGTCGTGTTCCAGGATAAGCCGCACGGCCTTTTCCGCGTCCCATTTATGCATCAGTGTTATTTTTGCCCCAGCGGGCAGGCTTAGCAAAAACAGCGGATGTGTTGCCGTCACATGGAAAAGCGGCGTCACCACCAGCGCCGAAGGGCGCGGAGGTTCGGGCGCCCCCGGTTCGGGCGGCGTGACCAGTGGAGCCACGACCGACTGCATCAGCCAGCTGAACACGGCATTCACTGCGCCCCGGTGCGTCTGCACCACTCCCTTGGGATGGCCCGTCGTGCCCGAAGAATACATCACCGCGAAATCGTCGTCCGTGTCTATCGAAACCTCCGCCGCATCCGCACGACTGGCGCCGCTCAGTAAATCACTGAAGTCACGGTCGGCATGGCCTTCGGCATCTCGGACGCCGACGATCGTCAAGCCCAGTGTTTGTTTCAGAGGTTCCAACCGCTGCGCCCGCGGCCCGTCGGCGAACACCACCTTCGCTTCACTGTCGCTCAGGGCGTAGTGCAGCTCTTCGGTAGTCCACCACGCATTCAAAAACACCACCGTCGCCCCGATGGATGAAATCGCCAACATCGTCACCAGGAACTCGGGATAATTCCGCATTGCAATAGCGACCCGGTCGCCCCGCCCCAATCCCAGATTATCGCGCAGTGCATGGGCCATTCGGTGCACGTTCTCAGTGAACTGCGCATAGGTCAGCCGCTCGTTCTCATAAACGAGATATTCCAGGGCACCATCGCCATGACGCGCCCAACCTGCCGCCAGCAGGTCCGGCACGGTTGGCGGAATGTTCTTGAACGCCTTGTATGTCACGCCGCGAACCTCGGTAAGTTCCACGGCGAAGGTCGGGTCGGTGCTCAAGACGTGCTGCACCGCTTCTTCAGGCGTCGTCCCCGTCATAGACGCACCTTCTGAGTTCGCCAGCGGGCGATTGGATAATGCATGTTTTCTCCTCCCAATGCAGAGCGCTACTTCCGATTCTGATGACGGATGTGCGCGTCTGCTTCGGCTAGCTTATGCAAGCTATCGACTTGAGCCAATACCGCAAAGCAGAATTTTATTCCGCATTTTTTGCATCATGAAAAGTTTGACATGACCAGGCCCGTTCAATCGTCTTGAGGTTGGGCCACCCCTTCTTCCCGGGATCTGCGGTGCCCGCAAACCCGATAAGATCGCCGAATGCTTCAACGCCAGATTCGGCGATGGACTGCTGAACGGGGAAGTTTTCTTCGACCTTCGGGAAGCAGCGAACCTGATCGAGCAATGGAAAAAACACTCCAGAACGAAACGACCACTCAGGGAGGGGCTGATCAACCGGAGCTTTTGCGCCAGAAAGCGCTGGAGTTTTTTGATGCCAATGCTGCACGCATAGAGCGTGCATGGCTACGTGAAGCGAACGACTAAGAGCCTTCAAATGGGCGATGCGTCGAGTTTAACCAATGATTTCATTGACGGCATCAAATCTGCGAGCGACTTACGACAAGTGGCAGAAATATTTGCCCCAGAGGTTCTGAACTCCTGCATGGGCGGGCAACTGACCACGCTCGGCCCTACCTTAATGTTGCTGGAGGCACGTGAAATTCGCGACCTGGACGACTGCAACAAAATCAATGGGTCCTGAGCCTAAGGATAGCTGAAGGATCATAGGTATATATGGGGCTCTGACTTCCTGCTGATGGGAGGGTTTAAAAGGCTTACCACGTGGTATCGCGATCAATCTGCCATATTCTTGCCTTCATTATCACATCAGAATGTGCAGCCCGAAAACACGACAGGAAATGAAGAAATGACGCACGGTTTGAAAGCCTCACTGAAAGCAGCCACTATCGCTTTCTCTGTTTTGGGGATCGGGATAGCAGCGACCGTTTCAATGACCGCGACCGAGGTCTCGGCCAAGGGGAATGGCGGTGGTAACGGAGGCGGCAACGGCGGCGGCAATGGCGCTGGCAATGGCGGCGGGGGGCATGGCGGCGTTGGATCGGGGCATGGCGCCATGGGTGGCAACGGCAAAGGGCTCGGCAATGCCAATGGTGTCGCGAAAGGATTCGGACAAAACTCCGCCAAGGGCAAAAGCGCCGCAGCCAAGGGAAAAAACGCCGCAGCCAACAGCAAAGGCGCCATCGCTTCCGAAATGAAGGGCCTGAATGCAGTTCATGCCAGCGCGACGGCCTTTGCGAATGCCTCTCCCGAAAGCATGGTGGGACAAATCGCGGCCTACGGCGATGCTCTCGGGGCTCTGGCGGACGCACAGGACGCGCAGGAAGACGCAGAGAATGCGGTTTCCGATGCTCAGCAAGCCGTCGACGAAGCAATCGATGCCGTGGCTGAAGCCCAGAAAGCCGTAGACAATGCAGAGGACGATTCAGCACTGGCAGAGGCCGAGGATGCGCTGGCAGAGGCCGAAGACGGGTTGGCGGATGCTCAAGCCGCACTGTCGGAGGCCCAGGATGACGCGACCGCTGCGGAAGACGCGGTTGCAGTTGCTGAAACGGTCGTCGGCGATACCAGCACCGCACTTGGCCTCGATTCCCTGTCCAACGAGGCACGGGAAGCCTTCGAGGCCGAACTGGCAAGCAAATAAGTCCTGGGTGGGGGCAGCCTGTTCCTGCCCCTTCCAAACGCCCGATCAGGTGGGACGGCGCCAACACAGTCGCCCGCCCTGTCTGATCGTCGCGTCACGCCTGCAGGCCGGTATCCCACCACCGGCCATGCAGCGCGGCAGGACCAGCGGGTTGCGTTGAAATGCGCGTGCGCGACTTGCAGCCGACCAAAAGCGCCCTGCAACCCGGGCGCTTCCACTCCGGGCAAAGGGCAGTATGCTCGGGCCGTTTTGAAGAAACCGGGACCTGAACCTTTGCCCAAGGACAAAATCACCAGACCTCAAACCGCTGCCTCCAACCGGAAGACGCCCGTGCGCAACACCATCGCCGCTTTGCTCTGTGCGGGCACCCTTGCGGGTCTGACCGCCCCCGCCATCGCCGAAAACCCGACGGTAGATATCGCGCAGCCGGGCACGCCCGCGCGGGAGGAAATCGCCGTAAAGGAAGCTGCGCAAGCGGCATCCGAAGCGTCCCGTCAGCAGGAAAAATTGCTAAAGATGGCACTGGGCGGATGCTTTCAGCAACCGCCGGATGTCGCACCGGGTACGAAGGTGACAATCGGCTTCGAACTCGACGAGCGAGGCGAGCTTGTCGGGATTCCCGAACCTCTCGGCGATGCAACCGCGAACGCGGATGTACGGCGCCTCTATCTGAGGGCTGCCACGGCTCTGGACACCTGCGCGCCCTTTCCGCTGACGGGCGAAAGCGCCAGTTTCAAAGCCGTTCTGTCGAACAGCAATGTCCTGTCGATGAGACGCATTTCGGACGCCAAAGCGCCATCCGTGCGCCAAGCCGCTGCGGCGGTGCATAGACCGACGACAGAGGAGACCGAGAATGCGCTTTCGCTGAACCGCTCCCGGCGCATCGAAATTCAGCGGCGGCTGCAACTGCTGGGCTTCGACCCAAAAGGGGTTGACGGGGTATTCGGGCAGAACACCAGGGACGCCATTTCATCGTGGCAGGCGGATAAAGGATTCCCCGCCACTGGTATCCTTGGTGCGGTCCAGTTGCTGGCCCTGAACGCGCAAAGCCAGGTTCTCTATGCCGACTACATCGAAAAACACCCGCCGAAGCTCAGAAAGCATCGCGTCAAAGTCTGCCGAAACAGCGGCTTTTTCGATATCAAGCAGTGCCGGTACGAAGACCGCTGGTACTGAAGAGACGCCGGGGCTTCCCGATCAGACCCGCTGGCGAGCCGCCGCTGGCCGCGCGAACGTACGGGCGGCCGGATCGTTTCGGAAGGCTGTGACCTGATCCCCTTGGAGACCGCTTTCATAAGTTAGCTCTGTTCAGGGGCTGGCCCTCATTTGAGCGTTGGTGACGCTCCCGCGTGTTGAGACCGTCGTAGCTCGACTGCGGGGCGGTGGTGATTGCAATCGTTGCGCCATGCCGCAATCATGCGACGGACATGTAGTCGAGCGGCCAGAAAAGAGTGCTCATCACGCCCCCATCCGTTCAGGAGCGAGCAACACGCGAACAAAACGACCGCAAGCCGGTTAACGGGGCCAGACCCTAAGCCAAGAAACGGTTGATCCAGTCACAAATCGCCCCAAAACTTCTCTTCGCACGCTCGCTGCAATGCCGGGCGCGCAGATACCCGTGAACAAGTTGCGGCTCGTTGCGCCAATCGGCCCGGATGCCTGCGGCCTGAAGCGCCGCCTGGTAGGCGGGACCGTCATCGCGGATCGGATCGACATCGGCGGTTACGACAAAGGCCGGGGGCAGGCCCTCGAAACTCGCGGCGCGCAGCGGCGAGGCCTCGGGGTTTGAACGCCGAATTTCCGCATTGCCGCCGGTGATCATATCGGCATAGCCTTTCAGGTCCTGGGTACGCAGCAGCGGTGCCTCGGCATTTTCGGTATAGGAAGGCGCATCCATATCCCCGCCAAGCCCGGGATAGATCAACACCTGCGCCAAGGGCACGGTTCCTCCGATCCGCCGCATACGGAAACACAGCGCAGCGGACAGGTTCCCGCCCGCGCTGTCCCCGATCGCAATCCCGGACCGGCCATTTGCCGTTTCCGCCTGCCAGACGGCGGCGACATCGTCGATCTGGGCGGGAAACAGATGCTCGGGCGCCAAACGATAATCGACCGAAACCACCTCGCATCCCGTCGCCACCGCCAGTTCCGCGCAGACATCGTCGTGACTGTCCAGGCCGCCGACGACGTAGCCGCCGCCGTGGGAATAAAGCAGGAAAGGCCGGCCGGCGGATCCTTCGGGGCTGTAGCGGCGCACCGGCACGCCCGCGACCATTTCGTCCCGGACAGGCAGGCCCGCGGGACGCGGTGCCCGAAAGATGTCGCACATGGCATCGTACATGCGGCGATTATCCTCGGCCGTCGCGCCATTCGCCTCGGCGGGATAGGCGGCCTCGGTGTCAGCAATGAAGCGCAGCACTTCGGGGTCGGTGATCTGCATGGGCTCAGCCTTTCTTGCGGTCTTGTATCGTGGTGTCCAGCCAGTCCGGGTCCATTTCGGGGACCGAACTGAGCAGCAGTTTGGTGTAGGGGTGGTGCGGCGGGGAGAACATCTGTCCCTTGGGGCCCTGTTCAACCACGCGCCCCTTCTGCATCACCACCACATAATCGGCGATGGCCTTCACCGTCGCCAGATCGTGGGTGATGAACATATAGGCCAGCCCGCGTTCTTCCTGCAGGCGCTTCAGCAACCGCAGGATGCCCTCGGCCACCAGTTGGTCCAACGCCGAGGTCACCTCGTCGCAGATGATGAAGCGCGGCTCTGCCGCCAGCGCGCGGGCAATGCCGATCCGCTGCTTTTGTCCGCCCGACAGGGCCGCGGGGTAGCGATCGATGAACTGGTCCGGTTCCAGTTCGATCGCTGACAGCAATTCGCGGATCTTCTCTTCCTGCGCCTTGCCGCGCAGTCCCAGATAAAACCGGATCGGACGGCCGATAATTTCCCGGATGGTCTGTTTTGGGTTCAGCGCGGTATCGGCGGATTGATAGATCATCTGAACCTGCCGCAGCTCGTCCTTGCTGCGCGCCGCCAGTTGCGCGGGCAAGGCTGCGCCATCCAGTTCGATCGCCCCCGCGACCGGCGGCAGCAGCCCGGTGATCGCCCGCGCGGTGGTGGATTTTCCGGACCCGCTTTCGCCCACCACGGCCACCGTATGACCGGCATGGATGTCGAAACTGACATCGTCGAGGACCGGCGCCCCGCGCACGTATTCTGCGGTGACGTTCCGAACCCGTATCACGGGCACCTCATCCGACGCGGGGGCGCTTTTCTCCTCGGAGGTGAAGCTGCGCACCGCCCAGAGCGATCTGGAATACTCCTCCTTCGGGGCGGCCAGCATGTCGCGGGTCGGTTGTTCCTCGACCTCTTCGCCCCGCAGCAGGATCTTGATGCGGTCGGCCATCTGCGCAACCACCGCCAGATCGTGGGTGATATAGATCGCGGCGGTCCCCAGTTCCCTGACAACGTCGCGGATCGCGCCCAGCACTTCGATCTGGGTGGTCACATCCAGCGCCGTGGTCGGTTCATCGAAGATGATCAGGTCCGGCTTGCAGGACATGGCCATTGCCGTCATCGCCCGCTGCAATTGGCCGCCGGAAACCTGATGCGGATACCGGAAACCGATCTCGTCCGGGTTCGGCAGGCGTAGCTGGGCGTAGATTTCGCGCGCTTCCTGTTCGGCTTGCCCGCGCGGGATCAGGCGGTGGATGCTGGTCGGCGCTTCGGCGTACTGGTCGATCAGCCGATGGGCGGGGTTGAAATACGCCGCTGCGGATTGCGCCACGTAGGCAATGCGCTTGCCCCGCAGCCCGCGGCGGCGGCGCTCGCTCATCCCCAGCAGGTCCATGCCATCGAAGGTGACGCTGCCCTGCGAAATCCGCGTCCCGTCCCGCGAATATCCCATCGCCGCGAGACCCAGCGTGGATTTGCCCGCCCCGGATTCTCCGATCAGGCCCAGCACCTCGCCGCGCCGCAGGTCAAGATCCACGCACTTGATGATCGGCTGCCAGATATCGCCTTGCCGGCCTTCGATCCGAAGATCGCGAATGGTCAGAAGAGTGTCGCTCATCGGATCGCCCTCAGTCTTTCAGGCCGGATGCGCGATGCAGCATCCAGTCCACAACGAAATTAATGCTAACCGTCAGAAGGGCGATGCAACCGGCGGGCAGAAGCGGGGTGATGTCGCCGAAAGTGATCAGCGCCGCGTTGTCCCGCACCATGGACCCCCAATCCGCTGTGGGCGGCTGTATCCCCAGCCCCAGAAAGGACAGGGCCGAAATCGCCAGGAAGACGAAGCAAAAACGCAGGCCGAACTCGGCCACAAGCGGGGCCATGATATTGGGCAGGATTTCGCGCCGGACCAGCCAGCCCAGCCCTTCACCGCGCAGCCGGACGGCCTCGACATAGTCCATCACCACCACGTTCATCGCGACTGCGCGGGACAGTCGAAACACACGGGTCATTTCCAACATGGCGATGATCAGGACCAGCATCAGGATCGACGTGCCGAAAATCGACAGCAGCAGCAACGCAAACACCAGCGAGGGGATCGCGATCAGCATATCCACCAGACGCGACAGCGCCTGATCGGTCAGCCCGCCCAGGACAGAAGCCAGCAACCCAAGCGCAGTGCCGATGGTGAAGGCGAGAACGGTCGTGGCCAATGCGATCCCGATGGAATTGCGCGCCCCGAAGATCAGCCGCGACAGCATGTCCCGGCCCAGATTGTCGGTGCCCAGCAGATAATCGCCGCCCCAGGGTTCGAACTCCATCCCGACGATTTCGGTCTCCGCAAAGGGGGCCAGCAGATCGGCAAACAAGCCGGTCAGCAGGAAGCCGGTGATCACCACGATCCCGAACAGCGCTGTCAGAGGTACGGATTTAAGCGAAATCGATGTCATGGATTACTTCCTGTGCATCAGGCGCGGATTGGTGGCGATGGCCAGCACGTCGGCGCCAAGGTTCAGAAGAATGTAGATACCGGCAAAGATCAGGCAGCAGGCCTGCACGACCGGGATGTCCCGCTTCGCGACCGAGTCCACCATCAGCTGCCCCAGGCCGGGATAGACGAAGACCACTTCGACAATCACCACCCCCGTCACCAGATAGGCCAGGTTCAAGGCCACCACGTTGACAATCGGGGCCAGCGCGTTCGGCAGCGCGTGCCGCAGGATGACCCGGACCGGGGAGGCGCCTTTGAGCCGGGCCATTTCGATATAGGGTTGCGCCAACAGATTGATGATCGCGGCACGTGTCATCCGCATCATGTGGGCGGTGACCACCAGCACAAGCGTCAAGGCAGGCAGAAAGGTCCGGAACAGCATCGTGGACAAATCCGCATCGCTGCCGAAATCCGCGATCGAGGGGAACAGCCCCCACGTCACCGAGAAATACAGCAACAGGATATAGGCCACGAAATATTCCGGGAACGAAATCGAGGTCAGTGTCAGGATGTTCACCGCGCGGTCGAACCAGCTTCCGCGGTACAAAGCGGCCAGCAGGCCCAGCGTGATCGACAGAGGAACCGCGATGGCGGCGGCATAGATGGCCAGGAACAGCGTATTGGCGAAGCGCCCCGCCAGCAATTCGGCGATGTCCCGGCCATTCGCCAGAGACGTTCCGAAATCGCCCCGTACGACGCCGCCCAGCCAGTTGAAATAGCGCAGCATCGCGGGTTGATCCAACCCCAGTTCGCGCCTGAACGCCTCGACCGTTTCGGGGGTGGCGGATTGGCCCAGCACTTCCTCGGCCAGATCGCCGGGCAACAGTTCGATCGCAAAAAAGATGAACAGGGATATGGCGAACAGTGTCAGCAGGCCAAGCGCGAGCCTGTGCAGGATCATCGAGACGAGCGGGTGTAGCGTCATGTTGCCTCCACTTCCCTAACCGGCCAGCCAATGTCGCGGATCGGCTGGCCCGCATGCGCCGGGGCGGCGATCCCGCGCTGACCGGGGGACAGTTGCGCCAGGCGTTCGGTCAGCGGAGAGGCCATCGGCGCGGCCTTCCCTGCCGCCGTATCCACATGCATCAGCATATGTTCGGCCGTCGCCTGAACATTTCCTGCCTCGTCAACCATCTCGTGATGCAGACGGATTCGCTTGGCATCGTGGCCCAGAACGGTTGTGCGTACGGAAATATGCGTGTTCGCCTTGGTTTCCGACAGGTGGCGGATATGGGTTTCCACCGTGTAGACCGACCGCCCCGCCGCGCGATACCCGGCATCCATGCCGATGTGGCCCAGAAAGGCGTCGGTCGCATCGCCGAACACCTGAAGATAGCGGAACTCTGTCATGTGGCCGTTATAGTCCAGCCACTCGCCCGAGACTTGCGTTTTGTGCAAGACCAAAGGCCTCGTATAGTCCGGGGTTTCCCGGACAGCCGTGTCTTTGGCCCGCTCGAAGAAGCGTTCCTCCATCTGCCGCAGGCTCTGCCCCGCGCCCCAGTCCTGCGCTTTCAGCGCTTGATAGATGCCGATCAGGTTGTCGTCGCGGATGCGTTCCAATTCGCGGATCGAATACTGCCCGGATTGCGCATCCGACTGATCGCCGATCTTGCCGGCAAGCTCGTCCGTCATCTCCGGCACGTCCATCAGCTTGGTCCAGGGCCATTTCAGCGCCGGGCCGAACTGTTCGATGAAATGCTTCATCCCGGCTTCGCCGCCCGCGATGCGATAGGTTTCGAACAGGCCCATCTGCGCCCAACGCAGGCCGAAGGAATATCGGATGACGTCGTCGATTTCCTCGGTCGAGGCGACATCGTCATGCACCAGCCACAGCGCTTCGCGCCAGACCGCTTCCAGCAGGCGATCCCCGATATGGGCGTCGATTTCTTTGCGCACCCGCAGCGGGAACATCCCGATTTCGCGCTGAATGCCGGCGGCGCGGGCCAGGGCGGCTTCGTCATTGGCGGGGCTGCCCACCAGTTCCACCAGCGGGATCAGGTAGACCGGGTTGAACGGATGCGCCACGAACAGGCGTTCGGGATGGATCATCCCCTCTTGCAGTTGCGACGGCTTGAACCCGGAGGTGGACGAACCGATCAAGGCATCGGGCCGGGCGGCCGCTTCGACTTCGGCGATCACCTTGTGTTTCAGGTCAAGCCGCTCGGGTACGCTTTCCTGGATGTAGTCGGCATCGGCCACCGCGCTGGCCAGGTCGTCATGGAAGGTCAGCACACCTTCGGGGCACGCCGGGGCCTGTATCATCTTGCCATAGGCGCGGCGGGCGTTTTCCAGCACCTCCCCGACGATCCGCGCCGCTTCGGGATGGGGATCGTAAATCGCCACGTCGATGCCGTTCAGCAGGAACCGGGCGATCCAGCCGCCACCGATGACGCCACCACCGATACAGGCGGCTTTCTTGAGTGTCACAGACATTGCAATCCTATTGCTACAGAGGGACCGGCGCCCAAAGGCGACGAAGTCGAAGAAAAAGAAAATGTATCGCCCCGCCGCCGACAGGCGACGGGGCAGCGGATGCGCTTAGACCATCCACCAGCGTTCGACGGCTTTCCAGCCATCGAGGAAGCGGTTCGAGGCCAGCTTGCCATGCTGGATACGCTCGGATTTCCCATCGATGAAGTTCGAGAACATCGGGATGATCGACCCGCCATCGTCGCGGCAAAGCTGCTGCATCTCGCCGTACATCTCGGCACGCTTGGCGTCGTCCAGTTCCACCCGCGCCTCTTTCAGCAGGGCATTGAACCGTTCATTCGACCAATGGCTTTCGTTCCAGCTTGCCCCGTCCGCATAGACCATCGAGAACATCCAGTCCTCGGTCGGGCGACCGTTCCAATAGCTCATGCAAAAGGGTTTCTTCAGCCAGACGTTGGACCAGTACCCATCTGCCGGTTCGTTCTTCACATTCACCTTGATCCCGGCCTTTGCCGCAGATTCCTGGAACAGCACCGCCGCATCCACCGCGCCGGAAAAGGCCGCGGAAGACGCCGACAGGGTAACGTCCAGCGCATCCATTCCGGCCTGTTTCAGGTGGAACTTGGCCTTGTCAGGGTCATAGCTTCGCTGTTCCAGTTCGGCGTTGTAGAACCGGTAGGCCGGACCGATGGGAGTGTCATTGCCCACGGTGCCATGACCGCGCAAGATTTTCTCGACCATCTCTTCGCGATTGATGGCGTGTTTCAGGGCCAACCGCACGTTCACGTCATTGAACGGTGCGGAATCGCAATGCATCGGGAACGGGAAGTGTGCCGATCCGGTGACTTCCACCGTTTCGATCCCCGGCCGGCGTTTCAGCATGTGCACCGTCTTCGTGGGAACACCGTTGATGATCTCCACTTCGCCGGTGACAAGCGCGTTTTGCCGTGCGGTCGGGTCGTTGATGGTCAGCAGCGTCACCTCGTCGAACCAGGCGCGGCCTTCCTTCCAATAGTCGTCCCGCCGCTTCAGGCGGATACGCACACCCGGTTCATGTTCTTCCAGCGTATAGCCGCCGGTGCCGATCCCGGATTTCCAATCCAGTTTGCCCGAGGCATCGGCAGGCATGATCAGCAGGTGGTAATCCGCCGCGACAAAGGGGAAATCGGCATTGCCCGACCCCAGTTCGAACACCACCACATGATCGCCATCGGCGCGGATATCCACCACATCCTTCAGCAATTCCTTGGCGCCCGATTTCGTTTCTTCGCCCCGGTGGTGATTGTAAGACGCAATGACATCCGCTGCGGTCAGCGGTTTGCCGTTGGAAAAGCTGACCTTGCGCAGTTTGAAAGTCCATGTCTTTGCATCTGCACTGGGGGTGATCTCCTCGGCCAATTCGGGTTTGGCCGCGCCGTTTTCGTCGATTTCGACCAGGTTGTTGCAGACACCGCCCAGCATGGCCGTCACCACCGGCCCACCGGTGTAGGTCGCCGGATCGATGCTGTCCGAGGTCGCCCCGCCGGAATGGCCGATCCGCGCATGACCGCCCTTTTGCGGTGCAGGCTGGGCAAATACCCTGGGGGCGACCCCCAAGGCAAGCGCCGCAGCAGACGTGCCGCGCAGAAATCCGCGGCGGTCAAGATGGGTCAGTGTCATGGTCTTCTCTCCCTTTGGTTCTGGGGTTCGAGTGCCCCAAACTTGTGATAAACGGCGCCTTACCAGCGCTTCTTCAATTTCAGTTTCTCCCGCACCTGCGCGGGCGTCATCAACGACACGTTCATCGCCGACAGCAAGTTGGCCGTGCGTTCGACCAGATCGCCATTCGTCGCCAGAACGCCCTTTTCCAGCCAGATATTGTCTTCCAGGCCCACGCGAACATTCCCGCCCGCCAACACCGCCTGCGCGGCATAGGGCAATTGCATGCGTCCGATCGAGAACATGGAATAGACCCATCCGTCCGGGATGTTGTTGACCATGGCCATCAACGAATTCGGATCGTTCGGCGCACCATAGGGTATGCCCATGCAAAGTTGGATCAGAACCGGATCGTCGATCAGCCCCTCTTCGACCAGCGTTTTCGCCAGCCAGAGGTGCCCCAGGTCGAATACTTCGATTTCGGGCCTCACACCGGCATCCTGAATGCGCTTGGCCATTGCCCGCAGGGTACCGGGCGTGTTGGTCATCACGTAGTCCGCCTCGGCGAAGTTCATTGTGCCGCAATCCAATGTACAGATTTCGGGCAGCAGTTCCTCGACATGCACCAACCGTTCGGTGGCGCCCACCATATCCGTGCCGTCCGGATTCAACGGCAGCGGCGCCTCGGCCGATCCCAGAACGATATCGCCGCCCATACCGGCCGTCAGGTTCAGGATGACATCGGTGCCACTGTCGCGAACGCGGGCCACGACTTCGCGATACAGCGCCGGATCGCGCGACGGCGCGCCGGTTTCAGGGTCTCGCACATGCACGTGCGCCACCGCCGCGCCCGCCTGCGCCGCCTCGACACAGGCCGCCGCAATTTGTGCAGGTGTCACGGGCACCTTGTCGCTTTTCAGGTGGCTTTGTCCCGATCCCGTCACAGCACAGGTAATAAATGCATCCCAGTTCAAGGTTGCGCCTCCGAATCTCTAAAATTGGTTCCGATGACGGATAGCCTAGACACGAAATTCTCTTTCTATTTTGCCGTATCCGCCATACTATTTGCCTATGACGCCAAATTTACCAATCCATCTGACATTCGTCCTGTTCGATGGCTTTTCGAATATGGTGCTGGCCAATGCCGTGGAACCGCTGCGGGCGGCTCGCAACCTGTCGGGGCGTAACCTGTTCGAATGGCAGATTGCCACCATAGACGGCGCTCCCGCGCGCAGTTCGTCGGGGTTGCAGCTGCAGGCAGACAAAGCCTTGTCCGAAGCAGATACGAATACCGGGATGTTGGTGCTGGTGGCCGGATACGGCGCACGCGAACACGCCGCAAAATCCCAAGTGCGCGCCGCCATCCGGGAAGCGGCAAGGCGGGCGGAAACCGTGATCGGGCTGGACATGGGGGCCTGGATCATGGCGTGCAACGGACTGTTGCACGGGCGGCGCGCCACCGTCCACTGGCACGAATTCGATGCCTTCGAAGAGGAATTCCACCATGTCGAGGCCGTGTCCGACGGCCATGTGATCCAGGGCGATCGCATGAGTGCCGGAACGGCGACCTCGGCCATGTCGCTGATCCTCGAAGTGATCCGCGCCAACGCCGGAGATGCGTTGGCCTACGATGTAAGCACCCTGTTCCGCTATGACAGCGCCGAAAAGCAGCGGACCGCCAGCAGCGCGCTTTCACCACGCCTCGGCCGTGCCGTGCGCGAAATGCTGCGTCATATCGAAGACCCCAAACCCCTCGCCGATATTGCCGGGTGGGCCGGGGTCTCGCTGCGCACGATGGACAGGATGTTCCAACGCGAACTGGGCGTCACGGCCGGGGAATATTACCGTTCGGTCCGGTTGGCCCGGGCGCAGAACCTTGCGTCGGCAACCAGTTTGCCGGTGCATGCGATCGCGGCACAAACGGGTTTCGCCTCAGCAGCTACCCTCTCTCGTGCATTCCGAAGGCATTTTGGACAGACGCTGATGGATACCCGCCGCAACGCGCAGCGCGATACGCCCTTCTAGCAACTCTATCTGTCGGGCTCAGGGCCCGTTAACATGCTTGAGGCTGGATTGTCTGCGTGTTTCAAGCCCCAAACTGAAGGGGCGTGATGAGCAATCTCTAGTAACTGACTGACGAGCAGATGGCACGGTTGCAGCAGTTTCAGACCTCTGCGCCGGATCAGGTCTGGGTGACGGGCATCACGATAACAAACCCCACGAGGGCTGGCTTCATCTCTGTGTCGTGATCTGCGCGCCGGGCAAAGTCTTCTAGCGCACGCTTGTAGCCGTTGATTCCAGCCTAGAATGTTCGAATTCTCTCCGACAAGATGCGCGTTGCTTTCAAACATTCCGACGCATCTTCGGAGAACCGGGGATTCAGTTCTATGTTCATGACCGCTCCAGCGGGGAAGACACATGCGTCCATCAACTTCGTCCAGGGAATATCCCCCCACCCTACCGGCAGGTGCAAATCCCCTAGCCCCAGGGCCAGGCGCTCACTATCGGTATATGCCCACATATCGTCCTGACGTCCAAAACAATCGTGGACATGCAGGTGCCGCGCATAGGGTGCCAGCGCGGCACATTCTGCAACCAAATCACCGCGCCGGTTTTCAGCATCCAATTTGATATAGCTGTGACCGAAATCCAGTGTTGCACAGACGTGCGAGTGATCGATTGCAGCAAGTTCCTTGGCCAGTTGGCAGGGATTTGGAGTGTGAATCCAGCCGTCATGCTCAAAGAGCGTTTCAACGCACAGATGGAGCCCCCGTGCGGCGGCAGCGTCACCAGCTTTGAAAAGCCATTCGCGTTGCCGGAGATAAGCGTCTCTTTGCCGAACCGGATCGTTCTCCATTGTCATGCCCGCATGAAGTACAAAATGCTTGGCCTCCAGCGCCTCCGCGACATCCAGGAACACTTCCAGCAGTTGGAAATGCTTCGGCAAGCGGTCTTCAATATCCATGAAGTTCAAGGCCAAAGGACCATGTACGGAATACGGGACTTCGCGGCCCCCGCAGATATCCAGAATTTTTTTCAGCTGCGACTGACGTAGTCTACCACCAATAATCAGATCGAAATCGAAGGCAGAAAGTTCGATCAGGTCAACTCCAAGCCCTTGCAAATTGTCCAATTCCGCGCCCAGATCTGACAGGTTCCCGTCGCGCAGTCGGGTGGACATGCCGACCCCAAAAATGCCGTGTTTTTCCAAGGTTAGAACCTTTACTCATGTATTTTTCGAGATATGCTTTCCTGCCGCAGCAGGCCTGCCGCAGCAGGCCGGGCGTCACGCCGTTTTTGCGACCCGCCCACGCCGCCGCAGCCAGAATTCCCACAGCACCGCTCCCAAGATTGTGCTGGCCATCAGCACCAAGCCCAAAGCATTGATCACCGGCGTCAGCCCGGTCCGGACCTTGGTTGCAATAAAGACCGTCAAGGGGGTTTCGGTACCGCGGACAAACAGCGTGGTGTTGTAGTTTTCAAACGACTGCAGGAAGGCGAGGCAGCAGGCCGCCAACAACGCCGGACGCAGATAGGGCAGCAGGATGCGGCGGAACACCAACAGCTGGGATGCCCCCAGACCAAGCGCCGCGTCCTCCATTGTCCGATCGAACCGCTGCAGCTGCGCCACGACCATCAGCATGACAAATGAAATGATAAAGCTCGACTGGGCCAGAATAGTTAGGAAATAGCCGCCGTTCACGCCCAACTTGCGCCAGAACAACAGTGTGGAGATCCCGATTACAATTCCCGGTATCAGCATCGGGGACACCATAAGCGCATAGGCAAAGCTGCGGGCCCGCCCATGCAGGCTGGTCAGTACAAACGCAGCAGCGACACCTACCGGAAGCGACACCAGGATCACCCCTGCTGCGATGATCCCCGAACTGACCAGCGCACGTCCGATTTCCCCATCTTGGAACAGCGCCACGATCCATTTCAAGGTGCTTCCCTGCCACGGCGAAACTGTCGGAAAACTGCTATCGTTGAAAGCCGCAAGGCCCAGGATCAGCAGCGGACCCAGCAAGAACCCGATAAATGCCAATAAGTAGAACCGCGCGGCAAGGGATCTGAGCCCGGCCAGCAATCCCGCCTTGGAAAAGGAAGGCATCATGATCTTGGCAGATGCAGCCATGGTTGCTTTGGTCATTTGATTGCACTCGTCAGGTTCACGCGGAACAGCGCAAGCAGCCCCAACACAACGCTCAGGCACATTGCCATCAGGGCCACACCATAGGCCGCACCCCGGTTCCAGTTTCCGATTTCGAAAAACCATTCATAGACAATCTGGGTGAACCAGCGGCTGCCCGGGGCCCCCAGCAGGGCCGGAGCCACGTAACTGCCCGCTGCCATCATGAAGACAAAGACGCAGCCGGTCGCGACACCAACCTTGGCATGCGGCAGCACAATCCGCCAATGGATGCGCCAGGCGCTGGAGCCAAGATCACGGGCGGCGCTGATCTGATCCTTCTCCAACGTGGCGATCGCGTTGCAGATGGGAAACAGCATGAACAGCACATAGGCATAGGCCATGCCCGCCACAACACCGCCGTCGCCATACCAGCGCACCGGCTCATCAAGCAGCCCCAGAGCCATCAGCCCCGCATTCAACGGTCCGGCCAAAGCCAGAATGATGTACCAGGCAAGACCGCGCAGCACCTCGTTCATCAGATAGGGTACCAGCATCAGGACCAGCATCACCCGCATCTGCCACTTGCTCGCCACCTGGGCCAGCCAATAGGCCACCGGATAACACAGCAGCAGCGTGGCCATTGTAACCAAGGCGCTGGACCAAACTGTTTTCAGAAAAATCTGCCCGTGATTTGAGTGATTGATAAGATAGGCAAAGTTATCAAAAAGGTAGACATCCTGATCTCCACCGCGCAAAGGGGGCGGCAGATGCGGGCGCAGCGATGAATTGATCATGAAGATCCCGGGCACCAGCACCATCCCCGCCAGCCAGAGCAGGACAAGAACCACAAAACAGCCGCCAAGCGGCTTGCCGAAACGCTGGAAAATCTCAGTCATCTGGCAAAATGATCGCATCTTGCGAAGAGAAACCCGCCCGGAAGGCCGCGCCAACGGCCGGCGCTTCGGATAGGTTTCTCTGGGAAATGGTCAAAGAGATCTGCCGCGGCTCCGTGCCCCCGGAAACCACCGCCTTGGCGATGGCAAAAGCACCTTCGAAATCGAAGCGCTCCATCGTCAGAGGCAGGCTGTTTTCATAGCCATTAGCCTCCAGGTTCAGGGCTTCCGGCCGGACATACAGGCATGCCCGCATACCGGGCTGCAAACCGGCAAGGCAGCGCCCAGTAAATCTACCGTCCGGGCCATCCAGAACCGCGGTTCCGCTGGCGGAGCTAACCACAACACCCGCGATGGCATTTGTTTCGCCGACGAAACTGGCCACAAACTGGGTAGCGGGCTGGCTGTAAAGCTGTTGCGGTGTGCCAACCTGCTGCAAGGCCCCCGCATTCATCACCGCCACCCTGTCAGACATTGCCAATGCTTCGGACTGATCGTGGGTGATATAGAAAAATGTAACGCCAGTACGTTTTTGCAGATCGCGCAATTCGGTCCGCATATGCTGGCGCAGCTTCAGGTCCAAGGCAGACAAGGGCTCGTCCAGCAGCAGGACTTCGGGCTTGATCGCCAGAGCACGTGCAATCGCGACGCGTTGCCGCTGCCCGCCGGACAGCTCGCTGGGCATCCGAGCACCGTAGCCCGGCAGCGCGACAAGCTCCAGCAGCCGCTCCGCCTCGCGCCGTCGTTCAGACTTTCCGACCCCTCGCGCCTCCAACCCAAACGCGACATTTTCCCATACAGTCATAAAAGGAAACAAGGCCAGCGACTGGAAAATCATCGCGGTCGCCCGTTTATTTGACGGCACGCTCAGCATGTTACGGCCATTAATGAACACCTGCCCGGCGGTGGGCTGCAAAAAGCCAGAAATCAAGCGCAGCAATGTTGTTTTGCCGCAGCCCGATGGACCAAGGATCGAAAAGAATTCACCCTTTTTTACGTCCAGAGACAGCCGCTTGATGGCCTGAGTGCCGCCGAAATCCATTTCAACGTCACTAAGCCGTACGGCACTTGGCGGGCAGCCGGATGCGACGAGCATATCGCCTGCCGCATTCCCGGCCTTTTCCGAGAGCAAAGTATCAAGCACTGAGAAACTTGTCCTGATATTCTCCGCGCAGTTCAACGAACCAGTTCTCCTGAACCGGCCACCACCACAGATTGTTGATCGCATCCGCTGGATAAGCGGTCTGGAAGAAGGTCTTCATTTCCTCCGGCAGGAAGGCGTCTGCCCCTTTGGCAGTGGTGTTTACCTTTGCATGGCTGGCATACATTGCCCCGGCTTTGGCGGTCAGCATCCAGTTGATGAAAGCATAGGACTGCTCGATGTTCTCGGCGCCGACCGGCAGCGAAATACCCTCCATCCAAGACAGCGCCCCCTCTTTAGGGGCTAGATAGCTGATCGGCTGGCCTTCCTCCTTGAGCCCGGCGGCGGTAGAGTCCCAAGTCTGGCCTAGAATGCACCCATTGGTTCTGAAAGCTCCCTGGGCTTCGTTCTGATTACTCCAGAACTGAGCGATCGTCGCCTTGCGCGCCACTGCTTCGGCTAGGACGACATCATAGTTCGCGCGCATCGCTTCGGCATCCGTGAAGCTGTCCAAGAAAGGACGCGGAAGCTTGCCTTCCTGCTCTAGCCATAGCGCCAGCCCCACCAGCGCGGAATGGCCGCGCACCGTGACTTTTCCGGCAAGCTCAGGCTTCCACAAGTCCGCGTAGGATGCGGTGCCATAATCCAACGAAAGCTTTTCGGTGTTGTATGCCAGCGCCTCTGTCCCCCAATCCGTCGGAACCTGGTAGCGCTTTCCATTCACTACCGCGCCCAGCGTTTCAGAGCTTTTGATTGCACTCTCGATGCAGCGGTCCCATTCAACCCGGCTTTCGTTGATCGGCTGGATCAGGTTGTCGTCGACATAGTTCGGCACCCGGTCCAGTGCCGGCCAGATCACATCAAAGCCCATGCCCTGATTGACACGCATCATGCTGAGGATTTCCTCATTGGTGCCATAGGGTGTGTAGCTTGCCTTGATCCCGGTGTCCTGCTCAAAGGCTGCCAGCATTTCGGGGGAAACATAGCCGGCCCATGCCGCGATGCGCAATTCTCCGGAGCTGGACCTTGCAAAACCAGGTCCAGCCACGAAGGGAGAGGCCAAAACCGTAGCTGCAGCACCGCGCAATAATGTGCGACGGCTGTATGTGTTTGTCTTCATGCGTATATGCCCGCTTCTGTGACCATCATAGGTCCGATTGCTCTCCCACGATCTCTTAGAGCTCTCGAGCAAAACATATGTGAAGGAATGGTATTGTTTTTGTGAATCAAGTTGACCGGGGGTTTGAGCTACCCCCCGAAAATCGGATGGTCGGCCCGCGAAGCCGCACGGCAGGACGTGTTTGAGTATATCGAGATGTTCTACAATCCGAAACGCAAGCACACGAACAACGGTATGCTGTCGCCCGTTGATTTCGAAACCAGACAGCTCAATCTGAACAAGGCAGGTGTCTAGGAAACTAGGGGCACCTCACTACCCGGTTTTCAGGGCCAGGTCATTTTTGAATAACCCGTCAAATCAGGGGAGGCACGGCGAAGCCGCGCCTCCCCTTTTCGCTCCACCACTCAGAAGTGAAGCGACAAGTCGCGGTGATCAGCGCTGCAACGGGCAATGTAGAGCGCTTGAGCACGGGTCAGGTGCTCGTTTTGACGTGCGCCGAGGGTCTCGGCCATACTGTCAAGATACGCTTCCAATCCGGGCCGCAAACGCTCCTTCGCCACGCCGCGCCAAGTGACTTGTTCCGCGAAGGCTTCCATCGCGGACTGCCACTCTTTCAGAGTAGCCTCCCGGTCGCCTTTGCGCATCTTACTGCGAGCCTTAGACAGAGCCGAGTTGACGGACCGCGCTCCGTTCACCGCGTTGAACGCGCTCCCGACTTCTTTGATCGCATCTTCAGCAGCCTTCGGATCAGCCGTTTGGATGGTCTGTTCCAATCCCGCCAGCTGCCCCTCCAGTGCAACAAACGCGTCGTTGGCGTCGAGCACGGCCAGGAATTCCCGAACCGGTTCGACCGACCGGTCCGCATTCCGGCGGTAGATCGTTCGCGCCTTGCTCTCGGCGTTCAGAAGAGCGCTGAAGTTGGAATATGTTTCCTTCCAGCTGTCTGGGATCTCGGCCTGGAGGGCCTCGATCTGCGCGGCAATCTCGTCACGACGGGCCTCGCCAACGGCTATGGTCTCCAGGTTTTCCTCGACATCGAGGAACCGGATATTTTCGCGAATTTCTTCCGACTGCCGCTCGAGATCTCGAATCTCGCCCTGAATGTCGCGAACCGCGCTTAGCTGCGGGCGGAACTCCGGTGCGGCGGCTTCGACCTTGGCGTTACTCTGCCAAACCTCGTCAAGGGTCGTTATCGCGCTATCGGCGGCGTCGTAAGCACCCGAAAGATCACGCACCATCTTGTCTGGCAGCATCGAATAGTCGAGCGATCGCGCCGCCGCAATGGCGCCCAGAACACTGTCCTTGTTTGTCTTCAGTTGCTCGTGGACATAGTCCTCAAGGCAGATTTGAAGCTTGGGATTGCGCGGCGGAGGTGCGCTTTCCGAAAGCAACGACACGCGGGTCGGAAGGTAATTTACCAGAGGAGGATAGTAACCCACGATCCCAAGAGCCGTAAGTTGCAGCAAAATGAAGGGTATCACGCCCTTGTAGATCTGGATCGTCTTCACGACAGCCGGCGCCACGCCTCTCAGATAGAACAGCGCAAAGCCGAAGGGTGGCGTCAGGAACGAGGTCTGGATGTTGAGACCGATCATGACACCCAGCCAGACGGCAGTAATGTTGGCATCGGGCTGCGCCAGCAGAATCGGCGCGACAATCGGCACGACAACCACGGCGATCTCGATGAAATCGAGGAAGAAGCCAAGGATGAAGATCACGAGCATCACGATGATGAACTGTGTCCAGAAGCCACCGGGCAGCGAGTTGAGGAAATCGCGCACCAACTCTTCGCCACCGAACGCGCGGAAAGCGGCGGTCAGCATCGCGGCGCCAAGCAGGATGATGAAGACAAGCGATGAGGTCTTCGCGGTTTCGACCATCACTTCCTGCATCGTGTTTTCGATACGCAGAACGCGGACACCCGACCAGATCAGCGAAACCACCAGAACCACGCTGGCAATCGCCCCGATCCAGATGCCGGTCATGTCGCCGCCACTGGAAAGAAGCGCCTTGATGTTCATCTGATAGCTGGAGAGCGCGAAGGTAATCATCAACAGCGCAGCGATACTGGCGATCGCGGGCACAAAGGTCGACAGGCTTTTCTGTTCCGGTAGCCGGTAGCCAGCCATGATCAGAGCGCCTGCAGCACCGATGGCGCCAGCCTGGTTCACCGTGGCGACGCCCGCGATGATCGATCCCAGCACGAGGAAGATCAGCGTCAGCGGCGGAATCAGCGTCAGCGCCACATTGCCCCAGAACTTGCCGCCACGCTCGCCTTCGTACGGAACCGCAGGGGCCATTTTCGGACGGATGATCGCATAGACAAGGATAAATGCCATGTAGAGCAGGACAAGCAGAATGCCCGGCACAAAGGCCCCCAGGAACATCTCACCCGCGCTGGCCGAGGCGACATCAAACACGCTTGGCATGGACAGTTCGCCGGTAGCGTCCTTGTACAGCACCTTACGCAGCGTCGAGGCCTGATCAGAGGCGCTCGCCAGCTGGTCGGCAAGAATGATGAGAACGATCGAGGGCGGAATGATCTGCCCCAGCGTGCCGGAGGCGGCAATCGTGCCCGTGGCAAGCGTCTGGGAATAGTTGTTGCGCAGCATTGCCGGGAGCGAAATCAGCCCCATCGCAACCACGGTGGCACCCACGATGCCTGTGGTTGCAGCGAGAAGCGCCCCCACGAAAACCACGGTGATGCCAAGGCCGCCGGGCACGGGGCCAAAAAGCTGGGCCATCGTGACCAGCAGGTCCTCGGCGATCTTCGAGCGCTGCAGCATGATGCCCATGAAGATGAAGAGCGGGATCGCGATAAGCGTATCCCTTTCAACCTCGAAATAGACACCGCGCAGGTTGGTCACACCCGCCGTAAGCCATTGCGATGGCCCGCCGGAGTGGAAAAACGCGTCCACGTTGCCGGCGAGGAGATATCCCGCACCGGCAGCCAGAAAGATCGATATGATCGCGGCACCGGGCAAGGCGAACGCCACCGGGTAGCCCGAGCCGAGCGCGGCAGCCATGATGCCGATAAGCAGAATGAGAAAGAAGAGTTCCATTATCTAAACCTCAGGCCGACGCGCCGGCGTGTTCTTTGTGTCCCGGCTCAGAGCGGGCATCCGCGACGGCCTCGAAGAGGTAGCTCACGAACTGAATCAGCATGGTGACCGCGAAAACAGCGAGGAAACCGGCCATCTGGTACTTGATGAACATGCCAGCGGTTCCGCTTTGGCTGACCTCGAAATTCTTGATCGGTGCGTTGATGATCGCGTGGGACGATCCCATGCCGATCGCGATGATGACCCAGCAAGTGGTCATCCCGAGCAGGATCGTGCCGATCGAATTCACCTTGCCCTTGGTCGGCGTTTTGAAGCCTGCATAAAGCACATCGACCCTGACATGCCCCTCTTCGAGAAGGGTATACGCGGATGAGAACAGGAAAAGAGCTGCATACCAGTAGCGCACCAGATCGCCCATCAGGGCCTGTTCATATGAGAAAACGAAGCGCGAGATGACGATCAGAAGTTCCGCCGCCACGATAAGCAGAGCAAGCCACTGGAAACCGAGAGTCCGCGAGAACCGCGCCACCACGAATGCGACAATGATCAGCGGGAAATGAATATACGGCCCAACGAACCGGGCACGCAGCAGGTTTTTTGCGGCAGTTTCGCCGAACAACCCGGTGAGCAGGTTCTCGACCCTCAGGAAGGCAATGACGAAATCGGCTATTCCGACGAACAGGATAGCAAAGAAGCAAGCCCGGATAAGGTAGGCGTTGAAATCGCTGATCTTGCGAGCTTCGTGACGCAATGCGTTGTCGGACCGGCTGATCACCCACCACCCCGCGCCGGCAAGGCTGATCACGTAGAGCGCCAAGCTGCCCCAAACCCGGGCATCACCGCCATCTAACACCGACACTAGCGTCGGAAAATCAAACCAGACAATCAGGATGTTGTTCACGAGAAACGCAGCCAACACCGCCAGCGAAGCCCAGCCAATGAAACGCACGACAGGTGCGGGTTTTCCGATTGGCGAGAGGATTTCGTCATTTGTTGAATCGCCCACTGCACTCCCCCTCATTTTGTTCCGGCCAAGTCATCTTCACGTGCACGGACGTCATGCTTGGGCCGATTTTGCCGTATTTCTAGCCCGCTCGAGCACCGGTTGCGGGCAGTAAGCAGGAACCGACGAAATGGCCGGATCCTGCCAATCTCGTGTCCCGTCGAATCAGCTCAGGCCGAAGATCCGGTTACGCTGGTTCGAGTAGGTGACCTCTGCAGCCGCACGCCAGCCTGCGATCTCGCGCAACTTTTCCTGGTACTGGTCGTTGATCTCTGCCGCCAGCGGCGAGTGATCGCGGGTTTCCTCGAACACTTCCTCCGCGGCCATGCCAAAGGCATCCCAGACGTCGTCGTTGAACTGACGCGCCTGCACACCGTGATCGTCGATCAGACGCTGCAGATACTCGCCGTTCAGCGCCGAAGCTTCCTCGGGCTGGGCTGCGTGTTCTTCGTAACAGCAGGCGGTGATCACGGCCTGTTCGTACTCCGACAGGCTTTCCCACCACGACTTGTTCATGCCGAAGGCCAGACCGCCGCCCGGCTCGTGCATACCAGCGGTGTAGTAGTAGCTGGCGGCTTCATAGAACTTCATGAAGTAATCGTTGTACGGACCGACCCATTCGGTTGCTTCGATCGCGCCAGACACGAGGTTTTCGTAGATCTGGCTACCCGGCAGCGAAACGGTCGAGGCACCGAGCTTGGACATCACGTTGCCGCCAAGACCCGGGATACGCATCTTCAGGCCCTGCAGGTCGTCGGGCGAGTTGATTTCCTTATTGAACCAGCCGCCGGCCTGTGCGCCGGTGGCACCGCAAGGCAGGGCTTTGAGGCCGAATTCGGCGCCGAGCTTGTCCCAGAGTTCCTGGCCGCCGGCAAACTTGATCCAGGCGTTCCACTCGGGCGTGGTCATGCCGAACGGCACCGAGGTGAAGTAGGCCCAGGCAGGATGCTTACCGGTCCAGTAGTAATCTGCAGCGATGTAGGCTTGCGAATTTCCGCTGGCGACTTCATCGAAAACGTCGAATGCGCCGACGCGCTCACCGGCAGCAAAGTACTCCGTGCGCAGTGCGCCGTTCGATACGATCGGAATCCGTTCGGCCAGACGTTGCGCCGAAAGGCCCAGACCCGGGAAGTCCCGCGGCCAAGTCGAAACGATCGTGATCGTCTTGGCGCTTTGGGCATTCACTGCTGGCGCGGCAAGCGCTGCAGCCCCGGCGGTCCCGACGGCAGCCGTCCTCAGAAATTTACGGCGATCCATATTATCTCCTCCCTTTGGGCGGGGTTTGTTATTGGCTTACCCCAGCACGCCGCCCCGTCGACGCGTTGGAATCTACCCTCACGATATTATTAAATAGGAATATTTCAACAATGCTGTTCGTAAGGTTCAGATATCGCGTAACTGAGGCGCGTTCGTCGCTCATCAAATGATCAACCTCATCACCTGTCGAGAGCGATGTTTGAATGTATTGCCTGGGCTCAGGACCCATTAGTTGTCTTGAGGCTGGCACTACTGCGCGATTGAAGCCCCAGAACTGATGTGAGCATGATGAGCAATCAACTTTGGCTGACGGACGAACAACGGCATGCTGTCGCCCGTTGATTTCGAAACCAGACAGCTCAATCGTAAGCGCCTCGGCGATCCCCTACGCGGCGCGGCTTGACGCGACCGCGAAGTTCCAGGGCATGAGTTCGTCGATGC
>NZ_JADMKU010000027.1 GCF_018219815.1 Thalassovita aquimarina
TACCTGCGCTTTTCCTACGCCAACAGCACCGACAACATCCTCGAAGCTATCCGCCGCATCCGCGAAATCCTCTGACACGAAAGGAACCTTCGATGACCCAAGTTCTGGCCCTCGGCAATTACTCGGATACCGATCAAGCGGCGTTGAAGCGCGACCTCGACCCGGTCTTTGTCAAGACGGCGTCGGACATCGCCGCCCTGCCCGAAAAAGACAGGTCGCGGATCACCGCCTTGGCCTTCATGGGCCATCATCCGTTCAGCGGGGGCGAAATGCACCTGCTGCCCAACCTTGGCCTGATCGCCAATTACGGGGTCGGCTATGACGCCATCGACGTGTCTGCCGCCGATGCGCGCGGAATAAAGGTCACCAACACCCCCGACGTTCTGAATGACGACGTGGCGGACCTGGCGGTGGCGCTGTTGATCGCACAGGGGCGGCAGATGATCCCGGCTTCCGAATGGGTAAGTTCGGGCAACTGGGCGGCCAAGGGCAATTTCGCACTGGCCCGCAAGATCAGCGGCGGCCGTGCCGGGATCGTCGGGCTTGGCCGGATCGGGCGCGCCATCGCCGACCGGCTGACCGGGTTCGACATGGAAATCCACTACTCTTCACGGCGCGAGAAAGACACGCCCGGCTGGACCTATCACGCCGACCCAGTGTCGCTGGCCGAAGCGGTGGATTACCTGATCGTCGCGCTGGTCGGCGGACCAGAGACCGAGAACCATGTTTCGAAAGATGTCATCGCGGCGCTTGGCCCGTGCGGCATCATCGTCAATATCTCGCGCGGGTCGACCATCGACGAGGCGGCGCTGCTCGACGCGCTGGAAAACGGCGCGATCGCCGGCGCGGGGCTCGACGTGTTCCTGAACGAACCCGCCATCGACCCGCGCTTCCTGAAGCTCGACAACGTCGTTCTGCAGCCGCACCAGGGATCGGCCACGGTGGAAACCCGTACCGCGATGGGCCAGCTGCAGCGCGACAATGTCAGCGCCTTCCTGAACGGCAAGGCGCTGCTGACACCAGTCAACTGAATAGGGCGCGCGCTCGGAAAGGAACCGCATGGATCTGCCAAAGAACGCCTTCAAAGCCGCGATCGCCGAAGCCCGCCCGCAGCTGGGCCTGTGGAGCGCGATCCGCGATCCCGGAGTCAGCGAAATGCTGGCGGGCTGCGGTTTCGACTGGATCGTGCTGGATTGCGAACATTCCGCGCGCGACGTGCCCGAAGTTCTGGCAGGGCTGCAGGCGATGGCGCCCTACCCGGTTCAGCCGGTGGTGCGGGTGAAAAGCCTTGATGTCGCCGAGATCAAGAAAATGCTGGATGCCGGCGCCCAGTCGATCCTGGTGCCTTACGTGCAGAACGCTGAAGAAGCGCGGCTTGCCGCCGCCGCCGTCACCTACCCGCCAGAGGGTCTGCGTGGCGTTGCCGGTTCGGTGCGCGCCAACCGGTTCAGCGCGATCCCGGATTATTTCAACCGCGCCCGCGACGAAATCTGCCTGATCGTGCAGATCGAAACCCGCGAGGCGATGGACAATCTCGAGGAAATCGCGGCCATTCCCGGCATCGACGGCATTTTCATCGGCCCCGCCGATTTGGCCGCGAGCCTCGGCCATCCCGGCAATCCCGGGCATCGCGAGGTGCGCGCCGCCATCTCGGAAGCGATCGGCCGTGTGCGCGCCGCTGGCAAACCGGCCGGCTTCCTGTCCCCCGATGAAGACCTGATGGCGCTGGCACTGGAGGCGGGATGCGTTTTCGCCGCAATAGATGTCGATATCGTAGCGCTCCGCCGCATTGTCATGCGCCGTCTGAGCGAGTATCGACAGAACTCCACACAGGAATAACCTGGGCAGCAATTCCCCCAGATCGGCCGCGACGCCGATCCAACAAGAACAGAAGGCACGGCAATGACAGACGAGGTCTTGGCAGAACAGATCGCCGCGCAGCTGCGAAGGGACATCCTGCGCGGCAAATTCCAGCCCGGCGCCTCGATCAAGGAACGCGACAATGCCGCCGAGATGGGTGTCAGCCGCACCCCGATGCGCGAAGCTATCCGCATCCTAGCCAAGGAGGGGCTGCTGGCACTGCGCCCCTCGCGCAGCCCGATCGTGGTGCAGCCGACCTTCAAGCAGGTCAAGGATGCGGTTGAGGTGCTGCTGGCGCTGGAATACCTGTCGGTCGAACTGGCCTGCCGCAACGCCACCGAGGAAGATCTGGCCGAAATCCGCCGCATCCACGATGAATTCTCCGAGAAATATGACCTTCTCGATCCGCTCGACCTGTTCGATATCGATATGGCCTTCCACAAGGCCATTGTGAAGGCGTCGCACAACGACACCCTGCTGGTTACTTACCGGTCCTATCTCGAACGGTTGTGGCGGGCGCGGTATCTGTCGGCGAAACAGAAGCGTAACCGCGAGCGCGCGATAAGGCACCACGCGGCCATTCTCGACGCGCTCGAGGCCCGGGACCCGAAGGCCGCCGTGGCGGCGATCGAACAGCACCTGGGCAATCTGGCGGAACACATCCGCCCGGTGATCGAGATGGAATCCGGCAGCGGCGAGCAAGCCGCAGGCTGAACGCCCCGGCGCATTGCCAAGCCTCGACAATTTGGTATACCATTTTTGCAGCCACCTTCGGCCCGGCGCTGCGCCGGCCCGATTCAACGCCAGCCGTGCGAGGTCTGCAGATGAAGATCACCAAGGTCACCAGTCATGTGCTGCAATATGAGTTGCCCGAATTATTGGGCTATTCGCAGCAATATTACGCCAAGCGCAGCGCCCATCTTGTTGAGGTCGAAACCGACGACGGCATTACCGGCTGGGGCGAATGTTTCGGCCCCGGCAATATCGCGCTGGCCAACAAGTCGATCGTCGAAAAAGTGATCCAGCCACTGATCCTGGGCGACGACCCGCTGGACCGCGACGTGATCTGGCACAAGGTCTACAACCTGACCCGCGACCACGGCCAGAAGGGGATGCCGCTGCAGGCGCTGTCAGGAGTAGACATCGCGCTGTGGGACATCGCTGGCAAAGTCGCCGGACTGCCGATCCACAAGCTGATCGGCGGCGCCCATCGCAACGAGGTTGGTGTCTATGGTTATGGCATGATGCTGCGCCCCGAAGACACCGCATCGCTGGCCGCACGCTTCACCGACGAAGCTGCCGCGATCCGCGACATGGGCTTCGAAGCGACCAAGATGAAAGTCGGTTTCGGACCGAAGGACGACGTGAAACTGGCCGAGGCGGTGCGCCGCGGCGTGGGCGACGACTATCCTTTCATGGTGGATGCAAATCATTGCTACACCACCTCGGACGCCTTCTATGTCGGCCGTGCGCTGGAGGAACTGGAGGCCTACTGGTTCGAAGAACCGGTGGCACCGGAGGACCTAGACGGCTACCGCGAATTGCGCGCGGGCCTGTCGGTGAACATCGCCGGCGGCGAAGCCGAGTTCAATCGCTGGGGCTGGCGCGCGATCCTGGAAAACCGCGGGCTGGACATCGCCCAGCCCGAGGTCTGCGCGCTTGGCGGCATATCGGAATATCTGCGTGTGCTGGCGCTGGCCCATGCGCATTTCACGCCGGTGGCCAACCATGTCTGGGGATCGGCCATCGCGGTGGCCGCCAACCTGCAATTGCTGGCCGTCATGCCGCCTTTGCCCGGCGGCATGCACCAATGGGAACCCTGGCTGGAATTCGACACCACCGACAACAGGTTCCGCGACCATCTTCTGCTGGAACCGCTGGATATTCAGGGACAGGTCAAGCGTTCGGGCGGCAAGGTGGCGATCCCCACCGGTCCCGGACTGGGGGTGGAACCGGACCGCGACTTCATCGCCCGCCACGAGATCGACGGCTGAGCCAGGACGGATAACGGGGGGGAAATGGCTTTTCTGGATGACAACCGGCTGCTGCCGGCGGAGCCGTCGCAACGTATCGCGGCGCACGAACTCTATGATGCGGTGCGGGCGTTGCCGCTGGTCTGCCCGCATGGCCACACCGATCCGCAATGGTTCGCCGAAGATGCGCCCTTCCCCGATCCGGCGCAGCTTTTCGTGATCCCGGATCATTACGTGTTCCGGATGCTGTGTTCGGCCGGAATCGACCTGTCCGCGCTCGGCGTGCCGCGGGTTGACGGCGGCAGGACGGAAACCGACAGCCGCAAAATCTGGCGGCTGTTTGCCGATAACTACCACCTGTTCCGCGGCACCCCCAGCCGGCTGTGGCTGGATCATGCCTTTCAGGACCTGTTCGGGATCGACGAACGGCTGAGCGCAGCCAATGCCGACGCGTATTTCGACCAGATCGCAGATTGCCTGTCGCGCCCCGAATTCCGCCCACGCGCGCTGTACGACCGTTTCGGGATTGAGGTGATCTCGACCACCGACAGCCCGCTGGACGATCTGCGCTGGCACCGACAAATCCGCGACGAAGGCTGGCACGGGCGCGTCATTCCGACCTACCGCCCCGACGCTCTGGTAGATCCCGAATTCGAGGGCTTTGCCGGAAATGTCGAACGCTTCGCCGACCTGACCGGGGCCGACACCACCAGCTGGCCCGGATATCTTGAAGCCCACCGCATCCGTCGCGCGGCGTTCAAGGCGATGGGCGCGACCGCCACCGATCACGGGCATCCCACCGCCCTCACCGCCGATTTGCCACAAGCAGAGGCGGCCACCCTGTTCGACCGGGTGCTGAGCGGCAAGGCCACTGCGGGCGAAACCGAACTGTTCCGCGCCCAGATGCTGACAGAAATGGCGCGGATGAGCCTCGATGACGGGCTGGTGATGCAATTGCACGCGGGGTCGCGCCGCAACCATTCGCCGCACGTGATGGCCCGGCATGGCCGCGACAAGGGCTTCGACATTCCCGGCCGCACCGATTACGTAAGCGCGCTGAAACCGCTGCTCGACGCGGTGGGCATGGAACCGGGTCTGACGCTGATCCTGTTCACACTGGACGAAACCGCCTACGGCCGGGAACTTGCGCCGCTGGCCGGGGCCTACCCGTCGCTGAAACTGGGACCGGCGTGGTGGTTCTTCGACAGCTACGAAGGCATGCTGCGCTATCGTGAGATGACTACGGAAACCGCCGGTTTCTACAACACGGCGGGTTTCAACGACGACACCCGCGCCTTCTGTTCCATCCCGGCCCGCCATGACGTGGCCCGCCGCGCCGACTGCACCTATCTGGCGCGGCTGGTGACGACCGGGCGTCTGGACCTCGACGAGGCGCATGACCTGGCCGGCGAAATGGCCGCCGGGCTGGCGCGGAGGGCCTACAAGCTGTGAATGATCGGATCCGCCTTTCCGCCCGCGATCTTCCCCGCGGCGGCAAACGCCCGGTGCCGGGGATCATTCACCTTGGTCTGGGGGCGTTTTTCCGCGCCCATGTGGCGACCTATCTGGCCGATGCGATCGCTGAAAGCGGAGGCGACTGGGGCGTGATCGGCGCCAGCCTGCAAAGCCCCGCGACCCGTGACAAGCTGGCACCGCAGGACAATGTCTATATCGCCGTCGAACTGGGGCCCAAAGACCGGGATTACCGGCTGATGGACCTGATTTCCGATGTGGTGGTCGCGCCCGAGGATCCCGGCCACCTGATCGGGCTGATGGCTGCGCCCGCGATCCGGCTGGTGACGCTGACGGTGACCGAGAAGGGCTATTGCCACGAACCGGCGACGGGGCGGCTGATGACCGATCATCCCGTTATCGCCCACGACTTCGCCCATCCCGACAGCCCACGCAGCGCGATCGGTTTTCTTGTCTCCGCTCTCGATCAGCGGCGACGAAACGGGCAGCGCCCCTTCACCATGCTGAGCTGTGACAACCTGCCGGAAAACGGCCGGGTGCTGCGGGGGCTCGTGCTGGAATTCGCGGGCGCCCTCGACCCGGATCTGGCCCGCTGGATCGAGACGGAAGCGCGGTTTCCCTGCTGCATGGTCGACCGGATCGTGCCGGCCACGACCGAGGACGATATCGCAGCGGTGGTCGAGGCGACCGGACGGTTGGACCTTGCCCTGGTGATGCACGAACCGTTCCGCCAATGGGTGATCGAGGACGATTTCGTCGATGGTGACCGCCCCAACCTCGCCGCTGCGGGGGCCGAGATGGTCGCCGATGTCTCCCCATTCGAAGCGATGAAGCTGCGCTGCCTGAACGGCACCCATTCGACATTGGCCTATCTGGGTTACCTTGCCGGTCACGCCACGATCCACGACGCAGTGTCCGATCCGGTCTTCGAACGGCTGTGCCGGCGGCTTTGGCGGGACGAAATCATCCCGATCCTGATACCGCCGCAGGGCACCGACCTGACGGCCTATGCCGAAGCATTGCTGGAACGCTATCGCAATCCGGCAATCCGTCATGCCACTTGGCAGATCGCGATGGACGGATCGCAGAAACTGCCGCAGCGGATTCTGGGCACGATCGCCGACAACCTGCGGGCGGAACGCCCCTGCCCAGCCCTGACACTAGCTGTGGCGGGGTGGATGAAATACGTTTCGGGTTACGATGAGGCGGGCCGGGAAATCGACGTGCGAGACCCGCTGGCCGACCGGTTGCGCGGGATATGGCAGGCCCATCCGGATCCCGAAACACGCGCCGATGCCTATCTCGCCCAGGGCACGGTGTTCGGCATGCTGGCCGGTCAGCCCGGTTTCCGCGCCGATCTGGCCCGCGCCTGCGCGGAATTGGATATTTATGGCGCGCGCGGCGCGGCGGAGCGGGTCAGGGGCAGGCCCCTGCCCTAGTCCTGTTCTCGCAACGCCGCGTCATAGGCGGCGACCATCGCCCGGGCCCTTTCGCGGACCTGTCCGGCGCTGTCGCCGGGCCGATAGAGCGAGGTTCCGATCCCGAACCCGTTGGCCCCGGCGCGCAGGAAATCCGCGAAATTGTCGGGGCCGACACCGCCCACCATCAACAGCTGCGCCTCGGGCGGCAGCACTGCTCGGATCGCGCCCAGCCCCTTCACCCCCAACAGGAAGGACGGGAATAGCTTCACCCCCGTCGCCCCGGCCTGCAGCGCGGCGAAACATTCGGTCGGCGTCAGCGCACCGGGAAAGCTCTGCATCCCTAACCGCAGGGTTTCGCCGATGACGGCGGTATCGGTGTTGGGCGACACCACCATGCGTCCACCGGCATCGGCCACATGCGCGACCTCATCCGGGATCAGCACGGTGCCCGCGCCGATCAGCGCCTCGCCCGCCACTTGCGCCATACGGGCGATGCTGTCGAAGGGGCGTGGCGAATTCAGCGGCACCTCGATCCTGTCGATGCCGGACTCGATCAGCGCCGCGGTAATGCTTTCGGCCTCATCCGGGGTGATGCCGCGCAGGATAGCGATGAGGTTTCGGCTCATGATCAGCCCCTTTCCAATGCGTCGCGCGCGGCACAAAGCCCGCGCAGGGTTGCGGTTTCGGCGTCGATGATACGCGCGGATATCCCGGTCAGGTCAAATGCCTTGCGATAAAGATCGGCGATAGCCCCCCCGCCGATCACCGCCACCGCACCGGTCAGAGCATCGCGCCCCATCGCGGCGAATTCGGCCCCGACCAGCAATCCCGACAGCCGCGCCCGCGCCACGCCAGGGGGCACATCACGCAACAACCCGGCGGCACGGATCGCGAAAAGCGACCGCGCCATCGCCGCGGCATCGTCCCGCGCCGCTGCAAAGCCCGCGGCGAAGGCATCGTCGTTCCATAGCTCGTCCGGCATCGAATGGCGCAGCACCGACTGGCCGGAGAGCAGCGCGAAAAGCTCGCCCGTCATGAAGGTCTGGAATCCCGCGACCCCGCCCTGCGCCACCCGGACCCACTTGGAATGGGTACCGGGCAAGCAGACCAGACCGGAAAATCCCGGATCTTCCAGCAACAGGCCGGCGATCTGGGTTTCCTCGCCCCGCATCACGTCGGGCGGGGCCTGCTGACTGAGCCCCGGCAGAATCCGCATGTCGAGGCGCGGATCGCGCACCGGGGCGGCCACCGCCGCCGACGGATCACCCGGCGCGGCCGGGGTGGCGACATAGGGGGCTTCGATCCAGCCCTGGCGGGCGCCCACCATGCCGCAGGCCAGAACCTGAACCCGCTCGGCCCCCTGTATCCAGGGGCCGATCAGGTCGAGCAGCGCCGGTTCGAACGCCTCGGGCGCCAGCCGCCCCATGCCCTGATCAGAATGGGCCTCGTTCGTCGCCTCATGCCTGTGCATCCGCCAGACCCGTAGGTGGCTGGTGCCCCAATCGACAGCGATCCAGAACGCACCTGACATGCCCGCCCCTTACTTCAAATCGTCGGGCAGCAGCGCGTCGGGCATGTTCTGATAGCTGACCGGACGCAGGAAACGGCGGATCGACAGCGTGCCCACCGACGTATGGCCGAAATTGGTAGAGGCCGGATAAGGCCCGCCATGAACCATCGCGTCGCAGACCTCGACCCCGGTCGGATAACCGTTGGCCAGAACCCGCCCGGCCTTGCGTTCCAGCACCGGCATCAGTTTCCGCCCCAGCCCGGTATCGCCCTCGTCGAGATGCAGAGTACAGGTCAGCTGCCCCTGAAGGTTTTGGGCGACCTGCATCAACTCGTCTTCATCGGCGACCCGCACGATCAGGCCAAGCGGGCCGAACACCTCTTCGCCAAGCGCCTCGTTGGCCAGCCATTCCTTGCCGGTGGTGGCAAACAGATAGGGAGTGGCGTTGCGCAGATCGCAGACCGAGGTCAGCACTTCCTGCACCCCCTTGCTGCCCGCCACCCGGTCGCGTCCGGCGCGGAAGGCCGAGGCGATGCCGTCGGTCAGCATTGTCTGCGCCCCGATCGGTTCCAGCGCCTTAGCAGCCGCGTCGATGAAGGCATCCGCCTGCGGACCGTCAATCACTACCGAAATGCCGGGATTGGTGCAGAACTGCCCCGCCCCCAAGGTCAGCGAGCCGGCCCAGTCGGCGGCGATATCCGCTCCGCGCTCGGAGAGGGCCTCCGGCAGGATGAACATCGGATTGACCGATCCCAGTTCGCCGAAGAACGGGATCGGGGTTTCCCGCTGGGCGCAGAGATCGAACAGAGCCCGTCCCCCGCCCAAGCTGCCGGTAAAGCCGACCGCGTTGATCAGAGGGTGCTGCACCAGTGCCTGTCCGACATCACGCTTGCCGCCCTGAATCAGCGAAAAGACACCGGGATGCACGCCGCATTTCTTGATCGCGGCATTGATGGCCTCGGCGACGATTTCGCCGGTGCCGGGATGGGCGCTGTGGCCCTTGACCACTACCGGGCAGCCGGCAGCCAGCGCGGCGGCGGTGTCGCCGCCAGCAGTCGAAAAGGCCAACGGGAAGTTCGATGCGCCGAACACCGCCACCGGGCCGATCGGGCGCTGCACCATCTTCAGGTCCGGGCGCGGCAACGGCTGCCGGTCGGGCAGTGCGACATCATGCCGCCGATCGAGGTAATCGCCCTTCAAGATGTGGTCCGCGAACAGCCGCAACTGGCCGGTGGTGCGGCCGCGTTCGCCTTCCAGGCGGGCTTCGGGCAGGCCGCTTTCCTGCGTGCCGATTTCGGTGATCAGGGCGCCGCGCGCCTCGATCTCGTCAGCGATGGTGTTCAGGAAGGCCGCGCGCTCGGCGCGAGTGCTGTATCCGTAGGCCCAGAAAGCCTTTTCCGCCGCCTCGCAGGCTTCGCCCACCAATGCCGGGGTGCCGATGGAGAATGCGTGCGGTTCTCCGTGCGCCGGTTCCGAAGAAAACGTCGCGTCGCCCTCCACCCAGTTGCCCGCAATCAGGTGTTTGCCATGCGGTTTAAAAGTCATGTTTCGCCCTCCCATCCATTTTCCAAGCCAGCTCGATTTTCACTTGCTCGATTTGACATTTAGCACAATTAGCTTGACTCGACTCAATTTGGTATACCATTTTTTTACAGGATTGTAGGGCAATCTGCTGCGCCGTTGGGAGGCGGCGGGCGGCACGGGGGAAAATTGCGATCGTCGCGGCTAGTGACCCGGATCGGAGAGCTCACAACCGGTCGGTGACAGGAAGTCAGGATATGCGCTTGAGTGCCATGGCTTGGGGGGAAATTTCACAACTGGCCTCCCCCTGATGCTCAAGTGCGACACCGTGATTAGCCGTTACGCCGGCATTCCCCCATGGGAAGGCCTGCAGTGAATTTTACGAATTCAACACCACAGGAGGAGAAGATGTTGAAAAAGACCTTGATGGGAGCAACGGTTCTTGCCGGAGCGCTGAGTGCCGCTGCATTCGCTGACACGTCGGACAAACGCATCGCGCTGTCCAACAACTACGCCGGGAATTCGTGGCGTCAGGCCATGCTGGCCAGCTGGGACAAGGTGACCTCGGCCGCGGTCGCCGATGGCGTGGTCGCGGAGGCGCCGGCCTTCACCACCGCCGAAAACCAGGTGACCGAACAGGCGGCGCAGATCCAGAACATGATCCTGGAAGGCTACGACGCCATCGTGATCAACGCCGCGTCGCCCGACGCCCTGAACGGCGCGGTCAAGCAGGCCTGCGATGCCGGTATCGTGGTGGTGTCCTTCGACGGCATCGTGACCGAACCCTGCGCCTACCGCATCGCGGTCGACTTCAAGGCGATGGGCAAGCTGGAAGTGGATTACCTTGCCACGCGTATGGACGGCGGCAACCTGCTGGAAATCCGCGGCCTTGCGGGCGTGTTCGTCGATGACGAGATTTCGGCGGGCATCCACGAAGGCGTGGCCGAACATTCGGGCTTCAAGATCGTCGGTTCGGTGCATGGCGACTGGGCCCAGGACGTGGCACAGAAGGCCGTCGCGGGCATCCTGCCTTCGTTGCCCGAAGTCGCTGGTGTGGTGACCCAGGGCGGTGACGGTTATGGCGCCGCACAGGCCTTTGCCGCCGCCGGCCGGCCGACCCCGCTGATCGTGATGGGCAACCGTTACGACGAACTGCAGTGGTGGAAGGAACAGAAGGACGCCAACGGCTACGAAACCATTTCTGTTTCGATCGCTCCGGGCGTCAGCACCCTGGCATTCTGGGTCGCCCAGATGGTTCTGGACGGCAAGGATGTCCCGCAGGACCTTACCGTTCCGTTCCTGAAGATCACCCAGGACACGCTGGAAGAAAGCCTGGCAGGCACCCAGCCCGGCGGCGTGGCGAATGTGGAATATTCGCTGGAAGATGCCATGGCGGTGGTGTCCGGTAATTAAGCCGCGTGTGAAATGAAAGGCAAGGGCAAGGCATATGACTGCATCCGACGGAACCATCGTCAGCCTGGAAAACGTCGCCAAGCATTTCGGTGCGGTGCGGGCTCTAGACGGCGTCGATCTGAGAGTTGATCCGGGCATGTGCCTTGGCCTTGTCGGCCATAACGGCGCCGGCAAGTCGACGTTGATGAACGCGCTTGCCGGCATCCTGGCCCCCGACCGCGGGGTCATGAAAGTTCACGGACACGACCTGACCGACCGCTACAGCGTGGCCGTCGCAGGGCAAAACGGCATCCGCTGCGTGTTCCAGGAATTGTCGCTTTGCCCCAACCTGACGGTGGCGGAAAACGCGCGTATCTTTCACCCGTCGCTGACTGGCTGGGGCTGGAAACGCCGTGCCGGCGACATGATTGCCGGCAAGCTGGACGAGATATTTCCCGGTCACGGCATCCAGCCCGACGACATCGTCGGCGACCTGTCCATAGGCAAGCGGCAGATGGTCGAAATCGCCCGTGCCTTTACCGTCACCGATGCGTCGCTGCACCTCGTGATTCTGGACGAACCGACCTCGTCGCTCGACGCGGTCACCTCGAAGCAACTGCTGGATTTCGTCCGTGTGGAGGTGGACCAGGGACTGAGCTGCATCCTGATCAGTCACATGCTGGGCGAGGTTCTGGATTACTGCGACCGGATCGTGGTGATGAAGGACGGGCTGGTGGTCGCCGCCCGTGCGGGTGCAGAATTCAACCGCGACACGCTGGTCGCGGCGATGGGCAACGTCGTCGAGATGGAAGAGATCGAAGAACACGAGGCCCGCGAGTGGCAGCGCGGCAAGACCCCGGTCGCCGTCGAAGCCAAGACTGACACTGGCAACGACTGGGCCCCGTTCATCGCGCACAAGGGTGAAATCGTCGGGCTGGCCGGGCTGGCGGCCCACGGTCAGACCCGGATGCTGCTGAAGATCTACGAGGCGGCGATGCGCGGCAGGAAAACCGCCACCGTCAGCGGCCCGGTGGCGCTGGTGGCGGGCGACCGGCAGACAGACGGGATTTTTCACCTGTGGTCGATTTCCCGCAATATCGGCATTCGCAGCCTGCGCGGCATGGTCCGGCGCGGGTTGATCGACCCGGTCGCCGAGGCTGCGATGGGCCGCGAATGGCAGGACCGCATCAAGATCAAGACGCCGGACATGAACGACAACATTCTGTCGCTTTCGGGCGGCAATCAGCAAAAGGCGCTGTTCGCCCGGGCGCTGGCCTCGGATGCGGAAATCATCCTGATGGACGACCCGATGCGCGGCGTCGACGTGGGCACCAAGCTGGAAGTCTACGACCTGATACGCGACGAGGCCGAAAAGGGCCGCACTTTCCTGTGGTACACGACCGAAATGGACGAGCTTTACAACTGTGACCACACCTATGTCTTCCGCGACGGCGCCATCGTGGCCGACCTGACCCGCAAGGAATTGTCGGAAGAAAAAGTGCTGCAATCGTCGTTCAAGGAAAGTGCCTGACCATGCTCGACGCCCTGACGTCCCCCCGTTTCCTGCGCGCCGCGTTACCGGCGGCTTCGTTTGCCATTCTGCTGGCAGCCATCTTTTATGTGCAGCCCCGCGCGATGAGCTATTTCGGCATGAACCTGATGCTGCAATACACCGTGCCAATCGCGCTGGCGACCATCGCGCAGATGTTCATCATCACGGTCAACGACCTTGACCTGTCGATCGGGCCCTTTGTCGGGCTGACTGCCTGTATCGGCGCGACGATGCTGGCCGATACGCCCCTGCTGGGGCTGGTGGCGCTGGCCGCCTGCGTCGCCGCCTATGCCGCGCTCGGGGCACTGATCCATCTGCGCAACCTGCCGTCGCTGGTGGTCACGCTGGGCATGTCCTTTGTCTGGCTCGGTATCGCGGTGCTGGTCCTGCCGACGCCGGGGGGCACCGCGCCGGGCTGGGTCAAGGCGGTGGTTGGCCTCAAGACCCCCTATGTCCCCTACCCGATCATCGCGGCCGTCGCGATCGGCCTCGTCGTTCATCTGGCCCTGATGACATCGAGTTATGGCGCTGTACTGCGTGGCGCCGGCGGCAATCCCAGGGCCATCGGCCGCGCCGGGTGGTCGCTGCTGAAAATCAAGATGGTGATGTATTCCGCGGCCGGCTTCTTCGGCGTGCTGTCGGGACTGTCGCTGATCGGACTGACCTCGGCCGCGGACGCCCATATCGCCGACCGCTACACTCTTTATGCCATTGCCGGGGTGATCTTGGGCGGCGGCGAATTCGTCGGCGGCCGGGTGTCGCCCATCGGCGCCGTCATCGGCGCGATGACCCTGACGCTGACCGGGTCGTTCCTGACCTTCCTGAAGATTTCGCCGGACTGGCAGATCGGGGCGCAAGGCGGCATCCTGATCATCGTCCTGGCGCTGCGCGCCCTGATCAACCGGCGGGAGGGATAAGCCATGACCCTGATCAAGCAGCTTTCCGCCAAGGCATGGATCTGGTCCTTCATCGGCATGGTGCTGGTCTGGCTGGTGACCGCCATATACACCGGCGGCAAAGGCAGCGCCGACGTGATCACCGCCGCCCTGTCCTTCGCCACCTTCACCGTGATCGTCGGCATCGGCCAGATGTTCGTGATCACCACCGGGCCCGGCAATGTCGACCTGTCGATCCCGTCGACGATTTCCCTTTCAGGGGCGGTGGCGATGAAGATCATGGGCGGGTCCGACGCTATGCTGATCGTCGGATTTCTCGCCTCGCTCGGCTGCGGGCTGGCGGTCGGCATGTTCAACTACATGCTGATCCGGGTGCTGCGCATCCCGCCGATCATCGCCACGCTGAGTTCCAGCTTCCTGATCCTGTCCACCGCCATCGCCTATGGCCGCGGACTGAAGATCAAGCCGCCGCCGTTGCTGGCCGATTTCACCACCGCGCAGGTGTCTGGCGTGCCGGTTCTGGCGGTGGTCATCATCCTGTTCGCGGTGGTGATGAGCGTGGTGCTGAACCGCACGCTTTACGGGCGCGCGGTACTGGCCATCGGCCAGAACATGCGCGCCGCGTGGCTGGCAGGCATCAATGTCGAACGGATCCGCTTCATGACCTATGTGCTCAGCGCCGTTCTGGCCGCGATTTGCGGCTTCCTGCTGTCGGGTTTCTCGGGCGGCGCGTCGCTCAACATGGGGCAGGAATACCTGCTGGCCTCGATCGCCGTGGTGGTGATCGGCGGCACCTCGGTGGCGGGCGGCAAGGCCAACATTCCGGGCATCTGGGGCGCGGCCATGTTCATGTTCCTGCTGGTAACGATGCTCAACACCTTCGGGGCCAGCGCCGGTATCCGCCTGATCATGACCGGATTGATCATCGTCGCGGTGATCACCATTGCAGGCGGCGACGAACCGCAGAGATAGGAGGCCCCAATGGCATTGGTTGGCGACAGCTATGAATATTACGACGATCGGTTCTACGACCTGACGGTCCCCATTGCCGAGGTCGAACGGCTTTATGACGGATGCCGCTGGGCCGAGGGCCCGGTCTGGTTCAACGACCACGCCAGCCTGATCTGGAGCGACATCCCCAACCAGCGCCTGCTGCGCTGGATCGAGGGACAGGGCGTGTCGGTGTTCCGCGCCCGTTCGGATTTCGCCAACGGTAATACCCGCGACCGGCAGGGCCGGCTGGTCAGCTGCGAACACGGGACAAGGAGAGTGACGCGCACCGAACCGGATGGATCGATCGCCGTGATCGCCGACAGCTACCGGGGCAAACGGCTGAATTCGCCCAATGACGTGGTGGTCAAATCGGACGGCACCGTGTGGTTCACCGATCCCAATTACGGCATCATGTCCGATTACGAAGGCTACAAGTCCGAGATGGAACAGGACGGTTGCTATGTTTTCTGCGCCAATCCCGAAACCGGCGAATTGAAAGTGGTGGCCGACGATTTCGTGAAACCCAACGGGCTGTGCTTCAACGCTGATGAAAGCCGGCTTTACATTGCCGACAGCGGCCGCAGCCACTCCCCCGACGGGCCGCATCATATCCGCGTCTTCGACGTGGGCGATGACAACAGCCTGCGCAATGGCCGGGTGTTCTGCGAGGTCGATCCCGGCGTGCCGGACGGATTCCGGCTCGACATCCACGAAAACGTCTGGAGCTCCTGCCAGAACGGCGTGATCTGTTTTGACCGCGAGGGCACGCCGCTGGGCAAGATCAAGATCCCCACGATGGTCGCCAACCTGACCTTCGGCGGGCCGCGCCACAACCGGCTGTTCATCACCGCGACCAACGCGCTTTACGCCGTCTATGTCGCCACCACCGGCATTCAGACCCCGTAAGGCCCCACGATGCTTGATTTGATCCTGATTGGCTGCGCCATCGGCGCCGTGGCGACGCTGGCGATGGATGTCTGGGCGCTGCTGCTGAACCGCGTGGCGGGTTTACCGATGCCGAACTGGGGTAATGTTGGGCGCTGGTTCTGGCACCTGCGCACCGGCCGGGTGTTTCACGACGACATCGCCACAGCCGCGCCGCATCCGCGGGAAACCGCGATCGGCTGGGCCGCGCATTACGCCGTGGGGGTGATTTATGGCGCGGTCTTCGCGCTGATCGCAGGGCCTGTCTGGGTCGCCACGCCGAGCTTCGGGGCGGCCTGGATCTTCGGTATGATCACCATCGGGGCTGGCTGGTTCCTGCTGCAGCCGGGCATGGGGCTGGGATGGGCCGCATCGAAGACACCTAATCCTTGGAAATCGCGCGCGATGAACGTCGCCGCGCATAGCGTTTTCGCGCTCGGCCTCTGGGGCGGTGCGTTGGCCTTGGGCTAGCCGGTTTCGACCAGCGCCCCGCGCGCCTGCACCACGTGCCCGGCCAGTTCAGCGCCCTGCACCACGGCCCGCCGCAGCCCCTGCCCCTGCAGATAGGCCGCGAGGAAGGCGGCATCGAAACTGTCGCCCGCCGCCGTGGTGTCAATCACTTCCGCGACCGGTTCCGGGCTGTGGTTGAAACTGCCCTCCGCCTGGTCGGAGACCAGGATATCGCCCGCGCCGTTCTTGACCACCACCAGCCCCGCACCTGCCGCGTGATAACGCGCCGCGACCGATTGCGGCGTGGCATCTCCGAAGGTCGCTTCTTCCTCGTCGAAGCTGGGCAGCACGATATCGGCCTGCGCCGCGCCCTGCATGATGCCCGCGCGCATCGCTTCCGTCCCCGGCCACAGCCGCGCGCGCATGTTGGTGTCGAAGACCGTCGTCGCCCCGCGCGCGCGCGCCTGCGCCAGCGCGGCGCAGAACGTGGCCCGCGCCGCATCGGTCAGGATCGCCAGGGTAATCCCCGAATAGAACACCACGTCGGCCGAGCCGAACGCCTCGGACAGCCAGCCGGGATCGTCGGCCAGCGCCCGCGCGGCCGATTCCCCGCGCCAATAGGCGAAGCTGCGTTCGCCATCTTCGAGCTGGATCATGTAAAGCCCCACCGTGCGGTCGGGGATCCGTCGCACCGTGGCGGTATCGATCCCGGCCTGCCGCATCTTCGCCAGCATCCGGTCCGAAATCGCGTCGGAGCCGACACAGCTGACATAGCCGACGGTCCAGTCCTCGCCCAGCAGGTGCCGCGCGTACCACGCGGTGTTGAACGTGTCGCCGGCAAAGCCCATGCGAAAACCGTCGCCATCACCCGGCGACAGTTCCACCATGCATTCGCCGACACTGAGGAAGGCCTTGGGCGCGGTCATCATTCCCGTCCTGTCACGTCATGGGCGGCGCGCGGTTACAGCAGTCCGCGCGCGGCCAGGTTGCGCATCGTCGCGGCGATGCCATTGGTCCATTCCGGGCAGTCGGTGGACAGCCGCACGGTGTTCTGCAGCATCCCCAGCCCGGGTTCGGAAATCGTCACCACGTCGCCGACCTTGTGGGTGAACCCCTGCCCCGGTTCGTCGCGGTCCTGGATCGGCGCGAAGAGCGTACCGAGGAACAGCATGAATCCATCGGGATACTGGTGATGCCGGCCGATGGTCTGGGCCACGATGCTTTCGGGATCGCGGCTGATCTGGGTCATCGAGGATCGCCCCTCCAGAACGAAACCGTCCTCGCCCTCCACCGTCAGGGTCAGTTCGGCGCGGTTCACGTCGTCGATGCCGTAGCTGCCGTCGAACACCCGGATGAACGGTCCGATGGAACACGACGCGTTGTTGTCCTTGGCCTTGCCCAAGAGCAGCGCCGAACGCCCCTCGACATCGCGCAGATTCACGTCGTTGCCCAGAGTCGCACCGCGGATTCGGCCGCGGCTGTCGACCGCCAGCACGATTTCGGGTTCCGGATTGTTCCAGCTGGAAATCGGGTGCAGCCCCACCGACGCGCCCCAGCCCACCGAGGATGTCGGCTGCGCCTTGGTGAAAACCTCGGCATCCGGGCCGATCCCGACCTCGAGATATTGCGACCACAGGCCTTCGTCGATCAGCACCCGCTTCACCTGCATCGCCTTGTCCGATCCCGGCACGATGCCGCGCAGCGAATCCCCGATAATGCCCGCCACCTTGGCGCGGATTTCCTGCGCCAGGTCGGCATTACCGGCGGCCTGTTCCTCGATCACCCGTTCGACCATGGATTCGGCAAAAGTGACGCCGCTGGCCTTGATCACCTGCAGATCGGCCGGCGACAGCAGCCTCAGTTGCCCGCCCGGCGCGGCTTCGTCGGAATTGGCAGTGATTTCGGCGAGACTGCCCAGATCCTCGCCTTGGGCAGCGGTCAGGTAGCCGGGAATGTCGTCAAGTTCCATCAGGTCGCGCATCGTCGGCACCTCGCGGCTGGTGATGTCGATCACCCGGTCGCCGCGCAGCGTCACCAATGCCGCGCCCTGCACGTCGGGGCGCCAGACCCGGCCGACCAGCGTCGCGCCGGAAAGTGTGTTTTCCTTGGGTAGCATATCTTGTCCTTCCTTCTGTTCCCCGGCCTGGGTCACTTGCCCCAGTTAAGCACGACGGGATCAAGCGGCTGCAGAAGTTCCAGCAGCATTGCGCGGGTCTGCGGATGCAGCGGCGGGATCGGATGGCGGCAGAAATCCGAGGCGATCACCCCGCCCGCCACCATCGCGGCCTTGGCGGCGCGGAAGCCGCATTGACGGTTTTCGTGGTTCACCACCGGCAGCACCTTAGCATATTGCGCCATCGCAGCAGCGCGGTCACCGGCCAGATGCGCGGTGACCACCGGCTTGATCAGGTCGGGGATCAGCGCCGATGTCATGGTGCCGCTGGCCCCAGCATCGAGATCGGCCAACAGCGTGATCGCCTCCTCGCCGTCGAACGGGCCTTCGATCGCGGCGCCGCCCGCTTCGATCAGCGCGCGCAGCTTGGCCGCAGCCTGCGGGCATTCGATCTTGAACAGTTTCAGCATCTCGATGTCCTGCGCCATCTTCACCAGCAGCGGCACCGGCAATTCGACGCCCGACAGCGGCGCGTCCTGCAGCATGATCGGGATGCCGACCTCCCCCACCCGGCGGAACTGTTCGAAGGTCTGTTCAGGCGTGCCTTTCAGCAGCGCGCCGTGATAGGGCGGCATCATCATCACCATCGCGGCGCCCAGGTCCTTCGCTTCGCGGGCGCGGGCCACCACGATATCGGTGGCGAAATGGCTGATGGTGACGATCACCGGCACCCGGCCAGCCACATGTTCCAGCGACAGCTTGGTCAGCGCCGCGCGTTCCGCGTCGGAAATCAGGAACTGTTCCGAGAAATTGGCGAGGATACAGATCCCGTCCACGCCCTGATCGACCATGCAGTCGAGCACGCGCTTCATGCCTTCCATGTCCACTTGGCCATCAGGATGAAACGGTGTGGGCGCGACGGGCCAGATGCCGGAATAGGTGTAGTGCGTCATGATCTGTTTCCTCTTAGCGGGTCAGTCTGCGTGTGGTGGTGAAGGCGCGGTCCAGATCGGGCGACAGTTCCATGCCCAGCCCGGTCCCTTCGGGCACGGTGATCATCCCGTTCTCGACGATCGGCAGAGCGGTCACCAGATCACGATACCAAGTCCGGTAGAAGGCGCGCACGCTTTCCTGGATCAGGGCATTGGGCGCGGCCAGCGACAGGTGGGTGGAGGCGGCCAGAACCACCGGCCCGGTGCAATCATGCGGCGCGATGGGCAGCTTGTGCGCCTCAGCCATCGCGGCCATCTTGCGCGCCGCCGTCAGCCCGCCGCACCAACTGAGATCCAGCATCACGATGCCCGCCACCCCGGTATCGAGCAGGTCCCTGAACGGGCCGATCCCGCCCAGCGTTTCGGATGCGCAGACCGGCGCGGGCGATGCTTCGGCATAGCGTTTCAGCAGGCCCAGGCTGTCCATCCGGATCGGGTCTTCGTGCCAATAGGTGCCGAAGGGTTCCAGTGCACGGGCGATCTGCATCGCCGGCAGCAGCTGCCACATAGAATGGAACTCGACCATGATATCTATCCTGTCGCCCACGGCGGCACGGATCTTCTCGAACGGCTCGATCGCGCGTTTCAGCTGGTCCTTGCTGATCTCGCGGCCATTGCTGGCCTCGGCCGCCTCGTCAAAGGGCCAGATCTTCATCGCGGTGATGCCGTCTTCGAGCAGCGACAGCGCTAGTTCGTCGGCGCGGTGCAGGAATCCGTTCAGGTCGTCATAACCGGTATGGGCGTTCGTTGAGAGGCCGTAATTCGCGGTCTTCTGCCCTTCGGTGTTCTTGACGTATTCGGTGCCTGCGCAGGTATTGTAGGTGCGGATGCGGTCGCGGGTGAAGCCGCCCAGAAGCTGCGCCACCGGCTGCCCCGTGGCCTTGCCCAGCAGGTCCCACAGAGCGATGTCGAAAGCCGAATTGCCGCGCATTTCGGCCCCCGTCCCCCAAGCCCCGAGATAACCCTCGGCGGCGCGCGCCAGGTGTTCGATCCGGCGCGGGTCCTCGCCCAGAACACGCGGGGCCAGTTCGCTGTGGACGTAGGTTTCCACCGTTTCGGCACCCATGAAGGTTTCGCCCAAGCCCGTCACGCCTTCGTCGGTCTTCACCTGCAGCCACAAAAGGTTGGGGCGTTCGGCAATCCGGATGGTTTCTATCCCGGTGATCTTCATTGCGCGCCCCCGAAACTGGACCAAAGCGCCAGCGCCACCACCACGAGCATCGACAGAGCCATCAGGATGTTGATGTGGAATTGCCGCCGCGCCCCGAGGTTCAGCCGTTCTAGCGAATGCCCGGCATACAGCCAGACCAGATGGATCGGGATCCAGATCGCGGCCATGATCAGCAGTTTCCACGTCGTTTCGACCGGGAAATTACCGGGATAGAAGGCGAAACCGGTGAACAGGGTGGTGTTCACCGCATAGGCCTTGGGATTGATGATCTGCAGCAGGATGCCCGATCCGATCCCCGGCGGCTGCTTCGCCTCGATGAAGGCGATGTTGCTGCCTGCCAGCGCGATGCGCGCGGCGAGGTAAAGCAGGTACCCCGCCGAAGCGACCAGCAGCACGTTACGGACCACAGGCATCCCCAGCACGACCGCCGCCAGCCCCGAAATCACCGCCAACGCGACAAGGTTGGTGCCCAGGAACAGCCCCAGCACATATCGCAGCCCCGGCCGGAATCCGTAACCGGCTCCCATACCGGCGGCCGACAGAACCCCCGGCCCGGGCGTTATGATCAGGAAAAACACCGCCCCTGCAAAGCTCAGCATCGCGTGCCCCCTTTGTTTATCGCGCCGCGGCGCCGGTCAGGAAAAATCAAATTGCACCTTCATCGATTGCCCCTTGTCCACCGCCATCGCGAAGGCCGCGTCGTGGTCGGCAATCGGGAATGTATGGGTCAGAAGCGGCGTCACGTCGATCAGCCGCTTCTGCATCAGCGCCACGGCGGTGGCGAATTCGGCATGGAAGCGGAACGATCCCTTGAGCGACAGTTCCTTCACCGTAATCTGCTGCAGCGGCAGGGTCGCATCACCACTCAGCCCCAGCTGCACGATGGTGCCACGCGGACGCATCGCCGCGATTCCGCCCGCCAGCGCCGGTTCGGCGCCGGAACATTCGAAATGCGCGTCGAAATACCCTTTTTTCTGCTGATAAACCGACATCGCACCGGGATCGTCCTTCGTGTTGATCGCCCGGTCGGCCCCGGCCTTCACCGCGAAGTCGAGCGGCTTGCCGAGGATGTCGCAAACCACGATTTCGGCGGCACCGCCGCGGCGCGCCGCCAACACCATCAGCACCCCGATCGGGCCGCTGCCGGTGATCAGCACCCGCTTGCCCAGCAGGTCGCCGGCCTGTTTAGCCGCATGCAGGCAGACGGCCAGCGGTTCGGCCATCGCGGCCTCGGCCGGGCTCAGCCCGGCGGCCGGTACGCATTGTTCCGCCTCGACGATCAGTTCCTCGCGGAAGGCGCCCTGGATATGCGGCATCGGCATCGCCGATCCGTAGAAACGCATGTTCAGGCACTGGTTCGGCAGGCCTTCAAGGCAGTATTCACATGTGCCGCAAGGGCGCGACGGCGACACCGCCACCAAGTCGCCCGGAGCCAGCCCCGCGACCCCTGCCCCGGTTTCGACCACTTCGCCGGAAACCTCGTGACCCAAAACCATCGGTTCGCGCAGCTGGATCGCCCCGATCCCGCCGTGGAAATAGTAATGAAGGTCCGATCCGCAGATACCGCCGCGTCTGATCCGCAGCCGGACCTGTCCGGGTCCCAGCGGCGCCGGGGCGAGATCCTCGAGCCGAAGATCGCGCTTACGGTGGATGACCAATGCCTTCATGACGCAACCGCCTCCCCCGCGGTCAGACTCGAGTCTTTCGTCCGATTGATACTTGCAGCCCGGCAAAAATGGTATACCATTTTTCCAGGACTGCAAGCAGGCTCGTCCCGGGGCACACGGGCTTCGGGGCGGCCTGCCCGTGCAGCATCAGGAAGGATAGTTATGACAGGGATGTTCGACCTCTCCGGCAAGACCGCACTCGTGACCGGATCGACAATGGGAATCGGCAAGGGGCTGGCCCGCGGTCTGGCCGAAGCCGGGGCCGAAATCATCCTGAACGGGCGCGACCGGGACCGGCTGGTGCAGGTGGCCGAAGAATTCCGCGCCGACGGGTTCCGGGTGCATACCCTGCCCTTCGATGCCACCGATGCCGAAGCCGCGGCGGCGGCAATCGACCGGTTCGAATCCGAAACCGGCCCGATTGAGATCGTGGTGAACAATGCCGGGATGCAGCATCGCGGTCCGCTGGAAAGCTTCGCCCCGGCGGATTTCGACCAGCTGATGAAAACCAATGTGAATTCGGTCTTCTACGTCGCGCAGGCGGCGGCCCGGCACATGATCGACCGCGGCCATGGCAAGATCGTCAACATCGCCTCGGTTCAAACCGCGCTGGCCCGCCCCGGCATCGCGCCCTACACGGCATCGAAAGGGGCCGTGGCCAACCTGACCAAGGGCATGGCCACCGACTGGGCGAAATACGGGCTGCAGATCAACGCCATTGCGCCCGGCTATTTCGACACGCCGCTGAACAAGGCGCTGGTCGAGGATCCGGAATTCTGCGTCTGGCTGGAAAAACGCACCCCGGCCGGTCGCTGGGGCCAGATCAAGGAACTGGTGGGCGCCTGCGTCTTCCTGTGCTCCGAGGCATCGAGCTTCGTCAACGGCCACACGCTTTTCGTGGATGGCGGTATCACCGCCAGCCTTTGAACCTTCATAAAAAATATCAGGACAGTATTAGGAGACGACATGTCAGACAGCAGCAAGAAACCGGTCATCGGCTTTATCGGCGTAGGCTTCATGGGCCACGGTATGGCCAAGAACATCCGCCTGGGCGGCTATGATCTGTGGGTCAAGGGCCACCGCAACCGTACTCCGGTCGACAACCTTGTTTCGATGGGCGCCAAGGAAGCCGAAAGCGTCAAGCAGATGGCGGAAAACTGCGACATCATCCATATCTGCCTGCCTAACAGCGACTATGTCGAGGCGGTGATCCGCGGCGAGGACGGCATCCTGGCCGGCGCGCGCGAGGGGCTGATCGTCATCGACACCACCACCGCCGACCCCACCTCGACCGTCCGTCTGGCCGAGGACATGGCCACGCGCGGCGTGACCATGGTCGATGCGCCGCTGGGCCGCACCCCGAAAGAGGCCGAGGAAGGCATGCTGGACGCGATGGTAGGCTGCGACGACGCCACTTTCGAAATCGTCCACCCGGTGATCGATTGCTGGGCCGGCACCATCACCCATATCGGCCCGGTCGGCAGCGCCCACAAGATGAAGCTGCTGATGAACTTCATGGGCACCAGCTATGCCGCGATCTATTCCGAGGCTCTCGCGCTTGGCGCCAAGGTCGGTATCGCGCCGCAGAAGCTGCGCGAGGTGATCGCCCCCAGCCGCATGGGCAACGGGTTCTTCGACACCTTCATGAACTATGCAATCGACCGCAACCGCGACGCGCACAAGTTCAGCATCGAAAACGCGTCCAAGGACATCCGTTATGTGAACAACATGGCCAGCGGCGCCGGTGTGGTGGGTATCATGGCCGCCGCCACCAAGCATTATTTCACCCATGTCGAGGCGATCGGCCACGGCGACGATTACGTTCCGATGCTGTCGGATCACGTTGCCCGGCTGAACGGCATGGATCTGGAAGAAGAAGTGAAGAAAGGGGCCTGAGGGCCCCTTTCCCTACCGTCATCCTGGGGAGGAGACAGGCGATGCTGAGCACGCAACAGAAGGCTTTCTATAACGAAAACGGCTATCTCAAGGTCGAACAGGCGGTCACGCCCGAACAGCTCGACGAATTGCGCCGCATAACCTACGACCTGCTGGAGCAGGCCCGTGAGGTCACCGAAACCAACGATGTATTCGAACTGGATACCGGGCACAGCCGCGAAACCCCGCGGCTGACCCGGATCAAGCTGCCGCACAAGCAACACCCCTATTTCTGGGAAATCCTGCGTGGTTCCGGCGTCACCGAGGTTTTGACCGATCTTCTGGGCCCCGACACCATGCTGCAGACCTCGAAACTGAACACCAAGGCGCCCGGCGGCGGCGCGGCGGTGGAATGGCATCAGGACTGGGCCTTCTACCCGCACAGCAACGACAGCATGCTGGCCTTCGGACTGATGCTGGAAGACGTGGACAAAGCCAACGGGCCATTGCAGGTCATTCCCGGCACCCACCAAGGGCCGATCCTGAGCCATCACGCCAACGGCGTATTCTGCGGCGCGATCGATCCCGTCGATCCGCTGTTTGAGGCCGACAAGGCGGTGACACTGACCGGTAAGGCCGGCGACATGACGGTGCATCACGCCCGTATCCTGCACGGATCGGCCCCCAATCTGAGCGACCGTAACCGGATGATCCTGTTCTACGAATGCCACGCGGCGGATGCCTGGCCGCTGCTGGGCGCGGGGTCCTATATCCATTCGCTGGGACAAACCCGGCTGTGGAACGATCTGAACGAGCGGCTGATCACCGGCAAACTGTGCCTGACGCCACGAATGGAACAGGTGCCGGTTACGATCCCCCTGCCGCCGGCCCCGGATGCCAGTTCGATCTTCCGCTCGCAGCAATCGGGCGGCGCCAAGAGCGCCTTCGCCTGAGGCCGTTCTTGTTCAGCCCGGCAGGTTCGAGACCGAATCCGACAGCGCCCGGATCCCATCCCCGGCCAGCACATAGTCGTTCTCGATCCGCACCCCGGCGCGCAATTCAGCGCTGTAAAGCCCCGGTTCGAGCGTGAACACGTCGCCTTCCATGAACACGTCGTCCCAATGCGGGTTGATGCGCGGGGTTTCCACCGGCAAGAGTCCGATCCCGTGCCCCAGATGCGTCGGGAAGGTATGGCCCTGATAGCCGTCGAGGAAGCGTTGCAATTCCTGGTAGACATGGCGGCAGGACACGCCCGGGGCGATCATCGAAAGCGCCAGATCATGCGCTTCGGCCACCCGGCGCGCGGCAGCAAGCTGGGTGGCGCTCCACTCTCCCCCCACCGGGTAGGTGCGGCACAGATCGGAATGATAGCCGTGCAGCATCACGCCGGTATCGATCGGGATCAAATCGCCGGTTTTCAACAGCTCCCGCCGGGGCGAACCGCCCATCGCACCGCCACGGTAGTCGTTGCCAAGCTCGCCGATCTGGTCCCCGGCGGCCGAAATCGCCGCCGCCTGGTAGGCCGCGAAAACGTCGATTTCGCGCGTCCCTTCGACCAGCATCGGTTCGATCGCCGCGAAGGCCGCTTCGCCCGCGGCGGCGGCGGCCTCGATCAGCGCCACCTCGTCGGGGTCCTTGCGCCGCTTCTGCCGCGCCAGCACCGGGCGCATGTCGACCGGATCGACCCGGCCCGCCAGCGGCAATGGCAGCGGACCGTCCATGCCCAGCCGGGCGCCGCCGGGGATCAGGTCCATCAGCTGTTCCAGCGCCAGATCGACGGGATCGGGCCTGAGCGAAAACAGGAAGGCCGGTTCGTACTGGCGCAGTTCGTCCGCGTGGACCGCGCAATCGCTGCCGATCGTGCCGAAGGACAGAACGGCGGGCCCGTCGGTCAGGATTACCCCCGCCGCCGGAAACACCTCGCGTGCGCGGTAATTGAACAGCCGGGTCAGTTGACCGCGGTCCAGCACCAGAAGGCCCGCGCAATTCGCCCGCCGCAATTCCTCGCGCAAAGCGTCACGGCGGGACCGGCAGCAGGAAGCCTTCAGTTCATGGCGCGGGGTCTGGTCCGTCATCGGGTCGTCTCCGTCACTCTGTGGGGCGTCGCGCCCGCGCGGTCATCCGAAAAGGTAACGCAGAAGGTAAAGCGTGCCCATCCCCGCCACGATGGCGAAGACCGCGTTGAACCGCAGCCCCACCAGGAACACTGCAGCCGCCGCGATCAGGCGATTGGGGTCGATGGTGCCACCCGTCACCTCGGGCCACAGCACATGCGGTGTTATCAGCGCGGGAAAGATCGCCACCGCGGTATAGTGCAGATGCGCCATGATCCATTCCGGTATCCTGCGGTCGCCAAGGATGCCCAGAAAGGAAAACCGGATCAGGAAGGTGCCGATCCCCAGCAGGATGGTCACGGTCCAGAAGATGTCCTGCGCAATCATCGCGCCACTTTTCGCTTGAGGTAGAATTCGGTCTGCGCCCCGGCCATCATGGCCAACATCCCCGCCGCGATCAGCCACAGGTTATAGGGCATCCAGCCCAGCACGATCGCGGCCACGACCGACACGAAAGCGGCCACCACATGCGGCAGGCTGCGCAGCATCGGCGCGGTCATCGCGATGAAGCAGACCGGCACCGCAAATTCCAGCGAGAAGACAGGCGGGATCGCCTGCCCGATCACCGCCCCGGCGAAGGTGCAGATGTACCAAAGCGGCGCCACCGCCACCAGCGTGCCGAAATAATAGGCCGCCTTGGCCTGCCGCGTCATTTCGGGTTCGGTTTCGTATTTGCGCACAGACAGCGCGAAGCTCTGATCGACCATCATGTAGGCCACCAGCCCGCGCAGCCAAAACCGCAGATGGCCCAGATGCGGCGCCAGCGCGGCGGAATACATCGCCATGCGCAGGTTCACCGCCAGCGAGGCCATCAGGATGATCAGTACCGGCGCATGGTCCTGCATCAGCGCCACGGCGGTAAATTGCGATGCCCCGGCGATCACCAAAACCGACATCGCCATCACCTCGTAAACCTCGAGCCCCGCATCCCGCGCCACCACACCGAACAGCGTGGCATAGGGGATAACGATGACGATGAAGGGCGCGCAATCAAGAAAACCGCGCCGGAAGATACGGCCCATTTCCGATGTCATTCCGCCCGCCCCGGTTACCTGATTTGCTGCGACTGATAGTGGAGCTTGGCATAAGCCATCCCGACCGCGGTCGCTTCGCAGCGCATCCGGACGTAGACCGTGCCGTCATCGGGATCTTTCTGCACCAGCGACAGTTCTTCCATCCGGTCGCATTGCATCAGGTTACCCCTGAGGTCGTATTTCACCTCGATCGCGGCAATGGCCGACAGTTCCTCGCTGGCGCTGGCGCGGATCTGCTCCATCCGCTGCGCGATCAGTTCGCCCCACTGATCCTTGGCGCGGCGGTAGCAATCGGTGCCCGCCAGGCTGGGCGCGTCGAAAGACAGGCACGACGCCTGCGCTTCCTTCACGCAATCGGCTATTGGTTCGTTCGCTGCGATCCGCGCATCAAGACAGGCCTGTGCGCCATCGAGTCCCCCGGCCCGAGCCGCTGGCGCGGCCAGACAAAGCCCCATCGCGGGGATCGCGACCACTTGAAGAATCTTATTCAAAGCTATGGTTTTCAACTGACTTTCCTGACTTTCTGACCGTAGAACCGGGATTTTCAGCCCCTGTGCGCCTGTTCCTTCTTGAATTTGGTATACCAAATTGCAATCCTGCTTCAAGCACGCAACAGACACTGCGGGAGAGAATCATGTCAGACACGCGCGCCCATAAAAAATTCCGGTCGCAGGAATGGTTCGACAACCCGAATAACCCCGGCATGACCGCGCTTTACCTGGAACGCTACCAGAACCAGGAATACAGCCGGGAAGAGCTTCAAAGCGAACGCCCGGTCATCGGCATTGCCCAGACCGGCAGCGATATCGCGCCCTGCAACAAGATCCACGTCTTCCTGATGGACCGGATCAAGGCCGGCATCCGCGACGGCGGCGGCATCCCGATGGAATTCCCGGTTCACCCGATCCAGGAAACCGGCAAGCGCCCCACTGCGGCACTGGATCGTAACCTCGCCTACCTGTCGCTGGTCGAGGTGCTTCATGGCTATCCGATCGACGGGGTGGTTCTGACCACCGGCTGCGACAAGACCACACCGGCGATGCTGATGGGCGCGGCCACCGTGGACCTGCCCGCGATCGCGCTGAATGGCGGCCCGATGCTGGATGGCTGGTGGCAGGGCAAGCGCGCGGGATCGGGCACCATCGTGTGGGAAAGCCGCCGACTTCTGGCCGAGGGCAAGATCGATTACGATGAATTCATCAGCCGGGTCTGCGCCTCGGCCCCCAGCTTGGGCCATTGCAACACCATGGGCACCGCCAGCACGATGAACGCCATGGCCGAGGCCCTGGGCATGAGCCTGACCGGCAATTCGGCAATTCCCGCACCGTTCCGCGAACGCATGGCGATGGCTTATGAAACCGGCAAACGCATCGTGCAAATGGTCTACGACGACCTGAAACCGTCTGACATCCTGACCCGCGAAGCCTTCGAAAACGCCATCGTGGTCAATGCGGCGATCGGCGGATCGACCAACGCGCCGCCGCACCTGCAGGCGGTCGCCCGCCATGCCGGGGTCGACCTGGACGTGAAGGACTGGGAAACCATCGGCTTCGACGTGCCGCTTTTGGTCAACATGCAGCCGGCAGGCGAATATCTGGGCGAAAGCTTCTTCCGTGCCGGCGGCGTACCGGCGGTGATGGGCGAGCTGCGCAAGGCCGGGCGCATCCATGACGGGGCGATGACCGCCACCGGCAAGACGATGGGCGAAAACCTGTCCGGCTGCGGCAGCGAAGACACCGACGTGATCAAGACCTACGACGCTCCGATGCGGAGGAACGCGGGCTTCAAGGTGCTGTCGGGCAACCTGTTCGACTCGGCGCTGATGAAGACCTCGGTGATTTCCGCGGATTTCCAGCAACGCTTCCTGTCCGAACCGGGTAATGAAGGCGTATTCGAAGCGCGGGCGGTCGTGTTCGAGGGCCCCGAGGATTACCACGAGCGGATCAACGATCCCGATCTGAAAATCGACGAGAAATGCATGCTGTTCATCCGCAATGTCGGCTGCGTGGGCTATCCCGGATCGGCCGAGGTGGTGAACATGCAGCCGCCGGATGCGCTGATCCGGCAGGGCATCAACCACCTGCCGACGGTGGGCGACGGGCGGCAATCGGGCACCTCGGAAAGCCCCTCGATCCTCAATGCCTCGCCGGAATCGGTCGTGGGTGGCGGGCTGGCCTATCTGCAGACCGGCGACCGGGTGCGGCTGGACCTGAACGCGTCGCGCATGGACGCGCTGGTGGACGAGGCGGAGTGGCAGGCCCGGATCGACGGCTGGCAACCGCCCGAGATCGTGAACCAGACCCCGTGGCAGGAAATCTACCGCACCCATGTCGGGCAGCTGGCCGATGGCGGATGCCTGGAACTGGCCACCGCCTATCAGAAGGTGGGCCGCACCCTGCCCCGCGACAACCACTGAACCGCCGGAGACCGGACATGAGCAAGACCATCCTGATCACCGGCGCCGGCAGCGGCGTCGGCAAGGCCACCGCCCGCGCCTTTCTCGATGCGGGCTGGCGGGTCGGGTTCGTCGGCCGTCGCGCCGAGCCGCTGGAGGACGCGGCGACGGGACATGCAAACGCGCTGATCCTGCCCTGCGACGTGCGCGATGAAACGGCGGTCGAGGCCGCCTTCGGCCGGGCGCTGGAAGAATGGGGGCATCTGGACGCGCTGTTCAACAATGCGGGCGTCAGCCTGCCCGGCGCGCCGATCGACGAGATCGCCGTCGACGACTGGCGCGACCTGATCGACATCAACCTGACCGGCGCCTTCATCGCCGCCCGCGCCGCCTTCGGCATCATGCGCCGGCAGGACCCGCAGGGCGGGCGGATCATCAACAACGGATCGGTTTCGGCCTATGTGCCGCGTTGGGGATCTGCCCCCTATACCGCCTCGAAACACGCGATCACCGGGCTGACCCGGACGATTTCGCTGGATGGCCGGGCCTACAACATCGCCTGCGGCCAGATCGATATCGGCAACGCGCTGACCGACATGGCGCAATCGATGACGACGGGGATGCCGCAGGCCGACGGCAGCATCAAGGTCGAGGCAGTGATGGACGTGGCCAATGTCGCCAGCTCGGTCCTGCACATGGCCGGCCTGCCCTTGGAAGCGAACGTTCAGTTCATGACGGTGATGGCGACCACCATGCCCTATATCGGACGCGGCTGAACCTTACGCCGCGCCCTACCCCGCACGCACCCTTTCACGCTGCCAGATATAGATGCCGGACCCGATGATGATCGCGGTGCCGAGAGCGGTCCAGACCGTCGGCAGCGTGCCGAAGACCAGCAATCCTACGGCGGTGGCATAGATCACCTGAACATAGGTCACCGGCGCCACGACCGAGGCCGGGGCGAAGCGATAGGCGAGCGTCGCAAGGATATGGCTGGTGCCGCCCAAGACACCGATGAACAGCAGAATACCCATGTTCAACGGATCGTCCGGCCAAATCCAGTCCTGCAGGGCAATCGGCGCAAGGCAGGCCGTCGCCACGCCGTTCGACCATAGCTGGCTGGTAGAACTGTTATCGGTCCCGGCCAAGAGCCGGGTCAGCACGAAATAGGTCGCCGCGCAGCACAGCGCGCCGATCGACAGGAACACCGCCCAGTGGAATTGCGCACCCCAGGGCTGCACGATCACCAGAACCCCGAAAAATCCGACCACAACCGCGACGAAGCGGCGCAATCCGACCTGTTCGCCAAGGATCGGGATGCTAAGCAGCGTGGTGACGATCGGCATCGCGAAAAACAGCGCGATGGTCAGCGTGATGGGCAGATAACTGAGCGCATAGAAATTGAACATGGTGCTGCCCAGCAGCATCAGCGCCCGCAAAAGCTGCAGCCAGGGACGGTTCGACCGGAAGGCCGAGAGCCCGCCGCGCGGCAGGAACAGCAGCAGCGCCATGATCAGCGCCCCGGCATAGCGGGCAAAGACCACCTGCAATGCCGGCAGCCCCGCCAAGATCAGCCACTTCGCCGAGGAGTCGATCAGCGTGAACAGGAACACCGCCACCGCCATGATCATCACGGCGGCGACAGGACGATCCTCGCGGGGGCTGGCCGCCCGCGCCAATCAGGCGGGCCTTCGCTGGATGTCGTCTTCGAGGAACCAGCGCACGGTATCCTCGAAGGACTTGTCCTGAACAAAGCCGAGCCGCAGCGCCTTTTCGGAAATCACCCGGTTGCGCCAGCTATGCACGATCTTTTCGATCACCGGGTCGGCCTCCCATGTGATCCGCGCCTCGGCCTCGGGACCGAAGACACGGGTCATCGCGTCGATCATTTCGCCCACCGTGTCGCTACGGCCGGGAAGGTTGAGACAGCGGTTGAACCCAAAACCCGCCCCATCCAGTTCCGCCGCGATCACCAGGTTTTCGATGATCGTGCGCGGCGCGGTGTGGAAGATCAGGAAATCGCGGCCCACCGGGCAGTTCGACGCATCGCCCTGCATCGTGTCGCGGAAGATCGAGGACATGAAGCTCGACGCTGCCGCGTTGGCCTTGCCCGGGCGGATCGACACGGTCGGCAGGCGCAGCCCGCGCCCGTCGAGAAATCCCTTGCGGCTCATGTCGTTGAGCAGCAACTCGCCCATCACCTTCTGGCTGCCATAGGAGGTCTGCGGGTTCAGCTCGACCCCGTCGACTATCACCTCGGGTTCCTCCCCGCCATGCGCCGCGATTGAAGACGCATAGACCACCACCGGGCAATTGCCCTGCGCGCGGGCGGCCTGGAACAGGTGGATGCTGCCCATCAGGTTGATCCGCATACCGAGATCGAAATCCGCCTCGGCCGCGCCGGAAACAACCGCCGCCAGGTGATAGATGACATCGAAAGGCCCGTGATCGGCAAACAGCGCCTTGACCGCCACGTCGTCGGCGATGTCACAGGCCAGCGAGGTGACGGGGAACCCCGCCTTGGGCTTTGCCGGTTCCGCGACGTCCATCAGAGTCATCGCGGTGATCGGCTGTCCGCGCAGGGCGCCGTGTTCGGTCAGCTTGCGCGACAGTTTCTGGCCAAGGAAACCGCCCCCGCCGGTGATCAGTATCCGCATACTTCAGTTCTCCCTGCCTGCCGGTCAGCCTGCGGCCCAGCCGCCATCGATGACATGTGCCTGACCTGTCGTGAAGCCGCTTTCATCGGACCCTAGATAAAGCGCCAGCGCGGCGATTTCCTGCGGCGTACCGATCCGGCCCATCGGTTGGCGCTCGATGAAGGCCTTCATCGCTGCCTCGTAATCCCCCGTGGCCCGCAGCCGTTCATGAAGCGACGGACTGTCCACCGTACCAGGACAGATCGCGTTGCAGCGGATGCCCTTGGTGACGTAATCGACCGCGACCGACTTGGTCATCCCGATTACCGCCGCCTTGGTGGTGCCGTAGACGAAGCGGTTGGGCGCGGCCAGGATCGAGGACGCGACCGAGGCGATATTGACGATCGACCCCTTGCCACGCTCCAGCATCCCCGGCAGCGCCGCCTGGATCGAATGGACCATCGCCCGCACGTTCAGGTTCACGGCGAAATCCAGTTCCTCGTCGGTGGCCTCCAGCACGGTACCGCCATGCACGATCCCGGCGCAGTTCACCAAAATGTCGGGCGCAGCCTCGGTGACGGCACCCTGCAGCGCCGCCTTGTCGGTCACGTCCAGCGCGAAGCATTCCGCGCCCGTAAGCCCCACCAGCAGATCACCGTTGAGGTCGGTGGCAGTCACCTGCGCCCCTTCAGCCAAATAGGCCTCGGCGATGGCGCGTCCGATCCCCTGCCCGGCCGCCGTGACGAACGCGCGTTTTCCAGCCAGCCTGCTCATTGGCCCAGCACTTCTGCGAAATAGTCGACCATCTGCGGCACCATGATGTCGCCCTTGCCGTCGGCGATCGCCGATTTCAGCGCGTTATCCGCGGCGACGGACATGCGCGACGGCGCGCCCAGATCCTGCGACATGGTGTTGTAATACCCTACGTCCTTGGACGCATTGGCGACCGAGAAAGCGAGGTCGATCTGCTGATCGGTGGCATAGTTCTTGATGAAATCCATCATGCCCGAACGCAGCGGCCCGGCCGACATCACGTCATAAAGCTTCTGCCGTTCGATCCCGGCGCGATCGGCCATGGCGAAGGCTTCGGACATTGCGCAGGCGGTGGTCATGGCGAAGAAGTTGTTGATCAGCTTGATCGTGTGGCCCGATCCCAGGTCGCCCAGGTGGAACACGTTTTCGCCCAGCACGTCGAGTTCCGGCTTGACCTTGTCAAAGGCGGCCTTGTCACCCGAGCACATGATATTCAGCAGCCCGTCGACCGCATGCGCCGGGGTGCGACCCAGCGGTGCATCGAGATAGATCGCGCCCTTTGCCGCCATGTCGGCGCCGATCTTCTTGGTAGATCCGGGCAGCGAGGTACCGAAATCGATCACGATCTGGCCTTCGCGCACACCGGCCAGAACGCCGTCATCGCCATAGACACGGGATTCGACATGCTCCGAGGTGCCCATGCAGAACATCACGATGTCGGACTTTTCCGCCACTTCGCAGGCATTGGCCGCCTCGGTCGCGCCACGGTCAAGCGCCGCCTCGACCCCGGTGCGGTCACGGTGGCCCAGCACGGTCACCGCGTAGCCCGCCTTCTGCAGGCATTCGACCATCGCCGCGCCCATCAGGCCGAGGCCGATAAATCCAATCTTTGGCTTGCTCATCATTCCAACTCCCTGTCTGGTTAAAGTCATTCGGCCGCCGCGGGATGCGCGGCAGACGGGACATCACATCACCGCGCCGATCTGCCAGGGCACGAATTCATAGTCGCCCAGGCCCTGCGCCTCGGATTTCGATTGCTTGCCCGACGCCACGTCGAGCAGCAGCTGGAAAATCTCGCGCCCGACCTCCTCGACGCTGGCGCCCTCGGTGATGATCCGGCCCGCGTTGACGTCCATGTCCTCGGTCATTCGGTTGAACATCTCGGAATTGGTGGCGATCTTGATCGACGGTGACGGTTTCGCACCAAAGGCCGAACCGCGCCCGGTGGTGAAGGCCACGAGGTTGCAGCCCGAAGCGATCTGCCCGGTCACGGACGCCGGATCGTAGCCAGGGCTGTCCATGAAGGTGAAGCCCTTCGCGGTCACCGGTTCGGCATATTTATAAACACCGGTCAGCGGCGTGGTGCCGCCCTTGGCCGCCGCGCCCAGCGATTTTTCCAGGATCGTGGTCAGCCCGCCCTTCTTGTTTCCCGGGCTGGGATTGTTATCCATGCTGCCGCCGTTGCGGGCTGTGTAATCTTCCCACCAGTGGATCAGCCCGATCAGTTTCTCGCCGACCTCGCGGTTGACGGCACGGGCGGTCAGCAGGTGTTCGGCGCCATAGATTTCGGGCGTTTCGGCCAGAACCCCGGTGCCCCCCTGCGCCACCAGCATGTCGCAGGCATAGCCCAATGCCGGGTTGGCGGTGATCCCCGACCACGCATCCGAACCACCGCATTGCAACGCCACCGTCAGTTCCGAAGCCGGGCACGGTTCGCGTTCGAACTCGTTGACCAGCGGCAGCATCGCCTCGACCTTCTTGATGCCCAGCTCGATGGTCTTGCGCAGCCCGCCGACGTCCTGGATGTTCATGGTCTGAAACAGCGGGCCGGGAGTGATACCCATCGCTTCGACCAGCCAGTCGATCTGGTTGGTTTCACAGCCCAGGCCAGCCATCAGCACGCCGCCCACGTTCGGGTTACGGGCATACCCCCACATCACCCGCTGCAGCGCTTCGAAGCCTTCGCCATTGGTTGCCATGGCGCAGCCGGTGCCGTGGTGGAAGGCGGCCACGCCGTCAACATTGGGATAGGCGGCCAGTTTTTCTGCGGTAAAGTGATCGGCGATCATCCGCGCGGCGGTGGCGGAACAGTTCACGCTGGCCATGACCGCGATGTAGTTGCGTGTGCCCACCTTGCCGTTGGGGCGGCGATAGCCCTGGAAGGTCGCCGGTTCCTGCGGCTCCGGCGGACGCAGGTTGGTGCCGAATTCATATTCGGCATCCACGTTGCGGAATTCGACGTTGTGGGTGTGTACGTGATCGCCCACGGCGATATCGCTGGCGGCATAGCCGATGATCTGGGCGTATTTACGCACCGGATCTCCCTTGGGGATCGGGGCGGTGGCCATCTTGTGACCGCGGGGGATCACGGCGGTGGCACCTTCGTCACCGACTGCCAGTTGCGATATCGCCGTAACGACATTGTCGGCGGGGGAAAGACGAACGGTTTTCAAATCATCACCTTTTCTTTGGGGCCCGCCCCCTGCCGGGGCGGACGTCTTTTCGTTCAGTTGCGGATCGTCTCCGGTCGGCCAAGTCCGGACACCGCCCATACCGGGCCCACACAGCGGCCGGCACGGGGGCATTCCGTTTTGTCCATGATATCAACACCCTACAGGAATATTGATATCATGTTCGGCCAGATCAGCAGCACCGACAGCGCCAAAAGCTGGATGCCGATGAACGGCAGGAAGCCCTTGAAGATGTCGGTCAGGGTAATATGAGGCGGCGCCACCGATTTCAGGTAGAACGCAGCCGGTCCGAAGGGTGGTGACAGGAAACTGACCTGCATATTCATGCAGAATACCACCCCAAACCAGATCGCCACGTGGCGCGGGTTCAGTTCGCCGATGAAGCCCAGTTCCTCGACCGGCAGACGCAGCACGATTGGCAGAAACACCGGCATCACCAGAAGAACGATACCGACCCAGTCCATGAAGGCGCCGAGGAACAGGAAGATCACCATCATCACCAGGATGATGCCCATCGTCGGCAATTCCGCCCCCACGATCGTATTGGCGATATAAGTCGGGCCGCCGGCGATCGTATAAGCCCCGGCCAGCGCCGTCGCGCCGATCGTCACCCAGATGATCGTACCGGTCGCACGCAGCGTCCGCTTGAGGCTGTCCCACAGCAGATGGAAATTCATCTCGCCGCGCATGGTGGCGATCACGCCAACCGCGATTACGCCCATGCCGGCGGCCTCGGTGATGCCGGTGATGCCGCCGTAGATCGACCCCAGCACCACGCCGATCACCACGATCGGCGCCACCAGGCCCTTGCCCATCTGCCAGCCAATCCTGATGCGTTCACGCCCCGCGATGAAGAAGAGAACGCCCAGGAACAGCGCCAGAGCGATCCCGAATTTCAACACGAAATCGGGGGTCCCGAAGGCGATTGAATCGACGCCTTCCAACGCGGCGTTCTGCCCGGTCAGGGTAAAGAACAGCGCCCGCAGGAAAAGTACCGACGCGAAACCAGAGGCGACCAGCAACAGGAATGTGCCGAACAGCGCGGCCTTTTCGCGTCCTTCTGGATCACCCGGTTTCTTTTCCGGCAGCGGCGCCTTTTCCGGATTCAGCTGGGTGGTGACGATGATGTAGATGATAAAGAAGCTCGCCAGCATGAAGCCGGGCAGGAAGCTTGCCGTGAACAGCGCCTTGATCGAGGTATCGGTGATCAATCCGTAGATGATCAGAACAATCGACGGCGGGATCATCGTCCCCAGCGAACCCGAGGCGCAGATCGTGCCGATGGCCAGGTTCTGACTGTAGCCAAGCCGCAGCATCTGCGGCAACGCGATCAGCCCCAGCAGGACGACTTCGCCGCCGATGATGCCCGACATCGCCGCCATGATCACCGCCATGATCGAGGTCACGATGGCGATACCGCCACGGGTCCGTGCAAGCCAGATGTTTAGCGAATTGTACATCTCGCCCGCGATGCCGGAGCGTTCCAGCAAATTGGCCATGAATATGAATAACGGGATGGATATCAGCACATAATCCGTAAGCAGGCCATAGATGCGCTGCGCCAGGATATTGAGCGGCCCCGCCCCGAAATTTCCGAACAGGAAGTCCGGTCCGAATTTCATCAGCAGGACGCCGGCCGCCAGCACCGCCGAAGCGAAGCCAAGCGGCATGCCGATCGCCAGCAGGAGCAGCATGGCAAGCAGCAGGATCAGAGAGATGGTTCCAATGTCAAACATGTATTACGACCCCTTCGCCGTGTCGTCCTGAAGATCTGCGAGATCGTGTTTCAGTTCTTCGATTTCCGCCTCGTCAACGGGCGCGTGATGTTCCGGGGCCTTGTTCCAATCCGCGATCAGGTTGGCCAACGCCTGGATCGACACCAGCAGAATGACCAGCAGAACCATCGGCTTCATCGTGGCCGGGATCGGCGGATCGAATGCGGTGCCGAAGGTTTCCCACCGCAGGATTTTCGCCTGCGCCTCGTTCAGACCGCCCCAGATCATCGAGATCGTGAAGGCCCAGATCAGCGCCACCGACACCGTGTCCGACAGTTTCTGCGCCCAGCCCGGCAGGATATCGTAAAGCAGGTAGATACGGATGTGGCTCCGTTGCTGCATGGCATAAAGCCCGGAAAGCAAGAAGATGAACCCAGCCATCCACAGCGAAAGCTCATTCGCCCAAAGTGTCGGTTTTTCAAAGACGTAGCGGACGACCACCTCATAGAACATCACCGACACCAGCAACAGGATCAGCATCATCGCGACCCGTCCCAGGAAGAGGCTTACATTATCCAGCAGCCCCTCTGAATCTGTCTCCAACGCGGAAACGGTAACACTGCGCACCCCCAGAACGATCGCAACGATCACGACGAGCGCCGCCGCGTAGTCGGCGAGGCCCGCCGGAGCATAGGTTGAGGTGATCGCATCATTCGCCCATCCGAAAGCCAGGATGAATTTCGGAAAGTTCCAGACCACGTATGCCATTGCTGCCACGAAGACAGCCGGCCAAAGCATTTCTCGATATGTTTCGTTAGCCCGCACCAACAAAGCCCCCCGATGTTTCTTGGTTATACGAGAAAACAGGCGGACCACCCCGAAAGCGGCCCGCCTGCCTGACCGTCAGGTCTTATTCCGCGACCAGGCCCAGTTGGCTCAGGAACGCGGTATGGCTGTCGACGAGCGCACGCGCTTCAGGGGTCTTGTCAGCCCAGCCCTGCCATGCACCCTGCGCGGCCTTGCGGAAGGCAGCACGGTCCTCGGGCGACCAGTCGTGGATGGTCACGCCGGCAGCTTCCAGTGCCGCCTTGGCTTTCAGATTTTCCACGTCCATCGCCATGGTCAGCTGGAACGACAGTTTCTGCATCGCCACGTCGAGGATGCGGCGATTCTGTTCGCTCAGACCTTCATAGGCGTCGATGCGGCAGGCCAGGTGGTCCGACGGCATCGAATGGAAGCCGGGATAGGTGGCGTGCTTGACGATGTCATACAGACCCAAGCCAACATTGTTGGCCAGCGTCGACGCGTCGGCGCCGTCGATGATACCGGTTTCAAGCGCGGTGAAGATTTCGTTGAAGTCCATCACGATGGGGCTTGCGCCCATCGCCGCGAAGATTTCGGTTTCCAGGCCCGGCGGAGAACGGAATTTCCAGTCTTTCAGGTCTTCGGGGCCGCGCAGCGGCTTGGACGAGGACATCGTTTCCTGGCCGTTGATCCACCAGCCGATCAGCTTCATGTTGTACTGGCCATAAAGCGCGTCGGCCGCTTCGAAGCCACCGCCGTGATACAGCCAGGAATACTGCTGCCACGGGGTATCATAGCCGCCCATGATGTCGCCGACGAATTGGAACGCGGGGTTCTTGCCGGTCTGGTAGGCACCGCCGGTCATATCGCAATCCAGAATCCCCGACGACGCGGCGTCGAAGGTTTCCACCGACTTCACGACCGAAGACGAAAAGAACATTTCGATCTTCAGGTCGCCGCCCGACATCGTTTCGATATCGTCGATGAAGCCCTGGATCTGCTGTCCCGAAATGGTTTCCGGTGCATAGTGTGTTTGAATCCGCAGAGTATCAGCGGTTGCGGGCACGGCAATCGTTGTTGCAAGCGCCGCTGCGAGAATGGTCGATTTCATTTGGACATTTCCTCCCTACGACTGTCCCCGGCAAGTCGGTCAAAAGGTCTCCTCCACCCTGTCCGAACAACCGGTTTTCAACGAACGCCGACCCAAATCGAATCCGCGCTCGTTTTTTGGTATACCATTCACCTCGCCATTTGGTATACCAAAAACATAGCCAAGCCACGGAAATCTCGTAAACGGTCCATCTTCCGCGGCTCGGGGAGGAAACGGCATGACAGCGCCTACATTGGCAGACCAGATCGCGAACCGCCTGCGCCACGCGATATTGCTGGGAGAACTCGCTCCCGGCTCCAGCGTCGGCGAACGCGACTACGCTCAGAAGATGGGAGTGAGCCGCACTCCCATGCGCGAAGCGATTCGCATCCTCGCGAAAGAAGGGCTGCTGGTCCTGCGCCCTTCGTTCAGCCCGGTGGTCGCCGATCCCAGCCTGAAGCAGGTCGAGGACGAACTGACGATCATCCGCGCTCTGGAAGTCCTGTCCGGCGAACTGGCCTGCGCCCATGCCACCGAAGCCCAGATCGGCGCCATCCGCGCGCTGCATGAACGCATGGTCGTCCTTGCTGAGACGGAAGAGATGCTGCAATTCTTCGAAACGGACATGGCGTTTCACCGCGCCATCGCACGGGCTTCGGACAATGCGCGGCTAGACGAGTTGCACGGCCAGTTACTCGCCCGCCTATGGCGGGTGCGGTTTCTTTCGGCGCGTCAGGCTTGGGATCGCGACCGGGTGCTGAAACAGCACACACTGATCGTCGCCGGGCTCGAAGCGCGCGACGCGGATCTGGTTCGGCTGGAAACCGACAGCCACATCCAGCATATCAAACGCAATATCCAGGGGCATTTCCGCAGGGAAAGCCTCTGACCAACCGATCAAAGGAAAAAACATCCATGAAACTTCTACGTTACGGCCCCAAGGGTCAGGAAAAGCCCGGCATTCTCGACGCGGACGGTAATGTCCGCGACCTGAGCGGCAAGGTCGATGATTTCGCGGGCGAAGCCGTGTCGCTCACCGCGATCGACGCGATCCGCGCCATCGATATCGACACCCTGCCGGTGGTGACACCCGAGCGCATCGGCGCCTGCCTGGCCGATGTGCCGAATTTCTACTGCATCGGGCTGAACTACGCCAAACACGCGGC
>NZ_JADMKU010000028.1 GCF_018219815.1 Thalassovita aquimarina
GTCAGACATTTTACCGCTCGTTTTTCGAACGGTGAATCACGCCACCCGGCGGAAATCAATGGGTCCTGACCCTAGGCTGCTGGCGATCCGCGGCACGGACAGCCCCTTCGTCTTTATCTGGACCCGCGATCTGGCCCGCATCCTGCTCCGCGCCGCGACCGACGGGCCGGCGGGCATCTATAACGTGGCGGGCGACGGCGCGATGGGGATCGGCGATCTGGCGCGGCGGCTGGGCAAGCCGGTGCGGCGCATCCCCGCCGCGGCAATCAAGGCCGCGCTGGCCTTGGCCCATCCGCTGCGGCTGAGCCGTTACGGCCCCGAACAGGTGCGGTTCCTACAATACCGTCCGGTGCTGGCCAATGACGCGCTGAAGCGCGATTTCGGCTACACCCCGGAGCTGACCAGCGCCGAGGTGTTCGATCTGTGGTACCGGGAGGCCGGGCTATGACCGCGCCGGTCGCCGTGATTTCGGGCGGGGCCGGGGGGCTGGGGCGGGCGTTTTCCGCCGCGCTGAGGGCCGAGGGCTGGCAAGTGGTTTTGCTCGACCGCGATATTTCGGGGCTGGCGGACGCGCCGGGTCAGCAGGCCATCACCTGCGACCTGACCGATCCGGCGCAGTTGGATGCCGCCTGCGCCCGGGTGATCGCAGAAAATCCCAGCATCGATCTGGTGATCTACAATGCCGGGGTGACCCAGATCGGTGCCTTCGAGGACCTGACCGAGACCGCCCATCGCAAGCTGTTCGAGATCAACTGTTTCGCCGCCGTCGCGATGGCGCGCCGGTTCCTCGATCCGTTGCGGCAAAGCCGGGGCGCCCATCTGGCGATTTCCTCGGTCGCGGGGTTTTCGCCGCTCTATCACCGTACCGCCTATGCCGCGTCGAAACATGCGCTGGAAGGGTTCTTTTCCTCGCTGCGATCGGAGGAAGCGCCGCATGGGGTGCGGGTGCAGATCGCGGCGCCGTCCTTCGTTGCGACCAATATCGGTCGACCCGAACGGAAAGAAGACGGCATCGCACGCCCCGGCTCCGCTGCCGACGGGATGGATTACATGACGCCGGAGGACGCCGCGAAGGTGATCCTGCGGGGGCTGAAACGCGGCACGCCGATGATCCCGACCGGCCGGGTTGCGCGGATGTCGTGGTGGATCAACCGGCTTTCGCCGCGCCTGTTTCAGCACCTGATGGAGCGCAATTTTTCGGTGAAAGGCAAAAACTGACAGTCCGCCCTTCGCGCCTGCCTTCACGTCAGTCCGCTGTCGATCTCGGCGCGGATGCGCGCGGCGGCGCCGGAGTCAAGCAGCCAGGGCAGCAGATGGAAATGACACCCCCGGTACGACGGCAGGAAATTCAGGGTGATCCCGCGCTCGGCAAAGGCTTGTGGCTGGTACAGGGACCGCCCGCCGGGCGCATTGACATAACAGTCCGCTCCAAGCGTTTCGAGGATTGCAAGAATACGGTCCTGGCCGCGCAAGTCGCCGGGCAGGGACAGGTCCGAACTGCGTTGGAAATGCACCGGCAGCCCCAGCATCCGGGTCACGATTTTCAGCCCGTTTTCTAGGAAGTCCAACACCGGCGGCAGGGTCCCGAACAAATGGTCGCGCAGCGGCGGCGGGATCGCGTCACGGACGATCCCCGCCCGTTCAAGCCGACGTTCAAGCTGACGCGGCGCATCAGGTGCCCAGTTCAGCCGGTTGATGGCAACGCTTCGCGGCGCACGCGCCAGCGGCAGGGTCAGCCATCGGCCTGCCGCGACCTCGCAGCGATGAACGCGGCCACGTCGGGGAAACTGAACGTCATCCAGAACCACGAACAGGTCGCTTGCCGCCATCAGCCTGAAATACCCCGCATAGGGGAAGAAATACGGCTGCATGATCGCGACCCTCAGCGTCATATTTTGGCGCCCGGGTGGAAAAAGACATCCGGAAAGGACAGGACGTGGCTCTGGAAATGCGTGATCACCTGAGACTCGAAACGCGTTTGCGCGAAATGGTCGAAGGCGCTCTGGTCGCACAGGAATGTGTGCCGGTCGAAGTCCTGGCGGCGCTGGTAGTGAAGTACGCGAATCTCCTCTTCGGACGGCAGGCCATGAAAAAGCATTTCGTCGCTGTTGGTGCAGTTGTAGGCAGGTTCCAGCGGCAGGTAGGCGATGCCGGATTCGACGATGATCAGCGACATCGCGATCTGCGCGGCGAATATCTCTCGGTTCCCGGGCTGCAACAGGGCCGCCAGCTTGAGCGTACGCTCTTTGAACCGTCGCCGCACGATGTCGAATGCCGCGCGGTTCATCACCACGAAGCCGAAGTTGAAATAGGGCGGGGCTTTGCCGTTTTGCGACGGCGCCAGTGTGTAGGGCAGGCACAGGTCGGGCGGGGCCAGATCGAAAGCGGCAAAGATATCCGACCACCAGCGGGCGTTTTCATCCGGGTCGTGGCCGAATGGCGACTGATGCGCCTGCATCGCGGCGATGGCCGGGCCGGGGTGCCGGCCGACCCGGTCGATCACCGGATCGATGTCGCTCAACAGGCAGGCATCGGCATCGCACATCACCACCACCTCCCGGTCCAGCGGGTTGTCGAACCGGTCGAACCCCGAAGAAAACCCGGGCGTGCGCCTGTCAGGCGGGATAATGCGCCAGATCACGTTTGGGTCGCTGTCGCTCCAGCCGTTGATCCTGTGGGTGTCCTCGGCCTTTTCGTCCCCCCCGACCGAGACGACGACCGGAACCGTTTCATAGGCGCCGCCCAATCTGCGCAGGGATTTCACTGCCAGCTTGATTCCGGAAAAGAAACCGGGGGTCGGCAGGATGGGGATGCGGATTTCGAAACCGTCAGTCACCGGCAGATACCTTTCCCAAAACCGCCCAGCCGATCCCGTCGCGGCCGAATTCATTGCCGTTGTAGACCATGATCAAACGGTCCCCATGCGGCATGACCGCGGCATAGGCCTGCATCCAGTCGTCGAAATCGCCCGGCCGGGGGGGATTGGCATAGGCAACCGGGGTCGCCGGTCCGCTGGCAATGCCGCGTTCGTCGATCGGACACCAGGACAGGCGATAGGGATGGCTGCCGCCCTTGCGGAAATCATCGCCGCGTTCGCTGAACCACAGCCGCCTTTGCCCGCGCCAATCGGTCACCCAGGGCCGGGTCAGCGCGGCATACAAGCCATGCGGGACGACCGCCGGAACCGAACCGGACGCCCAGATATGCGGATCATCGGAAGCACAGGTGCGGATCGAGTAGCGAAAATCCTCGGGGCTGCCATAGCCGGTGACGTACCACATGCGGTAACCGTCCCCGACCGGTAACACGAATGGGACGGAGACGAAGCTCTGGTCGTCGTTGGTGGTCACGCTTACAGGATACGGCAGGACCGAGAAGCGCAGGCCGTCATCACCCCGGGCCAACCCGATCCGAGTGTTGTAAGCAGCACCCGGTGTTTGTTGGATGCCGGTGAAATAGAGCAAGTAGCGGTCCGTTTCTTGCAAGATGGACGAAGGGGCGTTGCCGTCGCAATAGAACCGGCCCGGCCCGGAAGCCGCCAGCAAGGGGGCGTTGTGCCATTGCCGGATCGCCATGTCGCATACGGGGTCCACATCCACGGCCATCACGCGCGACCGGTTCGCCGCGTCGCGCGCGCCGAAATATATCCGCCACAAGCGGTCCGACAGGGGCAGAACCGTTGGGATTTGCGCATGGCTGTGCCATCCGTCCCCTTGCGGCGTCACGAAAAGCCCCTTGCGATGCCAAAGTTCACTGGTCACTTGAACACCATATTCTTGAGGCGTGAACTCGAATAGGTCTGCGGAAGATCCTGCGGGTGCCGCACGACGCTGTGCGCGGGCAGGTCGCGCCGGATCATGCTGCGGGATTCCAGATAGACCTCTTCGCCGAGGGTGACATTGTTGTCGATCCCGACCTGGCCCCCGATCAGGCAGCGCGGCCCGATGTTGCAGCCGCTGGCAATCCCCACCTGCGAAGAGATGAAGCAGTGATCGCCGATGGTGGTGTGGTGGCCGATGTGGCTGGCCGTCCAGATGATGCAGCCGTCACCGATCCGGCTATAGGGCTGCAGGATCGTGTTCTCGAGGATGAAGCAGTTCTCGCCCACCACCTCGGCCATGTTGTGAACCGACGGGTGGATGAAACTGGCGAACTCGTAGCCGCGCGCCTGCCCCTCGCGGTGACGGTCGCGGCGCAATTCGTTCAGTTTCTGGTAACTCAAGGGGCCCAGCAGCTTGACGCGGTCCGGCGGGAACCGGGTTTCGAGCGCGTCCCAGGGCACTACGGGCAGGCCATGAAAGTCCGGGCTTTCCATATAGGCGCGGTCCACGGTGAAGCCAACAACCCGGTCGGGGCTGAAAGCCCGGATATGGGCCAAAGCGACCTCGGCGATCTGGCCGGTCCCGAAAATCACGATATCTGCCAAACTCTTATCCTATTTGAAAACGTAAACGGTATATTCGTATAGCCCGTAATCGGCGCGGATGAGGTGACGGCGCGACAGCGAAGAGACGACGAAACGGGCCATGTCGTCATAGGGCAGGTGAAACAGGTCGTCGCGTTCCCAATCCACGTGCTTGGACATCACGTTGAAGGCCATGCCGCGGCGCACCGCGCCGAAAACGGTGGTCAGGAGCATCTTGGCCGCTGCGAACATCGTGTCGTGATCCGCTGCCTGCTTTTCGGTCAGGACCCCGTTGAGGATGGCGTAATCCACCTGTGGCATCCGCGCGGGATCGGCCAGAATATCCGCCTGTTCAAACGGGATGCCGGGAAACCGGGTGCGGCAGTGGCGAACGAAGTTTTCCGACAGGTCAATCCCGCGATAGCGCAGATCGGTGCGCCCTGTTGCCCGCAGGTAGTCAAGGAAATGACCCGCGCCGCAGCCCAGATCCAGAACCTCGGCACCGGTCTCTGTCAGCAGATCGGCCATCACGTCGTAGCGCAGCTTCGCGCTTTGCTCGTCCGGCCAGTCCACTCCGCGCGCGCAATCCCCGTGGATGGCGAAGCAATCGTCGTAGTGGGCGCTGAGCCGCTTGAACATGTTGCGGGCCGATTCAGTCATATCCGTCGTGTCCAGTGTCACTAGGGTGGTGAAACAGCCTGTTTGTTTCGCACATTAATTGTTTTTCAATTTTAAGGAATAGATTAAAACGAAAGACATCCAAGGATGTATTATTAATTTATTGTTTTTTGAAAGGACGATGGCTTGCGTCCTGACGTCAGGAAAAGTTTGCGTATTGCGCTGATAAATCCGCGGTTTGAGCCCAATTTCTGGGGATTTGAACATGCCTTGCCGTTCCTGCCGGGACGGCGGGCCTGTTACACGGTCACTGCGGCGTTGCCAGCCCTGGCCGCGTTGTCCCCCGATTTCTGCGACGTGACTTTGATCGACGAAAATGTCGAGGACATCCCGTTTGACCGGTTGGGTGATTTCGACGTGATTGGTGTCACCGGCATGATCGTGCAGCAGACACGGATGCACCAGATCCTGCACCGGCTGTGCGGAATGGGGCCGCTGATCGTCGCGGGCGGGCCGCTGGTCAGCGTGGCCGCGGACGATTTCGAAGGCCTGTGCGACGTGATCTTCGTCGGCGAAGCCGAAACCACCTGGCCCGGTTTCCTCCACGATGTGTATAACGGCCGTCCCGTGCTGCCGCGCTACGAGCAGGGCGAAAAGACCGATATGACCACGGTGCCCGCCCCGCGCTATGACCTGCTCAAGGCGGCGCGCTACGTGGTGGCACCGCTGCAGTTTTCGCGCGGCTGTCCTTTCCTGTGTGAATTCTGCGATATCATCACGATCTTCGGACGCCGTCCGCGCACCAAGGCGCCCGCGCAGGTGCTGGCCGAACTGGACGGGATCAGGCGCGCCGGTTTCCGACAGTGTTTCCTGGTCGATGACAACTTCATCGGCAACAAGGCCAAGGCGCGCGAAGTCCTGATCGAGATCGTCGAGTGGCAGAAGGCAAATGGATTTCCCATCGCCCTGAGCACCGAGGCGAGCCTGAACCTCGCCGATGAAGCTGAACTGCTGGAACTGATGGTCGCCGCCAATTTTCGCCAGGTGTTCATCGGCATCGAAACCCCGCGCGCGGCATCACTGATCGAAACCCGCAAACTTCAGAATGTCCGCGGCGACACGATGGACGACAAACTGCAGCGTATCCGCGATGCGGGTTTGGTGGTGACTGCCGGGTTCATCGTCGGCTTTGACAATGACGACGCGGAAATCTTTGACGAACAGTTCCGCTTTATCCAGCGCAACGGGATAGCCAAGTCCCTGGTCGCCGTATTGAGCGCGATCCCCAGCACGCCGCTGCATGACCGCCTCAAGGCGGCCGGGCGGTTGGATTCGTCGCATCCACGGATCAACTTTCATCCCCTGCAAATGGATCAGGACCAGTTGCTGGAAGGCTATGATGATCTGGTCATGCGCCTGTTCGATCCCGATGCCTATTGGCAAAGGCTGTTGGACGGCTATGCGGGATCGCCGGAATACCGGCGGAAACGGGCGGCTTTCGCGCGGGACAACCTGCCCCGGCAGACCGCCGCTGCGGTTCTGGCAGGGACGCTTGCGGCGCTGGGATCGGCGTCACGTCTCGCGGCGCATATCCTGACCCAAGAGCGCGGGGCGCGCGTTTTGCGCAGCTATCTTCGGCATTACCGAAAGAACCGGGGGCTGGGGCGCGATGCGATCCCGCTGACCGCGTTCGTGAACCTTTGCACAGAACATTGGCATTTCTATCAGATGGCCCGGTACGACCGGAAAATGTCATTCGGATCAATCCAGAGCCGGGTTGACCGGCCCGATCTGGCCTTGGCCGAACACAGGTTGGACTAGCGCCATGCAGGATATCACTTTCCCGACCATCATCCCCGTCGCGCGCCCGGAATTGCCCCGTGCCGAAGCGATCCTGCCGTACCTGCGCGAAATCGATGCCAGCCATGTCTATACCAATGGCGGGGCCTTGATGCTGCGGTTCGAACAGACATTGGCGCGGCACTACGGGGCCGATCTCCTGCTGTGCCACGCCAGCGGAACGGCCGGGTTGGTGGCCGCACTTCTGGCCCTGCGGCCAATGCGCGGGGCGCTTTGCATGATGCCGGCGTGGTCGTTTGCCGCCTCGGCGCATGCGGCGCGAATGGCGGGGCTGACACCGTGGTTCGTCGATGTCGATCGCAACGGCGCATTGACCCCGGACCTTGCGCTGGCGGCGCTGGCAATGGCGCCGTCGCCGGTGGCGGCGGTGATGGCGGTGATGCCGTTCGGCGCCCCGGTGGACGCTATGGGCTGGGAAGAGTTTCGGGAACGAGCCGGGTTGCCGGTAGTGATCGATGGGGCGGCCGCTTTCGACACGCTGCGACCCAGTTCGATCCCCACAGTGGTCAGCCTGCATGCGACCAAGGTGTTCGGTGTCGGAGAGGGCGGATTCACCACCTGCACCGACCTGGCCTACATGAACGTCCTGCGGTCTGTGCTGAATTTCGGATTCGATGGCGGGCACAGCGCGGGGCTTCCCGCTCTTAATGGCAAGATGAGCGAATATGCCTCGGCGGTCGGGCTGGCGGCGTTGCCGGACTGGCCGGAGAAACGCCGGGCCCATATGCAAGTGGCGCGGTTCTATCGCGAACGCCTGCCGCAAGGGATCGAAGTGCCAACGGGCTTCGGTGACGGATGGGTGTCCAGCGCGCTTTCGGTGCGACTGCAGGAAGACAGCTTGGTCATGGCCGAACGGGCGCTGGCCCGGCGTGGTATCGGCACGAAACGCTGGTGGCAAACAGGGTTGCATCGGATGCCCGCATTTGCCGATTGCCCGCGCCTGCATGCGCCGGCGACGGATGGCTTCGCTGCCACCACCTTGGGATTGCCGTTTTATCCCGGGCTCACCAGATCGCAGGTACACGACATTTGCGCGATCCTGGAAGAGGTCTTGGCGGGGCGGCATAGTTCGGTTGTGCCGCAAAGAACCTGAGCCCGCCTTGCGCCAGGCAGTCGCCATCGCCATGATCCACCGGGACGAAGTACCGCGGCAGGGCGATGAAAGGGACTGGCGCGATTGGCCTGGGCGGTGTCACATGAACGCCATCGACATGGAAGCGGGCTGAACGAATGCGATTGGTTGCCGATATCGGCGGGACGAACATGCGGCTTGGGCTGGCCGGGCAGGGCGCGCTGCAGCAGGAGTCGGTTCGCAGTTTTTCCAACGATGGCGTCAGTGGGGCCGAGGCGGCAATCGACCGGTTCCTGAGCGACGCCGGAACCGCAGAGATCACCGAGATCGTGCTTGCGGTGGCCGGGCCCGTGACCGGGAGGCAAGCACGCCTGACCAATCGCGACTGGTGCATCGATGCCGACCGGATCGCGGTGCGGTACGGGGCTGGGGTGCGGTTGATCAACGATCTGACCGCCTTGGGCCATGCGGTTCCGATTCTGTCCGGCGAACTGTTGCATCCGGTCTGTGCCGGATCGGTCGCGGACGGCGGATCGGGGCAGTCGCTGGTGGTGGGCATCGGCACCGGATTCAACGTCTGCCCGGTGATCGACGCGGGTGAAACCGTCTGCTTCAACGCGGAAATGGGGCTTGCGACGATGCCAACGGGCGTGGCCTCGGCGCTCGACGCGCTTCGGCCCGGTCTGGCACCGCAATTCCTGATGGTCGAGGACCTCTTTTCCGGGCGCGGTTTCGTCCGTTTCTGCCAACTTGTTGGCGCGTCTGACGGTCTGACGGCCGCTCAGATCATCGACGGTTGCCGCACCGACGCGCGGCTGGCCGGGGCGGCCGAAGATTATGCCGGGCTGCTGGGCTGGCTGCTGCGCGACCTGATGCTTGCCTATATGCCGATGGCGGGCATCTACTTCGCGGGCGGCGTCGCGCGCGGGCTGCTGTCCACCGGGGCAGGCGCGCATTGCCTGAAGGTGCTGCATCGCCCGTTGCCCATGGGAGTGCCGGCGCAATGCCCGATCTGGCTCATCGGCGACGATGCGGCTGCGCTGCAAGGATGCAGCCGGGTGATGATCTAGAATTCGTTCAGCTGGTCGAAGCCGGATTCCTTCACCGCTTCCATCGCCACGTAGGTGGAGCTTGACGCGACATGGGGCAGGGTGGAGATGCTTTCGCTCAGCACCCGGCGGTAATCGCGGATATCGCGGCTGCGCACCTTGATCAGGTAATCGAAACCGCCGGCGATCATGTGACATTCCTCGACCTCGGGGATCTTGCGGATGGCAGCGTTGAAGGCGGCTAGCGCCGCTTCGCGCGTGTCGCTGAGCTTCAGCTGGATGAAGGCAACGTGGTCGAGCCCCAGTTTCTGGGTCGACAGCTGCGCCCGGTAGCCGGTGATGTAGCCGTCCTTTTCCAGCCGCCGCACCCGCGCCAGAACGGGCGTTTTCGACAATCCCACCCGCTGGGCCAGTTCGGTCATGGAAATCCGCGCCTCGACCGATAGGATTTCCAGAATCTTGCGGTCGAACCGGTCGATGCCGGGCAAATCCTGTTCGTTCTGATCCATTGGTCTGAATTCCGAATAGATTAAGGTCTGATCGTCTGTCTTGTTAGATTAAATGGACGATATGAACAACCGAACTGGAGTATTCTTGTCATAACGCAACATATTTCGCCCGAGGCCAGCATGATCGACCTTGACCCCCGTTGGGACCGCAACAAACGCCTGAATGAAACCGAAGCCGTGGCCGCTCTGGTCGCGATGGCGGGGCTGGACGCCGCGCAGCGCGCCGCAATTTCCAAGCGGGCCGAAACCCTTGTCACCCGCATCCGGGGCGAGGCGGCGCCAGGCCTGATGGAGGTGTTCCTGGCCGAATACGGGCTGTCGACCGAGGAAGGCATCGCGCTCATGTGTCTGGCCGAGGCGCTGTTGCGGGTGCCCGATTCTGTCACCATAGACGCGCTGATCGAAGACAAGATCGCGCCGTCGGACTGGGGCAAGCACCTGGGTCATTCCGCGTCGCCCCTGGTCAATGCCTCGACTTGGGGGCTGATGCTGACGGGCCGCGTTCTGAAGGCCGACGCGCCCGGGCTGGCGGGCAGCCTGCGGCAGGCGGTCAAGCGGCTGGGCGAGCCGGTGATCCGAACCGCCGTGGGGCGTGCGATGCGCGAAATGGGCAGGCAGTTCGTGCTGGGGCAGGACATCAAATCGGCGATGGACCGCGCCCGCGGGCAGGAGGCAAAGGGCTACACCTATTCCTACGACATGCTGGGCGAGGCGGCGATGACCGCGGATGACGCGAAAAGGTACGCGGCATCCTACGCCGCCGCCATCACCGCGATCGCGGCGGGATGTACATCTGACGACATCCGCTCCAACCCCGGTATTTCGGTGAAACTGTCGGCGCTACATCCGCGATACGAGGTCGCCAAGACCGATCGTGTGATGGCCGAACTGGTGCCGGTGCTGCGTGATCTGGCGCGGCAGGCGGCCAAGGCGGGCATGGGGTTCAATATCGACGCCGAGGAAGCCGACCGGCTGGGCCTGTCGCTGAAGGTGATCGAAACCGTTCTGGCTGATCCCGAACTGCATGGCTGGGACGGATTCGGCGTGGTGGTGCAGGCCTATGGCCGTCGCGCGCCCGACGTGATTGACGGGCTCCATGAAATAGCCGAAAGGCTGGACCGCAAGATCATGGTGCGTCTGGTCAAGGGCGCCTATTGGGATACGGAAATCAAGCATGCGCAGGTCGAAGGCCTGACCGATTTCCCGGTCTTCACCCGCAAATCCGCCACCGATGTCAGCTATATCGCCAATGCCCGCAAACTGCTGGGCCTGACCGATCGCATTTATCCGCAATTCGCCACCCATAACGCCCACACGGTCGCCGCCGTTCTGGACATGGCCGGGGAATTGCCGAAAGAGGCCTATGAATTCCAGCGCCTGCACGGGATGGGCGAGGCGTTACACGATCTGGTCCTGCGCGATGAAGGCACCCGCTGCCGCATCTACGCCCCGGTGGGGGCGCATAGCGACCTCTTGGCCTACCTGGTGCGGCGGCTGCTGGAAAACGGCGCCAATTCCTCCTTCGTGAACCAGATCGTGGACGAGAATATCCCGGCCTCGGTCGTCGCGGCCTGTCCCTTCGATATGCTGGAAACCGACATGACCGCGGGCGCGCCGGGCATCGCCAAGGGCCCCGACCTGTTCGGCGAAAACCGCCGCAATTCCGCCGGGTTCGACCTGTTCGACGTGACCGAGCTGAGCCGCATCGCGGAGGCCCGCGAAGACGATTTCCTGGATCGCGCCGAACCGCTGATCGCCGGTCCGCTGCAAGGCGGCGACAAGCATGAGGCGCGCAACCCGGCCAGCGGCAAGGTGATCGGCAAGGTGGTCAACGCCAGCCGCAAGGATATCGAAACCGCGCTGGCTGCCGCCAAGCCGTGGTCGGCACCGGTGGCAAAACGTGCCGCCGCGCTGCGCCGCGCCGCCGATCTCTACGAAGACCATTTCGGCGAAATCTTCGCCTTGCTGGCGCGCGAGGCAGGCAAATCCCTGCCCGATGCGGTGGGCGAATTGCGCGAAGCGGTGGATTTCCTGCGCTATTACGCGGCTGAGGCGGAAAAGCTCGATGCCCCGGCGCGCGGCATCTTCACCTGCATCAGCCCGTGGAATTTCCCGCTCGCGATCTTCACCGGCCAGATCGCGGCGGCCTTGGCTGCGGGCAACGGGGTGTTGGCGAAATCGGCCGAAACCACGCCGCTGATCGCGTCTTTCGCGGTGCGGCTGCTGCACAAGGCGGGGGTCCCGGCCTCTGCCCTGCAATTGCTGCCGGGCGAAGGCCGGGTGGTCGGGCGCGCGCTGACCTCGGACCCGCGCATCGGCGGGGTCGCCTTCACCGGGTCGACCGCGACCGCCCGGATGATCCAGGCGGCGATGGCCGAAACCATGGCCCCCGGCGCACCGCTGATCGCCGAAACCGGCGGGCTGAACGCGATGATCGTCGACAGCACCGCTTTGCCGGAACAGGCGGTGCGCGACATCGTGGCCTCGGCCTTCCAGTCCGCCGGTCAGCGCTGTTCGGCGCTGCGTTGCCTTTACGTGCAGGAAGATATCGAACCGGCTTTTCGCCGGATGCTGATCGGCGCGATGGATGAACTGTCGCTGGGCGATCCCTGGGCGCTGGAAACTGATATCGGCCCGGTCATCACCGAGGCGGCGCGCGGCGAAATCAATGCCTATATCGCCAAGGCGCGGGAACAGGAGCGCGTGTTGCACGCCTTGTCCGAACCCAATCGCGGTTACTTCGTCGCCCCCACCCTGATCAAGGTGAATAGCATTGCGGATCTGGAAAAGGAGGTGTTCGGCCCGGTCCTGCACCTGGCAACCTTCAAGGCGGGGGCGGTCGACAAGGTCATCGCGGACGTGAACGCGTCGGGCTACGGGCTGACCTTCGGGCTGCATACCCGCATCGATTCCCGGGTGCAGGACGTGGCCGACAGCATCCACGCTGGCAACATCTACGTGAACCGCAACCAGATCGGCGCCATCGTCGGCAGCCAGCCCTTCGGCGGCGAAGGCCTGTCCGGGACCGGCCCGAAAGCGGGCGGACCCAACTACCTGCCACGCTTCACCCGCCCCGGAACTGCCGTCAGAGAGGCCGAATCGGATACGGGGGTTACCCAGTCGCACCTGGCGGCCGAAATCGCCACGGCGCGGGCCAAATCCGTCGCGATCGCGCCGCGGCAAATCGACCTGCCGGGACCCACCGGGGAAATGAACCGCTTGTCGCTTTACCCGCGCGATCCGATCCTTTGCCTCGGGCCGGGGCAGGCCGCGGCGCGCGAACAGGCGGCGCAGGTCGAAGCGCTCGGCGGATCGGCCCTTGCCGTACCGGCCACCGTTCCCGCCGACATGCTACGCGATATCGCGGGCGTCTCCGGCGTGATCTGGTGGGGCGGGGCGGAAACCGCGCGGGATTATGCCCGGGCGCTGGCCCGCCGCGACGGCCCGATCATTCCGCTGATCACCGACCGGCCCGACGCGGCCCATGTCCTGCATGAACGTCATCTGTGCGTCGACACCACCGCCGCGGGCGGGAATGCCAGCCTGCTGGCGGGGGAGGAAACCCACTAACTTCTCTGGCCCGTCAGGCGAAATGGACGTAGGGTAACCTTGTCATGGGGTGCCCTCGTTCACTTTGGCGCTTTCCATTTCCATTCCGGCATGATCTAAATTCTGCGGAACCAATTTTCGCATAGAGGAATGAGGGAAGAGACATGGATTTCGGAATTCGTGAGGAGAACCGGAAATTGCTGGACCGCGTCGCCGCGATGGTGCGTGACGAGATCGAGCCGCTGAACGAGGAATACGAGGCCGAGGTCGCCAAGGGCGATCGCTGGCAATACACCGAACGGCAGACGGAAATCCTCGAAGGGCTGAAGGCCAAGGCCAAGGCCGAGGGTTTGTGGAATTTCTGGCTGACTGACAGTGACAAGGGTTTCGGGCTCTCCACCGTCGAATACGCCTATTTCGCCGAGGAGATGGGTAAGATCCCGCTGGGCGCGGAAGTGTTCAACTGCTCCGCCCCCGATACCGGCAACATGGAAGTGCTGGAACGCTACGGCACGCCGGCGCTGAAGGAAAAATGGCTCACCCCGCTGCTCGCGGGCGAAATCCGTTCGGCCTATTGCATGACCGAACCCAATGTTGCGTCCTCGGATGCCACAAATATTTCGATGTCTTGTGTCCGTGATGGCGACGAATACGTGCTGAACGGCGAAAAATGGTGGGCGTCCGGGGCAGGGGATCCGCGCTGCGCCGTCTACATCGTGATGGTGAAAACCGGAGGCGACGACCTACCCAAGCACCAGCGCCACAGCATGGTCGTGGTGGATGCGAAATCCGAGGGGATCGAGATCCTGCGCGCGATGCAGGTCTATGGCGATGACGATGCGCCGCACGGCCACATGCATATGCGCTTCACCGACGTTCGGGTGCCGGCGGAAAACCTGCTGCTGGGCGAAGGCCGCGGCTTCGAGATTTCCCAGGGCCGGCTTGGACCGGGCCGCATCCATCACTGCATGCGTGCCATCGGTCAGGCCGAATCGGCGCTGGAACTGATGTGCAAGCGGTCGCTGGAACGCGAAGCCTTCGGCAAGCCGATCGCGCATCTGGGCGCCAATTACGACATCATCGCCGAATGCCGGATGGAAATCGAACAGGCCCGACTGCTGTGTCTCAAGGCGGCATGGTACATGGATCAGGGCGATGCCCGCGCCGCGGCGCCGTGGATTTCGATGATCAAGACGGTGGCGCCGCGCATGGCGCTGAAGGTGATCGATGAGGCGTCGCAGATGTTCGGCGCGCAAGGGATCAGCCAGGATACGCCACTGGCGCATAAATGGACCCATGTCCGAACCCTGCGTCTGGCCGACGGCCCCGACGCGGTGCACCGCCGTCAGATCGCACGGACCGAGCTGCGCAAATACACCCAGCAAAAAGTCTGAAAACGGGAGGGGGCGTTACCCCCCTCTTGGCCTCGGGCCAATCCCCACCAGAGCATTCCAGCCAAGCTGAAACCGGGCCTGCCCGGTCTTCTCCTTTTTCCAAATATCCCGGGGGAATCGTGGCCTGCCACGACGGGGGCAGCGCCCCCGATCCGCTTCGCCAGAAGGCGAAGCTCAGCCTGTGCACCGCAGGTGCTCTTTCAAGGAAAACCCGGCGGTTACTCTGCGGGCTGGAACCCTTCGATCAGCTGGCGCAACCCGAACGCGGCGCCGGCGAAGATCGCCGCGAAAGTGACCGGGGCGGAAAAGGCCAGCATCGAAAAGGCCGACAGCCCCTGTCCGATGGTGCAGCCAAGCGCCAGAACCGCGCCCGCGCCCATCAACGCGGCGCCGGTGATCTGGCGGCGCAATTCGCGCGGGTCCTCGCAGGCTTCCCAGCGGAAATGGCCCTTGAACAGCGATCCGATGAAGGCGCCGAGCGCCACGCCCGCCACCGATCCCACCGCGAAGGACGGCACCCGCGCCGAGGCGGTCATCAGGTACAGCAGGCTTTCGCCCACCGGGGCCGAGAAACTGTGCGATACGACCGGCATGTTCTCAAAACCATGCGTGGCCACCCAGTAGCTGCCGGCCCAGCCCGAGGTGATGGCGACACCCACCACCACCGACCAAAAAATGCTTTTCGGATCGGACAGGAAATCCTTTTGCGCCAGGGCGCCCAGCGTGATCAGCGCGCCGATCGCCAGCCCGACGGCGTCGACCGACATCCCGGTCCAGTTGCCGATCAGGTGCGCCAAGCCCGGCGGCACCTCGTTGACCACGTCTTCCTGCGGGAAGATCATCACCCGCAGCCCGGCCAGCGGCCCCGACAGAACGACGTAGGCGCTGACCCCCATCACCACCACGATGACAAAGGCGCGCAGGTCGCCGCCGCCCAGCCGGGCGATCGAACCGTAGCCGCAGTTGCCCGCCAGGGCCATGCCATAGCCGAACATCAGCCCGCCGAGGATCGAGGCGAAGGGCAACCAGCGGATCGACAGGTAATAGGACGTTTCGGTCTGCAACAGCCCGAGCGCGGATAGCCCGAAGCCGCCGATGACCGCGACGCCGATGGCCAGCACCCACATCCGCATGCGCTGGCCCGATCCGCCATACAGCAGGTCTTCGATCGCGCCCATGGTGCAGAACCTGCCCAGCCGCGCCGCCAGCCCCAGCAGCACGCCACCGAACAGGCCGACAAGGGCGACGGCCATTTCTTCGCCGAGAAATTCAAGCATAACCGTGGCCTCCATTGACCAGACGCGGCGGAAGGATTGTTCAGCTGCGCTCAGCGCTGGTGCAGAACAGCTCGTAAACCAGTTCCAGTATACGACGGGGTCGATCATCGGCCAAACGGTAATAGATGGCCTTGCCTTCGCGACGGGGGACCACCAGCCCCTCGAGCCGCAGGCGGGACAATTGCTGCGACACGGCGGCCTGACGGGCGGACAGCAATTCTTCGAGTTCGGTCACGGATTTTTCGCCGGTCACCAGATGGCACAGGATCATCAGCCGGCCTTCGTGGCTGACGGCCTTGAGGAAATTGGACGCATTGGTGGCGTTGTCCACCATCAGGTCCATTTCTTCGTCAGATATGGTGTCATCAAACATCGGCAATCCCATGCAACACCTCGGGCAAGTCTGTTCCGCGCCTAAATCCGGCTCCTTCTGCCTAATTTGGGGCTCTTCGTCCAGCCCGACGCGGCGTTCAGGCGCCATTTTCAGGTTGCTCCACCGAATTCTGTCTTGGACTTTAGCATCATTTCAAGCAAACCCCAGAAGAAATCTTCCCCTGGATAACCTTCGATCCGGCCGATTTCCTGTCCGTCCTCGACCAGTATGAAGGTGGGGGTGAACACTACTTTACGGGCAAAGCTCAGGTCGTCGGGAATGTCCTTGGCGATGTCGATCACCCGCAGCGGGGCGAATTGACCCGCCGCGGTCTTGGGGTAGATCGGACCGAGTTCGGTCTTCCATTCGATGCAGTAATGGCAGCCCTGACGTTCGACCATGACGAGCTCGGTGGCCTGCGACAGCGCCGGGGCAAGGAGGAGGATGATCGGGGCTATAAATCGAAAAATACGTTGCATGTGACGCACAAGATTGATGTAAGGATTTTGCACAACGTAATATGAATATGTGAATTGTTCAAGGAAATGCGGTAATGCTGGATATTACCTTTGCCGGAGCGGCGCTAGCGGGGATTCTGAGTTTCTTCACCCCCTGCATCCTTCCGATGGTCCCTTTCTACCTGTGTTACATGGCCGGGATATCGATGTCTGAGCTGCGCAGCGACGGGGCGATCGCGCCGGGGGCGCAGCGCCGGCTGATTCTGTCGGCGATCTTTTTTGCGCTCGGTGTCAGTTCCATCTTCGTGATGCTGGGCATGGGGGCGACGGCCCTGGGGCAGGCTTTCGCGCAGTGGAAGCAGCCGCTGAGCTATGTCGCCGCCGCGGTGCTGTTCCTGTTCGGCCTGCACTTCCTTGGGGTATTGAAGATCAGCCTGCTGTATCGGGAGGCGCGGATCGAAAGCAAATCCGAGCCGACCTCGGTGCTGGGCGCCTATGTGATGGGGCTGGCCTTCGGGTTCGGCTGGACGCCCTGCGTCGGTCCCGCGCTTGCCTCGATCCTGATGGTGGCCAGCGGCATGGGCGATATCTGGCGGGGCGGGGCGCTGCTGCTGGTCTATGGCTTGTCGATGACCGCGCCTTTCGTGATCGCGGCGCTGTTTGCCCGGCCGTTCCTGAGCTGGATGCAGCGCAATCGGAAATACCTGGGCTACGTTGAAAAAGTCATGGGGATCATGCTGATCGTTTTCGCTATCCTGATCGCCACCAACGGGGTGAACAAGATTGCCGATCTGATGATCCGCTGGTTCCCCGCGTTCCAATCGGTCGGTTGAATTGAGTTAAGGGAGGGTAAGACATGAAACGGATTTTGTTGTCGGCGGTGGCGCTGCTGGGCTTGGCTCTGTCGGTACAGGCGGCCGAGATGGGCGATGATGGGCTGCACAAGGCGCACTGGATGCGTGACACGTTCAAGGATCTGCGCGAAGACCTTGCCGAGGCGAATGCCGAGGGTAAGCGCTTCGCCATCATCATCGAGCAGCGCGGCTGCATCTATTGCAAGAAGATGCACGAAGAGATTTTCCCGGACCCCGAGATCGATTCGTTCATCACCGAAAATTACTTCATCGTTCAGCTCAACATGTTCGGCGATGTCGAGGTGACGGACTTCGATGGCGAAACCTTGCCGGAGAAGGATATGGTCCGGAAATGGGGAATGATGTTCACCCCGACGATGATGTATTTTCCGGAACAGGTGGAAGAAGGATTGACCGCGCCGCGGGCGGCTGTTTCTGTTGTCCCGGGGGCATTTGGCAGGGGAACGACTCTGGCGATGCTTCAGTGGGTGGTCGAGAAAGGGTATGAAGGCGACGAGCCTTTTCAGAAGTACCTGCAGCGAAAATTCTACCAGTAATATTCTTTCGCAAGGCAGCTTCGCTCGAAACAAATTGGTAAATTCATTATATTGAATTTGATGTTGCGTCGGGGCGTTTTGTCGACTACCGTACACCAAGCTAACACAGCCAAAGAACTGGTAGCCAAGGGAGGAATCATGAGGCTTTCAACACTGACACTGGCGGCAATGCTCGCTGCCGGGGCGGCAAGCGCCAACCCGGTCACCTATGCCGACGTGGTTTTCAATGAAGATGGCGGCGTAGAGGCATCGCTGACAGGCGTTGCCGGTAACCCCGAAGAGGGTGCCAAAATCTTCTCCACCAAGAGTATGGGGAACTGCGTTGCCTGCCACGAGGTTTCCACACTGGATGCCCCCTTCCCGGGGAATGTGGGTCCGATGCTTGATGGCGTTGCAGACCGTTGGGATGCAACCCAGCTGCGCGGCATCTTGGTCAACGCCAAGATGACCTATGAAGGCACGGTCATGCCCGCCTATTTCAAAACTGACGGGTACACACGCCCGGGCAATGCCTACACTGGCAAGGCTCCGGATGGTCCGCTGGATCCGCTGTTGTCGGCTCAGCAAATCGAAGATGTGGTCGCGTTCCTGGGCACTCTGAAAGAAGAGTGATCGGGCGGACCCGTAGTCCTGTAGTAAGGAGAGTAAAATGGAATTCTCAAGACGCGATACGCTGGCGCTTGGGCTGGGGGCAGCGGTTCTGACCGTCCTGCCGCTCCGGGTCAATGCGGCTGCTGAAGACGCAATTGCCGCCTTCACCGGTGGCGCAGACGTTGCTGAAGGCGGCGTCAATCTGACCGCGCCGGAAATCGCGGAAAACGGTAACACCGTTCCGGTTTCCGTCGAAGCCGCAGGCGCAAGCGCGATCCTGCTGCTGGCCACCGGCAACCCGACCCCGGGTGTGGCAACGTTCAACTTCGGCGAACTGGCCGGGTCGCAGGCTGCGTCCACCCGTATCCGTCTGGCCGGCACCCAGGACGTGGTCGCCATCGCCAAGTTGGCTGACGGTTCCTTCGCGAAGGCCGCTCAGACCGTCAAGGTCACCATCGGCGGCTGCGGCGGCTAATCAGGATCAAGGAGAAATAAGATGGCATCTGGTGTAAAACCCCGCGTCAAGGCCCCGAAAAAGGCGGCTGCTGGCGAAACCGTCACGCTCAAGACCCTGATCAGCCACAAGATGGAATCGGGTCAGCGCAAGAACAAGGATGGCTCGATCATCCCGCGTTCGATCATCAACCGTTTCACCTGCGAATTTAACGGCAAGTCCGTTATCGACGTGACGATGGAACCGGCGATCTCGACCAACCCCTACTTCGAATTCGAGGCCGTTGTGCCCGAAGCCGGTGAATTCAAGTTCACCTGGTACGACGATGACGGGTCGGTCTATGAAGAGAGCAAGAAAGTCGAAGTCGCTTAATAATAATGGCGCCTTGTTCCCGATCAGGGAGCAAGGCAGCCTACAGGGAGGAAGCTAGATGAAATTCAAGCCAATGAGCGCAATTGCCGCCCTGGCCCTGTCGGTTCCGACGTTGGGTATGGCGGATGCGGACGATGACACGCTGGTCATCAACGGCGAAATTGAAATCGTGACCAAGACCGCTGCGCCGGCACATCTTGAAGATGCGCTGGATGAAGTCATTTCGGGCTGGCATTTCCGCGACGACGCCACCCAGGCGATGGAAATGGACGATTTCGACAATCCCGGCATGCTGTACGTCGAAGCGGCAACCGAGGTCTGGAACACCGTGGAAGGGAGCGAGGGCAAGTCCTGCGCGTCCTGTCACGGCGATGTCGAAGAAAGCATGAAAGGCGTCAAGGCGGTCTATCCGAAGTGGAACGAGGCCGCTGGTGAGGTGCGCAATCTGCAGATGCAGTTCAACGACTGTCGCACCAACCGGATGGGCGCGGAAGCGTGGAAGTATGACGCTGGTCCCGCCAAGAACATGGAAGCGCTGATCACTTCGGTGTCGCGTGGCATGCCGGTGAACGTGGCGATCGACGGCCCGGCCAAGGCGATGTGGGAAAAAGGCAAGGAAATGTACTATACCCGCACCGGCCAGCTGGATCTGTCCTGCGCAAGCTGCCACGAAGAAAACTACGGCAACATGATCCGCGCCGACCACCTGAGCCAGGGGCAGACCAACGGTTTTCCGGTTTACCGCCTGAAGAACGCCAAGCTGACCACGCCGCAAGGCCGCTTCAAGGGCTGTGTCCGCGATACCCGCGCAGAAACCTACAAGCCCGGCAGCGAGGATTTCCTTGCTCTGGAACTCTATGTCGCAAGCCGCGGCAATGGCCTGTCGGTCGAAGGACCGTCGGTGCGTAACTAAGATACCTTCCTGGGGCGTCTTAGGGGCGCCCCAGGACAACAACAATAATCTTAACAGGTTGGAATCGGGTCAAAAACTGGCCTCACCTCTGGTCCGAGCGGTCAGGGGGTTTGGTTTACTATAACTGTTCGGAGCTTTAGAAATGATCTCCCGCCGCGACTTTCTTCAGGTATCCATGGCCGCTTCCGCGATGCTCGGCGCATCCGGTTTCGGCAATTGGGGGCGCTTGGCCGCTCAGCAGAAACTGACTCAGGATCAGCTGCTGGAATTCGACACGTTCGGCAACGTATCGCTGATCCATATCACCGATATTCACGCCCAGCTGAAGCCGATCTACTTCCGTGAACCCGAAATCAACCTCGGTGTCGGCTCCGCCCGTGGGCAGGTGCCGCATATTACCGGTGCCGATTTCCGCAAGATGTACGGCATTGCCGACGGGTCTCCCTCGGCCTATGCGCTGACCTATGACGATTTCACCTCGCTGGCGCGGGGCTATGGCAGGGTTGGCGGTCTGGACCGCGTGTCCACCGTGATCAACTCGATCCGCGCCGATCGTCCCGACGCGCTGCTGCTGGATGGCGGCGACACCTGGCACGGGTCCTATACCTGCTATCACACCGAAGGCCAGGACATGGTCAACGTGATGAACGCGCTGAAGCCCGACGCGATGACCTTCCATTGGGAATTCACCCTGGGCGGCGACCGCGTGCGCGAAATCGTGCAGGATCTGCCCTTCGCGGCCCTCGGTGCCAACATCTTCGATGCCGAATGGGACGAACCGGCCGAGGATTTCGCACCCTACAAGATGTTCGAACGTGGCGGCGTCAAGATCGCCGTGATCGGTCAGGCCTTCCCCTACATGCCGATCGCCAACCCGCGCTGGATGTTCCCCGAATACAGCTTCGGTATCCGTGACGAACGGATGCAGGAAGTGGTCGACGAGGTGAAGGCCGAAGGCGCCGAACTGGTCGTGATGCTGAGCCACAACGGCTTCGACGTGGACAAGAAGATGGCCAGCCGCGTGCAGGGCATCGACGTGATCCTGTCGGGCCACACCCACGATGCATTGCCCGAACCGGTTCTGGTGGGCGACACCATCATCATCGCGTCGGGTTCCAACGGTAAGTTCGTCAGCCGCGTCGATCTGGACGTGCGCGACGGCCGGATGATGGGTTTCCGTCACAAGCTGATCCCGATCTTCTCGGACGTGATCGAACCGGATGCCGCAGTGACCAAGGTGATCGACGAACAGCGTGCCCCGCACCTGGACAAGATGACCGAAGTGATCGGCCGCACCGACGATTCGAGCCTGCTGTACCGCCGCGGCAACTTCAACGGCACCTGGGACGACCTGATCTGCGACGCGCTGCTGAGCGAACGAGAAGCCGATATCGCGATGTCGCCCGGCGTCCGCTGGGGGCCGTCGATCCTGCCGGGGCAGGACATCACCCGCGAAGACATCTGGAACGTCACCTCGATGACCTACGGTCAGGCTTATCGCACCGAGATGACCGGCGAATTCATCAAGGTGATTCTGGAAGACGTCGCCGACAACCTGTTCAACACCGATCCCTACTACCAGCAGGGCGGGGACATGGTTCGGATCGGCGGCATGGGCTACCAGATCGATATCAACAAGCCGCAGGGCGAACGGATCAGCAACCTAACCCTGTTGAAGAACGGCGAATCGATCGATCCGGCCAAGAGCTACGTGGTGGCCGGCTGGGCCAGCGTGAACGAAGGCACCGAAGGCCCGCAGATCTGGGATGTGGTCGAAAGCCATATCCGCAAGCAAGGCACCGTTTCGGTGCAACCCCGCGACAACGTCAAGGTGGTCGGGGCTTAAGCCCCAACCGCGACCACTTGGCGCTTTACTATCTCTGACAAATTCACGAAGATGAATTTGATGATTTAATAAGGAGGCAAAGACAAATGACCGTCCGCTTCACTGGCAAGAAGCCCTCGCGGCGCGCGTTCCTGAAAGGGACGCTGGCGTCGACTGCGGGGGTTGTAGCCGGAGCCGGGGCTGCCAAAGCTGCAGGCCCCGATCCCCTGATCACCGAAAAGCAAGACTGGGCAATGAGCACCGGCGACGGTGTCGACGCAACGCCCTACGGCCTGCCGATCAAATATGAAGACGATGTGATTCGCCGCAACGTCGAATGGCTGACCGCCGACACGATCAGTTCGATCAACTTCTCGCCGATCCACGCGCTGGACGGCACCATCACGCCGCAGGGCTGTGCGTTCGAACGTCACCATTCGGGGGCAATCGAGCTGCGCAAGGAAGACTTCCGGCTGATGATCAACGGCCTGGTCGATACGCCGCTGGTGTTCACCTACGAAGACCTGGAACGCTTCCCGCGCGTCAACAAGACCTTCTTCCTGGAATGTGCTGCCAACACCGGCATGGAATGGGCCGGTGCGCAGCTGAACGGCGCCCAGTTCACCCACGGCATGATCCACAACATGGAATATTCCGGCGTGACCCTGCGCACCCTGCTGGAAGAGGCGGGCTTGAACGCCGCCGGCGACCTGAAGGACAAATGGGTTTATGTCGAAGGCGCCGACGCGTCCTCGAACGGCCGTTCGATCCCGATGGAAAAGGCGCTGGACGACTGCATGATCGCCTTCAAGGCCAACGGCGAAGCGCTGCGCAAGGAACACGGTTACCCCGCGCGTCTGGTCGTTCCCGGCTGGGAAGGCAACATGTGGGTCAAGTGGATCCGCCGCATCGAGGTCACGGACGCAGCGGTCGAAAGCCGCGAAGAAACCTCCAAGTACACCGACACTCTGGCGGACGGCACCAGCCGCAAGTGGACCTGGGTCATGGACGCCAAATCGGTCGTCACCTCGCCCAGCCCGCAATCGCCGATCAAGCACGGCAAAGGGCCGCTGGTCATCACCGGCCTGGCATGGTCGGGCCGTGGCGCGATCACCCGCGTCGACGTGTCCAAGGACGGCGGCAAGACCTGGGAAACTGCGCGTCTGGCGAACCCCGGTCAGCCGATGGCACTGACCCGGTTCTACCTCGACACCGAATGGAACGGCGAAGAAATGTTCCTGCAGTCGCGTGCGATGGACGAAACCGGTTATGTCCAACCGACCAAGGCAATGCTGCGCGAAGTGCGGGGCGAAAACTCGATCTATCACAACAACTGCATTCAGACCTGGTGGGTCAAGGCAGACGGGGAGGCCGAAAATGTCGAAGTATCGTAATCTCCTGATCGGTTCCGCTCTGGCCGCTATGGCCGCGTCGCCGGCTCTGGCCGAAAAGCTGGGCCTTGGCCGTCCGGCGCTGCCGGAAGAAATCGCAGCCTGGAACCTCGACATCCATCCCGACGGGACCGGCCTGCCGGTCGGTTCGGGTTCGGTTGAAGACGGCGAAGCGGTGTTTGTCGAAAACTGCGCCGTGTGCCACGGCGAATTCGCTGAAGGCTCGGGCAACTGGCCGAAACTGGCCGGGGGCGAAGGCACCCTGGCCGACAAGGACCCGCTGAAGACCGTCGGTTCCTACTGGCCCTACCTGTCGACCGTTTACGACTATGTCCGCCGCTCGATGCCGTTTGGCGCAGCCCAGACGATGAGCGACGACGACGTCTACGCGATCACCGCCTACATCCTGTACTCGAACTACCTGGTCGAGGATGACTTCGTTCTGTCGAACGAAAACTTCCTGGATGTGGAAATGCCCAACGCGGACGGGTTCATCGTCGATGACCGCGACACCGCCGAGGCGCATTTCTGGACCGAACCTTGCATGGAAAACTGCAAGGAAGGCGAGGTGAAGATCACCATGCGCGCCGCGGTTCTGGACGTGACCCCGGAAGAGGAAGGTGCAGAAGAAGCCGCGGCCGAAGAAGCCCCGGCTGAAGCCGCCGCCCCGGCCGAAGAGGCCAAGGCGGAAGAGCCGGCCGAAGAACCGGTCGTTGCAGCCGCAGCGCTTGACACCGAACTGGTCAAAAAGGGCGAAAAGGTCTTCAAGAAGTGCAAGGCCTGCCACCAGGTGGGCGAGGGCGCAGCGAACAAGACCGGTCCGATGCTGAACGGCGTTGTCGGCGGCCCGATCGGCGCGGTGGAAGGCTTCAAGTATTCCAAGGGAATGGCGGAACTGGGTGAAGCCGGGGAAACCTGGAACGAAGAAAACCTGACCGCCTTCCTGACCAAGCCGAAGAGCTTCATCAAGAAGACCAAGATGGGTTTCGCCGGCCTGAAGAAGGAAGACGACATCAATGCGGTGGCGGAATACCTCAAGTCCGTGTCGCAATAATCAGCGATCGTCGAAAAGCGGGCGGGGCCATCGAAAGATGGCCCCGTTTTGCCGTCTGAAAGCGACACTGGAAATCGCCATTCCAGGTTGTCGGGCGGGGATTTACGACCAGTATTTTCGGTAGGAATTCGGATTGTTGCCGTATTTCTTGCGGAAGGCGCGGGCCAGGTGGCTCGACGATCGGAACCCGGTTGCGGCCGCGATTTCGGTTACCGTCATGTCGGTTTCGTTGAGAAAGCCGTAGGCCCGGGTCAGCCGCAGCCCGTTGTAATAGGCCATCGGGCTCTGACCGAGGTAGCGCTTGAACAGCCGCTCGATCTGGCGCCGCGACACGCCCAGCCGGATGCACAGCTCGGACATCGACAGTGGTTCCTCAAGCGCGTTTTCCATCACCCTGATGGCGTCCAGCAGGTGCCGGTTGCGGGTGCCGATGGTGAATGAGCGCGCCGATTTCTGCGGTGAATTGGTCAATCCGGTACGGGTGTGCAGGCACATGTCGGCCACCAGCGACGCAAGGTCGGGCCCGTGGCGTTCCTCGATCAGCGCCAGCATCATGTCGATGGCCGAATTCCCGCCGCCGCAGGTCATCACCCGTCCGTCGATTTCATAGATGTTGGGCGACGGCACCAGGTCGGGATAGGCTTCCTGAAAACCGTCATGGTTTTCCCAGTGCAGCGTGAAGCGCCGCCCGTTCAAAAGCCCCGCCTCGGCCAGTGCGAAGGCGCCGGTGCAGATGCCGCCCAGCGGCCTGCCGAACCGGTCCTCGCGGCGCAGCCAGTTGATGGTTTTATCGGACGCGATCCCGTTTGGCGAGATGGAGGAGCAGACGAACCCGGTCGCGTTTGCCGGCAGCGATTCCAATGCCATGTCAGGCGTCACCTTGATCCCGGTGGAACAGCAGATCGGCGCGCCGTCCTCGGTCATGGTGAACCAACGGTACAGCTTCGATTTCGTCAGCTGGTTGGCGATCCGCAGCGGTTCGATCGCCGAGGCCACCGCCAGCATCGTCGTGTTGGGAAGAAGCAGGAAGTAGAAATCCTCCGGCGGGCCGTCGAATGTCATCGGGAAATTGGCGGTGGCCGCTCTCTGGATGAAGTGATCTTGTTGCATTGTGTATCCCGGACGGAACGGAAAAGTGGTTTCCAGCGAAAGCTGCGCTGGCAGGAATAGGTTGGGCCTTGCCCGGACCTTATACGTTTTGCGACGATGCCGGCAAGATTTGCGACGACGGTGTGCCCGGGGCCGTTGTTTGCGACAAATGATCCACCTGCCCTTGCAGCCGGTTTGGCGCAGCACTAAGATTCCAGGAAGATTTGGTCGATACTGATCAAGACGGCAAGCAACAGGCAGGCGGAAATGAAAGATCCTTTTGAAACGTACATGAATACCCTTGTCCCGATGGTGGTCGAACAAACCAGCCGCGGCGAACGGGCTTACGATATTTTCTCGCGCCTGCTGAAAGAGCGCATCATTTTCGTCAGCGGTCCGGTGCATGACGGCATGTCCAGCCTGATCGTGGCGCAGTTGCTGCACCTCGAGGCTGAGAATCCGTCGAAGGAAATCAGCATGTACATCAACTCGCCGGGCGGCGTGGTGACCAGCGGCCTGTCGATCTACGACACCATGCAGTACATCAAGCCCAAGGTGTCGACCCTGGTGATCGGCCAGGCGGCCTCGATGGGGTCGCTGCTGCTGACCGCGGGCGCGCCGGGAATGCGCTTTTCTTTGCCCAACAGCCGGATCATGGTGCACCAGCCCTCTGGCGGCTATCAGGGCCAGGCGACGGATATCATGATCCATGCCGAAGAGACGCTGAAACTGAAGACGCGTCTGAACAACATCTATGTCAAGCATACCGGTCAGACGCTTGAAAACGTTGAACGGGCGCTCGAGCGCGACAACTTCATGTCGGCCGAAGATGCCAAGGACTGGGGGCTGATCGATGAGATCGTCACCAGCCGGGCGTCGGGGGACGACGACAAAGACGCCACTTGACGGGGCGCAGGCACGGGGTGCTCCGGCGGCCCCGTGTCGTTTTTTACATTGTAGCGGCCTGGGGGCTGTCCTAAACTCGCTGATCAAGAAGCATGGACCAGCGCTCGATTCAGGCCTGAAAGGGAAGACATGGCGAATTCAACCGGCGGCGACAGCAAGAACACGCTTTACTGCTCCTTCTGCGGCAAGAGCCAGCACGAGGTGCGTAAGCTGATTGCCGGCCCGACCGTGTTCATCTGTGATGAATGCGTGGAACTCTGCATGGATATCATCCGTGAGGAGACCAAGAGCGCGGGCTTGAAGTCGTCCGAAGGGGTGCCGACCCCGCTGGATATCTGCAACGTCCTGGACGATTACGTGATCGGGCAGGCGATGGCGAAACGCGTGCTGTCGGTGGCGGTGCACAACCACTACAAGCGGCTGAACCACGCGCAGAAATCCGGTGACATCGAACTGGCCAAGTCGAACATCCTGCTGATCGGCCCCACGGGCTGCGGCAAGACGCTGCTGGCGCAGACGCTGGCGCGCATCCTCGACGTGCCGTTCACCATGGCCGACGCCACCACGCTGACCGAAGCGGGTTACGTGGGCGAGGATGTGGAAAACATCATCCTGAAGCTGCTGCAGTCCAGCGAATACAATGTCGAACGGGCACAGCGCGGCATCGTATATATCGACGAGGTCGACAAGATCACCCGCAAGTCGGAAAATCCCTCGATCACCCGCGACGTGTCGGGCGAGGGCGTGCAGCAGGCGCTCTTGAAGCTGATGGAAGGCACCGTGGCCAGCGTTCCGCCGCAGGGCGGCCGCAAGCATCCGCAGCAGGAATTCCTGCAGGTGGACACCACCAACATCCTGTTCATCTGCGGCGGCGCCTTCGCCGGTCTCGACCGGATCATCGCGCAGCGCGGCAAGGGATCGGCGATGGGCTTCGGCGCCGATGTGCGCGAAGTGGACGAACGCGGCGTCGGCGAGGTGTTCAAGGATCTCGAACCCGAGGATCTGCTGAAATTCGGCCTGATCCCGGAATTCGTCGGTCGTCTGCCGGTCATCGCCACGCTGGAAGACCTCGACGAGGACGCGCTGGTCACCATTCTGACCGAACCGAAAAACGCGCTGGTGAAGCAATACCAGCGCCTGTTCGAACTGGAAGAAACCCAGCTGACCTTCACCGAGGACGCGCTGCACGCGATCGCCAAGCGCGCGATCCAGCGCAAGACTGGCGCGCGCGGTCTGCGCTCGATCCTCGAGGACATCCTGCTGGACACCATGTTCGAACTGCCCGGGATGGAAAATGTCGACGAGGTCGTGGTCAACGAAGAGGCCGTGAACTCGGACGCCAAGCCGCTGATGATCTATGCGGACGCCAAGAAGGAAGAAGCCAGCGCAAGTTAAAACGCTTCAATGCATGTGGTTCGTGTTCTTCTCAAGGGAATGGCCATCGTTCTTCTGACGGTGGCCTTTTTCTTTTTCTGCGGCTGATTGCTGCTCGTTGCAAATCTAGAGTGGCTCCGCCGGACCGAAGACCCGACTTATGCAACGGATTTGTTTGCCGGGCATCTTTCGGTCGCCAAGGTGCTTGCGACGCGTAAATGGCATCGCAGAGGCGGAGAGCCCTTGGATTGCAGCTATGCCATCGTAGACTTGGCAGATGGAGCCCCGAATGTCCCTCCATCTTGGTCTAATTCTGACAACGGTTGGAAGTACAAGTTTGGTGGCGATTGGAAGGAAGCGCCTGAACCTGAACCCCACGACAACATGAGAAGAGCACTGAGGTTCTGTTCCCAATATTTTGACGATGCGACGAATGATCGGCTGTTCCGCGCCTTGGCTGAACCGGGCAGTTGGTACGTGCGTGGGCCCGTTGGCGAAATCCTCTACATCTACTCGTTGCCTCAGAACATCGCCGCGCGTATTCGTTTCGGCGACTAAGATCCAAGAGGTAATGACATGACCATCAAACGCATCCATTCGGGCGGCGAATTCGAAGTCAAGATCGGCTATTGCCGCGCCGTCGTGGCGGGCGGTTTCGTCCATGTGGCGGGCACCGTGGGGCAGGGCGATACGGTCGAGGAGCAATGCCGTTCGGCGCTCGACACCATAGGCAAGGCGCTGGAACAGGCTGGCACGTCCTTCGCCAATGCAGTGCGGGTGAATTACTACCTGCCGGACGCCGCCGAATTCGAACCCTGCTGGCCGATCCTGTCCGAAGCCTTCGGCGACAATCCCCCGGCGGCCACGATGATTGAATGTGGGCTGATCAACCCGAAGTTCCGCATCGAGATCGAACTGACGGCGCTGGCCGGGTAAGCCTGTCCGGCAGAACCAAAAGCCCGGAACAAGGCCGTCAGGCCGCCCCGGGCCAGCGCCAGTCCGCCCACCGGGCTGGCGCTTCTGCGAGGTTCGCCTTGCCGCCGATAGTGCGCGCGGATTTGGCGGCATAAACTGCCGTGCCCAAGGGCCGCGGCGCCACCCCGCGGACTGGCGCTGGCCCGGCTTTCGCACGATACCCGGCCGATCCAGTCCCTAAACGGTCAACCCACTGGACCTCGCCCCCGATTTACGCCATACCACCCCTAAGCAATTGCGGAGAGATTCATGGGCCTTTTGAACACCCTTCTGCGCGCCGTCACCTGGTGGGACGGGCAGACGCTCAACACTCAGCTCTACACCGCCCGCAAGGGTGTGAAAGTGGGCGAGGACGAACAGGGCAACGTGTTCTACCAGTCCCGCGACGGCAAGCGCCGCTGGGTGATCTATAATGGCGAGATCGAGGCCAGCCGGGTCGGCCCCGATTGGCATGGCTGGCTGCATCACACCTTCAAGGAAGCGCCGACCGACCGTCCGATGGTCCACAAGGCTTGGGAAAAGCCGCATCTTGAAAACCTGACCGGGACCGCGCAGGCCTATGCCCCCGCCGGTTCGATCCGCCGCGCCGCCCCGTCCGAGCGCCGCGATTACGAGGCCTGGTCGCCGGAATAAGGTCGCACCGATGTCCGAAAACAAAACCGAAGTGGCAGTTGGAGGCGCGGTCTTGGCCGTTGCGATCGGCTTTGTCGTCTATGCCGGGCAGGTGACCGGGTTCACCGACCGCAATGTCGGCTATCCGCTCACCGCTTCGTTCCGGTCGCTCGAAGGGGTGACGGTGGGCACCGATGTGCGGCTGGCCGGGGTCAAGATCGGTACCGTCACGGGGATCGACCTGAACCCGGAAACCTTCCGGGCCGACACCACTTTCAACCTCAAGGATGGGATCGATATCCCCGATGACAGCGCCGTGGTCGTTTCTTCCGAAGGGTTGCTGGGGGGCAATTTCGTCGAAATCGTGCCGGGCGGATCGCCGTTCAACTTCGCCCCAGGAGATGAGATCGAAGACACCCAAGGGTCGGTTTCCCTGGTGTCGCTGCTGATGAAATTCGTTTCCGGGTCCGGCAGTTCGGACAGCGGTCAATGATCCGGACCCTGTCGTTTCTGGCCCTGATGACGGCCACGCCCGCGCTGGCCGAAGAGGTCAGCACCGGCGCCGGCGCAATGCTGCGCGGGTTGGACAAGGTCAACGGCGAAACCACGGATATCAAACTGGAAAACGGCGGTTCGGCCAGCTATGGCCCTCTGTCGGTGGAACTGACCGAATGCCGCTTCCCGCAGGGCAACCCGGCGGGCGACGCCTATGCTTTCCTGACGATCCGCGAACAGGACAATGACGGGGTGCTGTTCCAGGGCTGGATGATCGCCTCGGCCCCGGCGCTGAACGCGCTGGATCACTCGCGCTACGACGTCTGGGTGTTGCGCTGTATCACGTCCGAAGGCGACTGAGGCAAATCCGGCGCGGTGAAATCGGCCTGCCCCTGCAACGCCTCTTCCAGTAACAGGTGATACCGCGCCCGCGGGATTTCGATCGCCCCCAATGAGGCCAGATGCGGCGTGATGAACTGGGTGTCGAACAGGGTGAAACCGGCCAGTTTCAACCGGTCCACCAGGTAGGCCAGCGCGATTTTCGACGCGTCGGTGCGGCGCGAAAACATGCTTTCTCCGAAAAACGCCCGCCCCAGCGTGACGCCATAAACGCCGCCGACCAGTTCGCTCTCCATCCAGACTTCCAGAGAATGGGCGTGTCCTAGCCTGTGCAGCTGCATGTAAAGGTCATGGATCACACCGCTGATCCATGTGTCCTCGCGGTCGGCACATCCGCGCAGCACGCCTTCGAAATCGGCGTTGACCGATACGCCGAACCCCCCGCGCCGCATCCGGCGGGCCAGCGAGCGGGAAATGTGGAAATGGTCGAGCGGGAAGATGCCGCGCAGTTTCGGATCCACCCAGAAGACTTCCGGGTCGTCGCGGCCTTCGGACATCGGGAAAACGCCGGACGCATAGGCGCTCAGTAAAAGTTCGGGGGTCAGAAAGGGGTCGCGGTCATCCTTCACGGGAACGTGCGCCTTCTGTCCTAAACGGGGTCGGCGGGCGCGCTCGGCGCCCGCCGCAAGGGCCTTAGCCCATATTGGTTTCCAGCCACTGTTCCAGCCAGTGGATGTTGTAGTTGCCGGAATGGATATCCTCTTCCTGCAACAGCGCGTGGAACAGTGGCAGCGTGGTGTCGATGCCGTCCACGATCAATTCGCTCAGGGCCCGGTTCAGCCGGCTCAGCGCCTCGGCCCGGTCGCGGCCATGCACGATCAGCTTGCCGATCAGGCTGTCGTAATAGGGCGGGATAGAATACCCGTCATAAAGCGCCGAATCCATCCGTACGCCAAGCCCGCCGGGGGCGTGGAACGCGGTGATCTTGCCCGGGCAGGGCGAGAAATTCGGCAGCTTCTCGGCGTTGATCCGCACCTCGATCGAATGGCCGTTGATTTCCAGTTCGTCCTGGGTGAACGACATCGGCAACCCTTCGGCCACGCGGATCTGTTCGCGCACCAGATCGACGCCGAAAATGCTTTCGGTGACAGGGTGTTCCACCTGCAAACGGGTGTTCATCTCGATGAAATAGAATTCGCCGTTTTCGTACAGGAACTCGATCGTGCCGGCACCGATATAGTTGATCTTGGCCACGGCATCGGCGCAGACCTTGCCGATCCGGGCGCGTTCTTCGTCGCTGATGCAGGGGCCGGGGGCTTCTTCGAACACCTTCTGGTGACGGCGCTGCAGTGAACAGTCGCGTTCGCCCAGATGAACCGCGTTGCCCTTGCCGTCGCCGAAGACCTGAATCTCGATATGGCGCGGCGTGGTCAGGTATTTCTCGATATAGACCTCGTCGTTGCCGAAGGCGGCCTTGCCCTCGGCCCGCGCGGTCTGAAACGCGCTTTCCATGTCGGCGGCGGTCTGCGCCACCTTCATGCCGCGGCCGCCACCACCGGCGGTGGCCTTGATGATCACCGGGTAACCGATTTCTTCACCGATCCGCTTGGCATCCTCCAGCGTGGGCACGCCGCCATCGGAACCGGGGACGCAGGGCACGCCCAGTGCCTTCATCGTGTCCTTGGCGGTGATCTTGTCGCCCATGACACGAATATGTTCGGCGGTGGGGCCAATGAAGGTGAAGCCGTGATCTTCGATGATCTGCACGAAATTGGCGTTTTCCGACAGGAAGCCATAGCCGGGATGGATCGCCTGCGCGCCGGTGATTTCGCAGGCCGCGATGATCGCCGGGATCGACAGGTAGCTTTGCGTGCCCGAGGGCGGGCCGATGCAGACCGATTCGTCGGCCATGCGCACATGCATCGCGTCGGAATCGGCGGTGGAATGCACCGCCACCGACTGGATGCCCATTTCACGGCAGGCCCGGATCACGCGCAGCGCGATTTCGCCCCGGTTGGCAATGAGGATTTTCTCGAACATTGCTGTCGCCTTATTCGATGATCACGAGGGGCGCGCCGAATTCCACCGCGGCGCCGTCTTCGACCAGGATGCGCTTCACGGTCCCGGATTTGGGCGCGGGGATGTGGTTCATGGTCTTCATCGCTTCGATGATCAGCAGCGTGTCGCCTTCGCTGATCGTGCTGCCGACCTTGATGAAGCTCGGCGCGCCCGGTTCGGGCTGCAGGTAGGCGGTGCCGACCATCGGCGAGGTCACCGCGCCGGGATGGCTGGCCGGGTCCTCGGAGGCGGCGGGCGCTTCTGCGGCGGGGGCGGGGGCCGCAGCGGGCGCGGGGGCTGCCGCCGGTGCGGCGGGCGCGGCCACCTGCGCGACCATCTGGGTGGCACGGCTGACGCGGACGTTCAGGCTGTCATTGTCGCCATATTCGCGCATGACCTCTAGCTCGGTCAGGTCGTTTTCCTGCAACAGTTCTGCCAATGCCTGAATGAAGGCCACGTCGGAATCATGGTTTTTCTTCGTCATATTATCCTCGACCGGTTTTCGGTAGGGCCGCTTTCGTCTTGGCCCGGTTCCCCAACTTGCCGCCTTATAGGCGATCCTTGACGGGGCGGAAAGCGCCCTTCTGACCGGCAAAATGGGGGTTTTTGCGGAAAATTACGAGGGGTAATCGCCACAAAAGCCGCAATCATGGGAATCACAACGGCATGCCCGACAGTTTCGCCACCAGTTCGGCCAGCTTGCGGGCCTGGAATTTTTCCAGCAGCCGGGCGCGATAGACCTCGACTGTGCGATAGGACAATTCCAGTTCCAGCCCGATTTCCTTGCTGGTCATGCCGCGGCAGGTCAGGATCGCCACCTCGCGTTCGCGCTGTGTCAGCGATACGATCGGGCGCTCGTCGGACAGGTCGGAAAACGACCAGATGCCACGCCGGAACGGATCGTCGGGGGTCAGCGACTGACCTCGCACCCGGCACCAGAACAATTCGCCCGAGCGGCGCTTCATGATGCGTTCGTCGCCATAACGCCCGGTTTCGCGCATCGCCGCCAAGCCACGTGCGCCGATGTTTTCGTAGTCTTCCGCGCTGGCATAGAATTCGGCCAGCGGCACGTTGGCGAAACTGGCCTGTGCGCCCTCGAAGATGTCGGCGAAGTGCCGGTTGCAGCCGCGAATGACGCGGTTTTCCAGCATGCACAGCCCGACGGGCGCATATTCGAAGCCTAGTTCGCTAATCTCCATGGCGCAAACATATGCCGCGAATTCGCGCCCTTGGAAAGGGTCGCGTATTTCTACCAATTGAACCCGCACGGGCCGGGTGGTTTTTTGCTACAATCGAATATGGGAGGAAGCCATGGTTTATATCGCGGGATGGGGCCATACGAAATTCGGTCGGCTGAGCGACCAGTCGCTTGAGAATCTGATCGTTGAGGCAGGGCGTCAGGCGCTGGCCGATGCCGGGGTCGCGGGGGCGGATGTCGACGGCATGTGGCTGGGACACTTCAACGCCGGCATGGTCGACGACGGCTTCGCATCGTCGCTGATGATGGGGATCGATCCGGGGCTGCGCTACAAACCGGCCACGCGGCTGGAAAACGCTTGTGCCTCGGGGTCGGCGGCGGTCCACGCGGCGCGGCAGGCGATCTTGGCGGGCGAATGCAAGGTGGCGCTGGTGGTCGGCGTGGAAAAGATGACCCAGCTGTCTGGCACGGATGTCACCGCCGCGCTTGGCCGGGCGTCTTACCAGAAGGAAGAGGCGGGCACTTCCTTCCCCGGCATCTTCGCGCAATTCGCCCAGGCCTATTTCAAGGAATTTGGCGATCATTCCCTGGCGCTGGCGAAGATTGCGGCCAAGAACCACGGCAATTCGGTGCACAACCCGCTGGCGCAGCTGCAAAAGCCGCTGGATCTGGAATTCTGCGCCACCGAAAGCGACCGCAACCCGATGATCGCGGCGCCACTGAAGAAAACCGACTGTTCGCTGGTCTCCGACGGCGCCGCGGCGGTGGTTCTGGTGGCCGACGATCTGCTGGGCGACGTGCAAAAGGCGGTGCGTTTCCGCTCGGTCGCGCATGTCAGCGACATGCTGCCGATGTCGGCGCGCAAGCTGACCGATTTCGAAGGCCCGGCACGGGCGATGGCGCTGGCCTATCAGCGCGCGGGCGTGACGGTGGACGATATCGACGTGGCCGAGGTGCATGATTGCTTCACCATCGCCGAGCTGATGATCTACGAGGCGATGGGGCTGGCGCCCAAGGGGCAGGGGGCCCGAGTGCTGGAGGACGGCACCGTCTATGCCGGCGGCCGGCTGCCGGTGAACCTCAGCGGCGGGCTGAAGGCCAAGGGCCACCCCGTCGGCGCCACCGGCGTATCGATGCACGCGCTGATTGCCCGGCAACTGACCGGGCAGGCCGACGCGATGCAGCATCCCGGTTCGGAGCTGGGATTGGTGTTCAACATGGGCGGGTCCGGCGTGGCGTCGCACGTGTCGATCCTGGAAGCGGTGAAGGCATGAATATCGCATTCTGGCTGCAACGAACCGCGCAAATCCACCCGGACCGACCGGCCCTGCATCTGGGCCGCGAATGCGTCGCCGACTACGAGGCCTTCCACCGCAGGGCGCTGCAGGTCGCGGGCTGGCTGCGCGAACAGGGCGTGATCCCGGGCGACCGGGTGGCGCTGTTCATGAAGAACTGCCCCGATTACCTGATTGTGCAATACGGCGTCTGGTATGCCGGCGCCGCGGTCGTGCCGATCAACGCGAAACTACACGGGCGCGAAGCGGCCTGGATCATCGAAAATTCCGGTGCCCGGCTCGGCTTCTCCTCGCCCGGTCTGACCGAAGCGCTGCAGCAGGCCGAGGCGGGGGCGGAAATTGTCGATATCTCGTCGGTCCCCTATCAGGAGATTTTTCAGACCGAACCGATCGCCGCGCCGGTGCCGCGCGATCCCGGCGACCTGGCCTGGCTGTTCTACACCTCCGGCACCACCGGGCGGCCCAAGGGCGTGATCATCACCCACCGGATGCTGACCACCGTATCGCTGAGCTATTTCGCCGATGTCGATCAGGTCCGCGCCGAGGACGCCATCCTGTACGCCGCCCCGATGAGCCATGGCGCGGGGCTCTACAACATGGCGCATGTGCTGGTCGGCGCGCGCCATGTCTGTACGCCCTCGGGCGGTTTCGAGGAGGCGGAGATTTTCGACCTGTCGCGCCATTTCGGCAATGTGCAGATGTTCGCCGCGCCCACCATGGTCAAGCGGATGACCCAGATCGCCAAGGCCACCGGCGAAACCGGCGAAGGCCTGCGGTCCGTCGTCTATGCCGGTGGGCCGATGTACCTCGCCGATATCATGGAAGCGGTCGATCATTTCGGCCCGATCTTCATCCAGATCTACGGCCAGGGCGAGGCGCCGATGGGCATCACCGCGCTGAGCCGCCACGATGTCGCGGACCGGACCCACCCGCGCTGGAAGGAACGGCTGGCGTCGGTCGGGCGGGCGCAATCGGCGGTCGAGGTCATGATCGGCGATGCGGAAGGAAACGAGGTTCCGCGCGGAACACCGGGCGAAATCATGGTCCGCTCCGATATCGTGATGCCGGGCTACTGGCATAACCCCGAAGCGACAGGGAAGACGATCCGCGAAGGCTGGCTGCTGACCGGCGATGTCGGCTTCATGGACGAAGACGGCTATGTCACCATGCAGGACCGGTCCAAGGACCTGATCATTTCGGGCGGCACCAATATCTATCCGCGCGAAGTGGAAGAGGCGCTGCTGACCCATCCCTCGGTGGCCGAGGTCAGCGTCGTCGGTCGCCCCAACGAAGAATGGGGCGAAGACGTGGTCGCCTTCGTGGTGATGGCCGAGGGTCAGGCATTGGACAAGGCGGCGCTTGACGCCCATTGCCTTGATCAGATCGCGCGGTTCAAGCGGCCGAAAACCTATTTCGAAGTCGAAGAGCTGCCCAAGAACAATTACGGCAAGGTGCTGAAGACCGAGCTGCGTAAACGACTGGAGGAGATGTGATGACGGATCTGAAAGGAAAGACCGCCCTTGTGACCGGATCGGTGCAGGGGATCGGGTTGGCCATCGCCGAAAGCCTGGCCGAGGCCGGGGCGCGGATCGCGGTGCACGGCATCGCCGGTGACGCGCAGGTGCACGATGTCTGCGAACATCTGCGCGCCAAGGGATCGCCGCAGGCCGAATTTTTCCGCGGCGACATGCGCCACCCCGAACAGATCGACGAACTGATGGATGCGGTCGAAGCGTGGGGCGGGGCCGATATCTTGGTCAATAACGCGGGTATCCAGCATACCGCGCCGCTGGCCGAAATGCCGCGCGAAAAATGGGACGCGATTTTGCAGATCAACCTCAGCGCGGCCTTCGCCACCATGCAGAAGGCGATGCCGCTGATGGCCGAACGCGGCTACGGTCGGGTGATCAATATCGCCAGCGTGCACGGGCTTGTCGCCAGCAAGGACAAGGCGCCCTATGTGGCGGCCAAGTTCGGGCTGGTCGGGCTGAGCCGGGTGGCGGCGCTGGAATACGCGAGCGCGGGAACCAAGCAAGCGGGCGGCGTGACGGTGAACTGCATCTGTCCCGGCTGGACCGAAACCGCCATCATCGGCCCGCAGATCGACGCCCGCGCGGCGGCCCATGGCGGCGATCGCGATGCAGGCATCGCCGATCTGTTGTCGGAAAAGCAGCCCAGCCTGCGCACCTCGGATCCCTCCGAAATCGGTGCGTTGGCGCTATGGCTCTGCGCGCCGATCGCCCATAACGTGACCGGCACCGCGATCCCCGTCGATGGCGGCTGGACCGCGCAGTAGCGGCGCGAACAAAAAACACGCTCGGAAACTGACCGCCCCCCTGACGGAGGGTGGTCTTTCATGTCAGCGGATCAGCTCGGGCGCTCAGTAGCAGGGGCGCACCGTGTAGCGGCCATCGGCCCGTGCATAAGCGCATTCATTGGTCGCATTGTTGACCGCGACCTGCGTACCGACGGCGGCGCCGGCCAGGGCGGCGATGATGGTCCAGTTGCGGTTTGCGTCCAGCATGTCAGCGGTGACAACCCCGAGGGCGGCACCAGTCAACCCGCCTACGACCATGCTTTCCTGGCGGGTCATTCCGTAACAGCCGGGCAGGGCCAGCAGGGATGCGGTCAGGCCGCCGATAATGAGATGTTTCATGAATTTACCCTTTCGCGAATGATGGAACATTGCTGCATATGCGGGTGATATTAGCCGCATCTTTTCCAGCCGGAGTTGATCTTGCGCAAACGGGCAAAGAAAAAGACCGGCCCGCGAAGGCCGGTCTTTGCATCGCTCGGGGGCAATCTTAGCCCTTATTCATGCGGTTTTCGATCAGGTCGTCGACCACCGACGGATCGGCCAGGGTCGAGGTGTCGCCCAGGCTGCCATAGTCG
>NZ_JADMKU010000029.1 GCF_018219815.1 Thalassovita aquimarina
TCGTTCGTTTCATTGTCCGTCCTCATGTTGGGGCGGACTCTAGTTCCAAATGGTGGAAAAATCCCGTGGCAGGTCACGGGGAATGATCGCCTCTCCTTATATTGGTAGCCGCATTGTGCACCTGCTCATGCGACCGATATCTATTCAACCGGCCCGGGCGACCTCCTCTGGTGTGCGGCCGGCGGGGATATTTCCCAACAGAAGAAGCTCGGGCGGAACCGGTTCATTGGAATGCGGCGTTTCTGCCCCCTTTCCCCGCGCGCACGCATGGCGTAAAGAAGCGCGCAACAAGCGCCTTCGCAGAGAGACCTGACATGCAAGACCCAGCCATCACGCCGGACCTGATCGAAGCTCACGGGATCAGCCCCGATGAATATGCCACGATCCTGCAGATCCTGAACCGCGACCCGAACTTCACCGAGCTGGGGATCTTTTCGGCGATGTGGAACGAACACTGTTCCTACAAATCATCGAAGAAATGGCTGCGGACCCTGCCGACCGAAGGCCCGCAGGTGATCTGCGGCCCCGGCGAAAACGCCGGTATCGTCGATATCGGTGACGGCCAGGCCATCGTGTTCAAGATGGAAAGCCACAACCACCCGTCCTACATCGAACCCTATCAGGGCGCGGCGACCGGCGTCGGCGGCATCCTGCGCGACGTCTTCACCATGGGCGCGCGCCCCATCGCGGCGATGAATTCGCTGAGCTTCGGCGAAGTTAGTCACCCCAAAACCAAGCAGTTGGTGCATGGCGTTGTCGAGGGCATCGGCGGCTACGGCAACTGCTTCGGCGTGCCCACCGTGGGCGGCGAGGTCCGCTTCGACCCGGCCTATAACGGCAACTGCCTGGTCAACGCCTTTGCGGCCGGCCTGATCGATACCGACAAGATCTTCTATTCGGCGGCTTCCGGCGTCGGCATGCCGGTGGTGTACCTCGGCGCCAAGACCGGGCGCGACGGCGTCGGCGGCGCGACCATGGCCAGCGCCGAGTTCGACGAAACCATCGAGGAAAAGCGCCCCACCGTTCAGGTCGGTGACCCGTTCACCGAAAAGCGCCTGATGGAAGCGACGCTGGAACTGATGCAGACCGGCGCGGTGATTTCCATTCAGGACATGGGCGCGGCCGGGCTGACCTGTTCGGCCGTGGAAATGGGCGACAAGGGACAACTGGGCATCAAGCTGCAGCTCGACGACGTCCCGCAGCGCGAAGCGGACATGACCGCCTATGAAATGATGCTGTCGGAAAGCCAGGAACGCATGCTGATGGTGCTGCGCCCGGAAAAGGAAGCCGAGGCGCGCGCAGTGTTCGAAAAGTGGGACCTGGATTTCGCCATCGTCGGCGAAACCATCCCCGAGGACCGTTTCCTGATCCTGCATGGCGACGAGGTGAAGGCCGACCTGCCGCTGTCGCGGTTGAGCTCCAGCGCGCCGGAATACGACCGCCCGTGGGAATCCACCGCCACCGCCGAACCGCTAGCCGATGTTCCGGCAGTCGATCCGATCGACGGGCTGAAGGCGCTGATCGGGTCGCCCAACTACGCCGCCAAGCAATGGGTCTATGAACAATACGACACCATGGTGATGGCCGACACGCTGCGCACCCCGGGGCTGGGTGCGGGGATCGTGCGCATCCACGGCACCGACAAATCGGTCGCCTTCACCTCCGACGTCACCCCGCGCTACGTCAAGGCCAACCCGGTCGAGGGCGGCAAGCAGGCGGTGGCCGAGGCCTACCGCAACCTGACCGCCGTCGGCGCGACGCCGCTGGCCACCACCGACAACCTGAATTTCGGCAACCCCGAAAAGCCCGAGATCATGGGCCAGTTCGTCGGCGCGATTCAGGGCATCGGCGAAGCGGTCGCGGCGCTGGACACGCCGATCGTGTCGGGCAACGTTTCGCTTTACAATGAAACCGACGGCACGGCGATCCTGCCGACACCGACGATCTGCGCCGTGGGTCTGATCGCCAAACCCGAGGACGCGATCCTCGACACCGCGCGCGACGGTCACGTGGCGCTGGTTGTCGGCGACACGGCCGGCCATCTGGGTCAATCGGCGCTGCTGGCCGAAGTGTTCAACCGACAGGACGGCGACGCGCCCCGCGTCGATCTGGAGGCGGAAAAGCGCAACGGCGATTTCATCCGCGCCAATCATGAATTGATCCGCGCCTGTACCGACCTCAGCGATGGCGGGCTGGCGATGGCGGCGTTCGAAATGGCCGAGGCCGGTGGCGTCGGTGTCACGATCGACGAAACCGACATGGCGCAACTGTTCGGCGAGGATCAGGCGCGCTACCTGATCGCCTGCAACTTCGACCAGGCCGAAGCGCTGATGACCGAGGCCGGCAAGGCCGGCGTCACCATCAAAACGGTGGGCAAGTTCCACGGCGACACGGTGAAACTGGGGGATGCCGAAGCGCCACTGGATGAGCTCGCGGCACTGTTCCGCGGCGCCTTCGAAGCGGCCGTGGGCTGACGACATGGGAACGGAGTGCCCTGATCTGCCGGCGCTCACCGAAGATTGTGAAAGCTGCGCAGCCCTGTGCTGCGTGGCTTATCCATTTGATGCGGATGAGGATTTCGCCCTTCTGAAGCAGGCCGACACCCCCTGCCCTAAACTTGGGGAGGATTTCCGCTGCACCATCCACAAGGACCTGAAACAAAAGGGCTTTGGCGGCTGCGTCGCCTATTCCTGCGCTGGCGCCGGTCAGCGCATCACGCAGGAACTGTTCGCGGGGGAAACCTGGCGCGATGATCCCGATCTGATCTGGCACATGGCCCATGCGCTGCGGGTTTTGCGGCCGATCCATGAGGCGCTCTTGCTGTTGAAACAGGCACAAGCTCTGGCGATTCCGCCAGAGCGGGCGGCCGAGGGCCGTGCCCTGATGGCTGCGATGTGCCCCGAGGCCCCGACCTCGATCCACGATTTCGAGGAACCGAACGTGCAGGAAGCGCTTGCCGCGGTACCCCGTTACCTCAAATCGCTGGCGCAATACGTTTAGGTCCCCCCAAATGCCTCTGCGCGCGCATCGGACATGGCGTCAGGGCGATCTAAGGTACGTAATAAATCCATCTTTTCCGCATTGCGTGTCCGCGCTCTCTTGCACCGACCCGTAAGCCACCCTAATTTCACAATAAGAACGCGCGATAAGGAGACCCAAATGGCTGTCTATGCACAGGAGCTCGAAGACCTGCTCCGCAAGGCTTTCCCGAATGCCCAGATCACTGTCGAAGGCAGCGATGGCAAGCACATGTCTGCGATGGTGGTGGATGAAAGCTTCCGCGGCATGAACCGGGTGCAGCAGCAGCGCGCCGTCTATGCCGCGTTGAAGGGCAAGATGGACGGGGCAAATGGCGAATTGCACGCCTTGGCCCTGACCACCAAGGCACCGGAGTGAGTTGGGGGGCGATCATAGCCCTTGGATTGATCGTCCTGCTTTGCTTTGGCGTCTGGTTGGAGTTGCGCGCGAAAAAAGGAAAATATAGGCCTTTGAGAGAAACGCAGCCTTCCGCCTCTAAGGTCAGTGTAACGACCCCGAACTCCGCAACGTGTCTAGGTACTCAAGGAATAGTGGGTCTATCCGAAAGGCGTATGGAAGAAGAGGCTGAAAACCGGCGTCACCGCCACAACCAAACCAAGCGCGCCGAACATGACGGGCGCATCGCCAGACAGAAGAAAATTCGCCCTTGGGACAATATGTAAGGGCAAGAAGAAGGAAACGCAGATGAGCGACGCAAAAACCCGCATCGACGAAACCGTGAAATCGAACGACGTGGTGCTTTACATGAAAGGCACCAAGGACATGCCGCAATGCGGTTTTTCCAGCCGCGTGGCAGGTGTTCTGAACTACATGGGTGTCGATTACGCCGACGTGAACGTGCTGGCCGATGAAGACATCCGCCAGGGCATCAAGGACTATTCCGACTGGCCGACCATCCCGCAGCTTTACGTGAAGGGCGAATTCGTCGGCGGCTGCGACATCATCACCGAGATGACGCTGTCGGGCGAACTGGACACGCTGTTCGACGAAAACGGCGTCGGCTACGACAAGGACGCGGCGGACAAGATCCGCGAAGCGAACGCCTGAGACGATGACGGCAAGAGGCCATAACTCTTGCCATTACTTCCGGGGGGCGCGGCGATGAAACGTCCCGCGCCCCTTCGGATTCTGTGGGATCACCACAAACCAACGCTGGCGCTGCTGGTATTGGCGCTGGCGGTGGCACTGTTTTTCGCCAGCCGGTTCGTGCTGCACTGGGTTTACTGGCACGATCAGCGCGCCACGCATCCCGATCTCGAACCGTGGATGACCGTCGGTTTCATCGCCCATTCCTGGCACCGGCCGCCGGAATCGGTGGCGGTCCTGATCGGCAATCCCGATGACCTGCGCCGCAAATCTCTGGAAGACATCGCCAAGGACCAGAACAGACCCGTCGAAGACCTGATCGCGGAACTGACGGCGCTGCTGGAAACGGATCGGCCATGACCGAAACTCTGTTGGAACTGCTGCCCGATTACGGTGCGCCGTTCCTGGGGCTGATCACGCTGCTCAGTTGCCTGGCGCTGCCGGTTCCTGCCTCGCTGTTCATGATGGCCGCGGGCGGTTTCGCCGCCGCCGGGGACCTGCCGCTGGGGCTGACCGTGCTCGCCGCGCTGACCGGCGCGGTGCTGGGCGATCAGATCGGGTTCCTGCTGGGACGGGGCGGATCGGGCGTGCTGCAACGAATGGAAAGGCGCGGTGGCAAACAGGCACAGGCGCTGGCCCGCGCCACCGCACTGACCCGCAAGCGCGGCAATATCGCGGTCTTTCTGTCGCGTTGGCTGCTCAGCCCGCTGGGGCCTTACGTGAACTACGCCGCAGGCGCCGCCCGGATGCGCTGGCACCGGTTTTCGCTGGCCAGCATCAGCGGCGAAACCGTCTGGGTCATGGTCTATGTCGGGTTGGGCGCCGGGGCGATGGACCAGCTCAGCACGCTTTGGCCGATGATCAGCGACATGCTGGGGTTGCTGGCGGCGGTGTCGGTGGCGCTGCTGCTGGTGCTTCGGCTCTGGCACCTGCTGCAGATCCACCGGCAGGCACATCCGCGCAAACGGCGCGGAGACCGGGGTTAAGCCCCGGCCTTTTCCTCGACCTCGTCGGCCAGAGCTTCGGCCCGGGCGGCGATTTCGGCCAGCGTATCGGTCACGATCTGCGGGATCACCGGCACCTCGACCTTTTCCGCCTCGGGCGGGGGCGCGTCTCGCAGCCGCGTCAGTTCCGCTTCCTTTTCCGCCAGCTGCGCTTCGAGAGTGCTGATCCGGTCTTCGACGCCGGCGGTCTTGTCGGCCAGCATCAGCCCCGCCATCAGCAGCATCCGCGCCTCGGGCAACCGCCCGATCTGCTGCGCCAGCACCGAGGCTTCCGCGTCGAGCATCGCGGCCGCCGAATGCAGGAAATGTTCCTCGCCTTCCTGGCAGGCGACTTCAAAGGCGCGTCCGCCGATTTGGATTTCAACTTCGGGCATCAGGCCTCTTCCTTCTCGTCCGCTTTATCGATCAGGGTTTCCAGCGTCGCCGCGATCGCCGCCGTTTCCGCCGCTTCCGCCGCCCGTTCGGCCCGCAGCGCATCGAGCTCGGCCTGCAGCGCGGCATTGACCGCCTCGGCCGCCGTTTCGGCAGTGGCCTCGCGCAGCGCCGCGTTGGCCCCGCGCAGTTCCTCGCTGGTCGCTTTCAACTGCTGCTGCGCGGCTTCCATCCCGGCCATCGCCGATTTCAGATCCCTGAGCTGCAGTTCGGCCTCGGTTTCCTGCCTGTCGAGCTTGGCGCGCAACGCCTTCAGCCGCTCTTCCAGCTGGGCGTTGGCCAGCTTTTCATCCTCCAGCGCCTGCCGCAGCTCCGCCGTCTCGTCAGACGCATCCGTGTCGGGTTCTGCTGCGACAGCCGTTTCTGCTGCCGCGCCAAAGCTTTCGACGCCTTTCGCGATGCGGTCCATCGCGGCGGTGATGCGGCGTTCCAATTCGCTGATCTCGCTCATTCGCCTCTGCCCTCTGTTCTTATCGTCCCGCTCGGCAAATACGCTTGCGCGAATCAAAATGGCGGGTCTTCGCCCAAAGTTTACCCAATGAAATGGGAAAATGCGCCCCCCAAGCGAGGTCTTACCCTACCCTACCGCTTGATCTTCGGCCAAGGGCTGTTATGAGCAGCGCCAAGAAAGCCAGATCAAAGGACGTCTCCCGTGGATATTTCTGCCCTGCGTACTGCGAACCCCGAACATTGGTCTAAGGCGGCTGCGATCCGCGCCCTGACGCTGGATGCGATCCACGCGGCAAACTCGGGCCATTCCGGCATGCCGATGGGCATGGCCGATGTCGCCACCGTTTTGTTCGAAAAGCACCTCAAGTTCGACGCCGCCGCCCCCTACTGGCCGGACCGTGACCGGTTCATCCTGTCGGCGGGCCACGGATCGATGCTGCTTTATTCGCTGCTCTACCTGACCGGCAACGAAGACATCACGCTGGAGGAAATCCGCAATTTCCGCCAGTGGGGTTCCAAAACCGCCGGCCACCCGGAATACGGCCATGCCTCGGGCGTGGAAACCACCACCGGGCCGCTGGGACAGGGCATTTCCAACGCCGTCGGCTTCGCCATGGCCGAAGAGATTCTGCGCGGCCGCTATGGCAAGAAGCTCGTCGATCACTACACCTACGTGATCGCCGGTGACGGCTGCCTGATGGAAGGCGTCAGCCAGGAAGCGATCGGCCTTGCCGGGCGCCATCAGCTGTCCAAGCTGATCGTGTTCTGGGACAACAACAACATCACCATCGACGGCAGCGTCGATCTGGCCGACCGCACCGACCAGCTGCAGCGCTTCAAGGCGTCGGGCTGGCACGTGCAGGAAATCGACGGCCATGACCCGAAGGCCATCGACGACGCCATCGTCGCGGCCAAGAAGGCCGGCAAGCCCTCGATGATCGCCTGCAAGACCCATATCGCTCTGGGCTCCTCGGCGCAGGACACCTCCAAGGGCCACGGCGCGCTGACCGACGAGAAACTGATCGCCGATGCCAAGGACGCCTATGGCTGGACCTACGGTCCGTTCGAAGTGCCCGCCGATCTGAAGGCGCAGTGGGAAGCGATCGGCGCGCGCGGCGCCGCCGACCGGGCCGAATGGGAAGCGCGGCTTGCCTCGGTGTCCGACCGCAAGCAGGAAGAATTCAACCGCATCTTCGAACGCGGCGTGCCCAAACGCCTGTCGGCCACCATCCGCGCGCTGAAAAAGCAGATCAGCGAAGAGGCCCCCAAGGTCGCCACCCGCAAGTCCAGCGAAATGGTGCTGGAAGTGATCAACCCGATCATGCCCGAAACTGTCGGCGGATCGGCCGACCTGACCGGGTCGAACAACACCCTGACCGGCGACATGGGCGTCTTCGACATCGACAACCGCAGCGGTCGCTACATCCACTGGGGTGTGCGTGAACACGGCATGGCGGCGGCGATGAACGGTATGGCGCTGCATGGCGGCGTGCGCCCCTATGGTGGCACCTTCATGGCCTTCACCGATTACGCCCGCCCGGCGATGCGTCTGGCCGCGCTGATGAAGATCCCGACCGTATTCGTGATGACCCACGATTCAATCGGTCTGGGCGAAGACGGCCCGACCCACCAGCCGGTGGAACACGTCGCGATCAGCCGCGCCACCCCGAACACCATGGTGTTCCGCCCCGCCGACACGATCGAGACGGCGGAGGCCTGGGAACTTGCGCTGAATTCCAAGGAAACCCCGTCGGTGCTGTCGCTGACCCGCCAGGGCCTGCCCACCGTGCGCACCAAGCACACCACCAAGAACCTGACCGCCCAAGGCGGTTACGTCCTGGCCGAGGCCGAAGGCAAGCGCCGGGCAATCCTGATCGCCACCGGGTCGGAAGTGGAAATCGCGCTGGCCGCGCGTGATCTGCTGCAGGCCGAAGGCATCGGCACCCGCGTCGTGTCGATGCCCTGCATGGAGCTGTTCGCCGATCAGGCCGCCGCCTATCGCAAGCGCGTGCTGCCCGCCGGTCCCGTCCGCGTCGGCATCGAAGCCGGCGTGCGGATCGGCGGCTGGGATCGCCTGCTGCTGGGCGAGCGTGGCCGCGAAGCCAAGGCCGGGTTCATCGGCATGTCCGATTTCGGTGCCTCGGCCCCGGCGGGCGTGCTGTACGAAAAATTCGGCATCACCGCCGAGGCGACGGTTGCGAAGGTGAAAGAGCTGCTGGGCTGACCGGCAGGCGGGCTGAACGCCCACCCTACGGGATTTGGCAGAGGGCCGTGCGAAAGCGCGGCCCTTTGTTTTTCCGGCGCCGGGGGTTAGGAGGGCTGCCCCCGCCGTTGAACTTTAAGTATTACCCTATCTCGTAGGTAAAATATTCGGTCACCTCATTTATAGAGCGACGCAACAACTCTTGCATTTTCAGACACTTCGGCTCTCTTTGAGACATGACGAAGCTGATTCTAATGCACAAGGCTGACTCGATCTACGACGACGAGCCGGACGTGGTATACGACTTTCCGCGCGCCTACCTAAAGGCCGTCCAAGAGGCTGTCGGCGATTGGGTGATCTACTACGAGCCGGTAAAGGCCGGGCCGCGGGGTTATTTTGCCGTTGCCCGCGTATCCGAAGTCATCGAGAAACCTGGAGCCGAGGGGCGATACCTAGCCTTGATCGAGCCGGGAAGTTTTCTCCCCTTCGATCGCGAAGTGCCACGCTTGCTAGATGGTCGCCCATTAGAGACAGCGCTTTCCGCACCAGACGGGGCACCGAAGAAGGGGGGCGCCGTGCAGTCGGCTGTTCGGCGTCTGCCGGAAACTGATTTTGCCCGGATCATCAATCTCGGCCTGCCGCAGGAACTCGAATACATGGAAGCTGTGCGGTATGACCTCCATACCCCCGCGCTTCAAGACGAGGCACTAATCTTCGATCGGCCGGTGCTGGAAAGGTTGACCCGCCGCCCTTACCGCGACATCGCCTTTCGCAGAAAGGTACGCGAGGCCTACGGCTATCGTTGCGCCATGTCCGGGCTGCAGCTGCGCAACGGTGGCGGCCGGCCCGAGGTCCAAGCCGCGCATATCCGACCGGTCGAGAAGCAGGGCAGCGACTCCGTCAGGAACGGCCTGGCCTTGTCCGGTACGCTACACTGGATGTTCGATCGCGGGCTGATTTCCGTCGCCGAGGATTGCGAGACCATTCTGGTGTCTCGCAACAAGGTGCCCGATGATGTTGTTGGGCGCCTCATCCGTCCCGATGGAAAGCTGGTCCCACCGCTTGATATCCGCAATGCGCCGCATCCCGCCAACCTTCGCTGGCATCGCGAGAATGTCTTCGGGCAAGCAGTGCTCAATGAAGGCACGCCTTGGGGATAGCAGCTGCCGGTTTCCACCCGGCCACAGTCTTCGAGAGGAAGAAGCTCAGTGCGCGGTCTTCTTGCCCGATAGCGCTGCGATGAGCGGGCCGACGAGGCGGGTGGCGACCGGGATCAGAATGAACCCGTAGGCCAGGCCCAGGATACCGTCGGCCAGCGCCGTCACGCCCCATTCCATCGCGCCGCGCGCGGTGTCGGAGACCGAATGGCCGATGGCGACGGCGATTTGATGGATGTCTTCATAGGGGTGATGCAGCCCCAGATCGTGCATCCCGTGGATCATGATCGAGCCGCCGACCCACAACATCGCGGCAGTGCCGACAATGGACAGGATTTGCATCAGGACCGGCATGAATTTCACCAACCCGCGCCCGAAGCCCTGGCCGAAGCCCGTGCGCGCGTTTTGCGCCACGTAGAGCCCGACATCGTCCATCTTCACGATCAGCGCCACCGAGCCGTAGATCGCCAGCGTCACCACGATGCCGACCAGCCCGAGGGCGGCGGCCTCCAGCCAGAACGTCCCTTCGGGGATCGCCGACAGCGCGATGGTCATGATTTCAGCAGACAGGATGAAATCGGTCTTGATCGCGCCGCTGACCTTCTGCTGCTCCAGATGGCCAGGGTCCTGTACCGACATGTCCTGTTCGATATGCTTGTCGCCATGCGGGAACAGCGTGTGGAAAATCTTTTCCGCGCCTTCGAAACACAGGTAGCTGCCGCCCAGCATCAGCAAGGGCGTGATCAGCCATGGGGCGAAATTGGCCAGCAGCATCGCGGCAGGCAGCAGGATCACCAGCTTGTTGAAAAACGACCCCCGGGCGATTTTCCAGATGATCGGCAATTCCCGCGCCGGCGCGAATCCCTGCACGTATTTCGGCGTCACCGCCGCGTCGTCGATGATCACCCCCGCGGTCTTGCCCCCCGCCTTCGACGCCGCGGCGGCGATGTCGTCGACGCTGGTGGCTGCCACCTTGGCGATGGCCGCGACGTCGTCCAAAAGCGCGAGAAGACCGCTCATACCTGTACCTCATGCATTGCTGGGGCCAACTTAGAGGATGTGGCGAACGGGGCAAGCCCGAAGCGGAACCGCAGCTTTGGGATGCGTTAGCGCAACCGCGCTATGTTTACGCTAACACGCTTTCAAATAACCGATTTCTCCCTTCACGCTGGGACCGGGCGCGGCTATACGCCCCCCTGAACATTCGATTAAGGAGCGTGACCCCATGACCATTACCGTCGGCATTAATGGATTTGGCCGTATCGGCCGCTGCACCCTGTCGCATATCGCCGAAAGCGCGCGCGAGGACGTCGAGGTGGTCAAGGTCAACGCAACCGGCCCGCTGGAAACCGCCGCCCACCTGATCCGCTATGACTCGGTCCATGGCCGTTTCCCCCGCGAAGTGACCACCGGCGAGGGCTGGATGGATCTGGGCCGTGGCCGGATGGAAATGTTTTCGACCTATGACATGGACGAACTGGACTGGTTCGGCGTCGACGTGGTGCTGGAATGCACCGGCAAGTTCAACGACGGCGAGAAGGCCAAAAAACACCTGGAACGCGGCGCCAAGTCGGTTCTGATCTCGGCGCCGGCCAAGAACGTGCAGAAAACCATCGTTATGGGCGTCAACGACGACCAGCTGACCGGCGACGACGTGATGGTGTCGAACGGGTCCTGCACCACCAACTGCCTGGCGCCGCTGGCCAAGGCGCTGAACGACAAGATCGGCATTGAATCGGGTATCATGACCACGATCCATTCCTATACCGGCGACCAGCCGACGCTGGACCGCCGCCACAAGGACCTGTACCGCGCCCGCGCCGCCGCGATGTCGATGATCCCGACTTCGACCGGTGCGGCAAAAGCCCTGGGCGAGGTTCTCCCGGCGCTGAAGGGCAAGCTCGACGGGTCCGCCGTGCGGGTGCCCACCCCGAACGTGTCGGCTGTCGACCTGACCTTCGTTGCCGGTCGTGACGTGACCGAGGAAGAGGTCAACGCCGTGGTCGCCGAGGCCGCCGCGGGCCCGATGAAGGGTATCCTGGGCTATGACACCGAAAAGAAAGTGTCGGTCGATTTCAACCACACCGAGGAAAGCTCGATCTTTGCGGCCGACCAGACCAAGGTGATCGGCGGCCGCCTGGTGCGGGTGCTGAGCTGGTACGACAACGAATGGGGTTTCTCCTGCCGCATGGCCGACGTGGCCGTCGCAATGGGCCAGCGCCTGAAGTAGGCGCTTGCCTCGGGCGGCACGGTTGGGCATGAATTGGCACAACGCCAACTTGCCCGGACCCGCCTGCAGATGACAAACCAGATCGCCATCGGACTTGGCCTTGTGATCGTCGCCTTCATCGGCGGCGATCTTGCTTTGACCGGGGGCAACAACCTTCTATTCTTGGGCCGGAAATTCGCCGATCTGCTGGAGTGGCTGGCCTTCTGGCGCTGATCTGACGCGACGTTGCGCAATCGGCGCATGACAGCGCCCCCTCGCCCGCCCTAGCATGGCGGCGCGAACGAGGGGGAACGACATGTCCGTGTATTGGGTCATTGCGCTGGCCGGGCTTGGCCTTGCGGGCACTGCCGTCTGGCTGGTCTTCAAGACATGGCGGATCAAGCGGCGGGCCGAAAAGGCGGTGCCGCCGCGCGGCGAATTCATCGAGATATCCAGCGGCAGGCTGCATTACGTCGACCGCGGCCAAGGCCCCGCAATCGTGATGATCCACGGATTGTCGGCGCAGCTGGGCAATTTCGACATGGGGCTGATCGATGCGATGGCCCGCGACCACCGGGTGATCGCGCTGGACCGGCCCGGCATGGGCTGGTCCGAGCGCGGCGAGGACGTGCCGGCCAATCCCCGCGCGCAGGCGGCGCAGGTTGTCGAACTGATCGATACGCTCGGCCTCGACCGGCCGCTGGTGGTGGGGCATTCGCTGGGCGGCGCGATCGCGCTGTGCCTGGCGCTGGATTTTCCGCAGAAAACCCGCGGTCTGGCGCTCTTGGCGCCGCTGACGATGCGCGGTGGCAAGGTGGCGCCGCCGTTTCACGCCCTGAACGTGAAGTCGCGCTGGAGGCGCTTCATCCTCAGCTGGACCTTGGCCAGCATCAGCAGCATCCGCAACGCGGCGCTGGTCTTCGGCTATGTCTTCGGCCCCGAAGAGGTGCCCAAGGGCTATTCGGTGCGGGGCGGCGGATTGCTGGGGCTGCGGCCGGTCTCCTACCGCAATTCCTGCCGCGATTTCCTCGCCTCGGGGCGGGATCTGAAATGGATGGCAGCCTCCTACGACCAGCTGCAAGTGCCTGTTTCGGCTCTCTTCGCGCGCGAAGACCGTATTCTCGATGCGGACCTGCACGGCACCGAATTCGCCAAACGGAACCCCGCCGCGATCCGGCTGAGCCTGATCGACGGCGGCCACATGCTGCCAGTGACCCAGCCGAAAGCCGTCGAGCGCTTCCTTCGGACGGCCGGGGCCGGCTCAGCAGGGATAGGTGAACATGACGCGGCGGATAAGGGGCGGGTTGGCTGACGCGATGCCCCGATTGTTGGCTGCCGGGCGGCCTTTCGGGCTGATCACCACCAGATCGTATGTGCAGCCCGGTCTCAGCCGGTCGTAGATGTCGGCCCGTTTCTGCCCCAGCCAGGGCCTCGGATAGGTATGCGGCAACGCGAAATTGCCCATCGAGGTCCGCGCCACGCCGCAATAACCAAGGTAATCGCGGCGCGGGCTGTGACTGCGATGGGCTTCGCTCTTGCCACCGAAGAACCCGCCATTGGACGCTTCCCAGCATTGCCGCGGCGCATCCATTTCGATCATCCTGGCGGTGACCACATAGCGATCCTTGGACAGCGTCCAAGTGATATAGCACAGCATCAGGACTATTGGCGCGATCGTCAGCCAGAGGATCATCCGCTTACGGGGAATACCAAGGATGATTTCGTCTTCGGATCGATCTGATTGCTGTACCATAGCCTCTACTTTGTAAGTTTAGCTCGCAGCTTCTCCTTAACCGCAGGGGTAACGAACTTCGATATGTCGCCGCCGAGCCGTGCAATTTCCTTCACCAGTTTCGAGGCGATGGCCTGATGTTTCGCTTCCGCCATCAGGAAAACCGTCTCGACTGAACTGTCCAATGCACGGTTCATGCCAACCATCTGGAATTCGTATTCGAAATCCGCCACCGCGCGCAGGCCGCGCACGATCATCTGCGCGCCGACGTCATGGGCACAATCGATCAGCAGGTTTTCAAACGGGTGCACCACGATCTCGGTGCCGGTTTCTTCCTGCAGCCGCGCGGTTTCCGCCTCGATCATCGTGACCCGCTCTTCCAGGGTGAACAGCGGGCCCTTGTCGCGGTTGATCGCAACCCCAATGACAAGACGGTCCACCAAGGTGGTGGACCGGCGGATGATGTCGAGATGGCCAAGGGTGATCGGGTCAAAGGTGCCCGGATAAAGACCGATGCGCATGGATGTGCTCCCCCCTTCGGAACGCAGCATTTAGGTTGAGTGCACGCAATAATATTGCGTTGCAGAATGCAAGAGGGAAAGCCGATTTTCGCGGCGTCAGTGACCCATGATCATGCCTTCGAGGGCATTGCGTTCCATCGCCAGCTCTTCCAGCCGGGCCTTGACCACGTCGCCGATGGTGACGATGCCGATCAGAACGCCGTCTTCGACCACCGGCACATGGCGGAACCGGCCGTTGGTCATCCGGGTCAGTACGTCGTCGGCATTGTCGTTGCGGGTGCAGCAGACCGGGTTGCGGGTCATCATGTTTTCGACCGCTTCATGCATGCAGGTCGGCCCCTTGACCGCCAGCGCCCGGACGATGTCGCGCTCGGAAATGATGCCCTGGGCCTCCTGCCCGTCCTTGGACACGACCACGCCGCCGATCCTGCGCTCCGCCAGTATCTGCGCCACCTCGGCAACCGGGGTGCCCGGCTTGACGGTGACGACACCATCGTCGCCTTTGGCTTTCAGGATCTGATGGACAAGCATGGCAGGCCTCCTACGCAACAATATTTCGCACTCCCAGCGTCCCCCAGCGGCGACAACCTGTCAAGTCAAAGCTGCGGCATTCTGTCACGTCATCGCTTCGAGACGCGCCACCTCGGCCCGCAGACCGTCGCTCAGCAGCGCCGCGAACCGGTTCAGCCGTTCCAACCGGCGGTCATCGGCATGGCGGATCAGATAGAAGCTGCGGGTCAGGCTGATCTTGTCCGTTAGGATCTTGCGGATGCCACGCCCGGAGGGGATGGCGAAATCGTGCACGATACCGATCCCGCTACCATTGCGGACCCAGTTGAACTGCACCGAGACGGAGTTCGAGGCGAGGCTCACCTTCTCGATCCCCGCCTCGCTCAGGTAATCCAGTTCCTTGTCGAAGATCAGGTCGGGGATATAGCCGATCATCCGATGCCCCTTCAGGTGATCAAGCTCGGTGATCTTGGGATGCCGGATCAGGTAGCTCCGGGCACCGGCCAGGTGCAGCTTGTAATCGGTGATCTTCTGCACCGTCAGCCGCCCCGCCGTCGGCGGGCTGACCCCGATGACCATGTCGGCTTCGCGTTTCGACAGGTTGAAGACGCGCGGCAGCGCGACGATCTGGATCTCGAGTTCAGGGTTGTCGGTCATGATCCGGGAACAGACCTGCGGCAACAGGTAATTGGCGCAGCCATCCGGCGCGCCGACGCGGATCTGCCCCGACAAGTCCCCCGCCTGCCCCGCCAGTTCCTCCAATGCGCCGGCCATCGCCTGTTCGGCCCGTTCGGCATGGATCATCAGCCGTTGGCCGGCATCTGTCATCGCGTATCCCTGCGGCGACTTCCCGAACAACGGCGCGCCCAGTTCTTCTTCCAGCCGGGCAATGCGGCGCCCCACCGTGGCAGGGTCGACCTTCAATTCGCGCCCCGCCGACGAAAGGCTTTCGAAGCGCGCCACCGCTAGAAATACTTTCAGATCGTCCCAGTTCATCCCCGCACCCTGCATAAATGCAAAACCTTTTTGGAAACTTGCGCCTTTCCAATGGATTTATGCAAGCCTATTGTTGCCGCGAAGACGTAATGGAGGAACCCATGCAGGAAATTCATCACTATATCGACGGCACCGAATCCAAAGGCACTTCGGGCCGCTTCGCCGACATCTACAACCCCGCCACCGGTGAGGTTCAGGCCAAGGTGGCGCTGGCCACCGCGGCGGAACTGGATGCCGCGGTCGAAAAGGCCGCCGCCGCACAGGTCGGATGGGCCGCCACCAACCCGCAGCGTCGCGCCCGGGTGATGATGAAATTCGCCGCGCTGATCAACGAAAACATGGACGAACTGGCCGAGCTGGTCAGCCGCGAACACGGCAAGACCCTGCCCGACGCCCGTGGCGACGTGCAGCGTGGTCTGGAAGTGGTCGAGGTCTGCATGGGCGCCCCGAACATGCTGAAGGGCGAATACATGAATGACGGCGGTCCGGGCATCGACCTCTACTCGATGCGTCAGCCGCTGGGCGTCGTTGCCGGCATCACGCCGTTCAACTTCCCCGCCATGATCCCGCTGTGGAAAATGGCCCCGGCGCTGGCCAGCGGCAACGCGATGATCCTGAAACCTTCGGAACGCTGCCCCTCGACCTCGATGAAGCTGGCCGAACTGCTGAAGGAAGCGGGCCTGCCCGACGGCGTCCTGCAGGTCGTCAACGGCGACAAGGAAGTGGTCGACGCGATCCTCGACAACGAAACCGTTCAGGCGGTGGGCTTCGTCGGATCGACCCCGATCGCCCAGTACATCTATGGCCGCGCCGCCACCAACGGCAAGCGCGCCCAGTGCTTCGGCGGCGCCAAGAACCACATGATTATCATGCCCGATGCCGACATGGACAAGGCCGCCGACGCGCTGGTCGGTGCCGGTTACGGCGCGGCAGGCGAACGCTGCATGGCGATCTCGGTCGCGGTTCCGGTCGGTGACAAGACCGCCGACGCGCTGATCGAACGACTGGTTCCGCGCATCGAAGCGCTGAAGGTCGGCCCCTACACCGCCGGCGACGACGTCGATTTCGGCCCGGTCATCACCCAACAGGCCAAAGACCGGATCAACGGTCTGGTCTCCAGCGGTGTCGAACAAGGCGCCAACCTGGTGATCGATGGCCGTGACTTCAGCCTGCAGGGTTACGAGGACGGTTTCTTCGTCGGCCCGTCGCTGTTCGACAACGTCACCCCGGACATGGATATCTACAAGGAAGAAATCTTCGGCCCGGTTCTGAGCCAGGTGCGTACCCAGTCCTATGACGAGGCGCTGGACCTGATCATGAAGAACAACTACGGCAACGGCACCTCGATCTTCACCGCCGATGGCGACACCGCGCGCGACTTCGCCAACAAGGTCAACGTGGGCATGGTCGGCATCAACTTCCCGATCCCGGTGCCGCTCAGCTACTTCACCTTCGGCGGCTGGAAGAAATCGGCCTTCGGCGACCTTAACCAATACGGTCCCGACGCGTTCCGGTTCTACACCAAGACCAAGACCGTCACCGCGCGCTGGTTCTCGGGCATCAAGGAAGGCGGCGAGTTTGCCTTCAAGGCGATGGACTAATCTGCAACGCCTGAAATGATTTCGAAGGGGGCATATTTCATGCCCCCTTCATTTATTTTCCAATCCCTGTAACATTTCCCCCATGCCGGTCAGCTTTCGTATTCTGCCAACGCATGGGCTGGTTTATGTCCGCATCGAGGGCGATGTTCGCGCCTCCGAAAGCCTTGCGCGTTTCAAAGAGTATGCGAAACACCGCGATTTCCGGCCCGGACAGAAGCAACTGATCGACCTGTCACGCGTCACCGGATTCGATGACGATTTCCCGAAACTGATCGAATTGCAGGCCCGCAAGGCGGACGCGTTCCTTGCCAACGGGGCGCAATCCCTGACGGTCTACTATGCCCCATGCCGCCAAACGCGCGCATTCGCACAGCTGCTTCAACGCAACTGGAATCCCTTCCCCGGCGTGGTCACCGTCATCCAGGACAACGAAGCGGATGCGCTGTCGATCCTCGGGATGCGGATGACAAGCTTCCGGCAACTTCTGGAGGAGGCGGCCAAGAGTCGGTCCGGATCGTGAAACCAAACTTCTCTCATCGCAACGTATAGCAGGGTGTCAGATGCCGGCGCGTTACAGATTTCTTCCCGAGCACAACTGCCTTTATCTCAGGTTCGAAGACCCGTTCCTGTTCGGCAAGGCAGACGACTTGGTGACGGCATTCACGGCGGACCCGGCATTTTCGCGCAGCCATACGTTGATATTCGACTTTTCCCGCCTGACCAACATCAGGGTCGATGTGACGGGCAGTGCGGACAAGGTCGCAAAAGTCGGAAAAAACCTTTCTCGCCACGGCGGCCAGATCGCCGTGTTGGCGCCCACGGAAACGGGTCGGTCAATGGCCGAATTGCTCAGGAAGTTATGGGCGCATTTCCCGCAAGTGGGCTATCATGTCTTCGCCACCGAGGCCGACCTGCTGCACCATGTCGGCTTGGAGCGCGAATGCTGGGACGTTTTGGGCAGCGATTTTCACGGGACCACCTCCTGATCCGCCCCGTTGCGTGACCGGGTCAACCGTGCTCTAGTCGACCGCGACCGCTGACCAATTCGGGAGCACGGTGCATGTCGATCCCAAAACCAGATTTCACCATCGGCGTGGAAGAGGAATACCTGCTGGTCGATCTGGATACGCTCGACCTTGCCACCGCGCCGCCGGAACTGATGGAACGCTGCGGCGCCGAACTGGAAGGTCAGTTCAGCCCGGAATTCCTTGATTGCCAGGTCGAAATCGGCACCCGTGTCTGCGCCGACATTGCCGAGGCGCGCGATGACCTGAAACGCCTGCGATCCACCGTCGCCCGGGTCGCGAAGGATTACAACCTTGCACCGATCGCCGCCTCCTGCCATCCGTTTTCGGACTGGCGCGAAACCCATCACACCGACAAGGAACGTTACAACACGCTGAGCGACGACCTGGCCGGCGTGGCACGGCGGATGCTGATCTGCGGCATGCATGTGCATGTCGGCATCCCCGACCCCGATCAGCGCATCGATCTGATGAACCAGATGCGCTATTTCCTGCCGCACCTGCTGGCGTTTAGCGGGTCATCACCGTTCTGGCGCGGCGAAGATACCGGGCTGAACTGCTACCGGTTGACCGTGTTCGACAACCTGCCCCGCACCGGGCTGCCGCCGCGCTTCGACAGCTGGAGCGAATACGACCGTTCGGTCCATGCGTTGGTCGATCTGGACCTGATCGAGGACAGTTCGAAAATCTGGTGGGACATGCGGCCGTCCTCCCGGTTCCCGACCATCGAGGCGCGGATTTGCGACGTGTCGCCACGGCTGGAAACCACGCTGACGCTGGCGGCGCTGACCCAGACCCTTGTCCGGGCGCTGTGGCGGCTGTCGCTGCGCAACCAGCGCTGGCGCATCTACGACAATTTCCTGATCTCCGAAAATCGCTGGCGGGCCCAGCGGTACGGCATCGAAGGCGGGCTGATCGATTTCGGCGCCCGCGAAATCCTGCCCTTCGACCTTCTGGTCGAGGAACTGATCGATCTGGTGGCCGAGGATGCCGATATCCTCGGATCGCGGGCCGAAATCGAAAACATGCGCACCATCCTCAAACGCGGCAACGCGGCGCAGCAGCAAAGGCTGGTCTACCAGGATGCGGTCCATGCCGAGGACACGCCGGAGAACGCGCTGAAACGGGTGGTCAAACACCTGATCGAAGAATTTCACGCCGATCTGTAACCGCTGGCGGAAGCTGCAAAACTTCTGTAGGATTTCGGAATTAAACATGCGTTCAATAACGCAACATTGCGCCATTTGGGAGGAGACGAATGGATTTCGCACTGACCGAGGAACAAACCGCCATTTTCGACATGGCAAAAGCCTTCGGCGAGGAAAAGATTGCCCCCTTTGCCCATGACTGGGAAAAGCAGGGCACCATCCCCAAGGAATTGTGGACCGAGGTCGGCGCCTTGGGTTTCGGCGGCATCTACGTGTCCGAAGATTCGGACGGATCGGGATTGACCCGGCTCGATGCCACGCTGATTTTCGAGGCGCTGTCGATGTCCTGCCCCTCGGTGGCATCCTTCCTGTCGATCCACAACATGTGCGCCAAGATGCTCGACGCCTTCGGCAGCGACGATGTGAAAGCCCGCTACCTGGCCCCGGCGATCAGCATGGACACGGTTTTGTCCTACTGCCTGACCGAACCGGGATCGGGATCGGACGCGGCGGCGCTGAAAACCCGGGCTGAGAAGACCAACGAAGGCTACGTGCTGAACGGCACCAAGGCGTTCATCTCGGGCGGCGGCTATTCCGATGCCTACGTGGTGATGTGCCGGACCGGCGAAGACGGGCCCAAGGGGATTTCCACCGTGGTGGTCGAAGACGGCAGCGCCGGGCTCAGCTTCGGCGGGCTCGAGGACAAGATGGGCTGGAAAAGCCAGCCCACGCGGCAGGTGCAGTTCGACGATTGCAAGGTGCCCTCGGACAACCTCGTGGGCGAGGAAGGCAAGGGCTTCAAATACGCGATGATGGGGCTCGACGGCGGGCGGCTGAACATTTCGGCCTGTTCCCTCGGCGCGGCGCAATCGGCGCTGGACAAGACGCTGCAATACATGGGCGAACGCAAGGCCTTCGGCAAAACCATCGACCAGTTCCAGGCGCTGCAATTCCGCCTGGCCGACATGGAAATCGAACTGCAGGCCGCCCGCACCTTCCTGCAGCAGGCGGCGTGGAAACTGGATCAGGGCACGCCGGACGCGACCAAGTTCTGCGCCATGGCCAAGCGCTTCGTCACCGAGACCGGATCGAAGGTCGCCAACCAGTGCCTGCAACTGCATGGCGGCTACGGCTACCTGGCAGATTACGGCATCGAAAAGATCGTTCGCGACCTGCGGGTGCATGAAATCCTTGAAGGCACCAACGAAATCATGCGCCTGATCGTGGCGCGGCAAATGCTGAGCGACCGGGCATGAGCGACATCAATATCCGCAAAGAAGGCAAGATCGGCCGGATCACCCTGACCCGGCCCAAAGCGTTGAACGCGCTCAGCTATGACATGTGCCTACAGATCGAACGGGCGCTGGACGACTGGCGCGATGACGATACGGTCGCGATGATCCTGATCGACGCCGAGGGCGAGCGCGCCTTCTGCGCCGGGGGCGACATTCAGGAAATGTACGACACCGGCACCGCGGGCGATTTCGGCTATGGCCGCAATTTCTGGCGCGACGAATACCGGATGAACGCCAAGCTGTTCGAATTCCCCAAGCCGGTGGCCAGCCTGATGCAGGGCTTCACCATGGGCGGCGGCGTCGGCGTCGGCTGTCACGGATCGCACCGGGTGGTCTGCGAAAGCAGCCAGGTGGCGATGCCGGAAACCGGCATCGGGTTGGTGCCGGACGTGGGCGGGTCGCTGATCCTGTCGCGCGCGCCGGGCCGGGTCGGCGAATACCTCGGATCGACCGGCGGGCGGATCGGTGCCGCGGATGCGATCTATGCCGGGTTTGCCGATTACTTCGTGCCGCAGGAAGACTGGGCCGCACTGACCGCCAAGTTGATCGAAACCGGTGACTGGACCGCCATCGACCGCGCGGCAAAACCCGCCCCGGCGGGCGAACTGGAAGCCTTGCGCGACCAGATCGACGCGCATTTCGCGGGCGAAACCCTGCGCGATATCCTAAACTCGCTGCAAAATGACGAGGGCGACTTCGCCGCCAAGGCCTTGAAATCGCTGAACCGGGTATCGCCGCTCTCGGCCGCCTGCACGATCGAGATGATCCACCGGCTGCGTGGCAACGATGACATCCGCAGGGCGCTGGAAATAGAATTCCGTTTCACCTTCCGTGCGATGGAAACGGGCGATTTCCTCGAAGGAATCCGCGCCCAGATCATCGACAAGGATCGCAACCCGAACTGGAAACACGGCGGACCCGACGCGGTCACCGCCATGGAAGTCGCGAAGATGCTGATGCCGCTTGGCGCGGACAGCCTGACATTTGAGGAGGAAAAAGCATGAAGATCGGATTCATCGGTCTGGGTAACATGGGCGCGCCGATGGCCGCCAACCTGGCCAAGGACGGCCACGACGTCACGGGTTTCGACCTCGCCGCACCGATGCCCGAAGGGGTTTCGAAGGCCGACACAGCCGCCGCAGCGGCGACCGGCCGTGACGTGGTGATCACCATGCTGCCGAATGGCGCGATCCTGCGCGCGGTCGCCGAAGAGGTGATCCCGGCGATGCAAAAGGGTGCGGTGCTCTGCGATTGTTCCACCGTCGACGTGGACAGCGCCCGCGCAGTGGCCGAACAGGCCGAAGCGGCCGGTCTGGGCGCTCTCGACGCGCCGGTATCGGGCGGTGTCGGCGGTGCGACCGCCGGCACGCTGACCTTCATGGTCGGCGGTGGCGAGGACGCGTTCAACACCGTCAAGCCGCTGTTTGACATCATGGGCCAGAAGGCCGTGCATTGCGGCGCCTCGGGCGCGGGTCAGGCCGCCAAGATCTGCAACAACATGATCCTCGGCGTCACCATGATCGCCACCTGCGAAGCCTTCGCGCTGGCCGACAAGCTGGGCCTGGACCGGCAGAAGATGTTCGACGTGGTGTCGACTTCCTCGGGCTACAGCTGGTCGATGAACGCCTATTGCCCCGCCCCCGGCGTCGGACCGCAAAGCCCGGCGGACAACGATTACCAGCCGGGTTTCGCCGCCGAACTGATGCTGAAGGATCTGCGCCTGTCGCAACAGGCGGCGGAATCGGCGGATGCCGACACGCCGATGGGTCAGATGGCCAAGGCGCTTTACGAACAGTTCGTCGAGAACGAAGGCGGAAAAGGCATGGATTTCAGCGCCATGCTGCCGCGGTTCGAAAAACGCGGACGCGGTTGATCTGAGTCATATTCCGTCAATCATCCCGAGCCTAAGCTGTATCGATCGGATATCAATGGAGCTTAAAGATGTTTGGGAAGAATGTTGGCAGTGTCGAAAAGATCATCCGCATCGTTGTCGGCGCCCTGCTGATCATCGGCGGGCTGATGGGGCAAGGCATCTGGATGTGGCTCGGCCTGATCATCGGCGCGATCCTGGTCATCACCGGGCTGCTGGGCACCTGCCCGATCTGGTCGGTGCTGGGCATCAACACCAACGGCACTAAATGACGCTTCGGCGGCGGGCGCATCAGGCGCCCTCGCCCTCACCCGCGCAATCCAGAATCCAGTCCTTCTGCGCCGCCACGATCCGGCGGCCTTCGTCGATCGCTTCATCCGCGCGGTGAAATTCCAGCACCGAGAGATCGGACAGATCGGCATTGAGCAGAACATGCGGCGGTTCCCCCGCGAGCCGTGCGCGGCGGATCTGTTCGGTCATAACGTCGATCGAGGTCGACACCACCTCGGCATAGCTGGGCGGGCTGTCGTCGTTGGGGGTGGGCAGAATCATCTTGGCCAACCCTTCGGGAAGCTCGGGCAGCATTGCCTGCCAGGTCCAGGCGGACCGGTCCCAGATCTTGCCCTTCAACTTGGCGTTCGGATTGACCGCGATGGTCACCTCGGCCCCCATCGCGCGGGCCACCGAAACCGGCACCGGATTGGTCAGGCCGCCGTCCAGCATCCAATGTTCACCCACCCGGTGCGGGCTGATCACGCCGGGCAACGCGACCGATGCGCGAACCGCGTCCTTCAGCGACCCCTCGCGCAGCCAGACCTCGCGCCCGGTTTCCATGTCGGTGGCCACCGCGGCGAAGGGCATATCCAGATCCTCGACCCGCTCGGGCAGATCGAGGTCGTCGATCAGGGTGACGATTTCGCTGCCCGCCACGATGCCGCCGCTGCCCGGACGGATATCGAGCAAGCCGACGAAGCGTGATGGCGTCAGGCTCCGCACCCAGTCTTCCAACGCGTCGAGCTTGCCACCGGCATAAGCCGCGCCGACCAGCGACCCCATCGAACACCCGGCGATCACTTCGGGTGTCACACCGATGTCCCGCAGCGCGCGCAGCACGCCGATATGGCACCAACCGCGCGCGCCCCCCGATCCCAATGCCAGTCCGACCTTTGCCATCGCCCTACTCCGCCGCGACCTTGCTGCCCGACAGCATCGGTTTCAGGTAATGCCCGGTATGGCTGCGCGGTTCCTCGGTCACCTGTTCCGGTGTGCCACTGGCAACGATTTCACCGCCGCCATCGCCGCCTTCGGGGCCGATATCGATGATCCAGTCGGCGGTCTTGATCACGTCGAGATTGTGTTCGATTACCACCACCGTGTTGCCCTGATCGACCAGTTCATGCAGCACTTCCAGGAGCTTACGCACGTCCTCGAAATGCAGCCCGGTGGTCGGTTCATCGAGGATGTAAAGCGTCCGGCCCGTCGAGCGCCGCGCCAGTTCCTTCGACAGCTTCACCCGCTGCGCCTCGCCACCCGAAAGCGTCGTCGCCTGCTGGCCGACCTTGATGTAACCAAGCCCGACCCGCACCAGCGCATCCATCTTTTCGCGGATCGACGGCACCGCCTGGAAAAATTCCTGCGCGTCCTCGACGGTCATGTCCAGCACGTCGGCGATGGATTTGCCCTTGAACTTGATGTCCAGCGTTTCGCGGTTGTAGCGCGCGCCCTGACAGGTTTCGCAGGTCACGTAAACGTCGGGCAGGAAATGCATCTCGATCTTGATGACACCGTCGCCCTGGCAGGCCTCGCAGCGGCCGCCCTTGACGTTGAACGAAAACCGCCCCGGCTTGTAACCGCGCGCCTTGGCCTCGGGCAGGCCCGCGAACCAGTCGCGGATCGGGGTGAAGGCGCCGGTATAGGTGGCCGGGTTGGACCGCGGCGTGCGGCCGATCGGGCGCTGGTCGATGTCGATCACCTTGTCGAGGTGTTCCAGCCCCTTGATCGTTTCGCAGGGCGCGGGCGTCTGGCGCGCGCCATTGAGGCGCATCGAGGCGGTCTTGAACAGCGTCTCGATGGTCAGGGTCGATTTACCGCCGCCCGACACGCCCGAAACGCAGACGAACTTGCCCAGCGGGAATTCGGCGGTGACGTCGCGCAGGTTGTTGCCGCTGGCCTTGACCACGGTCAGTGCCTTGCCGTTGCCTTCGCGCCGTTCCGCCGGTACCGCGATTTCCCGCGCGCCGCTCAGGTACTGGCCGGTCAGGCTGGCCGGGTCCTTGGCGATATCCTCGGGCGTGCCCTTGGACACGACAGACCCGCCATGCACGCCCGCGCCGGGACCGATGTCGAGCACATAATCGGCTTCGCGGATCGCTTCTTCGTCATGTTCGACGACGATCACCGTATTGCCCTGATCGCGCAGGTTCTTCAGCGTGCCCAAGAGCCGGTCATTGTCGCGCTGGTGCAGCCCGATCGACGGCTCGTCCAGAACGTAGAGAACCCCGGTAAGGCCACTGCCGATCTGGCTGGCCAGCCGGATCCGCTGGCTTTCGCCCCCGGACAGCGTGCCACTGTTGCGGCTCAGCGTCAGGTATTGCAGCCCCACATTGTTGAGGAATCCCAGCCGCTCGCGGATTTCCTTCAGGATCGCGCGGGCGATTTCGTTCTTCTGGTCGCTCAGGTGTTCCGGCACCGTCTTGCACCAGTCGAACGCCTCGCGGATCGACATCTGCACCACCTGCCCGACATGCAGGCCCGCGATCTTCACCGCCAGCGCCTCTTCGCGCAGACGATAGCCGCCGCAGGCGCCGCAGGGCCGGTTGTTCTGATAGCGTTCGAATTCCTCGCGCACCCAATTGGAATCGGTTTCGCGGTAGCGCCGTTCCATGTTGGGAATGATCCCCTCGAACACCCGGCTGACCTGGTAAACCCGGCCGCCTTCGTCATAGCGGAACTGGATTTCCTCCTCGCCCGACCCGTACAGGAATACCTGCTGCACCTTCTTGGGCAGGTCCTTCCACTTGCAGTTCTTGTCGAACTCGTAATGCTTGGCGATCGCCTCGATCGTTTGCAGGAAATAGGGCGACTTGCCCTTGCGCCACGGCGCCAACGCGCCGTCGTAGACCTTCAGGTTCTGGTCCGGCACCACCAGCCGTTCATCGAAGAACAGCTCCATCCCCAGCCCGTCGCAATCCGGACAGGCGCCGAAGGGCGCGTTGAAGGAAAACAGACGCGGTTCGATTTCCGGGATGGTGAAGCCGCTGACCGGGCAGGCGAAGTTTTCGCTGAAGGTGATGCGGTCGGGATCGCCCTCCTTCGGCGCGGTTTCCAGCACCGCGATCCCGTCGGCCAGATCCAGCGCGGTGCGGAAACTGTCGGCCAGCCGGGTTTCCAAGCCTTCGCGCACAACGATCCGGTCGACCACCACGTCGATATCGTGGCGGTATTTCTTGTCCAGCGTCGGCGGCGTGTCGATTTCGTGGAATTCGCCGTCCACCTTGACCCGCTGGAACCCCTGTTTGCGCAGTTCCAGGAATTCCTTGCGATACTCGCCCTTGCGGTCGCGCACGATCGGGGCCAGCAGATAGGCGCGGGTGCCATCCTCCATGCCCATGACGCGGTCGACCATGTCCTGCACCTGCTGCGCCTCGATCGGCAGGCCGGTGGCAGGGCTGTAGGGCGTCCCGACCCGGGCGAAAAGAAGCCGCAGGTAATCGTAGATCTCGGTGACGGTGCCGACGGTCGACCGGGGGTTTTTCGACGTGGTCTTCTGTTCGATGGAAATCGCCGGGGAAAGCCCGCTGATGTGATCGACGTCCGGTTTTTCCATCATGTCGAGGAACTGGCGCGCATAGGCGCTGAGGCTTTCGACATAGCGCCGCTGCCCCTCGGCATAGATCGTGTCGAAGGCGAGCGAGGATTTCCCCGACCCCGACAGACCGGTGATCACCACCAGTTCGTCGCGCGGGATATCCACGTCGATGTCTTTCAGATTGTGTTCGCGCGCACCGCGCACCTCGATTTTCTTAAGCTCAGCCATACAAGCCCCCGGGTCCAGCCCCTTACAGATAGTCGAGCTGCCGCGAGTCTCCAATAGCAAAATGCGAACAAACAATGAACACGCGCAACTTGACCGGCACTTCCCGACGTCACGATTTCCCGCATGGAATACAGGGCAACGGCCAAACTCAACAGCGGCACCCGGATTGAAAATGATTTCAGGGGCTTGCACGACATTGCACGGCTTTCACCGTTGCACATGACGCCTGCGGGCAGACCGATAAATCCGCCGTTCCACGGACCGCGCCCCTAGTCAGAGCCAAGGTAAAGCGGCCGGCGCGCGGCAAACCCTTCGCCTGCGATGCGCATGAATTCGGCCACGCGTGGGACACGGCGCAGGTCGGGATGGGTCAGGATCCAGATCGGCAGGTAGTCGACCAGCGGCAATCCCGGCACGCGTCCGAGCATCGCGTGCCGCGCACCCAGGAAATGTGGCATCCGAACCATGGCAGCACCGGTCTCGGCCAGCGCAACCGCGCTGACCATGTCATCGGTCGTCAACGCCACGACAGAGCCCGGCAGATTTTGAAGAAGCCCCTTCGGCACGGGATCCGCCCATCCGGTGAAGGAAATTACCGGCACCGCCGTTCCGTCGCCCCGCAGCGCAGCGGCGTGGCGTTCGATGAAACCGGATGTCGCGAACCACCCTGCCCGCTGCTGCGTTACCGCGCGGCCCCACAGGCTTTCGGCGGGATCGCTCGACACCCGGATCGCGATATCGGCCTCGCGCCGGTGGAGGTCGAGGATCTGGTTGTCGCCCAGAATCCTCAGATCGACGCCCGGATAGGTCTTGCGATAGGCGGCCACGTCCTCGGCGAATCCCGAGGCGGTGATCAGCGGCGGCACCGTTACAGTCAGCTTTCCGGTCGCCCGCTCGTCGCGCGCCGCCAGCGCCAGGTCAAGCGCCAGCACCTCCGCCTCCATCGCGGCGGCCCGCTGTGCCGCTTCCTGGCCGGCGCCGGTCGGCACCAACCCGGTGGCAAGCCGCGTGAACAGCTGCGTTCCCGCTGCCGCCTCTGCCTTGTCGAGCTGCCGCGATACCGTCGCGTGGTTGACGCCAAGCGCCCGCGCCGCCCCGCTGAGCCCGCCTTCGCGCACAATCGCCAACACGTATCGCAGCGTATCCCAGTCCTGCATCACCTTCCTCGCTTTCCGCACAACCCATCTGCAGAGTTAGTCAATTCCCTGACAACCCGCAATTCGTCAATCTGCGCCCCGTCATCACACTGAAGGAAAACATCATGACCCATTACGTCGTTGTACAAATGGACCCCAAGGACCCGGAAACGCTTCAACAGTATTATAAGGTCGGCGGTGCCGCGGTGAAAAAGCATGGCGGCTACCCGATCGCCGGCGGGGCGGACAAGACGGTGCTGGAAGACAATGGCGGCGGGATCCCGGCGCATGTTCTGCTGGCCTTTCCCGATGCCGACGCCGCGACGGGCTGGATCGAGGACTCCGAGTTGGCAGAGGTTCACGCATTGCGCCGCAAGGGCGCGCACACCACGATCACCCTTCTGCCGCCGATGTGATCGGCAGGACATAACGGCCCCGGCGGGGCCGTTATACAATGCCGCCCCTGCCCCGAACGGAATGCAGCGCGCTTTCGAGGCGCGATCCGGCAGTCCCGATGCCGCCTGAAGTCCTCAACTTCATCCCATCTGCGTAAAATATCAGCCCTGAACGCTCAAAAGGGACGGATTTCCGCAGCAAGTATTGCATTCATTTTTTTGAATGTTATGTTTACTGCAACGCCGCATTGTCGGACAGTGGATTTGCGAAAGGGAATGACATGTTCTTTCTGAGACAACAGCGCCCGCAGGGCATGACCGCCGCCGAAGCCATTGCGCAGTCGGACGAAGGCGCGATCACAGTCATCGACGTGCGCGAACATGGCGAGGTCGCCAATTCCGGCAAGGCAAAGGGCGCGATCCACATCCCGTTGATGCGACTGCGCGACATGGCCGACCCGCGCCATCCCGATTTCATTGCCGAGCTGAAGGATTGCGGCCCGATCGCGGTCTACTGCGCCTCGGGCGCGCGATCGCACAGTGCCGCGATGATGCTGCAGCAGATGGGTTATGACGAGGTGCATAACATCGGCGGCTTAGCCCATTGGGTGCAGGCCGGCGGTGCGCTCGAACAGGGCTGACCCACCCTTTAATAGTAACAAAAACGGCGCGGGATTTCCGCGCCGTTTCTTTTTGCCGGGGTGGTCCCGCTCAGATGTGGATCACCCGGTCGAAGG